>CALZDP010000018.1 GCA_945638575.1 uncultured Clostridia bacterium | reverse complement strand
CTTTGAGTTTTAAGCGATAAATTTTTTCGTTGACTTGCCGCTTACTGCTGTGCTAGGCTAAATTTACGTTTAGATTGGTTAGCGTTAAGTAATTGTATTGTTCGATTTACGTTACTATGAAGAACGGCTATGCTTTTTCAAAAACGAAAGAGGAAATGATATGGGTAACTTTGATAAAGATTTTTCAAATGTGTTTGATGGAATTAAAAAAACGATGAACGCAATTGATGGTGAATTAGACCTTTTAAAGCAAATAAATGCTGAGCAAAAAGAAGAGTTGCGAAAAGCAAAGCGATTCAACATTTTTATGTTGATAATCGCTATAATATCATTAGCAGTTACTATTGTTGGCTTGATAGTTAGCTTTTCGGTTAAGTAAAATTCGATTTACGTTACTAACGCTCCGCCAATCGTGAAAATCCTTGATTTTATCAGGGATTTTTTAATTAAAAGAAACATTTTCGGCGCAAAAATTTTTTTGGCGATGTTTTTAGTTTGCTTTAAGTATGACGTAATAAAATTAAAGGAAAAGCATAGCTTTCTTTACCAGTCATACGACGCTCTTTTTAGCGACGACGTCGGAAACAAGGCGTTCAAATACGGCGACAATGTTTTCGTAACCGTCCCCGCAAACACCGTTATGATTTTAAAAATAACCCCAAAAACCCAAGAAAGGCTTAGCGGTCTTATGGGAAGTTATAGTTTAAGTAAGGGCGTTTTAGCCGTTAAAACCTTAAACGAAGCACAAAATTATGTGCGCAGTATAACCTTTGACTGTATGGGCGAAAGTATAGAAAAACTTACCGTAAACGGCAAAGAAATGCCCTTTGTCGTTAAAGACGATAAGTTGTTTGCGGATATGAAATTCGGCGACGGTTCGGATATTTACCTGGCAAATTGGAGGTCTAACGGCGCAAAAATTCCGCTATTGTCGGTTGAAATCGATAACTGCGATATAGAAACCGAGTTCTTTTTATCGGAAGAAGTTTTAAACCGTTTAAAAAAATACGAGCAACTAAAGTATTTGGAAGAATACGCCCAAAAGTTCGGAGACGGTGCAAACGGATATTATGCTTGGTCGCTTCCCTATAAACTGTTTATAGTATTGCCATTTACGGATGCCGAAGAAACGTCGGTTGAAAGTATAAAGGTCAACGGAAAAACCGCAGATATAAAACAGTTTACTTGCTGGGCTATAAGTACGGTAAAGCGTTCGGCGTATTTTGCCGACATAACCGAATTAGTAAAATTCGGCAGTAAAAACAAACTTACCGTCAATGTAAACAAAGTTGACAAAAACCGATTTATGGGCGCTTATCTTTCCTATGCGGATATGCCACTTTCGCAAACCGTTTACCCGATTTCTGAAAAGGTCGCAATTTTATCAACTCCGTTATCCTGTAATCCTCCGCTGAAAAAGTCTAACGATAAGCAGGGGGTAAAAATAATTTCCGCTAAGTTAAGCGATGATTTTAAAGAACACTCTAAAGTAACGCTTTTCGTAAGGCTTAACGCAAACAGAGAGTGTATAAAGAAGGTTTTTTGCCGTTGTCCGATAACTATCGACGGGTATTCCTGCCTTACCATGAACACCGACAGAGAGTTAATTTATAATGCCGACTCAAATCAATGGGAAGTAACTTTCATAATCGGCGAAAGACGGCTTCTTATAATAGACGACGCGGTAATCCATATCCGCGCGGTTGATAAAAACGACTTTGCCGACGACTGCGTTTTGCCTGTTATTTGGAAGTTTAAATAACTGAATTTCCATATCGGCGGTTGTTTAATATGACTATACGTTTTAAATAAAGTAAGTTTACAAGGCTTTTTAAATAAAACAGCAAAAATAAAAAAGTACCGAAAGTCAGGCTATAAGCCCGTTATCGGTACTTTTTTGCTTTTATTGGATAAAAAATCCATCGTTAATGGTAGCAACGGCTTTGTTTTCGGATATAACAAGATAGCAAAAACTTTTTTTAGGGGAATATCTTTGCAGTGTGCCGGGATTAATAAACAAAATCCCGTCCGATTCATCTATGCGCGCTTCGTGGGTATGTCCGTAAATAACCACATCGCAATTATTTTCTTTAGCGTGTAGAGATAATTGCAGTAGTCCCTGTTTTACCCTGTAACGGTCGCCGTGGCATAATAAAATATTTTTTCCTTCAACTTTAAATATGATTTCTTTATCGCCGAAAAAATCACAGTTACCGGCGACAAGTTTTGTTTTTTTGTAAATTTCGGACGGAAAAAGGTTGAAGTCGTTATAGCCGTCGCCGGCAAAAAGTATAAGGTCGGCTTCCTGTAAAAGCGGAGTCGTTTTTCTAAGGTCTTGTAAGTTTCCGTGGGTGTCCGAAAGTATAATAATTTTTGTCATAAGTCTGCCTATAAGTCGATTATTAAAGGTTTTTAGGTAAAATTTTCAACAATTTCGTTACGGCTTTTGCACGATGCGAAACTTTATTTTTTTCCTTTTCGTCCGCTGTACCGAAACTTTTGTTTAACTCATAACTAAAAAACACGGGGTCGTAACCAAACCCGTTTTTTCCCACGGGGGCGGTTAAAATCTCACCGAAAGTTTCTCCGCTTGCAGTGTAAGTTTTTTTGTCTGTAACAAGGGTTATTGCCGTTTTAAAGCGTGCTTTGCGGTTATCGGCGTTTTCAAGATTTTTAAGCAGTAAAGTGTAGTTTTTTACGTCGTCGCCGTGTTCTCCGCAATATCTTGCGCTGTAAACGCCGGGCGCTCCGTCCAAGAAGTCGGTCATAAGTCCGCTGTCGTCCGCCAAAACGGGCATTTTGCAAAAGTCAAAAACGGTCTTTGCTTTTATAAGGGAATTTTCCTCGAAAGTGCTGCCCGTTTCCTCGATTTCTTCAAAAAAGCCGATATCGGATAAAGATAGCAACTCGAATTTTTCGCCGAGCAATTCTTTGTATTCGTTAAGTTTTCCCGAACTGTTGGTTGCAATTACTATTTTCATAAAAGTCCTTCAATAAACTTTTTAATTAAAATATACGGTTAAATTAAGCGGTTAAAAAATCAAAAAATCAAAAAACGGGGCGCATAAGCCGTTATGAACCCCGTTTACGGTTTAAACTGTTAAATTTTTTAAATAATATCTACGATAAGCATGCCCGATTCGGCGTCGTAATTTATATCCGAAGCCATTTCCTTGATTTTTTCAATGGCTTGCGATTGTTTTACCGTAGGTATGGTAAATAAATTCGGATCGACCGCACCGTTTGCCAAAAGGTTGATGGCGGAATCTATATTGCCGTAACCGTTAGTTACGCAGATAAAGTTAAGTTGTTTTATAAGCGCAATATTAAAGTTTACTTTTAAAGAGGGGGTGCCGAAGCCTGCAAGACAGACGGTGGCGTATTCACCTGCAAGTTTAAGCGCGATATCGGTATTTAGGTTGGAACCCGTCATATAAACAACTTTTTTGGACATTCTTGCGCCGGTAAGTTCGGAAACGTTCTTTTCAAGTTTGTTATCGGCAAAAAGGGTGTAATAAACGCCGGCACGAGTGGCAAGTTGTATATTTTTTTCATTATTGTCAACCAAAATGGGGATTCCTTGGTAGTACATAATTACTTGCGCCAAAAAGATACCCAAAATATCACCGCCGACTATAATGACGTATTCGCCTTTATTAAGTTGAAGTTTGTCTATAACCTTGTCGCAAACGGCAACGTGATCGATAAAAAGCGCGCTGTAATCGTTCACGCTCGGCGGTAAAAGAGAAATATCTTCGTTTGAAAGTACCGCAAAGTCTCTTAAAAAGCCGTCGGCGTTTTTGCTTGCTATATTAAAGGAAGAACAGTTTTCCTTGTGGCCCTGAAAACACTCGAAGCACTTACCGCAAGGGGTTTCGGGGTGCGGAAACACTCTTACCCCTCTTTCAAAACCGCTTACGGAATCTTCCGACACGGCTGAAATTTTGCCGATGCCGATTCTTGCGGGAATGATGGGGTAAAGGGTTCTTTCGTCGCCTAAGTAACTATGAAAGTCCTCACGCAAAAGCATTGCTTTAGTGATTATTACCTTGGAACTTTCCACGGCGTTAAAATTTTCCGTTTTACTTATCGCGCTGAGTTTTTTAGGTTCGGTAATCTGAATTCCGTCCATAATGCCTCCAAAACATCTTTATTCATTCTACATTAAATTCGGCATTTTAGCAAGTCTTTTAAGTTAAAATACGCCAAAAAGTTGCTTTTTGCCCCTTTTTGAAGGGAATAATGCCTTTTTTTATTGAATTATTGCAACTGTAAAAGAAAAGTCGGCGGTTTTTTATAGAGTTTAGTAACGATTTTTAAAAATAAAAAAGGTTCCAATTCCGATTAAAAACAGTTGACAATAACCTTTATATATAATATAATACTAAACGGCATCGGAAATCGATGTAACTATTTTGCGAGGTGCAAATGCTATGAAGGAAAAAATTCATCCTAACTATAAGATAGTGAAGGTGCAATGCGCTTGCGGTGAAACTTTTGAAACGGGAAGCACTAAAGACGTTGACGTTATCAAGGTTGATATTTGTTCAAAATGCCATCCCTTCTTCACCGGTAAGCAGAAGCTCGTCGATACGGGCGGCCGTGTAGACAAATTCAAAAAAAGATACGGTATTTAGTAAACATTGGCAGCCCGCTTATATTCGGGGCTGCTTTTGTTTTAACCGAAAGTTTCTCTTAAAATTTCATAAAATCGAACTGCCGTTTAGGCAAATTCGGTTTACAACGTCAATTTAAGGTTTTCAAATTTTCAAGTTTAAAAACCGAGGTATAATATGAAAAAAATGAAAAAATGCAATCGCACGAACATCGGCGGTCAAGCGGTTTTAGAGGGCGTAATGATGCGCGGAAGCACTTCGATGTGCGTATCCGTCCGTGATGAAGAAGGCAATATCCGTACCGAAACGGAAAGGGTAAAATCCATAAAGGAAAAACCGCTTATTTTCCGCGTACCCGTAATAAGGGGTGTAATTAACTTTTTCACTTCCATGATAATGGGCACAAAGATTTTAATGCGTTCTGCCGAAGTCTACGGCGAATCCGAGCCGGGCAAGTTTGAAAAGTGGCTTTCAAAAACCTTTAAAGTTGATTTAATGAGCGTTATAACCACCGTAAGCATGATTATAGGGCTGGGGCTTGCCGTCTTTTTATTTATGTGGCTTCCGCAGTTTTTAACGGGGCTTATCGCAAAACCTTTAAATATCGAAGTTACCGGCGTTTGGTTTAACCTTATCGAGGGTTTAATTAAAATTTTGGTTTTCGCCGGTTACATACTTTTAACTTCCCTTATGAAGGATATAAAGCGAACTTATATGTACCACGGCGCGGAACATAAGACCATAAACTGTTACGAATACGGTCTGCCTTTGACGGTTGAAAACGTCCGCAAATGTTCACGTATACACGACAGATGCGGTACTACGTTTATGTTCTTCGTAATGTTCGTAAGCATCATAGTTTTTTCGCTTGTAAACTCATTCGTCATGGCTGAAAAACTTTACAGGGTGCTTTTAAAAATAGCCCTTTTACCCATTGTCGCAGGGCTGTCGTACGAACTTTTAAAAGGGCTTTCAAAAACCGATTGTCCCATATTTTTACCCATAAAAGCGCCCGGTATGCTTTTGCAAAAGATTACCACAAAAGAGCCTACCGACGATATGATAGAGGTTGCAATCAACTCGTTTAATACCGTTTTAAAGATGGATGCGGATCAAACCATTCAACCGCAAAAATTCGTTACAGCGCTCGGCGCGGACAAACTTTTGGAAAAGGTTAAAGAAATCCTTTACGGCAAAGATTACCAAAGTCAAACGGACACCGCCGACGCGGAATGGATAGTTTCTATTTCCGCAGGTATGAAGCGGTCTGATTTAACGGAAAGCAAAAAGACTCTTTCGCCCGGCGTGGTGGAAAGGGCGCTTTCATATGCCGAAAAGCGTAAAACGGGTATGCCTTTATGGTATGTAATAGGCGATACCGAATTTTACGGTTATAAAATCAAAGTGGACCGAAGGGTTCTTATTCCCCGTCCCGAAACCGAAGAAGTTGTTTCAAAAGCGCTTGAATTTATTGACGAAAATTCTTCCGTTTTGGACCTTTGTACCGGCAGCGGCGCAATCGCCATAACGGTGCAGAAAGAAAAAAATTGTCGCGTTACGGCAACGGATATATCCGAAGACGCAATTACCCTTGCTAAAGAAAACGCCGACATAAACGGCGCCAAAGTTAACTTTGTAATCGGCAATTTGTTTGAAAACATCACCGAAAAGTTCGACGTAATAATTTCAAATCCGCCGTATATAAAAAGGTCGGATATGGAAAAACTTGACGTAGAATTATCTTTCGAACCGCAAAACGCGCTTGACGGCGGAGAGGACGGATTGGCGTTTTACAGGCTTATAGCCTCACTTTTTAAAAATTATCTTAACGAAAACGGCAAGTTGATTTTAGAGTGCGGTTTAAATCAGTCGGAAGAAATTTGCAAACTTTTCACCGACAAAGCCGAAGTTTACAAAGACTTAAACGGTATCGACCGCATAGTGGTCGTTAAAACCTAAAAATAAAAAATTAACCTATAAAAAAATCACAGTAAACTATCACTTAAATTAAATCATCACTTAAAATAAATTGAGCGGAGAATTTAGAAAATGCTTTCAAAACTTGAAGGAATACTTGCAAGATACGAAAACTTAACAGAACTTATTGCCGACCCAAAAGTTTTAGCCAATATGGACGAATGGCAAAAGTACGCCAAAGAGCGCGGTGATATGGAAGAAACGGTGGAAAAGTACAAGGAGTATAAAAAAATCGCCCAAGACAAGGAGTCTGCCGAAGAACTTTACAAAACGGAAACGGACTCCGATATGAAGGCAATGCTCGAAGAGGAAATTTACGACTGCAAACACCGCATGGAAGCGGTTGTCGAAGAACTCAAAATTTTGCTTATCCCCAAAGACCCCAACGATGACAAAAACGTTATTTTGGAAATTCGTGCCGGCGCAGGCGGTGAAGAAGCAGCCCTTTTTGCTTACGAACTTTACCGCATGTACGTAAAATATGCCGAAAAGAACCGTTGGAAGACCGAAGAAATCGATTCTAACAACACCGAACTCGGCGGTGTAAAAGAAGTTACCTTTTCCGTCAGCGGTAAAAGCGTGTATGCAAAACTCAAGTTTGAAAGCGGAGTTCACCGTGTTCAAAGGGTACCCGAAACGGAGTCGCAGGGCAGAATTCACACTTCCACCGCTACGGTTGCCGTTCTTCCCGAACCCGAGGACGTTGAAGTCAATATCGAAGACAAAGATTTAATCATCGAAACCTGCCGTTCTTCGGGCGCAGGCGGACAGCATATCAATAAAACGGAATCTTGCATAAGGATGGTTCACATTCCTACCGGCATAGTCGTTAACTGTCAAGACGAACGCAGTCAGACCAAAAATCGCGAAAAGGCTATGAAGGTTATGAAAAGCCGTGTGTTCGACTATTACAATTCCAAATACCAAAGCGAGTATTCGGAAAACAGAAGAAGTCAGGTCGGTACGGGCGACAGGTCCGAAAGAATTCGCACCTACAACTTTCCGCAAGGCAGGGTAACAGATCACCGCATAAATAAAACCATGTATAATTTGGAAGAATTCATTATGGGGGATATCGACGAAATGGTCGAAGCCTTGCGTATTGCGGACAGAGAAGCCAAACTTTCCGGCGAAACCGAGGATTAAGTTTGTCTTTTTAAATCAAATTGTACCTTTCGACTCCCTTTTCCAGGCTGAAACGCGCTTTTACAGGCGATTAAGTTACGGTAATATAAAAATAGGGTGAAGAATAGCAAAAGTTGGCAAAAAATTTTCAAAATCTATTGAAAATTCAAAAGAAATAAGTTATCATATAATATATTAAATTGTTTAGCATAAGGAGAAATACCAAAATGATTCAAATTATCTGCGGACCTAAAGGTACCGGCAAAACCAAGGTTATGCTTGAAAAACTTAATACGGCTTGCAACGACGCCAAAGGCGACATCGTATTCATTACCGATAAAAGGTTTAACACCGTAAGCATTAACTTTAAGGTCCGCTTATTATATACCGAAGAATTCCGCGTTATGGAACTTAACGCTTTCATAGGCTTTGTAAAGGGGCTTTTGGCAGGCAACGCCGATATAGAATACCTTTTTATCGACGGGCTTTGCAAGATGGTTGGTTACGAAACCGAAAACGTGGATAAATTCCTTACCGCTGTTTGCGAGTTGGAAAAGGAATACGGATTTAAAGCCATTATGTCCGTTTCAATGGACGATGATAAAATTCCCGAACAAGCAAAAGGTTATATCGTTAATCACGGTTAATGGCGACCGCAAAAACCTTTAAAGCGGTTAATTTTAAACCTTTAAAGCGGTTTTAAAAACGGTTAATATAGTTTAAATTTATTTTATTTTCGCCGTCAAAAGCGTTGACGGCAGGTTGGGTATGGAAAAGAAAACAGTTTTTAGCGCCGTTCAGCCGAGCGGTGTGCCGACAATCGGCAATTATGTCGGTTCAATTAAAAATTGGGTGGCAATGCAGGATGAATACAACTGCATTTATTCCCTTGCAGACCTTCACACTTTGACGGTAAAACAGGTCCCTGCAGAACTTAGACAAAGAAGTTACGAACTTTTAGCCCTTTATCTTGCATGCGGTATCGATCCCGAAAAGTCTATCGTATTTGCGCAATCGCACGTTCACCAGCACGCAGAACTTACCTGGGTATTGAACACCATAACTTATCCGGGCGAACTTCAACGCATGACGCAGTTTAAGGATAAAAGCCGTAACCATGCCGACAATATCAATATGGGGCTTCTCGACTACCCCGTTTTAATGGCGGCGGATATTTTGCTTTACGGAACCGACGTCGTTCCTGTCGGTATAGACCAAAAACAGCACCTTGAAATCGCAAGGGACTTGGCAGTTCGTTTCAACAACCGTTACAGTCCTACTTTCGTTGTGCCGGAACCTTTGATACCTAAGGTCGGCGCTAAAATTATGAGTCTGCAAGACCCCGATAAAAAGATGTCTAAGTCCGACGAAAACGTAAACGCTTTCATTTCCGTGACCGACGGTACCGACGATATCGTAAGAAAATTCAAACGCGCGGTTACCGACAGCGAGGCGGAAGTCCGCTTTGACGAAGAAAACAAGAAAGGCGTTTCCAACCTTTTAACCATTTACAGTTTATTCAGCGGTAAGTCTATCCCCGACGCCGAAAAGGAATTCGAGGGTAAGGGCTACGGCGACTTCAAACTTGCCGTTGCCGAAAGCGTTGCCGCTGTTTTAGCCCCCATAAATCAAGAAAAGAACAAAATGCTTGCCGATAAAGGTTATCTGCAAAGCGTACTTAAAAAGGGCATGGAACAGGCGGAGTATCTTGCAAACAAAATGATTCGCAAGGTTTACAAAAAGATCGGACTTATCGAACCATAAGGTGAATTTATGTTTGGTTATATAGCCACGGACGATCCTTATCTATACAAAAAGGACGACGTTTTATATAAAAGTATGTATTGCGGCGTCTGTAAGTCCATAGGCGCAACCTGCGGTCAAATGGCAAGGCTTTCATTAACTTACGATATAGCCTTTTTATCCGTTTTTTACCACAATTTAACGGGTAACGACGTGGTTATCGAAAAAAGCCGTTGCATTGCTCATCCAATCCGTAAACGCCAAATTGCCAAGCGGGATAAACTCTTTGACGAACTTGCTTCGGTTAATTTGATTTTGGCAAAATATAAAGTCGGCGATGATAAAATCGATTCCGGCAAGGGCAGGGTAAAAAACCTTTTAATATCGCGCGGCTACAAAAAAGCAAAGAAAAATTTGCCCGAAATAGATGTATTGGTAAAGCAAGGCTACGACCGATTGCGTAGCCTTGAAACCCCCGATAACGGGCTTATAGACGAAGTTTCCGAAGTTTTCGGCAATATGCTTGCAGAGATTTCGGACCAAGTTTTTAAGGAATATAAAAACAAATTTACGCACAAACTTTTCTTTTATATAGGAAAGTGGATTTACCTTATCGACGCCCTTGACGATTACGATAAGGACAAAAAAAACGGTGAATACAACCCATTTGTCATAAGGTACAACTCTAAGGACTGTAAAAGTTTGATAACCGATAACAGCGACGATCTTGATTTTATGTTTGCGGAAATTTTTACCGGCATAAAAGAAAATTTTGTTAATATAAAGTTTAAATTCAACCGCGACCTTTTAGCGAATATCCTTTTAAGGGGAATTCCCGATAAAACGCAAAGCATTATTAAGCAAAAACTTGCCGGTAAGGGGAAACCCCGTAAGGCATAAGGAATCAAATTATGATAGAAAAATATTACAACTTGTTGGGCGTAAGCGAATATTCTACGGATAGGGAAATTTCCGAAGCCTATTTTTCACTGCGCAAAAAGTATCTTGAAGAACGTTTTGAAGAAGGCGAAAAGGGTAACGAAGCGGCTAAAAAACTTACCGAAATCGACAACGCTTACGACGAAATAAAACGTTACAGGGAAGAACATTCTGTCGGTAACAACGCCGGTTTATATAAACAGGTTGACGAGGCTTTAAAAAATGGCGACATATCTTCGGCGCAGTCTATTCTGGACTCTTTTGACGAAAGGGGCGCCGAATGGCACTATCTTCAGTCTGTCGTCTTTTATAAAAAGGGCTGGATGAACGAGTGTAAAAAGCAACTTGAAATCGCAATTGCGCTTGACGGCGAAAACAAAAAGTATAAAGAGTCTTACGACAGGCTTTTGGAAAAGATGAACGCCTCTAAAGCAAAAAAGGACGAGAACTGGAATAAGTCGGGGTCGGGCGCAGGCGCAAATGCAGGTCAATACGGAAACTATAACGCTTCCAATTTTGACGAGCCTCAAATGGGCGGCGACAGTTGTTTGGACTTTTGCTGTCAAATGGCGCTGTGCAATATGTGCCTTAATTGTTGCTGCAATATGAGATAACGGGCTTATAGGCTGACTTTTATATGAAATTATCAAAAGTTATCGCATTATCTTCCCTTTGTACGGCGTTTTGTGCGGTCTTGCTTATAGTGGGCGCATTTTTTCCGACGCTTAGTTACAGTTGTATGTTTTTGGCAAGCGTTGTTATACTTTTACCGTTATCTAAAGGCACTTATAAAGGGGCGATATTAACTGTAATAGCAAGTGCGCTTTTAAGTTTCGTGATAGCAAGTTTCAGTTTTGAAACCTCGCTTCCGTACATTCTGTTTTTCGGCTTTCATCCCATCGTAAACAAGTTTTTCAAAGAAAAAAAGGTTAACCGCTTTTTAGGTTATTTTATAAAGGACGTTTGGTTTGTCGGCGCAATGCTGATATGCTATTTCGTAACCGATATGTTTATAACCGATAATGAGTTTTTCAAAAAGTATATGATTTACATCATTATCTTTGGCGGAAGTTTAATTTTTATCGCTTACGATTATATGTTTTTTTATTTCCAACGCGCGGTCGATATTATTTCCAAACGACTGAAAATTTAAGGTATAATATGAAGAAAAACGACTTATTGACCGGTTTTTGCGATGAAATCGGTTTTAACGGAGAAGGAATTTTCCACATTGAAGGCACGACTTTTTTCGTGCCTTATTGTTTGCGTGGGGAATTGGTTACCTTTAAAGTTTTAAAGATAAAAAAGGGTATCGGATACGGAAAGGTTGAAAGTATTCTTGAAAAAAGTCCCGACAGAACAGAGCCGAATTGCAATGTTTTTTCCAAATGCGGAGGCTGTCAACTTCTTCACGCTAACTATGACTGCCAGTTAAATATCAAAAAGCAAACGGTTAAAAACGCCTTTAAAAAGATATGCGGTTTGGATATAAATATCGATAGCGTCTATCACGGTGAAAATATTTATGGCTACCGCAATAAACTTCAACTTCCCGTACGAGAGCAAAACGGCAGGGTAAAAGTGGGTTTTTTCAGGGAAAACAGCCATGACGTAGTCGAGATTGACAGTTGTGCCATTCAGCCGAGTTGGGCTACCGAAATTATAAAAATAATCAAAAATTTTGTGGACGGTAAAAAGGTTACCGCATATAATGAAACCACTAAAAAAGGGCTTATTCGTCACGTCGTCGTGCGTGAAATCGACAATAAGTTTATCGTAACCGTTGTTGCAAACGGCGATAAAATAATGGGCGTTAACAGGCTTATAGAGGCACTTTTGCAAAAATTTAGTGATTTGTCCGTTTACCTTAACGTAAATAAAAAAGATGATAACATAATCTTCGGCGACCGTTTTGTTTTGCTTTACGGAAACGGTAAAATCGCTATTTCCGAATTCGGCATAAATTATGAAGTAGGTCCGCAGTCATTCGTACAGGTCAATACCGAAGTCAAAAATTTGCTGTACCAAAAGGTTGTCGAATTTGCGGATATAGGCGGCGATTACGTAGTTATTGACGGTTACAGCGGAGCAGGGGTGTTGACTGCAATGCTAAGCAAAAAGGCAAAAAAGGCTTATGGCGTAGAAATTATTAAAGAAGCCGTCGATTCCGCAAATAAACTTGCAAAAGATAACGGCTTGTCGGATAAAATGGAAAGCATTTGCGCCCCTTGCGAAGATATTTTACCCGATTTAATCGAAAGGGAAGCAAAAAACGGCAATAAAACCGTCCTTGTTTTAGATCCGCCGAGAAAGGGCGTAGAACTTAACGTACTGCTTTCGGCATTAAAATGTAAGCCCGATAAAATTATTTACGTTGCTTGCAGTCCCCAAAGTTTGGCGCGTGATATCGGCGTTTTAACCGACAACTTACAAGTAGAAGATAATAAAATTACAGGTCTAAACAAAACCCCCAATCCCGTATACGAACTGACTTCCGTTTCCCTTTTTGATCTTTTCCCCCACACCAAACACATCGAGTCTTTGGCGGTTTTAAGAAAAATATAATATCGCGATTAAAACGTCACGCGATTAAATAAGGCGTCATAACAAATAATTACATAAAACCAAATTAAAAAGCGGTGATATATATCTCCGCTTTTTTAATGCCAAAAAGATAAAAGTCTGCCTATAGGTCGGTTATCTATGTTATTTTGTTTGATTAAAGGATAAAAACATCGAAATCGGCGACTATTGGGCGGGCTTTTTTATGTTGCAAATCATATTGCTATTGCTTAAATCATATATTAGATTTATGAAAAAACTTATAAGCGTCCTTATTGTAGCGGTATGGCTTATAACCGTTTCCGTTTCGGTAATGATGCTATTTAAAAAAGAAGAAGATAAAAAGGTTGAAACGCTAATACTCGAATTATGGCAATTAGACATGGTCGAGGGTGGTAAGGGTTCACGCCGAAACTATCTTTTATCCGCCGCTAAAGAGTTTGAAAACAAGTATGATAACGTCCTTTTGACCGTTATAAGCCAGACCGCGGAATGTGCCGAAGAAATGTTTAAAAATGGAGTTTATCCGGACATGATTTCATATTCGCAAGGGTTAGACGGCGTTTTTCCCCTTTGTCAAGAGATTACGGGATTCGGCGTATCGTACGGCGGTAAATATAAAAACGCATTATACGCATTACCGTGGGCTTACGGCGGTTATTTTTTGATCGAACGTGATGGATTGGAAAGTCCGTCGCAGGTATATGTTTCCAAAACAGACAGCAATTTGCCCCTGCTTGCCGCTTTTTTGGAGGGTTTAACACTCAACAATCCGATCGAAATGCCATCCGAACAAAGTTACTATGCCTTTTTAAAGGATAAAAACTCCGCTCTTTTAGGAACTCAGCGCGACATATACAGGCTTGAAAACAAAGATATGTCTTTAAAAATAACTCCGCTAAAAAATTACACGGATATAGTGCAGTATGTCTCGGTTATGAAAGGTGATAGCGTAAGGACGGAGTTATGTAACGATTTTATAAAAATTCTTGTCGAAAAGTCTCAAAAGGATATAAACTTACTTGGCATGGCGTCGCCGTTTGGGAATGAAAAACTAATCGATAACGGGCCTATAGCACTACTTTTTACTGTAAAACATCAAATGACGGCTTCCGCTTTTTTATCAAAAGAAACACTTTCCGAGATAAATTCCGTAATTAAGGATCAAACAATAAATAGTGATAATAAAATGAAATATGTAAAAAACACGATAATTTATTTGAAATAAAACGACAAGTGTTTTATAATAGGAGGTAGAAACTTTTGAATAGTTACGATGATTTTATAAATACCTTTTCGGGGGAAGAAATAAAACAAAATTACCCTATGTCCGCTCATACTACTTTTAAGGTCGGCGGAAACTGCGATGTGGCGGTTTTTCCAAGGTCCGCTATGTCCTTACAAAAAATTATCGATTATTTAAAAGGCGTGCATTCTTATTGCGTAATCGGTAACGGCTCTAACGTGCTTGTTTCCGATAACGGATTTCGCGGTGTATGTATTTTTACCGAGCATCTTAACAAAATAACTTTAAAAGGAAATCTTCTTGTCGCGGAATGCGGAGCGAAAGTTTCCGACGCCTTAAAACTTTCCACCGAGAACAATTTAAGCGGACTTGAATTTACCGTAGGCATTCCGGGGACGATGGGCGGACTTGTTGCCATGAACGGCGGATGTTTTAACAAAAACATATCCGACCTTGTTTGTTACGTGGTTGCCGAAGACGGCGTGTATAACAACAAAACTTGTAATTTTAATTACCGTCAAAGCAGGTTTTTAGAGGGCGAAATTATTTTGTCGGTCGGTCTGAAACTAAAGGTCAGCGAAGAAGACGTTATCGAGCAGAAAATTCACAGATTTACGGAAGCAAGGTCCAAAAGCCAACCTAAAGGCAGAAGCGTAGGCAGTGTTTTTTTAAACCAAGGCTATTTTGCCGGCAAAATCATCGATAAAGCAGGACTTAAAGGTGCAAGAATAGGCGGTGCATACGTTTCCGAAAAGCATGCAAACTTTATTATTTGCGACGGAAAAAGCGCTACCGACGTATATAATCTTATAAAAATGATAAAAGACACGGTCCTTAAAACTCAAGGTATAGCCCTTATAGAAGAGGTCCGTTACATAGGCGAATTTTAAATGTTAAATTTTGATTATCACACGCACACAACTTACAGCCACGGAACAGGCAGTATTCTCGACAACGCATTAGCCGCAAAAAAAGCGGGGCTAAAGGGTATAGCCATATCAGATCACGGCTTTTCGCACCTTATGTTTAGCATAAAAAGGCGCAACCTTAATAAAATGCTTGAAGAATGCAGGGAAGCGGAAAGGATTACGGGCATAACGGTAAAATTGGGTATAGAATCGAATATTATCGGTGAAGAAGGCGTGTGCGACGTAAAACCCAAGGATTACGACAAAATAGAAATCTTTCTTGCCGGAATGCATCGCGCGATATGGTATCCGACAAAGCAGGATTTTGAAAGGGTACTAATCGAAAACATCGTAACCGACGTTACAAAAATAATGCCCTCGAAACAACTTATCGAGTACAACACCAAAATCTATTGTAACGCCATAAAAAACAACCCGATAGATATTTTGACTCATCCTTTGTACGGCGTGTTTGCCGATCCCGTAACGGTAGCGCAATGCTGTGCGGATTACGGCACATATTTTGAAATCAACACCAAAAAACTTCACCTTACCGCAGAAGAGTGGCAAAAGGTAATAGACACTAAGGTGAACTTTGTTGTGGATTCCGACGCGCACTCGCCGGACAGGGTGGGGGATTTAAAACTCTTTTTATCGCAAGACGAAGTCGTACACTTCCCGCGCGAAAGAATTTTCAACTTCGACGACAGACAGCCGACTTTAAGATACACCGAACTAAAAAAACATATGTAAAGGCAGAATATGAACTTCACCGTAAAAGCCAAAAATGAAATAATAACCGATAAACCGACGGCAAAGTGTTGTAAACTTGCTCTTTTATCGGCTTACCTTCGTACTGCGGGAACGGTTGAGGTTAAAAACGGGCTTGTCGGGTTTTCCCTTACGGGCGAAGCGGACGCCAACGAATATATTCAAAAAATAATCTACGACCTTTATAAAGAAAATGCGGAAGTTTTTTCAGAAAAGACCGGTGAAAGAACTAAAGCCGTGTATATAAGCGATAAAACTCTCGGTATTTTAAAGGATGCCGAAATGATAAAAATAAGCAACGGCGGACTTGACGTGGAACTCGGCATATCGGAAAAGTTGGTTAAAAAACCTTGTTGCAAAAGGGCGTACATAAAGGGCGCGTTTTTGGGCTCGGGTACCGTTACCATTCCGAAAATGAAAAGCGAAAAGGCAACCGGTTATCATTTGGAATTTGTTTTTTCCAAGTATTTATCCGCCCTTGATTTTTGCCATATTTTAAGCGATAACGGGCTTATAGCCAAACTTATTGAACGAAAAGACTCATTTGTGGTGTACACGAAAAGTTCGGAAGAAATCTGCGACTTATTAGTTTTAACGGGCGCAAAAAACGCTTCTTTGGAATTAAGGGACATCATCATTAAAAAGATGGTGAAAAACAACACCAACCGCATTATAAACTGTGAAATGTCAAATTTGACAAAACAGGTTGACGCTTCCTATAAATCGAGAAGCGATCTGCAAAAAATAGATGAACTTTTAGGCATAGAAAACCTTCCTGAACCATTAAGGTGCGTGGCAAAATCAAGGTTAGATTATCCGGACGACAGTTTAAGCCAACTTGCCAAAAGACTGAATATAACCAAAAGTTGTCTTTGTCACAGATTAAAACGCCTATCCGAAATGGCGGACAGCCTGTAAAGTAGTTTCAAAACAAAATAATTAAAAAAAGCCTTGCGGAATGTTGTTCCGTAAGGCTTTTAAAATATTAAAATGTTGCGTTAATCGACCTATAGAGGCACTTTTACCGATTTTTAGGCGATAACGTTTATTAAACGACCTTTAATTACGATAACCTTTTTGGGTTTATTGCCGTTTAAAATTTCTTTGACGGGGGCAAAGGAAAGTGCTTGTTCTTCGATTTCTTTATCGGTTAAAGACTTGGATAAAACAAGTTTGCCTTTCATTTTGCTGTTAACCTGAACGGCGTATTCCACTTCTTCTTTAACCGTCTTTGTACTGTCGTAAACGGGATAATCTTCCTTGAATACGGAATTTTGATTGCCGAGTTCATGCCAAAGTTCTTCCGCAAAGTGGGGTACGCAGGGCGCAAGAAGTTTAATAAGGACGGTAACGCTGTCTTTCAGCAATTTTTCATTCTTGTTTTCCAAGGCCTCGTATTTGGTAAGGGCGTTAACAAGTTCCATAAGTCTTGCTATAGCGGTGTTAAATGAAAATACGTCCATATCGTGGTCGACGGATTTAATAGCGTTATTCAAAATGAATTCCACTTCCTTTTCTTCGGCGCCGTAACGGTCGGAATTTTCCCCTTTAAGGGTAACGACTTTATTGAAAAGTCTTTCCACTCTGTCCAAAAATTTAGCAACCGACTTAATGCCGTCGTCGCTCCAAGGACCGCCTTCGGTGTAATTAAAGCCGAAAAGCAGGTAAAGTCTGAATATATCCGAGCCGTATTCGTTAACGTAAGAATCGGGCGCAACGATGTTGCCGTGAGATTTAGACATACGGTTTCCGTCCGGCCCTAAAATTACGCCTTGGTGGGTAAGGGAAAGGAAAGGTTCGTCAAATTTAAGATAGCCCATATCCCTTAACGCTTTTGTTATAAACCTTGCGTAAAGCAAGTGCATACAAGCGTGTTCCGCACCGCCGACGTATTTGTCAACGGGTAACATTTTGTTAATGATTTCCGGATCGAAAGGCATTTCGGCGTTTTTAGAGTCGGGATATCTCAAATAGTACCAACTTGAACAAACGAAGGTATCTAAGGTATCGGGATCTCGTAAAGCGTCTCCTCCGCACTTAGGACATTTGGTATGCATAAAACCGTCGTGCTTTGCCAAAGGCGATTTGCCGTCCGGCTTAAATTCCACGTCATACGGAAGCATTACGGGTAAGTCTTTGTAAGGCACTGCAACGTCGCCGCACTTAGGGCAGTGAACAACGGGGATAGGCGCGCCCCAATATCTTTGGCGTGAAATCAGCCAGTCGCGAAGCCTGTAATTTACTTTAAAAGCGGCAGTGTTTTCCTTTTCTAACTTGCTGACGATAGCCTTTCTGGCGTCGTCGCCGAAAAGCCCGTCAAACTCTCCGCTGTTAATCAAATATCCGTCCTCGGTGTAAGGCAGGGTAACGTTGTTTTCTTTATTGGTAATAACCTGATTTATCGGCTGACCGTATTTTTGGGCAAAAAGGTAATCTCTTTCGTCGTGCGCAGGTACGCCCATAACCGCTCCGGTGCCGTAACTGTATAATACGTAGTCGGCTGCAAAGATAGGAACTTTTTTACCGTTTGCCGGGTTAATGGCGTAAGCGCCTAAAAATACGCCGGTCTTTTCGCGGTCGGAAGACAATCTTTCGATTTCGTTCGCCTTAGAAGTTTCGTAAACGTACTTTTCCACTTCTTCCGCTCTGTCCGCCGTAGTCAATTTTTTAACCAACGGATGTTCGGGCGCAAGCACTACGTAAGAAACGCCCATAATGGTATCGATTCTTGTGGTGAAAACTTTAAATTCCTCTCCGCTTTCCGCTTTAAAGGTAACTTCTGCGCCGAATGATTTACCTATCCAGTTTTTCTGCATAAGTTTTGTTTTTTCCGGCCAATCGAGTTTATCTAAACCGGTCAAAAGTTCTTCCGCGTAATCGGTAATTTTAAAGAACCATTGCGTAAGGTCTTTTTTAACGACGGTAGTTCCGCAACGTTCGCAAGTTCCGCCGACGACCTGTTCGTTTGCAAGTACCGTATTACAGGAAGGACACCAGTTAACGGGCGCTTCCTTTCTGTACGCCAATCCGTTTTCGTAAAGTTTCAAAAACAGCCATTGCGTCCATTTATAATAATCGGGCATACAGGTTTTGATTTCCGCCGACCAATCGAACATAGCCCCTATTCGGCTAAGTTGATTTTCCATGGTTTCGATATTTTTAATTGTGGAATCCTGCGGATGAATACCGGTTTTTATGGCGTAATTTTCTGCGGGAAGCCCGAATGCGTCAAAGCCCATAGGTTGAAAAACCGAAAAGCCTTTCATTCTTTTATAGCGGGCGTAACTGTCGGTAAGCCCGTAGTTATACCAATGCCCTATATGAAGTTTCGCGCCGGAAGGATAGGAAAACATTTCCAAGCAGTAAAACTTTTTGTCGTAATTACCGTCGAATTCATTTAATTTTTCCTCAGCCCAAATCTTTTGCCATTTCTTCTCGATTTCAAGCATATTCATAAAATCCACCTCACTACGTGATATTGACAAAACGTTGTCAAAATATAAGTTAACGAATAATAAAATATTATATCAAAAACCTGTCAAAACACCTAACGATTTACCAAAGTTTTAAGTAAAAATGAATTATTTTTTGTCTTTACAGGGTAAAACGGCTTGTTAAAATGCAACTTTCAAGTGAATATAATTAAATTAAACAATTTTTTAACGGTTTTTATATAAATTACCGTTGTATTTTACCAAATTTATGTTAAAATAAATAATAAGCATAAAACTTTGGCGGAAACCGTCACAAATTTTCGCCCCAAGAGGTCAAAATATGAGTTATTTAAAAAGAAATCTGAAATTTTTCGTAATTTTTGCGGTGCTTTTTGCTTCGCTTATAGTCGGCACTTTTTATGATTTGCAAATATCCCGCGCCATAGCGGAAGTTCAACCGGGTAAGTATTATTCCACCAACTTATTCGCCGTCTTTTTTGAATGTTTCGGCGAAATGCCCGTGTATATTTTACCTTCGCTTGCACTTGGCGTGCTGTTTTTCTATCTTAAAAAGTCCGACATAATAAAAAAGCCCCTTAAAACCATTTTGATGACGGCTTTTTTAATCTGCGCAATCGGGCTTAACTTTTACGGCAGTCATAAACTTTTAAAGTATTACGGCATACACGTTTCCGTAATCAAAATGAGCGACCTTTTAAAAAGAATTTGCGAGGTTGGTTTAGGAATTATTTTTACCTCGGTTTGGTTCTTTTTGGCTTCGCTTGTAAAAGATAAATATTTAAAAAGTCTGGCTATATGCTCGTTAATCGTAGTTTTTACCGCATTTTTGTCGCAGTTATCGGTGCAAATTGTTAAGCCGATTTTCGGCAGGGCAAGATACAGACTTATGAATATAACGGGCGACTTTTCGGAATTTACAAATTGGTATGAAGTAAATATCGGCAAAAAGGTAACCCTTGCGCAACTTGCAATGGGCGCGGAATCGGACGGCTATAAATCTTTCCCCTCAGGACACACTTCGGCGGCGGCAATAGTGTTTACGCTTATGTCAATTCCCACGGTGTTCGGCTTGGAAAAAAGACGCAGCGTGCTGATAACCTTGGCAACCGTGATAGCGGTATTTATCGTTGCGTATTCGAGAATACTTATGGGCGCGCACTATTTGACCGACGTAACGGTAGGCGCAATATTAACCCTTGCATCTTATGCCCTATCGCAGTTTGCCGTTTTAAAAATTTGCAAAAAGAAGGGCATATTGAAAAGACGCGATTAGTCACAATCTTACAGAATAATAATCCGTCTGAAAAAATATAATAATAGCGGTGTAATTATAAATAATGGCTTTTAAAAAGGAAATACTTGACTTTTTTAGCGTTCTGAAAATACCTTATTCGTTTAGGTATACCGTAATCGACGGCAGGGGCGGATATTTTGAAAACGTTTTAAAAATCGGCGAAATATCGACCTATAGTCTTACTTTATTGTCAAAATCGGGTGCGTTCAGGATAAGCGGACAGGACCTGAAAGTGGTTAAATATTGCGATAACGACTTAGCGGTTGACGGAAAAATTTTCAAAGTGGAAAGGTGCGAATAATGTCAACTGCCAAAGTTTTAGTAAAGGGCAGAAACTTTATTCTGCTGTTGGATAGATTAAAAAGGCAAAACGTCCACGTATTAAGAGTTAAAAAAATCAACGAAACCGAGAGTATTATTACCCTAAAATACAAAGATTTAGAAAAATTTTTTGCTATTTCGCAAAATATGTGGTATAATACTTTGATAGGATTAGGCGGTTATATAGGTTTTAAGCAAAAACTTAAAAAGTCCGCGTTTGTCGTAATATTTTCCCTGCTGTTTTTGGCGCTTTGTTATGTTGCGGACGGCTTGGTATTGGGCGTTGATTTGCATGGCGTAAGCGGAGACAGGGCGGCTGCGGTATATAAGATCGTTGCCGACTGCAATATCAAAAAAGGCAAGTTATATAAAAACGAGAACTTTTCTTTATTGCGCAAAAAACTTTTTCAATCTTTCGATGACAGCGACTTCGTTACGGTCAAAAAGTCGGGCAATAGGTTGATTATCGACATTGTTTGCAGTAAAGCCCCGCCTGAACAGATACCCCTTTCGACTACCGTTTCCGCAAAAAGAAGCGGAAAAATTACCGCCTTAAAAGTGTATAGCGGTACAGCGGTCAAATCGGTAGGCGACTACTGTCAGACGCAAGATGTTTTGGCTGAAGGCTATTACACCGATAAACAAGGCGTAAAAAGGCAAATAAACTGTTTGGCGTCATACACCTTGGAATGTGTTTATGAAAAGGAGTATCTTTTAAAAACCGAGGACGAGGGCAGTTTGATTGCAAGGGCGCTTATAGACGGCGGTATCGAAGAAACTTTTGTAAAAGATTGTTCCGTAACCCCCCTTTTGAAGGGTGAAAAAAATATCTTTTTGGTAAAAATCACATACGTTTATCAAGGATAAAGGGTAAAAATAAGCGGTTACCAAAAAGCACGAAAAATATCTGTTTACATAACGTCGGGTAATTTTTACCCTAAAAAAGGAATTGCATTTTGGAAAAATCAACTAAAACGGTGCAAGTAAAAAGCACTGCGGAACTTGCTGAAATTGTCGGAAGTTTCGATGAAAACATAAACGTCATAATGCGTGAAACCGATACGGTCATAACGGTTGTCGGGGATAAACTTGTTATAGACGGAAAAGAAGGCGTTGCGGTTGCGGAAAGCGTTTTATCTAAATTGAGCAACTTGATTGCTTCCGGCGGTCATATCGACAAATCTTCTTTGATTTACTGCATAGAACTTGCGCGTGAAAACAATGCCGAGGACATAAGAAAACTCAATGCCGACGTGGTTTGCATAACTTCACAGGGTAAGCCCGTAAAATGCAAGACGCTCGGTCAAAAAAATTACGTCGATTCCATCCGTAAAAACACAATCGTTTTCGGCGTAGGCCCTGCCGGAACGGGCAAAACCTATCTTGCGGTGGCTATAGCCGTTTCCGCCTTTAAAAACAAGCAGGTGGAAAAAATAATTTTGACACGTCCCGCCGTCGAAGCAGGCGAAAGACTCGGTTTTTTGCCCGGTGATCTTCAGTCGAAAGTTGACCCCTATTTAAGACCCCTTTACGATGCTTTGCAAGAGATGTTCGGGCTTGATAACTACCAAAAACTTATCGAAAAGGGCGCTATAGAAATCGCTCCGCTTGCGTATATGCGCGGTAGGACTTTAAACAACGCTTTCATTATTTTAGACGAAGCGCAAAACTGCACGAAAGAGCAGATGAAAATGTTTTTAACCCGTATGGGCGACGGCAGCCGCATGATAATCACCGGCGACGTAACGCAGATAGATTTGCCTATCGGTAAAACCAGCGGGCTTAAACACGCCGTTTCCATTTTAAACGGTATAGACGGTATCGGCATTTGCAATTTAACATATAAAGACGTCGTCCGTCATCCGCTTGTCGGGCAAATAATCAAAGCCTACGCAAAAAGCGAAGAAAAACGGGCGCGTAAAAGTTAAGTAAATATTCCGTTTTTACCGAATGGCAAAAAGTTAAGCCTTATGGCAAAAAGGCTAAAATGCCCGATAACGGGCTTATAGGTGGACATTTTACAAATTTAGTTAAGCAATCTTTACAAAAAATCATAAAAAATTACAAAAGTAACAAGAGGAATTTATGTTTTTTCAGAACAAAAAGTGCAAACCGTGGAAGAAAAAAGATTATGTTCTTTCAGTCCTGCAATTTGCAATCCACGCCATAGTGCTAGTGGGGCTATTTGCCTTAACGGTGCTTATGAACGTCGGCGGCAACGGGTTTATCGATTACGTAACGGGAAGCGAAACCTTTCTTAACTGCATATATGCCGCGGTTGTGGTTTTCGTTTTGTGTGCGATAATCTATCTGTACTATTTTTGCGAGTTCAGGGACTATCTTACCCGCGCAAAAAATATTGCGGTTTTGTTCATTGTTATCGAACTTTCCTTCATGGTTTGCATGGCAATGGGAAGGTTTTATTCGATATTCGCAAGACCTGCGGCATTATGCGCGCTTTTGATATTGCTTCTTGTAAACTACCGTACGGCGGTTTTCACCAACGTAATATTCAATATAATGTTACTTTGCGCAGACCTGTTTTGCGGAAGCAATTTTTCTTCCACTTTGATTTTAGGTCAGTTTATCACGGGTATCGCAACCGGACAACTTGCCGTATATCTTGTTAATAACGTAAGTTCGAGAATCAAAGTTTTCGGCATGGGCTTTATAATATCTTTCCCGATATCCTTGCTTGCTTTTATATTTTCCTACAAGCCGGGCATCAAACTGATGCAGGTTTTGGAAGTTATTGCGGCAGGTTTTACTTCGGGCATTTTATCGGTAGTCATCATGATGGCTGTGTTACCGCTTTTTGAATACGTCTTTAACATTCTTACCAATTACAGACTTGCCGAAATCACCGACCACAAATCCAAACTTATCAGTAAACTCATACAGGAAGCGCCGGGGACTTTCCAACATTCTCTCGTTGTGTCTACGCTTGCGGAAACTTGTGCGACGGCGATAGGGGAAAACCCCGTTTTGGCAAGGGCGGCGGCATATTACCACGACATGGGTAAACTTAAACAGCCAAAGTATTTTACCGAAAACCAACACGGATACAATCCGCACGACGAATTATCGCCCGAACTATCCATGCAGATTATTCGTTCCCACACCATAGACGGAAGCGAACTTATTAAAAAATACCACTTACCGCTTATTTTGGCGGACGTAGCAAGGGAACACCACGGTACTCTGCCCATACAGTATTTTTACAACAAAGCGTTAAAGTTTACCGAAGGCGACCTTAATATAAAGGATTATTCATACATCGGACCTAAGCCGTCAACCAAGATAGCGGCAATAATAATGTTAGCCGACGGATGCGAGGCCGCCGTTCGCGCGCAAAACGACCGTTCGCGTGAAAGGGTTGAAAAGGTTGTAACCGCAATAGTGGACGACAGGCTGAAACTCGACCAGTTTTCCGACTGCGAAATCACAATGCGTGAAATCGACATTATTAAAAACACCCTCGAAGATTCCCTTTCCGGCGTATATCACGAAAGAATAAACTATCCCAAAATGAAGGATAAACGCATAAACGAATTCGATTCTTCGCAAAAGTCCAAATAAAAGAAAAGTTAACTATAACATCTAAAACATATAGAATAAAATGGGTAAATTAAAAGTATACGTAGACGGCGACTTTAATAACGCGCAAACGATAGCGGACAGCCTGTACAAAACACTTGGGCAAAAGGAAAATTTGTACGTAGAATTAGACGTCGTTTCTAATGAAGAAATTAAAGACTTAAATCGCGATAATCGACATATAGACGCAGTTACGGACGTTTTGTCCTTTCCCATGTTAGACGGTATACGCGGTAAAATCATTGACAAAAAGGACTTTCCTTTCGACTATGACCAAGACGAAAAGGCTATATTTATAGGTTCTGTCGCCATTTGCCAAGACAGGGCGAAAGAGCAGGCTATAGAGTACGGACATTCTTTGGAAAGAGAGTTGAGTTATCTTTTCGTACACGGTCTGCTTCACCTATTCGGTTATGACCATATGACGGATAGCGATAAAACGGAAATGAGAGAAAAGGAAGAGCAAGTTTTGCTTTTATTGGGTATTACAAGATGAAAAGCGGTACCGTTGCAGTCGTCGGCCGCGCAAACGCCGGCAAATCCACTTTAATAAACGTTCTCGTAGGGGAAAAGGTTGCCATTGTTTCGCCTAAGCCCCAAACCACAAGGGACCGTATTTTAGGCATAAAAAACGGCGAGGATTTTCAGATAGTTTTCGAGGACACCCCCGGTATTTACAAAGCATCTTCGCTTCTTAACCAAAGAATGCAAAAAAGTACGGAAGAAGCCTCAAAAGACGTCGACCTTATTTTATATCTTATCGACATACACGCAGGCGTAAAAGATGAGGACGTAGAAAATCTTGAAAAGTACGCTACGGGTAAACTTCCGCTTATTTTAGCGCTTACAAAAACCGACATTATGCCTAAGGAAAATATTCCTTTGGCGGTTGAAAGGTTCGGCGATATACCAAACGTCGCAAAAATAGTAACCGTTTCCGCGCGCCGCGGAAAAAACCTTAAAAAGTTAACGGAAGAAATCTTAAAACTGCTTCCGGAAGGCGATCCTATCTATGACGAAGGTATAATATCCGACCGCTCCGAAAGGTTTATGATTGCCGAAATCATGCGTGAAAAGATACTTTTGAAGTACGATAAAGAGATTCCTCACGGCGTGGCGATAATTATAAACACCTTTGAAAAGCAACCAAACGGCGTTTACGATATCAACCTTGATATCGTCTGTGAAAAACCTAATCATAAGGCGATTTTGATAGGCAAACAAGGCGCTTCTTTAAAAGAAGTTTCTTCCTTTGCCCGTCAAAGCATGGAAAAGTTTTTAGACGCAAAAGTCTTTTTAACCGTTTACGTAAAGGTAAAGGAAGATTGGCGAAATAATCCGTCAAGATTAAAAGAATACGGTTATTCGGACGAAGATTTTTATTGATTTTCAAATATTATATCAGATAATGCGCATACTTTTTTTAGGGGGTAACTTATGAAAAAAGATCCAGCCGATTGCGCATGGAAGATGTTTGAAAGAACCGGTAAAATATCTTATTATATGCTTTACAAAAAACTAAAAAATCGCGATTAACGGGCTTATAGCCACACATTTACTGCAATGGAAGAAAAATACAACGCAATTTGCATAAGGTCGGTTTCCTATAAAGATAATGATAAAATGCTTACCCTTTTCAGTTTGGAAAAAGGTTTGGTCGACTGCATTTTGCGCGGCGTAAAAAAACCCGACGCAAAACTAAAATTTGCAGCCGAGGTTTTTTGCTTTTCGGAATACGTCGTAACGGTAAAGTCCGGGCGGCGTACGGTAATCGAGGCTAACCAAATAGACGATTTTTACGACTTACGTACAGATATAGATAAGTATTATTGCGCAAGCGCGGTAACCGAATACGTCCGCAACTTTTGCCAAACAGACGAAGACAATTACCAACTTTTTTTAAGCGTGGTAAACGCCTTTAAGGGTTTGGAAGCCGGTTATTTTGACCCCGTTACGGTATTGGTAAAATTTTATATGGAGGCCTTAAAGGAAGGGGGATACGGCATAACTTTCGGTACTTGCGGAGTGTGCAAAAACAAAATAGAGGGCAGGGTATTTTTTGATTTTGACGAATGTCAGTTTAAATGCCTTGACTGCGCAGACTATAACGCAACCGAAATGCGCCTTTCGACTTTTAAGTTTTTATCTATCCTGAGCGGAATCGAACTTTCCGACCTAAAAGGTCAAAAATCGACCTATAGCCCGACTTTTGACCGCGAAACGGTCAAAAACGCATTAAAGTTTTACGACTTTTTTATCCGTGATAAAATCGGCGTAGACATAAAAAGCAACGCAATGATTTTAGGATATTAAATAATGGCGTTTTAAAAAGCGCCTTTTAACATTGAATTAAAAAAACACTAAGGACAATTAAAAATGAAAATAGACAAAATAGTACAAAATAATATAGAAGTCGCCCACGTTATTACAGACAAAGTAATTATTTGCGACGTAGAAAGCGCGGTTGATTTAATGATGACCGTAAAATATGAAACAGGAATTAAAAATATAGCCATCTCCAAAGATTCGATTACGGATAGATTTTTTATTTTAAGCAGCGGTTTAGCAGGCGAAATTTTACAAAAATTCGTAAATTATCAATTTCGTATTGCCATTTACGGCGATTATACAAAGTATACAAGTAAACCGCTGAAAGATTTTATTTATGAAAGCAATAACGGGCATACCGTCTTTTTTACCGACGATTTAACTATGGCGGTAGACAAATTGACTTCGAATATCTAAAGTACGGAAACTTAAATAATTAAAACCAAAATACCGCATAAATAGTACCCTGTAAGGTTAAATTACAGGGTGCTTTTTTATATACGCAATTTGTGTCAATAGATTAAAAAAGACTAATTTGCATATTTTTTATCGGCATATTTTTGCAGGTAATTATAAAACGTGGAACGCTTCATAGCGGTTTTTTGAAACGCGTCTTTCAAATTTATACTATGTTTTAAATAGGCGTCGGCGACCTCTGTAAAATTATCGGGACAAGTAAACCGCGGTCTGCCGAATTTGACGCCGCGCAGTTTTGCCGCTTCGATACCTTCCGCCTGTCTGGTACGGATATTTTCTCTTTCGTTTTCCGCCACAAAAGACAAAAGTTGTAAAACGATATCGGCAATAAGTTTGCCTACCAAGTTTTTTTCGTGGCATCTGGTGTCAAGCAGGGGCATATCCAAAACGTAAATATCTGCGCCGATACTTTTAGTTATGCGTTTCCATTCTTTTAATATACAGTCATAATTTCTTCCGAGTCTGTCAATGGAAACAACCACAAGTAAATCGCCATAGCGCAATTTTTTAATCATTTGTTTATAGCAAACTCGTTCAAAATCGGCACCGCTCTTCTTATCGCAATAAATTTTATCAAAAATGATACTGCAATTTTTAAAAGCGTTAAGTTGTCTGCTTAAATTTTGGTCTTTGCTGGAAACCCTTGCGTAAGCGTAATTCATAATTTTCTCCTGTACATATGCGCGCGACTAATTATTTTTATAAGAAAATTATACGACAATGCAAAAAATTCGCCAAATAAAAAAATCTTCAAATATATACTTTTGAAGACAGGGCAATATGTTATCTATTTGCGTTATTCTATTATCGTTTTCAGTCTATCACATAAAAAAAGGTTTGTCAATACCTAATTGCTAAAAAAGTATAGTTTTTAGGACGAGTGAGGAAGGGCAAAAAGTTTTCTTTTTTATTAAAGGTTAAACATTTAACTAAGTATAAAACGACCGATTTTGCGGTATAAACGACAAAAAGCGGTTAAAATTTATTCGGTTAAAAGAAAAAATTTAGACTTTTATAAATTTTTTCTGATGACATAAAAATTTTTATAAGGAAGGGAAAAAGCAATGAAAAGAACAAAACTGACAGCAACACTTGTGTTAGTTATCGTGCTGGCGGCTTGCATGGCGCTGCTTTCGGCGTGTACGATTGTCCATACCCATACGTACTCAACCGAATGGCAAAACGACGCAAACGGCCACTGGCACGTCGCTACGTGTAACGACCTTAAAGAGGGCGATGAACTCTACAAAAAGGACTATGCGGAACACGTTTGGGGTGATGACGACGAATGTGACGTTTGTCATTACAAAAAAGCACCCGCAATAGTGGAATACACTATTACTCTTGACGCAAACGGCGGTATGTTCGACGGCGAAAAGGAAACTTTAACCGTTGAAACCAAAGACGGCAAGATTGAAACCTATCCTGTGCTTACCGCACCCGAAGGTACCGAATTTGTCGGTTGGTTTACCGAAGATTTCGGCGGTGAAGAAGTCAATACCGAAACGGTATTTACTAAAGACGCTACCGTTTACGCGCAGTACGTATACGTTTATACAATTACGCTTGACGCAGGCGACGGCACGGTTGAAAGTGCTTCATTAGCCGCAAAAGACGGCAAACTTGCAAGTTTACCCACTCCTACCGCACCTAACGGCAAACAGTTTATCGGCTGGTTTACCGAAAAAGACGGCGGTACCGAAGTTACTTTGGATAGCGTTTTCGATGAAGACGCAACCATCTATGCAAGATACGCTTCCGTTTACACGGTAACCTTAAACGTCGGTACTCAAGGCACTCTTCCCGAAGGCTCTTTAACCACATTAACCACAAAGAACGGCAAGTTGGAAGTTTTACCCACTCCCGAAACAGCAAACGCATTAGTCTTTGTCGGTTGGTTTACCGAAAAAGACGGCGGTACCGAAGTTACTTTAGAGACCCTTTTTGAAGGCGATGTTTACGAGTTAACCATTTACGCCCAATACAGACAGGAATTATCCGTTAACTTTGTGGTAGGCGAAGGTTCATTCCCCGAAGGCACAAATACCACGCTTATAACCGAAAAGAACAGAATAAAAGAACTTCCCACCCCCACTGCTCCCGAAAACAAGTGGTTCAAAGGTTGGTTTACTCAAGTAGATAATGGCGTAATAATTTACGGAACATCCGATTTGTCCGCTTATGCCAACACAAATTATGAAGTAACCCTTTACGCGCTTTATGCAGAAAACGCAACCGTAACCTTAAACGTAGGCGGTGCAGGCACTTTACCCGAAGGCTCGGTTTTAACCTATCAAACCCAAAACGGTAAAATCGTACTCCCCGAAGGACAAAGGGGACTTCCTGCCGTTTCCACCGGTTTAGACCATTACGTATTCTTCGGTTGGTATAACGGCTCCACCCGTGTAGACGTTGAAACCACCGTATTTGAAAAGTCTGTTACTTTAACCGCAAAAACCGGTCGTGAAGACGGTGTTTGGATCGGTGAAAAGTTCATAAATCCTTTAACCAGAAACAATGCCGCTTCAAGACACGAATATTGGCTTGGCGGTAATAAGATAATCCTTAAAAAAGGCGACGTAATCAGCCTTTATATGAACGGCGTTAACGTAAGACATTACGTTGAACAAAGCAGTGCCGGTATCGATAAACCGGGCGAATCCACGCAGGTAACTTCCGTAGCCGTATCCGTTGCGGGCGAATTTGAAATCTATCTGCACCTTAACGCAAACGATTGGTCATGCCAATACGCAGGTCCTACCGAAATCACCGCCGCTACCGAAATTCCTGCCGGCTGTGACGCGGTAACCGTAAAAATCGGCGCTAACGAACCCATTACCTTCTTCTTGGTTGACGGTAACGGCAACGGAATAGGCAAAGACAATTTTAGCAAATACTGCATCTATACTTTCCAGGACGAAATCTTCGGTAACTGGAGTTCCAGCACTACAAACGGTAAGTTGAAAGAAGAAATGGTTGTTAATAAAACTTCCGTTCCCGCAGGTTGGATTTTCAGATGGGGCAGCGGCTATGGTCAACAAACCTCTGATATCAAAAATGCCTTTAAAGCAGGCAAAGCATACATAGTTAAATTACCTAAACAAAACAAAGGTAAGCACGAAGTAAGCGAGTTGTCTTTGAGTTCCGTTTACACCATTACTCTCGATCAAAACTACGAAGAACAGCCTACCGAAAAGAAAACGGTCAAGGCATACAACGGCAAACTTACGACTATACCGACTTTCGTCCGTGTAGGATATGAAGACAAAGACCTTTTCTGGTACACCGAAAAGGAAGGCGGTGAAAGAATAACCAAAAACACCGTATTCACCGCAGATACTACCATTTACGCCCATTGGAGATTGCCTTTCAAAGTTACCTTTAATCTTA
>CALZDP010000017.1 GCA_945638575.1 uncultured Clostridia bacterium | reverse complement strand
TAAAGAGGCGTTTTTTTATAAAATTACGCATAAAAAGTATGGGGTGCTCGATAAAAGTCGAAAATTCAACACTTTTGTAAAAAATGTATAGATAAATCTCAAGTTCGTTTAAAGCGATAATATTCGTTTGACAAAAAAATCGTTAATGCTTATACTAAAAGCATAAAAAAATAAATGGAGATAACTATGAAAAAATTTACTAAAATTTTAGCATTGGCAGTGGTTACCGTGGTTGCAAGTTTAGCGCTTGTTGCATGCGGTCCTAATTCAGATTCCGCTAAAGCGGCACAAAACCTTAAAGACAACGAATACGTTGTAGTATCTTTAACCGACGTTATTTCATTAACCGCTACCGAAGTTCTTTTAGGTTGCGAACGTGGTTCTTTGGAAGCAATCGTTACCGGCAGCAAGGTTAACGAAGACGAAACTGTCGATTACATTCAAATTTACTACTTTAAAGATAAATCTACCGCTAATTCCGTTTGGGAAAAGGCTGAAGCAAATTTGAAAAAGGATGCTGAAAAGGAAACCAAAAGCGAAGTCAAGGTTGCTAAGTCCGGCAAAATGATTTATATTGCAACAGACGCTGCCATTAAGGCAACCAAATAATTAAAACGAATATAAAATCCTCTCTTTTAAGAGGGGATTTTACTTTACGATTTTACTTTCATACCTTTTTTTATTTTTTAAAATTAACTAAAATCTTGACAAACAAAACGTCTTGTTATATACTTAAATAACTAAGGGGATTTTTTTCTTTACGGGGGCTGTAATGTGTAACATACTTAACGTAATCTGCGCGGTTTCTACTACGTCGGAAATTCTTTTATGTGCGCTTATAGTGCTGTCCGCCGTGATTATCGTTGTATTTTCAGCCCTTGTATTTTTAAATTTTTACGGCCAAAACAAAATCAACGGTAAATTACCGAATGACTGCGCCGATTCTTCAAAGAAATTAGAAACTTTAAAAACTTCTTTCGAGGACGCTGTAATCGATGAAAAGTCAGAAAAGTCTTTAAAGCCTTGCTATCCGGATAGCATAGAGAAGGAACCCTTTTCTTACCGTATTCTTACAGCCGAAGAAGTGCAGGCGATTTTTGAAGAAGTTTTTACTCCTTCCGTGCCGCCGATATGCGACGAAAGGCTAAAAGTAGCAGGTGCGTTCGATTTAGATAAGGTTTTGCCTTTAACTTCTTTTGAAAAAGAACCTTGCGACGCCCCTTTAAATTTAGATTCAGACGATAACGCAGTTGACGTAAATGTTGACGTAAATAATGAAAGGGTAAATGACTTTTTCGGTTTGCAGTCGCGCGTTCGTTACATTCGCAGTTTTACCGCAAAATTGTGTCAGGCAAACGACCTTGTAAAGGAAAGATATAATTTACTTAAAAACGAATTGATGTCTTACAAAAAGGTCAAGTCCAGAAAAAGTTGGAATTATGAAACTTTTAGGCTGGGCGCGCCTGTAATCGCAAAAATCGCCATAATCGGCAAAACCCTTTCGCTATATCTTGCGCTTTCACCGCAGGATTTTGTCGACTCTAAATACACATTTAAAGACGTAAGCGCCGTCAAAAAATATTCGGCAGTGCCGATGCGCTTAAAAATTAAATCTAATCGCTCGGTAAGATGCGCTAAGGAACTTATTTCTGTCATGGCGGAACAAAACGGTTGGACACGATTAAATTTACAGGAAGTAGATTATTATCCCGAATATCGCACTACGGAAGATCTTATAATGGATAAGGAGATTAAACTTATGGGTACTGAAAACACTGAAATCATCGGCGAAAACTTAAATAATGACCTGCCCGAAACCGAGGCACAAGATAAATTTACCGCATATACCGATCCGCTTGCAGTAATTATGGAAATCGACCTTGACGAATCCGATTCGCAATCGGCAGACGAAGTATGCGATGCCGAAGAAGTTATGCAGGAAGAGGTTGCTTGTACCGAATCCGCAACCGAATCTAACGAAGAAGTTTCCGAAGAACCTGCGGAAGCAGTTGAAGAACCTATAGAAATTATAGAACCCGAAACAGTTGAAACTGAGGAAGTGGCTGCCGACTCCGAAGAAACGCTTGAAGAAACGGAAGATACAGAAGAAGCGGAGGATACTGAAGCCGAATATGTCGTTCCCGAAAGAGATTTCGAGTTGGTTCCCGAAGTTTCCGTTTTAAGCGCCGATAAAAAGATGACCGACGAAAAGGCAGAAAGTTTAATTGAAACCACGTCTGTATCATCCGCAAAACACGGCGGAAGCGGTAAGTCTATAGTAAACATAGACACTTTGTCGGATAATTACAACGCAGGCGAAGTCGTTACCCTTGAAAATTTAAAAGCCAAAAAACTTGTCCCCAAAAAAGCGGACAGCGTTAAGGTGTTAGGGCGTGGCGTAATAGATAAACCCCTTACGGTCGAAGCCGACGGCTTTACCATAAACGCCGCAAAAATGATACTTTTGACCGGCGGTAGGGTAATTCGTATTGTGAAATAAAAGCATAACAAAAAGCCGTTTTTACACGGCTTTTTATAATGCTCGAATTATCCATTGTACAAAATAATTTTAAAAACAATTTTAATCATAGCGGCGCTATACCGTAAACAAAAAGCGCGTCGCTTTAGATAAATACGCACAGGCGGTAACGTAAGTTTACAATTTTTAGTTTATTTATTATTTCGATTTTACGAAACCTGCGGTTTTGCAAAATAAATTTACTATACGGCACAGGCGTTGTTTTTATTTTTAAAAAATATTGCCGATAAAAAAATAAAGAATTTATGTGTAAAAAATTGCATTTTAAATTTAATTTCAAAAAGAAAATCATGTCGATATTGACAGATAAAATAAACACAAAAAAGGACAGGAAAAACCTGTCCTTTTTTGTGGTGGAGATAGTCGGGGTCGAACCGGCGACCTCTTGAATGCCATTCAAGCGCTCTACCAACTGAGCTATACCCCCATGTCGCAACCGAAATTATTTTGTTTGCTCTAATATAATAAAATAAAAACCGAATATTGTCAAGCGTATTTTATATTATGCGAGTATAAATTTTACAATTATTCTGCGAGTAAAAATCAAGCAAAAATTTTTCAATATAGGCACAAGATAAAAAGTGAATGGTTTATTTGACAAAAACAAAAACTTGTGTTACCATAAAATCGTTTAAAGATAACACCTTTTAAACCTTTGTCTTGGCGATAAGTCGGGGCATTTTTTATACTGTTTTAACCGTTGATAAGGAAGTGATAAATTTGAAAAAGTATATTCGTCAAATAGTATTACCGTTGACTGCCGCAGCCATTTGGGGCGCCGCCTTTTTGGCACAAGGCAATTTAAGTTTGGTTTTACCGCCCTTTTTTATAAATTTTGCCAGAAGCGTAGTTGCGGTTATTGCTCTTTTGGCGGTGGATTTAGGTTTTACAACTTATAAAAAGGCGAAACATAAAGAAATACAGCCCGTCGACCGTAAAAAATTGTTGCTTGGCGGTCTTTGTTGCGGATTATCGTTGTGCGGTGCGGTAAACGTTCAGCAGATAGGAATCGGCGGAACGACCGCAGGCGAGGCGGCTTTTATAACTACGCTGTATATGATTTTAGTCCCTGTTTTCGGGGTGTTTTTAAAAAGAAAGGTTGGCGTAAACATTTGGGTTTCGGTTGCAATAGCCGTTGTAGGCCTTGCGCTTATCTGTCAAGTACAGAACGCTTCCTTAAACATTTCATACCTATATTTGATAGCCTCTGCAGTTTTTTTTGCGGTACAAATACTTTGCGTAGATTATTTCGTGCAGTTTGTGGACGGAGTAAAACTTTCCTGCGCGCAGTTTTTTGTAACTGCCGTAGTTTCCGGCATAATCTCTTTATTCGCCGAAGACGTTGATTTTTCAAGGTTTGCCGAAACGGTTTTGCCCCTTCTGTATTTAGGCGCTTGTTCAAGCGCTATAGGATATACTCTGCAAATTATAGCCCAAAAAGGCACGAACCCTACAGTTGTATCCCTTCTTTTATCTATGGAATCCGCCTTTGCGCTTTTATTCGGCGTACTTTCCTGTCTTATTACCGGTATGCCGATAAAGGAAACGCCCTTACAATTTGCAGGATGTTTTTTAATGCTTACGGCAATAGTTTTAAGTCAGATAAATCCGTTCAGACCTTCCAAAAAGCAAAAATAAGGGGATAATTAGCGATAATTTACCCTTTCTTAACAAGTTCTTAACAATTTATGCGGCAAGAAAAGTAAATTTTCTTGCTTTTTTTCTTGGTTTGCATTAAAATATTCGTATGAGTGAAAAGATTATTTCATATGTTGCTATATTTTTGGCAATATTATTGGTAATGCCGGCACACGAATTCGCACACGCTTTCGTTGCCTATAAATGCGGAGATTACACCCCAAAAGCGCGCGGAAGGCTAACCCTTAATCCATTTGCACACTTTGACATAGTCGGGCTTGTAATGTTGATAGTCGCAAGATTCGGCTGGGCAAAACCGGTTCCCATTAATCCTTACAATTTTAAACACTATAAAAGGGACTATTTTTTGGTGTCTATTGCCGGCGTAACAGCCAATTTGATACTCGCATTTATATTTTATCCTATTCTTTCGCTGGTAACGATAGCGCTGTCAAATGTAGGATACGCTACCACTATCGGTTTATTGGCTAAGCAACTTTTACAGACCACTTTGTTATATGTTTACGTACTTAACATAAACCTTTTCGTATTCAATTTGATACCTGTATTTCCGCTTGACGGATTCAGGGTGTTGGAAGTTATTTGCAGTAAAAACCCTAACAACAAACTTTTGACCTTTTTAAGACGTTACGGTTCAATGGTTTTGTTGGTTCTTATTATGATAAATTGGCTGTCCGAATACATTCCGCTTCTGTCTTATGTGGATATTTTCGGATTCGTTATGAACATTTTCGGTTATCTTTTGCGTTTTCCGATAGAATTATTTTGGGATTGGATTATATCTTTATTTTAAGGCATTAAAGTCAAGCAAATTAAATTTTACGCAAAAATTTTTGCTATTGCGAGGTTCACGTGGCAACAAACGATAAGAAAAAAGTTAATATTGATAAATTCGAGTCGGTTGTCGACTACAATACAAAACTCGAAAATTTCGACGGTCCGCTTGATTTGCTTTTGTTCCTGATAAAACAGGCGCAAATAGAAATTAAAGACATCTTTGTGTCCGAAGTAACCGAACAGTTTTTGGCGTACATAAACTCTTTAGATCAACTTGACATCGAAAAAGCAAGCGAATACCTTGTTATAGCGGCTACCATACTTGATATAAAAGCAAGGTCGATACTTCCTTCGCTTGAACCTCAGGAAGAAGCCGAAGATCCCAAAGAAGCCTTTATTCGTAAGATCGAAGAGTACAAGATTTTCAAAGAGAAGGCCGAACAACTTAAACAAATCGAAACCGTCGACCGTTTTTATAAAGAACCCGACGATGCCGCTTACGACGTCCGTATCGTTTATAAAGATTTTACTTTGCAAGGGCTAATTAAAGCCTTTACAAAACTAATGGAACAGGTTGACATCCGTGAAGTAAACAAAAATACCGATAAGAGTATCCCTAAGGAAGTTTTTACGGTCCGCGATAAGATAGAGTTTATAAAAAAGACTTTGCAAGATCGTGAAAGTTGCAGTTTTTTTGAACTTTTTACGCGCTATTACACCAAAAGCGAGATGATAACAACCTTTCAGGCGATGCTTGAACTTTTAAAGCACCAATATATTTTAGTTGAACAGCACGCCGTGTACGACGATATAACCATTACTTTAAACCCTGATAGGAGTGAAGAACTTGGAGAAATTGACGAATATAATTGAATCTATTTTGTTTATAAGCGGAAAGGCAGTTGCAATAAGCGATATTTCCGCCAGAATAGAATATACCGACCGTGAAATTTTGAATGCCGCAAAGGAACTTCAAAAAAAGTATTCCGATCCTTGCGGAATAAATCTTTTGATTTTTAACAATAAACTGCAGTTTTCATCAAATCCGGCGTACGCGGACCCCGTTTCGCTTGTGCTTAACCCCATAAGGGAAAGGGAACTTTCCAAAAGTATGCTTGAAACCGCCGCTATAATAGCCTATAAACAGCCTGTTACAAGGCTTGATTTAGAAGAAATCCGCGGTAACAGCGAATACGCAATACAGAAACTTCTTGAAATGAAGGTTATCGAAGTGGTTGGCAGAAAAGACGCCGTCGGTCGTCCCGTACTTTTCGGTACAACAGACGAATTCTTAAAACGTTTCCAAATATCCTCTCTTGACGAACTTCCCGATTATGACGAACTTATGGCTCGCATAAGAATGTCTACGGGCGTAAACGATTCTTATCTGTATAAAAAGGACGAGTACGTCGAGGGTAAAAGCGATCAACCGCAGGAAATCGATATTGCAAGCATTAAAACCCGCGGAGAGGTTAACGATGAAAAAATCGAGGAATTCGAGTTTCCTTCTCTTTCCGAGGATATTCCCGACTTTTTGGAAGGGGAAAATTATTCCTTCATCAGCGGCGACGACGAAGCGGAAGCCGACGATGACGATGACGACGATGACGACGAATAAACGGAGGCTAATATGAACGTTAGAGAAGAATCTTTAAAAAAACACGCAGAATGGAAGGGCAAAATAGAAATCGTGCCCCGCGTAGAAGTTGACACAAGGGAAAAACTTTCCTTGGCATACACGCCCGGCGTTGCCGAACCTTGCATGGCAATACACGAGGACGTTGAAAAAAGTTTTGATTTGACAAGGCGTTGGAACACCGTTCCCGTAATTACCGACGGTACGGCTGTGTTAGGGCTTGGCGATATCGGTCCTGAAGCAGGCATGCCGGTTATGGAAGGCAAATGCGCTCTTTTTAAGACTTTCGGCGGAGTTGACGCTTATCCGCTTTGCATAAAGTCAAAAGATACGGAAGAAATCATCAAAACCATAAAACTTTTGTCAGGTTCTTTCGGCGGTATAAACTTAGAAGATATTTCCGCACCCCGTTGTTTTGAAATCGAAACGAGGCTGAAACAGGAACTCGATATCCCTGTTTTCCACGACGATCAACACGGTACGGCAATCGTTACGGCTGCCGCCCTTTTGAACGCTTTAAAACTTGTCGGCAAAAAGATAGAAGACATCTACGTAGTGATAAACGGCGCAGGTGCGGCAGGTATTGCTATTGCTAAATTTTTGATGGCTTTCGGCGTTAAGGAAATCGTTGCGTGCAGTAGTAAAGGTATTATCGTAGAAGGCGATACACGCTTTAATCCGGCTCAGCAGGAACTTGCCAAGGTTACCAACCGCAGAATGTTAAAAGGCGGTTTAGAAAGGGCAATGCAGGGCGCTGACGTGCTAATAGGCGTTTCTGTCGCCAACTGCGTAACTAAAGATATGGTTCGTTCGATGGCGGATAAACCCATTTTGTTTACTTGCGCAAACCCCGTTCCCGAAATCGCCCCCGAGGACGCTTTTGAAGCGGGCGCTTATATCGTCGGTACAGGCTCCTCCCAATACGCAAACCAAATCAACAACGTATTGGTTTTCCCCGGACTATTTAGGGGCGCGCTTGACGTAAGGGCGACAACCGTTAATAAAGAGATGATGATGGCGGCGTCAAGGGGAATTGCCGATTGCGTAACTAAAGAACAACTTAACAGAAACTACATTTTGCCTTACGCCTACGACCAAAAAGCGCACGATTCCGTAGCGCGCGCGGTAAGACAGGCGGCGATAGATTCGGGTGTTGCAAAACTTAAGTAATTAAATAAAAAAATAATCAATCAAAAAATCACAAAGCGAAGTTTTTTAATAAGGACTTCGCTTTTTACTTGTGCTTTTTACATAAATTGTTAATAATTGCAAACCTTAGTAATACGTAAGAGTAAGTAAAAGAAGGTTTTTATGGCGGTATACGTTGTCAGCGGTATATTATTTATTTTATTTTTTCCAAGCGTTTTCGACGTATATATCTACTTTGACAAAAAAAGCGGAAGATTAAATTTGGCGGTGTACTTTTACGGCGTAATTAAAGTTTTAGGCGGATTTGTCGAAAAGGATAAAAAGGATTATATCTTTCACTATTCAAATAAACGGGCTAAACTGTTTAAAGGCAACGATATGGGTAAATTCAAACTGAAACTAAAAGATTTAAAAATGTTTGAAGTTTTTATTTCAAGGCTGTACATTTCTTTCCCGTTTGATATTAACTACGTAAACGTGGCGTCAATTGTTACCGTTTCAAGCAATTTTATCTGTCCGCTTATAAAAGGGGCGGACTTTGTAGACCTTAAATCCACCGTCATAATGGGCAGAGACGACAGTCTAAAAGCCTACTATAAATTAAGGTTTGCCATAAATATATTTCTTCTTGTATTACTTTTAATTAAGGTTTGGGTGAGAAATGAAAAATAATAAATATAAATATACTGAAATTATAAACGACGCATTAAAAGGCATATCCGATTTTACCAGCGGTAACGTGATAATAGGCGATCCTATAATCACGCCGAACGGTTCGACCGTGATACCTGTTTCCAAGGTAACGGTAGGCCTGCTTTCCGGTATGGGGGAGTACGGCGAGATAAAACTATTCAGCCCAAATAAAGATTACCCCAAAAGCAACGCCGGCGGAGGGGTTGTTTCGGTTAAGCCTTTTGGCTTTTTAATAGAAAAGGGTAAAAGCGTAAAGTTCGTTTCCACCCCCGACGATTATATGGATAAAACTTTAAACGCGGTAGTCGATTTTTTAGAGGCAAGAAATGAAAAAATCTAAAATATTCCTTTTGCTGTGCGCAATTTTAACAACTTTTACGATATTCGTAATTTTAGATTCGCAAAAAAACATCACCTTTGTTTCCGCAAATCAAAGCGCTGAAGTCGTTATTGAAAGGGATAGTTTACGAGTGCTTACAGGCGCTAATATCGACGAAAAAATGCCCATGGCAAGCACTACTAAAATTCTTGCCGCCATAACGGTTTTAGAAAACGCAAACCTAAAAGACAGGGTAACTATTACAAAGGAAAGCGTCGGTATAGAAGGCTCGAGTATTTACTTGAAAGAGGGCGAAGTATTAACGGTTGAAGAACTTTTATACGGAATGATGATGCGTTCAGGTAATGACGCCGCTCATGCCTTAGCAATTCACGTCGCTAAAAGTATTGAAAAATTTGCACAACTTATGAATAGTGTTGCGTTAAAATGCGGGGCGATAAATTCCAATTTTGTTAATCCCCACGGGCTTAGCGATATAAATCATTATACTACCGCAAAGGATTTGGCGCTTATAACCTGTTACGCTTTAAAAAATGAGCAGTTTCAAAAAATAGTTTCCACAAAAAGCATAACTTTTAATGACAGGACTTTTGTAAACAAAAACAAAATGCTTAATCTTTACGAAGGCGCCGACGGGGTGAAAACCGGCTACACAAAAAACGCCGGTAGGTGTTTGGTTACAAGCGCCACAAAAAAGGGTATGCAACTTGTTTCGGTGGTTTTAAACTGCGGACCTATGTACGAGCGGTCTGAAGAACTTTTAGACTATTGTTTCGATAACTTTAAACCGACTTGTGTTTTAAAACAAGATGAGATTTTAGCCGAAATTCCCATAAAAGATAGCGTTATAATAGATGAAAAATTCCCCGTAAGACTATGTAAAGACCTGATTATTCCCCTAAAAGAGGGGGAAATCAACTCGATAGGAGTAGAGTTTATTCCCGTCGAATACTTGGATTTTCCTGTCAATAAAGGAACTTATGTAGGTAATTTATCTATTTATACCGATAAAGACTTGATTTTTTCATCAAAATTGTTTACTATATTTACTGACGACGAACATGGTTTTGTCGAAACGTTAAACGGGGTTTTCGCCCGTTGGAGAGTTTATGCGAATTAACAAGTTTTTAGCGGATTCAGGGGTGGATAGCAGGCGCGCTTGCGATAAACTTATATCCGATGGCAGAGTAAAAGTTAACGGTAAGATTGCAAGTCTTGGCGAAGAGGTTGATTTAGACGACGTCGTTACGGTAGACGGTTCCGTCGTTTCCCTCAAAAAAAAGTTCGAGTATTACATAATGAATAAGCCAAAGGGCTACGTTACTACCGTTAAGGACGACAAAGGCAGAAAAACCGTAATGGACTTGCTTCCCTCAAACATCGGCAGGATATATCCCGTCGGAAGATTGGACTATGATACGGAAGGGCTTTTAATTTTTACAAGCGATGGAGAACTTGCTAACAGGCTAACCCACCCAAGGAATGAAATACCAAAAACATATTTGGTAAGAATCGTCGGCAAAATAAGTGAAAATGCGCTTGCAAAACTTCGTAACGGTGTAATATTAGACGGTGTAAAAACAAAAAAAGCAACGGTAAAAGTTGTTAATGAAACTCAAAATTTCACCAAACTGCACGTTACGATTACCGAAGGCAAAAACCGTCAGGTAAGGCGTATGTTTGAAAGCGTAAATTCAGAGATTGATTTTTTAAAACGCATTAAAGTAGGCGATTTGACTTTACGCGGATTGGACCGCGGCGAGGTAAGAAAACTTACCAAAGAAGAAGTTTATTACTTGCAAAACCTTTAATACACGCAATTTAGACAAAAAAATCAGACAAATAAATTGTATATCATTGTTTAAGCGTACGTAAAATAAACCGTTTAATAATGATTACAAAGCCATAGTAAGCCCCGATACATATCAAGGGGGCTTTTATGCGTAAAAAACAAACCGCTATTTTTATACTCTGTCTTATGTTTGCCGTTATGGTGCTGACAGCAGGATTATATGTGCTTTTATCTAACGACAGTTACGTTAAGTGCAACAAATTCATTATGGGAGATCAAATGAAAAATTCAGACACCAAAACAAGTGATTACGAACAACTTCTTTCCGAACTTAACAGTAAATATTTTGAGAAAGTATGCGACATTTTTGATGATGCAAAAAATGAACTTATGCTTAAACTCAAGGATTTGTTAGGGGATGATTACAGCGGACTGAATCAAGAAATCAGCGCCTTAAAATCTAGGGCTTCCGAAATAAGAACTTCTTTTGACAACGAACCTTATACGGTGGAATTGCGTGAAAAACTCGAATCGGCAAAAATGGAATTCGTCGAAGCCAAGACCGATGAAGAAAGAAGTTTAAAAAAGCAAGCGCTTAATTCGGTTTTATCCGAAATCGCCGCAAGAAATTTAAAGATTTTTACTCAAATGGCTGATTTAAGAAAGCAAATCGACCAAAAATGCGTAGCGGCAATGGATATTGTCAAACAAAAAGAATCCGATTTTAAGTGTTTGGAAAAGTCTGTTATCGAAACTGCGCGTAAAAAAATCGCCGAACTTTCGGTTTCTTACGGAAGTGAAGTTTCTGCTTTATCTTTTGCCTTCGATGTTAAAGAATATAGCGAAAAGATGCCTTTTTTGGCAAGTTTCGATCCGAATATGCGTTTAATAGACTTTAATAAAAACGCCTTTTTGGACGCCTTTAACAACAAAGGGCAAAATTGCGGACCGAATTGTACGGGTAATTGTTTATCCTGTCATTCCGCAGGCGACACGGCGTCAAAAAATTATTTTAAATCTGAAACGAAAGACAATTTTAAAAATTAATAAATTTTTTATACAAAAGGAGAATTATGTGGTTCTTATTTGCAGTTTTATGTGCTTTGCTGTGGGGCGGCGCCGATTTATTTTATAAAAAAGGCACTGTCGCAGAAGACAAGTACAGTCCCATGAAGATTGTAGTTGCCGTAGGCCTTGTAATGGGCGTACACGCAATCTTGTACATGCTTATCAAAAACGTTTCGTTTACCATAATGGACGTCGTTAAATATTTGCCTATATCGGCTATGTACATAATTTCCATGTGGGTTGGTTACAGGGGGCTTCGTTACCTTGATTTATCGATAGCGTCTCCCGTACAAAACGCTTCCGGCGCACTCGTTTCGTTACTTCTGTTATTAGTATTCCAAACCGAGGTAAACGCACTCGATATTATCGGTATGGTAATTATTTTCGGCGGAGTAATAGCAATGGGTATCATCGATAAAAAGGAAGAAGACTACGTTCCTTTAATCGAAAGCGAAAAAAAGTATTCGGTAAGCGTGCTTGCGATACTTTTCCCGATACTGTATTGCGTTTTGGATGCTTTAGGTACTTTCGGCGACGCGGTTTATCTTGATGAACTTCAAATAATCAGCGAAGACGCCGCGCTTGTGTCTTACGAACTTACCTTCTTGCTTTGCTCCCTTGTTTGCCTTACCTATCTTTTGGTTAAAAAGCAAAAGTTTGAGTTTAAAACAGATAAATTTAAACTCGGCGCGGCGATTTTTGAAACGACCGGTCAGTTCTTTTACGTGTTCGCAATGGCAGGTAACGCAGTTATCGCGGTACCGTTAGTTGGGGCGTATTGTATTTTTTCTGTAATCTTTTCAAAAATCTTTTTAAAAGAAAAGTTATCCGTAAGCAAACTTATCGTTGTTATCGGCGTAATAATCGGTATAATTCTTTTAGGTTTAAGCGAAGGTTTGCAAGCTTAAATCAGTCTAACCACCAATCGTTCGGTATGTCGGCGGGATTTCCGCCGGCATTTTCTTTTGCGTATTTTACCCGTTTAAGGTTTACGGGCTCGCTATCCGTTCGCTTAACGCCGTTAATATGAAATATTGCGTAATATTCATATATGCCTTCATCCTTAAGTTTATCTTCAAAACCTGAAAATCCGCTATAAATCAACTCTTTTTTGCCGTCTGAAATTTTGTAAATATCAACGGAAAGATATTCCGGCAGGCTAAACTCAAACTTTACCGTATCGTCTATAACTGTTGTTGTAATGTCCGTATTATTGAATTTTGAAAATCTTTCGCTTACGCAAGTCGGCAGATTATCCTTTTTAAGTTTTAGTTTTAGTTTGTATTTTTCAGGACAGTTTTTGTCTGCAAGCAAAATTTCGCCGTCTTCATCGTAAGAAATTTTGTCAACAAAAACTTCTTCAAGCCCTTCAAAGGAAAAATCCTTCGGGTATCCGCCTTTATATAAAAATTCCAAATATTGTCCCAAAAGATAGGTTGGCGTATTAGAACCCGTTTCCGTTAGTTTAAGCGGACTGTTATCCTTGTTTCCCAGCCAAACCGCCACGGTTTTATCGGTAGTATATCCTACCGAATAGCAGTCGTAATTGCCTTTTTCCGTACCGTTGGTACCTGTTTTTGCCGCAACCGAAAATTTTAGGTGCGAAAGTTTTTTTGCCGTTCCGCTTTTAGCACATTCCGTAAGCGCGTCCGTTATGCAGGATGCGGTCGCTTCCGAAAAGACATTTACTTCTTTCATATCGTTTTTATAAATTACGTTTCCTTTAGTATCTAAAATTTGTTTTATAAAATGCGGTTTTTTATATATTCCTAAGTTTGCAAAAGTGGTATAAGCGCCTGCAAGGTCTTTTAATTTAATTCCTTTGCCTATGTTGCCTAAAGCAACGCTCAGCCCGTCGTTTTCAATTTCTATATTAAGTTTTTTAGCGTAACTTTTGGCTTTGTTTATTCCTATACCGTCCAAAACTTTTACGGCAGGTACGTTAAGGCTTTTTATAAGCGATTCTTTAACGGTAACGTTTCCGTAATACTTATCGCCGTAGTTTTTAGGTTGATATCCGCCGTAGTCCACGGGTTCATCGGTAATTTTCGTGTACTCGGTTAAAAAATTTTCTTCAAGGGCGGGTGCGTATACGTAAAGCGGTTTACCGCAAGAGGCTATTTCGCGGCAAATTTCACCGCATGACGAGTAGTAAGCGCATACGCCTGCGCTTTTATTATCCAAAACCACCGCTTGATAGTCGCTGTCTGCGTTGTAGGTAGATATTTCCTTTTGTACTTCACCGTTATAGTAGGTCAAAAGTTTACAGTTTTTCAGGGTGTAAGGTGATAAATTAAGACGGTCAAGTTCATTAAGGCAAGCGTTCAGGTAGGGGACAGAAGGGTCGCTGTCCGCCTCGGTAACGACAAGTTTTTCTTTTAACGCAACTTCCTTTTCTTCTTCGGTTATATAATTTTGCTCGTACATTTTTTCAATAACGTAATTTCTCTTTTTTAAGCAAGCGTCGTAATCGGCGTTGGGGTTAAGCCTTGACGGCGCCGAAATAATCCCTGCAAGCGTTGCCGTTTCTGCAAGACTTAGTTCGTTAGCGTAAACCCCGAAATAGTGCTTTGCGGCGCTGTTTAATCCAAAGCAGTTTTCCCCAAAATATATGGTGTTTAGATACATGGTAATAATGCTGTCTTTGTCGTAGCGTTTTTCCAATTTTTTAACAAGTTTCATTTCCGTAATTTTACGGTCAATGGTCTTTTCGTTAGTTAAGTGGGTATTCTTTATAAGTTGTTGACTTATGGTAGAAGCCCCTTGTTTAAAGGAAAAACTTTTTAAGTTTACAAAAAGCGCTTTAACCATTCTTTTATAGTCAAGCCCGTTATGCTTATAAAAATTTTTATCTTCCACCGCTATAAAAGCGTTTTTAATTTGGTTGCTAAACTCGACGCTTCCGTTAGTAAAAGTCTTTCCGTTACAGGCGGAAACAAGGGAATTATCATCGTCATAAAAATTTATAAAATCGCTTGTAATTATCAGTTTTTTTGGATCTAATTCTATTTTAGATGGTGTTAAAAAAACAATCGCAAAAGTTATAAAAATTACCGAAACCGTTGACAGAAAAATTATTGCCAAAACGCGAAAAAACTTTCTCATAACCATAGTATCGGCAACTTTAATAAAAATAATTATTTTCCTTATTCCGCTTGCTAAATATCTTGATTTGTTATATAATTAACATTACTATGAAGTTTTTTAAAGTTATAACATACGGATGTCAAATGAATATACACGAGTCCGAAAAACTCGCGGGGATACTTACCCAAAAGGGCTATTTTCCGACGGAAGATAACGAACTTGCCGACGTTATTGTTTTCAATACTTGTTGTATACGTGAAAATGCCGAACAACATGCCTTCGGCAATTTGGGCGCTTTAAAGTATCTTAAAAAGAAAAAGCCCTCGCTTATTATTGCAGTGGGGGGGTGCATGGCGCAAGAAGAAGGCACTGCCGAAAAAATCAAAGAAAGTTATCCTTTCGTGGATATTGTTTTCGGCACTCATAATTTAGAACTTTTCGGCAGTTATCTCGATGAAAGGCTTGCTTCAAAAAAGCGCGTTTTCAAAATAACGGACGACAGCGGTAAAATAAAAGAGGGGTTAAATCCTTTCAGAACAAGTTACCCAAACGCTTGGGTTAATATAATGCAGGGTTGCAATAACTTTTGCACTTACTGTATCGTACCTTACGTCCGCGGAAGAGAAAAGAGTCGCTCTAAAGAAGCAATTTTCAGCGAAGTACAAAAGTTAGTGCTTTTGGGATATAAAGAGGTTACCCTTCTCGGTCAAAACGTTAATTCTTACGGTAAAGACTTAGACGGCGACGTTAACTTTGCCTCTCTTATCGATATGCTTAGCGAAATACGGGGGGATTTCAGGCTTAGATTTATGACAAATCACCCCAAAGATTTGACGGAAGATTTGGTTAAGGCGGTTGCAAACAACAAGCATTGTTGTCATTTAATACACCTTCCCGTGCAGTCAGGCAGCGACAGAATTTTAAAACTTATGAACCGTCGTTATACTTCCGCAGATTACATCGAAAAGGTGAATTTAATTAAAAAGTACATACCGGACTGCGCCATAACCACGGATATTATGGTAGGTTTCCCTACGGAAACGGAACAGGATTTTCAAGATACCTTGGAACTTGTCAAAAAGGTCGGTTTTTCCTCGGCGTTTACTTTTGTTTATTCCAGAAGAAAAGGCACCGTTGCCGATAAAATGGAAGGGCAGGTTTCGGAAGATATTAAAAAAGACAGGATAATGCGTCTTGTTGAACTTTGCAATGAGCAGACAAGAATTTATTCCGCTAAATACCTTACAAAAACCGTAACCGTCATTTGTGAAGATTACGATAAAAAGAAAGGCTTGTATTTAGGTCGCGACGAATACGGCAGAATGGGGTATTTTAAAAGCGATGTAAACCTTATAGGTGAACTTTGCAACATAAACATTACAGACGTAAACGGTATTTCATTGTACGGTACTTTAGTAACCGACTGAGCCGACCGAAAGTAATATAAATCACAGTCAAACAAACGATAACAAGGTGAATTATGGCTAAAGAAAACAAAATGTCGTCGATGATGTTACACTATTTGTCGATAAAAGAAAAATATAACGATTGCGTAGTCTTTTACAGGCTCGGCGACTTTTACGAAATGTTTTTCGACGATGCGATAGAAGTTTCAAACTTGTTGGAACTTACTCTTACGGGCAGGGATTGCGGACTTGAGGAGCGTGCTCCTATGTGCGGAATTCCTTATCACGCCGCGGACGTTTATATTTCAAAACTCGTTTCCTTAGGTAAAAAGGTTGCTATATGCGAGCAGTTAACCGAACCGGGCGCTCAAAAAGGGCTTGTCGAAAGGGACGTTATAAGGGTAGTATCCGGCGGAACTATAATTCGGGACGATTTAGTCGACGAAAAAAGCAATAACTTTATTTGCTGTGCGTACGCAGGGGATAATTTTTCGCTTGCATGGGCGGATATAACTACCGGCGAATTTTTCTGTCAGGAACTTAGTACCGAAGAAAAATTCCTTGATGCCTTATACCGCATAAATCCTTCCGAAATTATTTGTAACGAAGTCGCTTACGACCGCTATCAAAAATTTTCCGACGGCATAAAATCTTCGCTTGTTAAATTCTCGGCATATAAGGAACAGGCTTTCGGCGGTTCGGTCGCCAAATCCTGCCTTTTGGAACAGTTTTCGGTGCATACATTAGACGGCTTTTTGCCAAATGACAAGGTAAATGCGATATCTGCCGCAGGCGCGCTTATAGCATATTTAAAAGAAACCCAAATGCACTCGCTTGAAAACATTAAAAACCTTTCCTATTTTGACGACGGCAAGGTGCTTTTAATGGATTCTAACGCCTTAAGAAACTTAGAAGTAACCCGTTCCATGCGCGACGGAAAGGTTTACGGCACTTTGCTTTGGGCTGTCGATTACACCAAAACGGCAGGCGGCGGAAGGAAGTTAAAGGAAGTTCTTACTTCCCCGTTACATAACATAAAAGATATAAATTACCGCCTTGACGGTGTGGAAGACATTTTTAAGGACAACATGACGCGTGAAGCGATTACCGATACGTTAAGTTCGGTAAAAGACTTGGAAAGGCTTTGCGGTAGAATTTCAAACAATATCGTAAATCCTCGCGATTGTCGCGGTATATGCGACACCTTGAAACTAATTCCCGTTTTAAAATTTCAATTAAGCGGTATGCCGTCGCAAATTATAGGGGATATAGCCAAAAATTTGGGAGACTATGAAGAATTGACTTCGCTAATCGACTCCATGATAGTTGATAAGGACACCCCTATCTATACTAAAGACGGCGGTTTTATAAAAGACGGCTTTGACGAAAGGCTTGATCATTTCCGTTCCATAAAAAATCACGGGACCGATTTACTCAGGGATATGGAAGCCCGTGAAAAAGAATCTACCGGCATAAAAAATTTAAAAATAGGCTACAACAAAGTTTTTGGTTATTATATAGAAGTTACAAACTCTTTCCTTAACATGGTGCCGTACACCTATATTCGAAAACAAACTCTTGTCGGCGCGGAAAGATATATAACCGAAGAGTTGAAAAAGTTTGAAGAAGACATGTTATCGAGCACCGAAAACATGATCAAAATCGAAAACGAAATTTTCAACAAACTAAAAACTTTATTAAGTAAAAATATTCCGTCGCTTTTGCGTTCGGCAAAATGCCTTTCTATGCTTGACGTACTGAACTCCTTTGCTACGGTATCGAGAAAGCGTAACTACGTCCGTCCCGAAATTTTAGACGCTAAAGGAAGATTAAACGTCGTCGGCGGAAGACATCCCGTCGTGGAAGCAAACAGTAAAGATTCCTTTGTACCGAACGATACTGTTTTGGATACGGACGAAACCCGTATGGCGATAATCACCGGACCTAATATGGCGGGTAAAAGCACATATATGCGCCAAGTCGCACTTATTGCCTTAATGGCTCACGCAGGTTGTTTTGTGCCGGCAAAGTCGGCTGAAATTCCGCTAATAGATAAAATTTTTACAAGGGTAGGCGCAAGCGACAATCTTATTTTCGACCAATCCACCTTTATGGTAGAAATGGCTGAAGTTGCCAACATAATAAGAAACGCAACCGAAGAAAGTTTGCTTATTCTGGACGAAATAGGCAGGGGAACAAGCACTTACGACGGTTTATCGATAGCATGGGCGGTCGTTGAATATATATCGTCCGAAATAAAAGCAAAAACCCTTTTTGCAACCCACTACCACGAACTTACGGAACTTGAAAACAAGTTGGACGGAGTTAAAAACTTTAAAATCACCGTTAAAGAAATCAACGGCAAAGTGATTTTCTTAAGAAAAATTACACAAGGCAGCGCAAACAAGAGTTTCGGTATAGAAGTTGCCGCGCTTGCAGGTGTTCCCGAATCGGTAACCGTTCGTGCAAAAAAGATTTTAAAGATGCTTGAAAAAAACGACCTTACGCAAAACTTTAACGAAGAAAAAGAAGTCTTAAAACAAGAGTCGTTTGTTGAAAAATATCTTAAGGAAGTAGACTTAAATAACGTTACGCCCTTAAAAGCGTTTGAAATTTTATCATATTTAAAGGAAAAAATCGATGGCGAAGATTAACGTTTTACCCAAAGAGGTTTTTAACAGAATATCTGCCGGCGAAGTCGTCGAAAGACCTGCTTCCGTCGTAAAAGAACTTTTTGAAAATGCGGTGGATTCCGAAGCAAAGTCTATCGTGGTATCGATAGAAAACGGCGGTACCGAAGAAATTCACGTTCAGGACGACGGTTGCGGTATGGATTCAGACGACTTAAAGAAGGCGTTTTTACCCCATGCCACAAGCAAAATCAAAGAGGCGGCGGATCTCGACTTTATAGAAACGCTTGGTTTCAGAGGCGAGGCCTTAGCAAGTATAGGCGCGGTATCGGATACGAAAATCGTTTCAAAAACAGCGGACGGCGAAGCATTTTCGGTAACCTGCGACGGCGGAAGCATCGGTGAAGTTCATCCCGCAGTCGGCGTCGAAGGAACTTCGGTTACGGTCGGTTCTTTGTTTTTCAATACCCCTGCAAGACTTAAATTTTTAAAATCCGCCAAAGGTGAAGAAAGAGAGATTTCTTCGCTTATCGATAAACTCATACTTGCAAACCCGTATGTTGCGGTAAAGTATTACGTTGACGGTCTGTTAATAAAGCAGTCCTACGGCGATGGGTTAAAAGACGCTGTAAGAACTGTTTACGGCAAGGAAACTTTGGATAACTGTTACGAAATCAGCACCGAAAAAAACGGCATCTATATTCACGGATATATTGGCAGTACAAATTACTACAAGGGCAACCGTACTTACCAAACGATTATCGTAAACGGTCGTTACGTAACGGATAACACTATATCCATGGCCATTCAAAATGCTTATTCAAACTACCTTATGAAGCGCCAATATCCTTTTTATGTGCTTTCGGTAACCATCGATCCTTCGGTCGTTGACGTAAACGTACATCCGAGAAAGGCGGAAGTTCGTTTTGCAAATAATCAAATTATTTACGGAAGTATATATTCGGTTATTTCAAAGGTTTTGGACGGTTCTTCCCAAGCCTTGAATATTGTGGACAGCGCACCGTTTTTGGCTGAAAGCAAGAAAGACGACGAAGAACCTTTTGAATATAAACCTATCGGCGAGTCTGTGGAAATTCCGCCCATAGAAATCGGCAACGGCAAAATAAACGTCGATATTTCATCGTATAGCGACGGAAACTACCAAGGGAATTATGATTTTACCCCGATTAAAAAATCAAGATCCACGCCTTTCCACGACGTTATAAGGGATTGTGTGGACGATTTTACCGATGAAAAGGTATTGCACCCCGATACCGAAGATAAGGCTGCAGACGATATTTTCAGCGAAAATAAAGCATATATAGAAAAACTTGAAGCGGAAAGAAAATCCATTCAGCAGGAATTCGACAAGGATATGCCCGTAAGATATATCGGTCAGGCACTCGGTACCTATCTGATACACGAATGCGGTGAAGATCTTATAATCATCGATCAGCATGCCGCCCACGAAAGGATTTTATTCGATAACTATTACAGGCTTGTCAAGACAAGAGAGGTTACAACTCAGCCCCTTTTAGTTCCGTACACCTTTAATACAAACGATACCGAAGCAGGCATCTTGTACGATATGTTGGACTTGTTTAAGGAAGTCGGCTTCGATTTGGAATTTCTAAAAGAAAACACTTTCAGGGTTTACGCCGTTCCAATGGAACTTTCGGCATTGGATCTGAATGCGTTTTTCAGAGATATTTTAACCGATGAAACCTTTAAGAATGAAAAAATCCCTACGGTCATCAGGGAAAGTATCGCACAAAAAGCATGTAAATCGGCTATTAAGTCCGGCGATAAATTAACCCTTGAAGAAATCAATTCTTTAATGGAAAGTTTAAAATCTAACTGGGGACTCAAGTGTCCGCACGGCAGACCGGTTGCGATAAAAATAAGCAGAACGGAAATCGACAAATGGTTCAAAAGAATAGTTTAAATTTTGCCTTAGTCATTTGCGGACCTACAGGAAGCGGTAAAACCGAACTTGCAATAAAACTTGCCAATGCTTTGAACGGTGAAATTATTTCCGCAGATTCTATTGCGATTTATAAAGGACTTAACATAGGAACGGCAAAACCGAGCGATTACGAAAGAACTCTTGCCGTTCACCACATGATAGACGTCGCCGAAACTTCAAAGGAATTTTCCGTTGCCGAATACAAGGATATGGCAAGAAATTTTTTATACGATATCTTAAACCGCGGTAAAATCCCCATAATTTGCGGAGGAACCGGTTACTATATCGACGCTCTTTTATACGATTTCAGTTACGGAAACTGCCCCAAAAACGAAGAATTCAGAAACTCTTGCGATAAAATCGCAGAAGAATTCGGTGTTGAAACTTTATATAAAAAATTACAGGACGTTGACCCGATAACGGCGAAAATTCTTCACCCTAACGATAAAATGAGAATTGTCAGGGCGCTTGAAATTTACGAAACCACAGGTGTCAAAAAATCGGATATAACCGATGAAAAGACGCCTATAATACCTTTTTACGCCTTTTCTTACGATATCGAAAGGGATGTTTTATACGACAGAATAAACCGCCGTGTGGATAAAATGTTCGATTGCGGACTTATGTCGGAAGTTCAATCTCTTTTAGACGGCGGAGTTTTACCCGATTGTCAGTCCATGCAAGGTATAGGATATAAAGAAGTGGTTGAAGGCATTATAAACGGTTACAGCCAAGAAGAAATCAAAGAAACGGTTAAGCGTAATACCCGTCGTTACGCTAAAAGACAAATAACTTGGTTTAAAAAACTTGAAGGCATCGAATATATCAAATCAACTACGATAGAAAATTCGGTCAACTATATTAAGGAACGTATATATGGAAACACAAAAAATTGAAAATATTATTAGTAATGCAGAAGAAAGATTGCAGACTCAATTTAAAGCGCTTGATAAAATTTCTTTAAAGTGTCAGGAAAAGGTTTTGTCAGCCTTTCAAAAAAACAGGATAGCCTTACGTCATTTTAATCCAACCACAGGTTACGGAAGCGATGACGAGGGAAGAGACGCTTTAAAAAGAGTGTATGCAGACGTATTCCGTACCGACGGCGCTTGTGTATCGCCGAGCATAGTTTCGGGCACGCATGCCATTGCATTAGCGCTTTTATCGGTTTTAGACAGGGGTGACAGGGTGGTTTCGGTAACGGGGCTTCCGTACGACACTTTGCAAGGCGTAATCGACGGCGATAAATTTTCATTAAAATCAATGGGCGTTGCATTTGACTTAGTAGAACTTAAAAACGGCAAAGTCGATTATGACGGAATAAAGGATTATTTTAAAAACAACAAGCCCACTATGGTTTATATCCAACGTTCAAGGGGATATGAAGAAAGGGAAAGTCTGTCCGTTTACGAAATCAAAAAGATTTGCGATTTGGTAAGAAGTTTAGGCTTTGACGGGTGTGTATTCACAGATAACTGCTATGGCGAGTTCGTTGAAGAAGCGGAACCGACCGAAGTCGGCGTTGACCTTGTTGCAGGTTCGCTTATCAAAAACGTCGGCGGAGGGATAGCCCCTTGCGGCGGATACGTAGCAGGTAAATCAAAATATATTGATATGGTTGAAGCAAGACTTACCTGCGTTACCATTGCAGGGGAAATCGGCGCAAATCCAGCAGGTTACCAATATTACTATCAAGGGCTGTTTATGGCTCCGCACGTTGTAAACCAAGCGCTTCGTTGCAATATGCTGATCGGCGTTGTCATGAGCGATTTGGGCTACGAAACTATACCTAAGGCTTACGATATGCCGTTTGACATAACGCGTTCGGTAAAATTTAACGATGAAAAGAAGTTGGTCGATTTTATCCAGTCGGTGCAAAAAGTATCGCCGGTAGATAGTTACGTAACAACAATGCCAAGCGAAATGGCAGGGTATACCGATAAAGTGGTTATGGCCGCAGGTTGCTTTGTACAGGGTTCATCGATAGAACTTTCCGCAGACGCGCCAATTCGTCCTCCTTACAATGCCTATATTCAAGGTGGCCTAACATACGAACACGGTAAAATTGCCGTAAAAGAAATTCTTAAAAATCTTTGATAAAGCGTATAAAAAGCGACCGACAATGTAGTCGGCCGCTAAATTACGAACTTCGTAAAAATTTTTAAAATCAAAGATATAATGCGTGATTATTTAGAATTTTCTGACTAATCCTTTTACCTTACCTATGATGGAAACATCGTCTAACACGATATCTTGCAAGGCGTCGTTTTCGGGGTGTAAGATAATCTTTCCGTTACGTTTATAAAAGCGTTTGCAGGTTGCGGAATCGTCAATCAAAGCAACGACGATTTCGCCTTGTTCACAACTTGAAGTTTTTTCGACGATGATTTTATCTCCATCAAAAATGCCTGCGTTTATCATACTGTCGCCGGAAACGTTGAGCATAAAGACATCGCCGATTCCGTGGAATTCTTCGGGAAGCGGATAATAACCTTCTATATTTTCAACCGCTAAAATGGGGGTACCGGCGGTAACTGTTCCTACAAGCGGTACAAAGACAGCGTTTTTAGAAGGCTTGTTTCTAAGTGTAATGGCGCGGTTTTTAGCGTTGCCGAAGGATATAGAACCGCGGACTTCCAACTTCTTAAGGTAATACTGAACGGTTGACGTTGAAGCAAAGCCTACGTCGTGGCAAATTTCACGGACGGTAGGGGGGTAACCTTCACGGTCGATATAGTCCATAATATATTCTAAAACTTGATCTTCACGATTTTTACTGTAACTCATAACTCACCTCACAAAACAATAATATCATATACTTTTTATTTTGTCAAACATTCGTTCTAATTTTTTTAAATTTCGGGGTATTTATATGAAAGAAAAATGCGTACTTTACGACCGCGACTGTATTGATTGCGGAGAATGTGAATTTTGCGATCTTGATCCCACAAAACTTTGCGATAATTGCGGAAAGTGTTTGGAAAACTTAAATATGGATTACGCCGCCATTAAAATCGACGGGTTAGAGAAAGACTTATCGGACGACTGCTGTGATTATCATCACAGCCATAATAGCGCTCATAATAAACGTTAAATCGTTAAAAGACGATTTTGCATAAATTATTGTTTAGTTTTGATAAAATAAAAAACCTCGGTAATCCGAGGTTTTTTTGTGCGTTAAATTGTATTATCAGTACATTCCGCCCATATTTTGTTGAGGTTGATTGTTTTCCGGTTGCGGAATATCCGTAACTAAACTTTCGGTTGTCAAAAGCGTAGACGCTATAGAAGCGGAATTTTGCAACGCAGTGCGTGAAACTTTAGTCGGGTCAATAATACCGGAAGCAACCATATCTGTGTATTCGTTGGTTAAAAAGTCAAATCCGTAGTTGGTTTTTTTAGCGGTCATAACCTTGTTTAGGATAACCGAACCGTCGAGTCCTGCGTTAGCGGCGATTTGTCTTAACGGCGCTTCGACTGCCTTAGCGACTATTTCTGCGCCTGTCTTTTCGTCGCCCTTTAAGGTCTGTGCCAAGCGTTTAATAGCGGGTACGGTACTTAACAGTGCGATTCCGCCACCGGGGACGATACCTTCTTCAACGGCTGCTCTGGTTGCGGCAAGGGCGTCTTCTATACGGAGTTTCTTTTCCTTCATTTCAACTTCGGTTGCTGCGCCTACGTTAATAACGGCAACACCGCCGGCAAGTTTAGCAAGACGTTCTTGTAATTTTTCTCTGTCGTAATCGGAAGTTGTTTCGGCAATTTGCGCTTTTATGGCGTCGATTCTTGCTTTAATTTGTTCGGAATCTCCTGCGCCGTCAATAATAGTGGTATTGTCTTTGTCAACCTTAATTTGAACTGCCTTACCAAGCATATCCATAGTAAAGTCTTTAAATTCAAGCCCTAAATCGGAAGAAAGCACCTGTCCGCCTGTTAAAATGGCTATATCTTCGAGCATTGCTTTTCTTCTGTCGCCAAAACCGGGGGCTTTAACCGCCACGCAGTTAAATACGCCTTTAAGTTTGTTTACGACTAAAGCCGCCAATGCGTCGCCTTCAACGTCGTCTGCGATAATCAAAAGGCGCATACCCTGTTGAGCGATAGGTTCTATTACGGGCAAAATTTCTTGTATAGAAGAAATCTTTTTATCGGTAATAAGAATAACGGGGGAGTCTAAAACCGCTTCCATTTTATCTGTATTGGTTACCATATAAGCGGAAGCGTAACCGCGGTCAAACTGCATACCTTCAACCGTAGTAAGTTCGGTTTTCATGGTTTTACTTTCCTGTACGGTTATAACGCCGTCTTTACCGACCTTTTCCATAGCGTCGGAGATAAGTTTGCCGACGTCTTCGTCTCCTGCGGAAATCGAAGCAACTTGAGCAATAGCCTTTTTCCCGTCTATTACTTTAGAAGCGGACTTTAAGGAATCGACTGCGGTATCTACCGCTTTCATAATACCTTTTTTCAAAATAATGGGGTTAGCGCCTGCCGCTAAGTTTTTAAGTCCTTCGCTAATCATTGCCTGTGCCAAAACAACTGCCGTGGTAGTACCGTCGCCGGCAACGTCGTTGGTTTTTGTGGAAACTTCTTTTACAAGTTGAGCGCCCATATTTTCAAACGGGTCTTCAAGTTCGATTTCCTTTGCAATGGTAACGCCGTCGTTGGTAATAAGCGGTGCGCCGTATTTTTTATCTAAAACTACGTTTCTGCCTTTAGGTCCTAAGGTGATTTTGACCGTATTTGCAAGCGTGTTAACGCCTGTTTCCAATGCTTTTCTTGCTTCTTCGCCGTTTTTAATCTGTTTAGCCATAAATATTTGCCTCCTTATTCGACTATTGCTAAAATATCGCTTTGACGGATAATGGTAAATTCTTCGCCGTCAACCTTAAAATCACTGCCGGAATACTTAGCATATAACACGGTATCGCCAACTTTAACTTGCATAGTTACTTCTTTTCCGTCAATAATTCCGCCGGGACCTACCGCAACGACGGTAGCGGTTTGCTGTTTTTCCTGTGATGAAGAAGGAAGTATAAATCCGCTTTTAGTTGTTTCTTCTTTATTCGTAGCCTTGACTACGACCTTGTCAAATAATGGTTTGATTTTCATTTTTTAGTAATCCTCCTTATAAAAATGGATTTTTAGCACTCTTTTTGGTAGATTGCTAATTGTAATTATAACCGCTTTATAAAAATTGTCAACACTTTTTTGGCATTTAGCGCAAAATATTTGCAATTATTTTGTCGAAGCGCAATTTCTTCATAAAAAATCGAGTCAATATATTATATATGGCAAAAAATTTTTCCGTATTACTTGCAAATTATTTGGCTGTGTGTTATATTAAAAAAGCAATAAAGTATAAAAAACTAAGGTAATTTTATGGATAAATGGGATAAAAGATTTATTGAGATGGCAAAAGTAGTCGGCGGTTGGTCCAGTTGTTTTCAGGAAAACCGTCAAGTCGGCGCAGTAATCGTCAGGGATAAGCGTATTTTGACTACGGGCTATAACGGCGCACCTTCGGGTGTAAAAAGTTGTAAGGAAAGACAAACCTGTTTACGCCGAAACTTAAATATCGAAAGCGGAACCAGACACGAACTTTGTTATGCCGTTCACGCCGAGCAAAACGCTATTTGTCAAGCCGCAAAACTGGGAATATCTTTAGAAGGCTCGACCTTGTACTGTACCCATCAGCCGTGTGTAATTTGCTGTAAACTGATTATAAACGCCGGTATAAAAAAGGTTATATACGAACAAGGCTATCCTGATGATTTTTCAATGCAAATCTTTAACGAAGCCAATGTAGAAGTTATTAAATATGAGGAGGTTTAAAATATGAATCCTGTTGTAACCGTAAAAATGAAGGGCGGTGATACCTTTAAAATCGAGTTGTATCCCGAAGTGGCGCCCAATACCGTAAATAATTTTATATCGCTTATAAACAAAGGATATTATGACGGACTTATTTTTCACCGTGTAATTTCCGGTTTTATGATTCAGGGCGGAGATCCCAAAGGTATAGGCGTCGGCGGCCCCGGCTATTCCATAAAAGGGGAATTCGATAAAAACGGTTTTAAAAATAATTTAAAGCATACGCGCGGAGTTATCTCTATGGCAAGAAGCATGATGCCAAACTCTGCAGGTTCTCAGTTTTTTATTATGCACAAGGATGCTCCTCATTTAGACGGTCAGTATGCCGCATTCGGTAAAGTTATCGAAGGAATGGAGGTAATTGACAAAATAGCAAGCGTACAGACAGACTATTCCGATAAGCCTTTAATAAGTCAGATTATGGAAAGGGTAACGGTTGATACGTTTGGCACCGCTTATCCGGAACCTGTCAAATATTAAATTAAATTTATATGATAAAAAGAGGACTTAACAGTCCTTTTTTTGTTAATTAAAACAAATTACATTAAACATAATAATCTTTAAAATATTTGATTTTAAGCGGTATTTTAAAAATTTTTACAAACTTATGCGTGCAAAAATATTTTTGCACGCATAGTATATAATTATGGTTGCAGACTTTCATAACGATTATTTATCTAACCCCGAAAGAGAAAAGATTTTAAAAGAGTATTCCTTAAAAAAAGACATAATCGTCGGTGCAATTTTTCGAGGCGGTAAGGATTTAAAGTACGCAAAAAAGACTTTAAACTTCTTTTTAAATAACCGCTCGAATAACTTGCGTTTTGCGTTTGAAGATTTTTCTTACCCTGTAGATTTGCAAATTTTGTGCTCGGAACTTTTGGATTTTTTACCCGTTTACGTCGGACTTACGTGGAACGGCGAAAACAATTTAGCATATGGCGTAGGCAGTTTAGGTAAAATTAAACCGCAGGGTGTAATGATTATAAAAGAACTTTTAAAGCGTAAAATTTACCTTGATACCGCGCATTTATCCGAGGAAAGTTTTTATAGCGCACTTCAATATACGGATAAAATTTTATGTTCTCACACCTGCTTTTATGACCTTTGTCCACACCCGAGAAATTTGAAAAAGAATCAAATAAATGAGATAGTAAAATTAGGCGGACTGATCGGTCTTACATTCTATACGCCCTTTTTGACAGAAAATAAAAATTCCACGATAAACGACGTTTATAGACATATCGACTATTTCATACAAAACTTCGGCGTTACATATCTTGCGATAGGTACGGATTTTTACGGTTGCGATAATTTTCCGCAAGGTTGTTGCGATTACGGGTTTTTAGAAGTTTTAACAGAGTATCTTTTAAAAAAGGGATATACCGAAAGGCAAATTGATGCCATAACATACGGCAATCTTTCCGCCTTTTTGGCGTAAGGACAATTTTTTTCTGTAAATTACTTGAAAAAACTTGCTGTAAAGTGTAAAATATACTTACAAAGATAAACAGAGGTGCGTATGGATTATTTATCCCTTTATAATAGTTGGAAAAACGACGAAAGATTATCTGATGAAGGAAAAGCCGAACTCAGCGCTTTAACGGAAGATTCGGATATATTATACCGTTTCGGCGCGGAATTAAAATTCGGTACAGCGGGGATGCGCGGTATTATCGGTATGGGTACGAATATGATGAACGTTTATACCTTAAAACGCGCAACCAAAGGACTAAGCGATTATATTTTGAATTTAGGTAAAGACGAAGCAAAAAGGGGAGTTGCCATCTCTTATGATACAAGAAGAAAATCTTATGAATTTGCTTTGGCTTGCGCAGGCGTTTTGATCCGCAACGGCATTAAAGTTTATTTGTACGAAAAGGCAAGACCTGTTCCCATGCTAAGTTTTGCCGTTAGAAAATTAAACTGTATTGCCGGAATTATGATTACCGCAAGTCATAATCCTAAGGAATATAACGGCTATAAAGTTTACGGTGAAGACGGTGCTCAAATGTCGCCGGAAGCAACCGAAGTCGTTGTAAAATACATTTCCCAAATCACGGACTTTCTTTCGGTCGACGGCGTGCATTTTAGTTGCGAAAGGGGAGCGGAACAGTTTTCAGGCTACGATATAACCCTTCTTTCCGCAGATTTTGAAAAGAGTTATTACGACAAAATAATAACGCTCGGATTATCGCCCGAAGCCGTAAAAGCCGAAGGCGCCAATATAAAACTCGTTTATACCCCCGTACACGGAACCGGTTACGAACCCGTAACGTCTGTTTTAAGAATGATGGGTATAAACGCCACCGTGGTTAAAGAACAAACCCTTCCCGATACCGAATTTTCTACGGTAGACGTTCCCAATCCGGAATACAAAGAAACCCTTTCGATGGGCATAAAACTTGCTGATAAGATAAATGCCGACGTAGTTTTCGGTACAGACCCCGACTGCGATAGATTAGGGGTTGCGCTTCGTGATAAAAACGGAGAATTCATTGCTCTTTCGGGTAATCAAGTAGGCGTACTTTCGCTAAACTATGTTTTAACCCGTTTAAAGGAAGATGGAAAACTTAAAAAAGACAGTTTTGCCGTTAAAAGTTTTGTGTCGACTGGCTTGGCAAAATGCGTAGCAGACGGATTTTCGATTGAACTTAAAGAAACCCCCGTCGGTTTTAAGTTTATCGGTGAAAAGATTAAGCAAGCCGAAGAGAGCGGTATAGGCGATTTTATTTTCGGTTTTGAAGAAAGTTGCGGATATCTTCGCGGAACGCACGCGCGCGATAAAGACGCCGTCGTTGCAAGTATGCTGTTTGCCGAACTTGTTTGCTATTACGATTCCGTTAACATTTCAGTAATGGACGTACTTAAAAACATTTACGAAACATACGGCTATTTTATCGATAAAACGATAAGCATCGGCTTTAAAGGTCTTACCGCTATGCAAGAAATGAACGCCGCCGTAGATTCGGTAAGAAACAAAACCGTTACCGATATCGGTAGCGAAAAGGTTGTTGCCGTACGCGATTACCTTACGGGTATAAGAAAGGTTGACGGAAACGAAGAAAATATGGAATATTCCAACCTTAATTGCTTGTATTACGAATTGCCCAACGGCGGTTTCGTTTGCCTAAGACCGAGCGGTACAGAACCAAAACTTAAAATATATTATTCTGTTGCGGCAAAAACTTTCGAACTCGCTCAGAAAAAATTCGATGAAGTATCTTCGGCGTTTGAAAGAATTTTTAATTCCGAAAAATAGTTTTTAAAACAATCGGCAATACAAAAATGATAACTCGACTGTATATCATATAGGAATTAAAGCAAGGACGGTAAAAGTCCTTGCTTTTTACTGCGGTTGTGTTAAAAAAATCGGCTGCAAATGGTAATTAAGAGAGGAAAAATTAAAAAAGATATGATTAAATTACGAAACTTTTCCGAAGCGGATATCGGGCAACTACAAACAAGGTATAGCGAAACGTCGCAAAAGAATTTACGGGCGTTAATTGAAACTTGGAATAAAAAAGAATATGAAGGCAATTATTTTGAAATGTACGCCATTGAAGAAAAAGGAGTTATTATAGGACAGGCTTCGCTGTACGGACGTTCCGAACATATCGTAAGTTGCGGACTTGAATTATATCCTGCGTATATGGGTAAAGGGTACGGCGCTTCCGCTTATAAGGAATTGCTTGCGTTCGCCAAAATAAAAGGTTTTACGATCGCAATCGCACAAGTAAAAGCGGACAACTCCGCAAGCATAGCGTTACACAAAAAAACGGGATTTGAAGCGGAAGATTACACATATATAAATAAAAAAGGCAATGCGATTTACTACTTTATCAAAACTTTATAGGCTAAATGCCGATTTATCTTTATAACCTTTAGTAAAAAGTATAGCGCGCTATCTTCGATTACCAAGACAGCGCGCTATTTTGCCGTAAAAAATCATTATAACGATTAAATTAAATATTTTTTTACTAAAACTTGCACTTATTTTGTTTAATTAGTTGTATCGGGTTTTATCGCCGAACATCTAAAAATATCAAAAGACAGTTAAAGAAAGTTCAAAAACAAAAATTAAGCAGGGGTTAATATTTGACGGAATTATAAAACTCTCGATAAAAACTCTCTCGTTCTTTGCTTTTGCGGATTTCCGAAAATTTGAGACGGCGTACCTTCTTCTTCAATAACGCCTGCGTCCATAAATACAACTTTATTTGCGATATCTCTGGCGAAGCCCATTTCGTGGGTAACAACTACCATAGTAAGTCCGTTTCGGGCAAGTTTTGTCATAACCGCAAGAACTTCGCCCACCATTTCGGGGTCTAACGCACTTGTCGGTTCGTCAAAAAGCAATACTTCGGGTTCCATAGCCAAAGCCCTGGCGATAGCAACGCGTTGCTTTTG
>CALZDP010000016.1 GCA_945638575.1 uncultured Clostridia bacterium | reverse complement strand
AGAACCCACTTGTAAAGAAGAAGGTTTGCAGGAAAGGACCTGTTCTCTTTGCGGTAATAAAGAAACGGAAAGTATACCTTCAGCCCACGCTTACGGCGAATGGATTACGGTTAAAGAAGCAAATTGCCAAGAAGAGGGCAGGGTAGAGTCTTACTGCATACATTGTAAAGAAATGCAGTATAGAGTTATTCCTAAAACCGAACATAATTACGGCGATTGGATGATAACCGATGAATCCACCTGTCAAACACACGGGCACAGACAAAAGGTTTGTGAACGTTGCGGAGACACAATTTCGGAAGAATTACCCTTAGGCGATCATATATACGATGAAAGCGGCCATTGCGTTTACTGCGGTAAGCAGGTTAGCGAAAGCGAATGTACGCACACTCAAAGGCTTATAGTTTCGGTCGAAGGCGGTCATGCCGAAAAATGCGCCGTTTGCGGTAAGTTGTTATCCGAAGTTTCCCCGCATGATTTTGATAGTCAATATACATCGGAAGAACTTGACGGCGAACACGCCCACGGCAGAAGATGTATGATTTGCGGTGAAGTTATAATCGAAAAGTGCACCTTAGAAATAAGTTACACCGTACTTGACGGGTATGAACGTGAAAAATGCCACGTAACCTATTGTACGGTCTGTCAAAACAAATACGAATATCAAGAACACAGTTTTTGGCGCAGTGAAACGCAAAATTATCCCAAGGTGTGTGAAGAATGCGGTTATCAGTTAGTTTGTAACAATCACTATTTTAACGACAAAGGCGTTTGTAATAACTGCGGATATGTTTGTCCGCACGAAAATAAAACTATTCAGCAAACAACTCATTTAAGTTACACGGCAGATAATAAGATGATTCATTCCTATTATTGCAGTGATTGTAACAACACGGTAGAAGCCGAATGTACTTTTGAAAACGGCGTATGCACCGCTTGTCAGGGTACTTGTCCTCACGGATTTTTTATAGATAAAGGGGAGTACCACGCTTGTTATTATTGCGGACGTCAGGCAAAGCACGTCTATAATGAATGTGAAAATTGTATTATTTGCGGACATCAGTGTTTACATGAAAAGGTTGAAAACTGTCATTGTGCAACCTGCCACACCGCTTTACATAATTTCGGTGAACTTTTATTTGACGAAGAGGGGCATTATAGGGTTTGTACGGACTGTCAAGAGATGTTCCGTCAAAGCGATCACAAGTTTGACGAAAAGGGTAAATGTGAAGTTTGCGGTTATGTAAGTCAAACGATTTCCACCTGCACCCATACGCCTTCCGGCAGTTATAATTCATATACGGAAGGTCATCGCAACATTTGCGCCAACTGCGGTGTTGAATACGGCGAGATAATTCCGCATACCCCCGGTACGACGTATATTCAGGCTCAAACGGGCGAAGGCCATCAAGTGCAGTGCGCCGATTGCTATATAGGTTTTGGCGAAGTCTATCCCCATATATGCGACAGTGACGATTTGTGTCAATGTAAAGTTTGTTACGGCTACCATTCACATACTTACGATGAAAACGGCGTATGTTCAACCTGTAATCATACCTGTACGCACAGCGGCGGATATGTTTACGAAGACATGGGGCACAGATGCATTTACTGTCAAAAATTCAGCGAACATAAATTTAACGAAAACGGTTGCTGCTCGATATGTCAATATATCTGTCAACATTATTGCGGTTTTACCGACGGCGCTTGCAATAACTGCGGATATAAATGCCTACACGGTTCCTATAATTATATGAACGAAACCGAACATGAATGTTCGATATGTCATCAAACGTTTGCGCATAACTACGTTGACGGCTTCTGCGCCGAATGTCACTGCGGTTGTCCGCATCGCTTTGTATCCGTAAACGACGCGACGCATAAGTGCGAAATCTGCGGTTACGAACAATCCCACATCTACAATATTAACAGCGTAAAGGGTAAAATGTGTGAATTTTGTCAGCATGAATGTACGCATAAAAACCATATCGAAAGCGAAAATACATGTTACTGCCCCGACTGCGGATTCGAGGTGCGACATTACTCGGAAGCTTGTCCTCTTTGCGGAAAGGTTTGTTCACATTCTAACGGATTTGCGGAAATATCCGAAGAAGGGCACGTTTGCGCTACTTGCTATGCAATGATTCAACACACCTTTGACGAGAAGGGATATTGTACGGTATGCGGTTACCAAAAAAAGGATGAAACCGCTACGGAGCCGATAGAACAATAGCGTAAACCCATTTACATAGTAAATTTTTAGGAGACTTTTTATGAAAACTATCGGTAATATTTTATGGTTTATCTTTACCGGTTTTGAAACAGGTTTGGCGTGGTTCTTTTTGGGTATCCTTTGGTGCATTACCATTATAGGTGTTCCGTTTGGCAAACAGTGTTTTAAATTTGCAAAATTATCCCTTTGGCCATTCGGTAACCAAGCAAAAACCAATTTCGGCAAACATCCCTTAGCCAACATAATTTGGCTTATATTCGGCGGTTTGGAACTTGCAATTTTCTTTTTAATCGTAGGTATCCTTTGGTGTATTACGATTATCGGTATTCCTTTCGGAAAGCAGTGCTTTAAACTTGCCAAACTTGCTTTAATGCCCTTCGGCGCAACCGTAGGTAAAATCTAAACCAATTATTCTCTATGTGTTGCACTTAATAGTATAATTCACCTTACAAAAAAAGCCGTCCGAAAGGACGGCTTTAAAGTTTTAATCGGTTAATAATTAATAATTTTCTGCTTTAACTTGGAAGTATTCCTGTTTATGTAAGCAAACGGGGCAGACGAGGGGGGCTTTTTTGCCGATTACGATATGACCGCAATTAGCGCACTGCCAAATGGTGTCGCCTTCTTTAGAGAATACAAGACCTTCTTTAACGTTCTGTAAAAGTTTAAGATATCTTGCTTCGTGTTCCTTTTCGATAGCGCCTACCATTCTGAATTTAGCGGCGATTTCCATAAAGCCTTCTTCCTCGGCTTCCTTTGCCATACGGGCGTACATATCCGTCCATTCAAAGTTTTCGCCGTTAGCGGCAGCCTGTAAATTTTCGGCGGTTGTGCCGATGCCGTTAAGGTATTTAAACCAAAGTTTGGCGTGTTCCTTTTCGTTGTTGGCGGTTTCTTCAAAAATTTGAGCGATCTGAACGTAACCGTCCTTTTTTGCCTGAGAAGCAAAATAAGTGTATTTATTTCTTGCCTGAGATTCGCCGGCAAACGCTTCCATTAAATTCTTTTCTGTTTTAGTGCCTTTTAATTCCATAAATTCACCTCATAATGCGGTGTATCCCACCGCAACTTTTCTTCATTATATCACTTAAAAAATATACTGTCAAGGATAAAAAACAAAATATGACGCTTATTTTCACCGCCAGTTTGTCGGGTAATTCAAAGATAATATTTTATGGAATCTTCTATCCAATACCCGTATTTTGCGGTCGGGCAAAACCTTTCCAAATCTTTAAATTTCAGGTAAAGTTCCTTACCGTCTCCGCAGTCGTGCCAAATGTCGGCGTAAATGTAGTCGTAACTGTTTTCTGTAAGGGTTTTTGCGTACAAAAAGGCGTCGCTTTTGATTACGGTAATTTTATCTTGAACTTTTTTAGGGAATTTCGGCAAAATCTCGCTTTTAAAAAGGGCTATGACGTCGTCGCTCATATCTACTGCGGTAACGGAAGCCACATCGTCTTTTAGCGCAACGCTGAAAATGTAATACCCAAGTCCCAATCCGTAAGTCAAAACTTTGCCGAATGCTTCTTTAACGTATCTTTTTTGGGAATTTATCTCGTTCGGAAGCAAGGTCATCCATTCTCTGCCGTCCGACAGTATTGCCGGATAGCGGTATTCGGTGTTAAAAAAGCCTATTTTGGGCAACACTTTGCCGTCAAAAAAGTATTCGTAATCGTCTCTTACAAAGCCTTGATAGGGGGCGTAAGTTTGATAGGTTAAAAGGCTGTTGCCTACGGTTTTGCCGTCGAAAGCAACCGTTTTATAATAAGGGTCTTGATAATAGTCGTTTACGTCCAGCATTTTTACGGAGGGCAAAAAGTAACTATTAAAAAACTCTCTATCCTTTCCGTCCGCATCTAAACCGAAATACGCCGCCAAAAGATAGCAAAAAGCAACCTCCTCCGAAACGCCCGCGCTTTTTACTGACTCTACGTCTTGCTTTTTAACAACGGTATCGAAGTCGTTAAGGTAGTAAGATATCAGCCTTAAAAACCTGTTGTTATTTATTTCCGTTTTATTTCCGTTTTGGGTAAGGTTTTCAAAAATACTCATAAACTACAATACAATTTCAACAAGTTTGTTTTTCACAAGGTCGCAGGAAGTTAAATAATACGTTATGCCGTCTTTAACCACCGTTTTGTCGGCTTTGCAGTCTTTTCCGTGTAAATGTCCGTAAACCACGGCGTCAACTTTGTATTCCTTAAAAAGGTCGGTATATAAAGAATCTTCGCGCTTTACGTTAAAGGGGGGAAAGTGTATCATGGCAATAACTTTATCGCCCTCCTTTCTTTCCTTTTCCATGGCTTTAAGGGCAAGTCTTAACCTTTCCTTTTCCCTAAGGTAAAGTTTTCTGTCTTCTTCGGTAAAGTCGGGCGTGCCTTCTACCGTCCAACCGCGCGTACCTAAAATTAAAAGGTTTTCTATACGCACGCAGTCGTTTTGCAGAACGTAAAAATCCGTCGGAAGCGCCGCCCTGATTTTAGAAAGACTTTTCCACCAATAATCGTGGTTTCCGCGAATAAACACCTTTTTACCTTTAAGCGGAGTCAAAAGCGACAAATCGGTAAGCGCGTCTTCAAGTTGCATTGCCCAACTGATGTCGCCGGCGATAAGAACAACGTCGTCATCAGATACTTTTTCCTGCCAGTCTTTGGTAATTCTATCCATATAATCGGTCCAGCCCGTTCCGAAAATATCCATAGGCTTCGGCGCGGTGGTGGAAAGATGTAAATCGCTTATAGCAAAAATTCTCATATCTTTATCGTTTACGGGTTACCGTAATAATCCTTTATTATGGTTGGCCTTTTTAAGCCGATTTTTTAAATTAGTTTGTTTTTAACCAAAAAGTCAATAAATTCGTCCAAAGCAAAATCTATTTCTTTATAACATTTATCGAAGTCGCGCGTATACCACGGGTCGGCAACGTCGTGCGGACTCGAAGTAAAATCGCAAAGCCTAAAAATTTTACCGTAATTTTTGCTGTCTACGATACTTTTTACCGCGGTAAGGTTTCGGGCTTCCATAACGATAATATAGTCGTAATAATCGCCGTCGCCGTACTGCAACCTTTCCGCGCGCTTGTTTTTATAATCGGCGCCTATCTTATCAAGGTAAGGGCGTATATGGGGGTAAACGGGATTGCCGACTTCTTCGTAAGACGTCGCTTTAGAATCTACTTTTGCGCTTTTATTTAGTTTTTCAAGTTTATATTTCATTAAAAATTCCGCCATTGGGGAACGGCAAATATTCCCGAGGCAGACAAAACAAATTTTCAACATACTTAAAATTTTAACACAATTTTAAGGATAAATCAAGTTTTGAAAGGCTTTTATCTATTCCGTAAAAAACCGTTAAAATATCCCTGAAATTTAAAGGTATTTGGATAGCGTTTTATAAATCCGTCGGTTATCTATTCCGTCTTTGGTCCAAAAGGTTACAAGCGGAAGTTTTGCCTTTTTACAAATTTTATCGACCTTTTCGTCCCTTAATCTTCTGTCCTTTCTGAAATGGGTGTTGTCGTTGATTTCTATAAGCAGAATCGGTTTATAATTATAGTCAAATACGCCGAAGTCGGCGTTTCTGAATAGTTCCGAACGGTATCCTTCGCCGACTTTGTCGATAACTGCCGCAAGGTTTACCTGCGGTAAAATTATATAATCGTCCCCAAAATAAGATATAAAAATTTTGTAATACTCGTATTCGGTTTTGGTTATAAGCGATTCTTTTACCGTGTATTTCGGCTCTCGTTTTCTTCCCAAAAAGTATATTATTATAATAATAATGATAAGGGCGGCTGTAACCGAAAGCGGTAAAATATAAGGCGCGACTAATAAATTTTTCATGCGTTTATTGTATCAAAAGGCGTAATTTATATCAAGTATTTTCAAACTTTTTATTGCTTGATTTCCGCCTTTTTGCAAATCGTAATTAAAACCTTTCCGTTAAATAACGGGCTTATAGACCATTTTTTGCACTTAATAGTATGGATAAATCGTTAAATTTATGGATAATTGAAACATTTTTGAAAAAATTACAAAAAAAGCGAAAAATGACAGAAAAAAGTTTACGAAAACTATTGTAAAAAGTTTCGGGTTATGATATTATAATAATAACTATATTTACTTCACTTGTAAGCGCCGTATATGCGCTTATCAAGTAGAGCAGAAGGAGAGTTTATGTTTAACGTAAAGTTAAAACGTATAGTAGCGTCCTTTGCGGTTATGCTGGCAATTTTATTGACGGCACTCGGTAGCGGTTTTACCGTTGCAAAGGCTATTAACGCCGAAGAAGACGTAACGATTACGTACAGCAAAAACCGTTCCGCAGTTAAAGTTTTGGACGAGGTCGTCGACGGCGAACCGAAGTATTTCAAACAACTTGCCAAAACAACGGAACTTGCTGCTACAGATATTTTGGCAGTTATGAATCGCATTGTCGACGTTGCAGATGGTTACAGTGCGGTGGTTTCACAGCAAAAAGCCGTTTTAAAAGCCGGCGGCACGGTTTTTGAAAAGGCAAACGCGCTTTTGAAATCGCACGTTGCTTTGTCGGACGAACTTAGCAACCTATACGAAAGTTCTTTAAAACTTACCGAAGCCAATTACCTAAACTACGACGAGGGCAATACTTTTACAACCCAACTTAAAGGTATTTCGGCAAGTTTCACTGTGTTAGGCGAAAAGGTTGCGCTGACCACCGAATTATACGATCTTTTATCGGTAAACGAAACTGCTCAGGATAAAAGCGCCAACACCGCTTACGGATATTACGATACCGATTTAAGCGTCAGTGATTACGGGATGTTCAAACTTGACACCTGCTATAACAAAGGTTTGTCTGCTATTGAAAACGCCGAAGACCCTGCTGCCGCAAGAAAGGAATACGTTGACCAATTAAACAACGTTCCCAGAAACGTTTTCGAACACATTTACAACGAATATTTGGCGGTTACTGCAGTTGAAAGAACGGAACTTACCGCCGAAGAAGCCGACCTTGCAAACAACGGTCTTTACAACAAAATGGGCGAAGCCCAAACCAAGGTTGAAAACTTTTGGCAGGGTGCAAGCGAGGACGTTAAATCTGCGTACGCCACAAAGTACGATTACCTTCAAAAATACTTTGCAGGTCATCAGGAATACGACGGTACCGCGGTAAGCAAAAACTCTTCATCGTTGACTTACGCGATTAACGGCACAACGATTATGACCATCAAAGCGTACATTAAAAACGGTTACGTTTCAGGCGCAAGGACCAATAAGGAAGCAACCGTATTTGCCCCCAACGCATCTATTTCTTTAAACACCGCCACTTTAAGCGGTGCCGAAAGAAACGTCGGTAATTTGATTACCGAAAAGAACGATAAACTCGAAGCCGGATATCTTGTTCGCTTCAACGTTTATGGCGGAACGACCATGTCGCAGGCATTTGACACCGAAGCCGTTAACAAAAAAACCGCAGGCGGAGTCATTTACGTAATCAACTTCAACTTAAAGAAATATCAGGAAGAACTTGTCGGTAAAGACAGAGGCCTTTTAGGCGGAGTTATAGGCAATACTTTCCTTAAAGGCGTATGGGGTTCAAGCGATAAAGCGGAAAACGTTAAAAAGGCTTCCGAACTTATTGCCGATACCGATACGGACCTTTGCTACATGTATGCCAACGGCGAACTTGTGCCGTTTGAAAATATTACATATGATCCTAACGGAGGTACATTGATGTTAGAAACTACTACCTTTGGTAACTTTGCAGTTGCCTCAGCCCAACAAACCGGCGATTTTTGGACACAGCCTTTATTCTGGATTTTAGTCGCCGTCGGCGTCGTTCTTTTAATCATAATTATAAGAATTATCCGTCGTTTCTGTAAATACTCCGTTAAGTTCTATTCAAACGGCGGAAGCAAGGTTAAAAAAGCACGTGCAAGAAAGGGTCAATACTTCGTTATGCCCGCTAACCCCGTAAGAAAAGGCTTTGTATTTGCCGGTTGGTATGCAGATAAGGCTTTAAAGAACCGTTTCGTTCAAACACGCATTGTTAAACGTAAAAACTTAAAAGCATACGCTAAATGGTCTTTGGAATTGTCTCCCGACCGTATTAACAGATACTACGCTAATTTAAGAAACGCTTTAGCGTCTCACGGTGCGCTTCCCGAAGGTTACGAACTTGCCGAAGGCGAAACCAAGACCTTCGCCGTTATCGAAAAAGGCGAAAAGGAAATCAAACTTTACTTTGCACTTGACGTGGCAGAACTTCAGAAAGCAGGTTACAAAGCGGTTGCCGCTCCTGCAGGGTATGAAGAAACTCCTGCGATGTTCACTATCGCTACAAGGGAAGACTTCTTGGCGGCACAAAAACTTGTTGCAAAACTTATTGAGGACAACAACCTCGGCGAAGTCCAATATGAAGAAGCAAAAGAAGAAGAAGTTAAATTCACACTTGCCCTTTGCTTACCCGTTGTCGAAGTTGTTACAGAAGAACCTGCTGCTTTACCTGTAGTCGAACCGGTTGAACCCGAAGAAGAAACGACTGAAGAAGTTGTTACAGAAGAACCTGCGGAAGAATCCGTTGAAGAGCCTGTTGAAGAACCCACGGAAGAAGTTGCCGAAGAACCTGTAACCGATGAAAAACTTATCGAATACTTCACTAAGATTCGTAACGCAGTTTGCGGATATGCTCTTTATGAAATGAACGATAAGGCAGAAGACGGCAAGATGCTCATTAAACTTTACAAGAAGGAAGAAGCAGTTTACTGCTACATGGCGCTTGATCCCGAATCTTACGGCTTAGAAACCGTTTCCTTAGGTTTCGGCGATACACCCGCACTTCTCAAGATAGCCAATGACGAAGATTTAGAAAAGGCAATCGCCCTTGTCGAAGTCATAATGCTCGACCACGGATTTGAAAAATCCGATGAACCCGTAGAAGAAAAACCGTACGAAGGTAAAGGTTTCGGCTACAGAATTCATTTCGTCGAAGAATAAGCAAAAATAAAAGGCTACCGTGTAAAGCGGTAGCCTTTACCTTTAAGGTGACGGTTATAGTTTAAAATATTTGTATAAGGCTTTATAAAACTTCCGCCGCGCAGTATGGCGCAAAATTTGATTATGCTCGATTTTAATCGGCGGTATGGTAATAATTCGTCGCAATTTAATACGCGGTTATAATTTTTCGGTAATAAAAGCATATATAATATAGGCGATACCGTAAATTTGCCGTTAAGTTGGCGGTATAAAACAAAAATAACAGATTATAATAATTTATTTGGGAGCGATATGAAAATAAGATTTAACGAAGACCAAACTGTCGTAAAGCAGATTCAAGAAGGTTTACAAAAAAAGGACGGCTACTGCCCTTGTAAAATAGGCAAACTGCCCGAAAACAAATGTATGTGTGAAGAATTCCGCCAGCAAATAAAAGACGAAAACTTCGAGGGCTACTGTCACTGCCGTCTTTATTATAAGGAAAAGTAAAATTTTGATGAGCCTTGATATACAAAAGCAGCGTCAAGCGGCGAGTAGCGATAGCAACACGCAGTCTGTATATAAGGTATGTTTTAGTTATTTATAGAAAAATAATTTAATTATCATTGACGATTGGCAACAAAAATGTTAATATACTATTGGCACTATGGTACCGACGGTGTTACGCCTGTAAAGTGGATATATAAAAAAGACTAACCAAAATTTTATTTAATATTTTTTATGCCGAGTTCGGAAACCCGAACTCGGCAGTTTTCATATAATTATTTCAGTATCCTCCGGCAATTCTTAATTCAAAATTCTTAATTCTTAATTGAAGGTCGCAAAGCGACCGTAACGCTCTTTCCCCAAAATAGGCGGTTATTTTACAAAAGGGGATATAATTATCGCCAAAAAGTATAATATTATATTTGTTACAAAAAACAAGGGGGCATCGAATGGCAAGGCGGATACTTATAACGTCCGGTAAAGGGGGAGTGGGCAAAACCAGCGTCGCCGCGCATTTAGGTTACGCGCTTTCGCAAATGGGAAACCGCGTTGTAGCCATCGATATGGACGCGGGACTAAACAATCTTGACGTAGTTATGGGCGTAGAAAACAAGGTGGTATACGACCTTTCAGACGTGATAGAAGGCAAATGCCGAGTCAAGCAAAGCATAATAGAATGTTCTCAAACGTTAGCGATAATTCCTTCCGCAAAAGGTTTTGACAGGGATTTTTCCTCCAAAAATCTTAATAGTTTGACCGAAGGCTTGTCCACCCGTTTCGACTACGTTTTAATAGATTCTCCTGCCGGTATCGACGTAGGGTTTCGGCGAGCCGCCTGCAGTGCGGACGAGGTGATTTTAGTTGTTACCCCCACGCTGACAAGTTTACGCGACGCCGATAAAGTCTTAACCATTTTACAAAATTACGACCTGAAAAAAACGGGCGTCGTGGTAAATAAGGTGCGCGGTGATTTGCTTTTGCGCGGCGCCGTGGTCGATTTGAACGAGATTCAAGCCGTTTTAAAATGTCCCGTAATAGGTTGTATCCCCGAAGATGATTCCGTTTATCTTTGTTCGGGGCTGAATCTATATAAATCACGGGCGCAAAAGGCGTTTAAAATGCTTGCAAAATACGTAGATAAGGGTAAGGGCAAAATATACGACGCTACGGCGTTTTATCGCGGGGCGGGCGGAGCGATTCGCCGAGCCATAAGGGGAAATATATAATCGGCTTACGGCAATTTGAAATCACCCCTTGCCGACTTAAAATCGGGAAGGATTGTCTTTTAAATGCGCGATTATAGTAGCGCGATTATAGATTGAAAAAGGGTTTTATCAAAGCAAAAATAAGGGGAAAATTATGAACGCAAAACAACTTTCTCGTGCCAAAAAAATGATAGAAAACGACCGTTTGGGCTTGGTTTACGGTTCAGAAGAAATAATCCGCCGTGATATAGAAGCCCTTTTAAAGGAATATTTTGCCCTTACCGCACCTGTAACGGTAAACCTTGTTAAGGAAGGGGATAAAATAAAAATAAGGATAGACGGAGAATGTTCCGGCGTTAAAAGATTCGTCATTTTAAACTAAACAGTCAAGATTACCGAAAAGTCAAAATATAATACTCTATGGACGGAAATAAAAATGGCTTTTTGGGGATTATGCGAACTTCTTGGCGGTATTGCCGTTTTTATTATGGGCTTAAAACTCATTGCCGAAAACTTCAGTAAGGTTTTAGGCACAAATCTAAAAAAATGGATTCGCAATTTAACCGGCTCTAAGTGTATGGGCGTACTTCTCGGCGGCGGAGCAACCGCTCTTATGCAAAGTTCGGTCGCCGTCAATATGCTTGTAATTTCTTTGGTGGAAAGTTCTGTAATGACGCTTTCGGGCGCGTGCGCGGTAATTATCGGCACAAATATCGGTACGACTATAACCGCTCAACTTGTATCGCTTTCTTTTAACGGCAGTATTAACGTCAGCGCAATAGGTTTTTTGATATGTTTTTTAGGCTTTATAATAACCGAATGTAAAGGCGAAAAGTTAAGACTTTTCGGCAATATGCTTTGCGGTTTCGGATTTGTTTTTATAGGCATAAAAATTATGACTTCCGCTATGGAAAGTTTCTACGGCTACAAGTGGTTTTTAAACTTCTTTTTAATAAAAAGTCCGCCTATAATACTGTTAAACGGCTTTTTTATTACTGCGCTATGTCAAAGTTCTTCTGTAGTCACAAGCATGTTGGTTATACTTGCCACAAACAAGGTAGTAAGCGTACAAAGCACGATTTACATGATTTTGGGCGCAAACATAGGTTCATGCATATCCGTTATTTTGGCTTCGTATAAAATGAGTTTGGCGGCAAAGCGTACGGCGGTATTTAACTTGGTGTTTAACATTCTCGGGGCGATGTTTTTCTTTATAGTAATGTTGCTGTTCGGCGAAAATATAGAAAATATAATGATACGGACCTCTTACAACGAAGGCAGTGCGGTGGCAAACTTCCACACCTTTTTTAACGTTTTTGTCGGCGTTTTGGCGCTTCCGTTGATAACTCCGCTATGTAAACTTGTGTGCAAAATTTTGCCGGATTGTAAGCCCATAAAACAAAGTTTAAAAAAGTCAACTTGATAAATTTTTTAAAAAAGTGGGAATAATCGACTTATAGCCCCACTTTTTTATTTTTTTGTATTTTTTTCAAAAGTCGGTAAAAAAGCGATTATCCTAAAAATACATTGACATTATCTTTTAATTATTCTATAATGGCAATATAACTATTTTATTGGAGAGTATTTATTATGGACCCTATGAGGCAAAAAAAGATAAACCGTTATAAAGGCGGTATATCTACGATTATAGTTTTTGTTCTCTTTTCTTTCGTAAACGTATTCTTAATTGCCTTTATGGATAAGTATTACTTATTTTCGTCTTATCTGTCAGCGTTGATAATCTTAATTTTAACCGAACTAAGTCAAAGTTACGTTTGGATTGCTATGGTAATCACCCTTATACTGCTTGTGCCGTATATTATCTGTGCTATTTTTGCAAAAAAGCATTACGGGTTTATGATTGCCGCTGCGGTCTTTTTATCGTTGGATACATTACTGCTCGGCGGTGATATGATTTTATCCCTTGACTACGGAGTAGACGGCGGGCTTATTATAAACCTTCTTTTCCACATTGCTGCCGTAGTAGAATTAATTATGGCCATTGTGTCGAAAGACGCCGTTAAATTTATGAAAGAGGCAAAGATTTCTGCCATAAATGCGCCCGATTCCGTTAAAACGGAAGTTTTACCCGACGGCGAAACCGTTTCCGTCTTACAAGATACCGTAACTGACGACGGCGATACGGACGATTCCATTCAAACCAGACGCTTAACCATTACCAGAAAAAAGACTTTTTACGCGTCAATGGTTAAATTCGACGTTATAATCGACGGCGTTTTGGTCGGCACGCTTAAAAACGGACAATCCTTAACGGTAATGGCAAGCAGTCGCGCACATGCCCTTTACGTGCAGTTACAGAACGGCAACAGCGATGTATTGCAAATTCCCGCACAGGCGATGGATAAGACTTATGAACTAAAACCCATTGCCAAACCTAACGAAGCGTACATTCAAATTACCGAACTTTCCTAAAAGATGTCAAAAATAATGGACAAAGTAAGGAGTTTTATCAACCAAAAGTCCTTACTCGGCGAAATCGTTAGGTTCGTGTTGGTGGGCGGTATCTCGACTGTAGTAGACTTTATAACGATGGCGGTCGTACTGTATGTTGACTCGCCGGAAAAATACGATAGTTTTATAAACGTGTTTTTCGGCTCGCAAGACCCGTCCTCTTTTGCCGCGCTATTGGGTACGGGATTAGGGTTTTCCATAGGCGTAGTCATAAACTACCTTTTGTCGATATTGTTCGTCTTTAACGAAAACGGAAAGGTCCGTACGGTAAAAGGTTTTTTGTTGTTCACCCTTTTAAGCCTTGGCGGACTTTTGTTGCACGAGGGCGGTATGTGGCTTTTTCACATAAAAATCGGCGTCAACGAATGGATTGTAAAAATCATATTGACTATAGTCGTTATGGCTTACAATTTTATTACGAGGCGACTTATTTTGTTCAATAAAAAAACAGAGGAAAAGAAATGAAGTTAAGCGTAGTTATTCCTTGCCATAACGAGCAGGAAACCGCCGGCAAGTTTTATTCCGCCATTTTACCGGTGCTTAAAGGCCTTAATATCGATTACGAACTTATCTTCGTAAACGACGGCTCGAAAGATGATACATTTACGGTTTTAAAAGGGCTAAGCATGCTTGATAATCGGGTAAAGGTAATAAGTCTTTCCCGAAATTTTGGTCAGCAAGCCGCCATTTTATGCGGACTTAAAGCCTCTACGGGGGACGCCGTTATCCCAATCGACTGCGATTTGCAAGATCCTGTCGAAGTGATTCCCGAAATGTTGGAAAAGTGGAAGCAGGGCTATGCCGTAGTACACGGCAGGCGACTTTCGCGCGCAGGGGAAACAGGTTTTAAAAAATCATCGGCAAAAGCCTTTTACAGATTTTTAAATAAAGTTTCCGCAACAGATATTCCCGAGGACACAGGCGATTTTAAACTTTTGGATCGCAAAGTGGTGGACGTAATAACCTCTTTAAAGGAACACAACAAATATTTAAGGGGGCTTGAAAGTTGGGTAGGGTTTAAGCAAACCTTCGTAGACTTTGAAAGAAAGGAAAGGGTTGCCGGCAAGACAAATTACACCCTTAAAAAAATGCTTAAATTAAGCGGAGACGGCATATTTTCAAATTCCGATTTTCCGATTAAGTTTTTTTTGAAGTTAGGCATAGGGTTGACGGCGCTGTCCGTACTTTCGTTAATCGCACTTTTGGTTGTTTCCATTGTTCAAAAATATTTGTATTCAACGTGGTTGATAATTAGCGTTATCGGGCTTATAGGCGGACTTTTGCTCCTTCAAAAGGGCTTTTCGGACATCTATTTGTATCGTGTGTACGAGGAAGCGAAAGACCGTCCGGAATACTTAATAGACGAAAAAATCAACTTTTAAATAATTGCAGATACGTAAAAACCTGTTTTTGTTTTTTTGCAATCAACATTTTAATAATTGACAAAAACCGCGTTTCGGTTTAATATATAATACGGATAAAGTATCAGGAGGTAATTTATGAACAAATTATCAGTTAAAGACGTTAACGTACAAGGCAAAAGATGTCTTACAAGGGTAGACTTCAACGTCCCCATGAAAGACGGCGTTATCACGGATGAAAACCGTATAAACGGTGCGCTTCCTACCATAAAATATCTTATAGAAAACGGCGCAAAAGTTATACTTTGCTCTCATCTCGGTAAACCCCACAACGTTCTTGATGAAAAGATTAAATTAAACAAGAAAGAAAAGGCTGCGGTAGAGGCTCTTCCCGAATCCGAACGCGAAACCGCAACTAACGAATACATTGAAAAGGCTAAAAAGGACGCTAAAAAATACACGCTTGCGCCCGTTGTAAAACGCCTTGCCGAACTTCTTCCCGGCGTAAAGGTTACATTTGCAACCGATACCGTTGGAGAAGACGCGCAAAAGAAGGTTTCCGAATTACAGAACGGCGAAGTTTTGGTTTTGGAAAACACCAGATTCAATGCCGGCGAAGAAAAACGCGACGAAGAATTCTGCCGTAAACTTGCTTCCTTTGCGGACATTTTTGTAAACGACGCATTCGGAACGGCACACCGTTCACACGCTTCCACGGCCGCTATCGTAGAATACGGCTTTGTAAAGACCGCCGTTTGCGGTTTCCTTATCGAAAAGGAACTTTCCGTTATGGCAGACGCTTTAGATCACCCTGTTCGTCCCTTCGTGGCGGTACTCGGCGGTGCAAAGGTTGCCGACAAGTTGAACGTTATTTCCAACCTTTTGGAAAAATGCGATTCCTTGATTATCGGCGGCGGAATGGCTTACACCTTCTTAAAGGCGCAGGGCAAGGAAGTTGGTATGTCTTTGGTTGACGACAGCAAGATAGAGTACTGCAAAGACATGATGGCAAAGGCGGAAACTCTCGGTAAAAAACTTTATCTTCCCGTTGATACCGTAATCGCAAAAGAATTCCCCACCCCCATTGACGCTCCTATCGAAGTAAAGACGGTTGCTTGCGATATGATTCCTTCCGATATGCAAGGTTTAGACATAGGCGAGGCTACCCGTGAACTTTTCGCTTCCGTAATTAAGGGCGCAAAAACCGTTATTTGGAACGGTCCTATGGGCGTGTTTGAAAACCCGACTTTAGCGGCAGGCACTAAGGCTATCGCCGCGGCTATGGCTGAAGCCGAAGGCACTACCATTATCGGCGGAGGAGACTCTGCGGCGGCAGTTGCTCAACTCGGCTTTGCGGATAAGATGACTCACATTTCCACGGGCGGCGGCGCCTCCCTTGAACTTTTTGAAGGAAAGGTTTTACCGGGTATCGCTTGCCTTAACGAAAAACAGTAAAGGAGTGCTTTTATATGAGAAAACCCATTATCGCAGGAAACTGGAAAATGAATAAAACCCCCGCTGAGGGCGCACAACTTTGTGAAGAACTTATTCCTTTAGTTAAGGACGCCGACTGCGACGTAGTTGTATGCGTACCCGCTACCGACATTTACGCCGTGGCAAACGTAATTAAAGGCACTAATATTCACCTTGGCGCACAAAACGTGCACTTTGCCGAAAGCGGTGCATATACCGGCGAAATCTCTGCCGATATGCTTAAAGAACTCGGCGTGGAATACGTTATTATAGGACACAGCGAACGTCGTCAATATTTCAATGAAACCGACGAAACCGTTAATAAACGTACTTTAAAGGCGCTTGAAAAGGGACTTACCCCTATCGTTTGCGTTGGCGAGTCTTTAGAAGAACGCGAAACCGGCAAGACCGAAGAGGTCTTATACCGTCAGATAACCGAAGGTTTGAAAGGCGTTGAAGATTTAACAAAACTTGTAATCGCTTACGAACCCGTTTGGGCTATCGGTACAGGTAAAACCGCAACCAGCGAACAAGCCAATGAAACCATCGGTTTTATCAGAAAGACTTTGTCTGAAACTTTCTGCCCCAAGTGTGCGGAAAAAGTTCGTATTCAATACGGCGGAAGTATGAAGCCCGGTAATGCAAAAGAACTTATGGCGATGAAAGAAATCGACGGCGGTCTTATCGGCGGTGCTTCCTTAAAAGCAAATGACTTCTCTCAAATAGTAAACTACAACAAATAGTTTTTAAAAAAGTCGCAGTTATCTGCGACTTTTTTTTTACGATAAATTATTTTTGTCTTTTAGGCACTTATAAAAAATGTTTTATTAACCTTTTGTTTATGAATGAAAAAATATAGAAAACAACGAAAGCGTCGGTATTCTTTAATAAAAGCAGTTGTCTTTCGACTTTAAAGAACATTCAACCCATTTAAAGCAGAGCGTCTTATTATAAGATAACAGGCTTATAGCCCCGTTTTTTAAGTGTTTTCGTCCGTTTTATCACGAGATGATACATGAATATGAGTTTTAACTTGATAGTTGGATAACGGAATTTTTTTATAGTCCTCGTATTTTGCGTTATTAAATTTATAGGTTAAATTTCTTATTCCGAAAAGGTCGGTTTCGCTTTCAAGTTGTCTTTTTGCCAAACCCTCCAAAGTGTCCGAAAGGTCCTTTTCAAGACTTTTTAAAAATTTTTTATCCACGGTAGCCCTTCGCCCCAAAGAATTTCCTTCGCCGTTTTCGTCGCTGCCGTCTGCGATACGGACGGTCAGTATCAACTTCATATTAAGGGTTGGTTTTACGCCGTAATCAAGCCATACTTTATGTCTGCTGTTGATTATTTCCAAAGCGGAATTTTTCCCGTCCGCCTGTACGGTTATAATAACTCTGTCCGCAGGAAGGCTTAAAAGGTTAAAGGCGATGGTTTCCTTTTCGGTTAAAATATCGCAGATCTTTCCCCCTTTAAAAACGGCGGTTTTACTTGCGTCGAATATAGCCGTAGGCGTTTCACCGCCACCTCCGCCACCGCCCCCGTCCGAGGAGCCTTCGGCAAGCGGTAAAACATCAATAAGTCCGTCTATAGGTCGATTATCGCCCTCTATTTCGTAGTCCGTCGTTGCCGAACTACTGCTATCCTGACCTTTTGCGTCGCCGCTTATAATACGTATATAGGGCATATAACCGCATTTATCTCTGCCGTAGTTTTTTTGACAAAAGTTTTTTATGTTGGTATCAAGTACGCTTGACGACGTGGCTCCGTTTTCAAGTATTACTTTTTGTATGGCAAAAGAGGATATGGCGTCTAACGGGGTGGGCGTCGACAAAAAATCTCTCGCTTTTCCGTCGCAGACGGCAAGAAGCGCTGAATTTTGAAAATGCTCGGAAGCAAGCAAGTGGTCAACAATTACCGATATATCGTCGCTTGCTAATTCTTTGCCGAAAATTATAACGTTGCAAAAGGAAAGTTTGGGTATCCAGCCCGATCTTTTAGAAAGAATTTCCATAGCGTCCATAACAGTTTTACCTTTAGCGCTTATTAAAGTATCTTGGTTGTCAAGCGCTTGGTCGGTTGCCTGCGGAATGCCTATTTGAGTGGTGATTTCCACGCCTTCATCCGCCTTATCAATGCCCATGGCAACGATAATGGCGGTCTTTTCGATATCTATTAAGGAAAAGTCGTTTGAAAAGTACAAAATCGAAAGAATAAGCGCAACTATGATAACAATTCTATGCTTTACTCGTGTTTTCAAGTTTTTTCTCCTTTGGTATAAATAGTAACGCAAACGGTATTACATAGCCGAAAAATATAAATACGTAACTAAGATAGTTAGACATAAACGACAGCACAGTAAAAAGTTTTTCGGTAAACACTACGGTAAAAACCGCCAGCAAAAGGTTGATTATAATAGCAGGTATCAAGGCTTTTTTTAGTCCGAAAGCCCTTTCAAAACACTTTGTCGCAAGGTATACGGGTAAAATAATCGCAAAAACTTGCGAAAACATCAAAAGTATTATGGCAATATAGTCAAACCGAGCGGAATTGGCAATCGCAAGGCTGTAAATGGTAAGTTCGGTCGTGGCAAAAAATCTAGTTTTTGCAATAGAACCGAAAGCCGAATAAAAGACTACCATAAAAAATATTACGATAAAGGATGCCAAACCGTAACTTCCTACTACTTTGAGCGTCTGCTTCTTTTCACCTTCGAAGTGTCCTAAAAACAGCAAAAAATACACGCTGTCCGAAAACCAAATTATCGACCTAAAAAGTGCGTTAACGGGCTTATAGGTGGGTTTTTGCACTATCGGGAAAATGTTTGTGAAATCAACTATATTAAACGCCAAAAAGAAAACCAAAAAAAGTCCCAATCCCGTAAGCCAAATACAGGCGTCCGCGCATCTTCCCAAAATTTTAAGCCCTTTAAGGGATTGATAAAAGGACACTATAAAAAGAGGAACAAAAACCGCTGCGGAAGGAGAAATCTCGTACAAAGTATTATGAACGTAATCTTGTTGTTCCAAAATCGGCACGATGGCTTTTAAAATAAAATACACTCCGTAACCGAAATATACCGCTTTTGCAGCGCCTTTTGAAAATTTGTTTTCCAAAAGATAAAAAAGAGTGCAGTTGTCGTGTTTTTTATACAGATGCAAGGCTATAAAAAGCACCCCTATGTCAAGCAAAAAACCTAAAAGCGCCGCCACCCACAGTCTTTCCTCGCAAAATCCCGACAATACGGACGGCAAAAGAGAGATTTTTGTTACCGGCATAAATGCCAAAAATATAAAACAAATTTGTCTTAGTTTCAGTTTGTTTTGCTCATTAGGACTCATCATTTTTCATTCTCACTTTATTTTTGGGCTTAATGGAAAGGGGACGGCGTTTCATCGAGGTAAGGTTTGTCATAAGCAGAGTATCTTTAAAGTCGGCGGCCTTCATGGGCGCAAAAGGCGCCATTACGGGCACGTTAAAGTTTTCTAACGACACAAGATAAATAAACAAAAAGCAGGTTAAAAGCACCATTCCGTAACCGCCGATAGAGCCTGCCACGATAAGATACATAAGTCTTAAAAAGGACATGGAATCGACAAGTTCGGGAACGGTGTAAAGACATATTCCCGAAAGCGCCATAATCATAATTGTCGGGGTGGAAACTATGCCTGCCCTGACCGCCGTGTCGCCAAGTACAAGCGCGCCTACTACCGACAACGCCATACCAACGTATTTGGGCATTCTAACGCTTGCTTCGTTAAGAATTTCAAAAATCAAAAGGGTGAAAAACATTTCGAAACTTGGCGAAAGCGGTATGCCTTTTATGCTGTTAACGATAGTAAGCAAAAAGTTAAGCGGTATAATCTGCAGGTGAAAAAGTTGCGCCGCCACAAACGAGGAAGGAAGCATCAACGCTAAAACTATGGAAATAAACCTAAGTACGCGTTGCATATTGGCGCGGTAATGGTTTTGAAAGTAGTCCTCGCTTGACTGAAAGTCCTCTATAATAAGGTAGGGCACAGTAATCGCTATGGGAGAGCCGTCTACCAAAATACCAACTCTTCCTTCCAAAATCTTTGCCATTAAAATATCGGGCTTTTCTGTATTGCCTACCTGTTTTATAAGGGCGACTTTGTGTTCCACAATGGATTTAGCGATGTATGAACTGTCCGGCGCGCCGTCAATGTCTATTTTGTTTATCCTGTCTATTACCGTCTTTACGATGTTGTCATCGGCTACATCGTTTAGGTACATTACCGATACGTCGGTTTTGGAATACTTGCCCACCGTAATTTTTTCCACGGTAAAACTTTCCGCTTTTATTCTTCTTCTAATAAGCCCGATGTTGGTTTTTAAATTTTCGGTAAACCCCTCTCTCGGACCTTTCACAACCGCTGAAGTCGGCGGTTCGGTAATCCCGCGCGAAGTGTATTTTAAAAGGTCGATTTTAATGGCTTTGTCGTCGCCGTCGATAAGTAAAAGGCAGTTCCCCGTAACAACCGAATCTACCGCCGTATCGACGTCGTATACAACTTCCGCCTGCGGACTGAAAATATGTTTGCAAATGCTTTCTATGTCGGGTGATTTTTTATAGTTAGATAAAGGCGCAACTACAAGTTTCCCCAAACCTTCTTTATCGGTAACGGGGTCGTCGTAAATTAAAAGCCCGTTCTTATTTGAAATTTTAAATTCAAAAAACACAACGTCCGAAGAAGAAAGCCTTTCTTTTAGGGTTTCTTGGTTTTTTTTAAGTTGTAAATTAAACTTCATAAAGGTATTTTGGGTGTTGAAGATTTTTTTATGCGAAAATCGTCATAGACCTATTGACTTATTCAAAAAAGGCTGTACAATTTCGTTGGCGCTTGGAAAACTATATATATCGGGGGTGTGGCGATGAAGTGCTTTTTGTATAAATTTAAAAACCGATTCCGTAAACGGCTTGAAGACAAAAGAAGATTATCTTAACTTCACGCCTACGCTTCCAAAGGTGGTTTAGGTGCAGGAAGTTAATATTTTAAATCTTATCAAAAATTCCAGTGCGGAAATCGTAGTGGCGGCGGCATTGTCCTTAACAATAACATTAAGTTTAAGTTCTTCTCATAAGTTTTCTTCCAAAAAATTTTTTATTATATCTTTTATCATAGGGACGTCCGTCTGTTTTATACTATCGCTTTTTCTTAACGGTTTTAAGATAAGTACGGTGGCGCTTAAAAACGCCATATCAAGCGGTACGCTTTCGGTTACGGTTACGGCATTTGTTAAGCGGTTTGCTTTTCTGGAAGCAGACGATATAAAAACTTCGTTAGAAAAACTTTTGTCAAGCATAATTTTATCCGACAAACTTGACGAAGTCGTCGACGAAATAATTTTGAAACTTAACGAAGCCGAACCGCAACTTACCGAGGTCGAGCTCAAATCCATAATAAAAGGCAATACTTCTTTATGCGATGACGAAAAACTCGATGAGGTAGCAAAACTTATAATGTCGGCACTTATAAAACACGATAAAACTTAATAATCGGCAGAGCAAATGAAGGGAAAAGCCCGAATTCGCTCTGCCTTTTATTATTGCCCCGACAAAAAACCGCTTGCTTTCTATACCTTATTATGGTAAACTTATTTGTGAAAATAAATTGACCACGCGGTAAATTATGAAATACGAAAATATTTTTTTTGATCTTTACGGCACTTTGGTGGACATAAGAACGGATGAAACCATGCCGTTTTTATGGCGCGTTATGACTGATTATTACAAACGTAACGGTGCTTGTTATACGACCGAAGAATTGCAAAAGTCCTTCTATAGGTCGGTTAACGAGCAATTATCTGGTCATAACAGCGATTATGAAGTTGATATTTTTGACACATTTAAAGCCCTTTACGACTTAAAAGGGGTTACGGCGGATACAGAAGTCGTTTATCAAACCGCTAAGGAATTCAGAAATTTATCGACCATAAAAATAGACCTATATAACGGCGTTTTAAAGGGGCTTAAAAAGTTGAAAAAGACGGGTAAAAAGATTTTTCTTCTTTCTAACGCTCAAGCCTGTTTTACTATGCCGGAAATAGAAAGTTTGGGCATCGGCAGGTACTTTGAGGATATATTTTTATCATCGGACTACGGCGTAAAAAAGCCTTCTTTTAACTTTTTTTCCATTCCCTTTGATAAGTACGGTTTAGATAAAAATAAGTCTATTATGGTGGGGAATGACGGAACTTCGGATATTTTAGGCGCAACAAACTTCGGTATTGACAGTTTGTACGTAAAAACGGAAATTTCCCCCGAAGAACCCCTTCCTGCCGCAACTTATGTGCTTTCTAAATACGATTTTACTAAAATATTAAAAATCTTAACGCTGTAAAAAACACGGCTTGAAGTTTAAAAGACTTCAAGCCGTGTTTTTTGTAAAAATTCCCGTTAACGGGCTTATAGGGGGATTTTTATAATTATTTGCCCGTAGAACCGAAGCCGTTTTCACCGCGCTTAGTATCTAAAAGAGCGTCCGATAAATTAAATTCCGCTTTATAATAAGGGGTAAAAACTATCTGCGCAATTCTCTCCCCTTGATTTACCGTTTGCACTTCGTTTCCGTGGTTGTGCAGCGCAACTAAAATTTCTCCGCGGTAATCGCTGTCTATAACTCCGACTTTATTTGCCGGCGCCAAATCTCGTTTTAACGCAATACCGCTTCTTGCGTAAATCAACCCGACCACTCCTTCGGGTATTTCCAAAGAAATCCCCGTTTTAATAAGCAGGGTGCAATGCGGTAAAACCGTAGCGGATTCCACCGAATACAAATCGGCGCCTGCTGAAAATTCCGAACCGTAAGTAGGTTCCGTAGCGTTTTCGTTAAGTTTTTTGATTTTTACCTTAATGTTCATAAGAACCGTCCTTCCGTGTTTTTATATTAGCATTACCTCTTTACGGTAAATTATATCAATTTTTGTCAAAAAAAGCAAGAGTTTATGAAGTTTCGGTAAAACTTAGATGGATATTTTGAATTTGCTATTGAAATACATATTAAAAAGTGTTACAATAAAAGCGATAAAAGGGTAATAAAATTGCCGTAAAAGGGGGTAGTGTATGCAAAATATTTTAAAAAGAGGCCGTCTTTTGGATGAAAAGGGCAGGCTTTGCGAAGCAGGGTACGCGTATGATCTTGTCAAAGATTATTCGCGCGCGGATATAAAAGCAGGTAAACTCCGCATAAAAGAATGGGATTACTACCTAATCACCAACGGCAAGCAGTTTGTTGCCCTAACCATTGACGACAACAGTTACATGTCTTTAGCGTCCGTAAGCGTTATCGACTTAGAAAAAGCCGATTACATAACAAAAAGCACGCTCGGCTTTTTGCCTCTCGGAAAACTCGGTATGCCAAGCAGTTTTAAGGAGGGCAATACCTATTTTAACAGCAAAAACGTGCGCGGAAGTTTTTTAAAATTTACCGATAAACGCATACTTCGGTTTACCTATAAAAAATTTGACGGCAAGCGAGATTTTTCATGCGAATTCACATTAACCGACGAACCGCGCGACAAAATGGTAATAGCAACACCTTTTAATAGGGAAAAGTATTTTTATTATAACGCAAAAATCAACTGTATGCGCGCGGAAGGTTTTGCAAAAATCGGCGATACGGTAATAGATTTCGATAAAAGTAATTCCTTGGCAACCTTGGATTGGGGCAGGGGAGTATGGACGTATAATAACGAATGGTATTGGGGAAGCCTGCAGTGTTATATCGACGATAAACGTTTTGGTTGGAACTTGGGTTACGGTTTCGGCGATACTACAAACGCCTCGGAAAATATGTTGTTTTTGGAAAACCGAGCCCACAAACTGGATCAAATTCTTTTTGATATTCCCAAAAATGCGGACGGCAGTTACGATTATGCTAAGGAATGGAAGATTTACGACAATGAAAACAGGTTTCAGATGACTTTTAAGCCCATTGTCGATAGGTACGATTACTCTTCGGCGGTCGTGATTTCAAGTCTGCAACATCAAGTTTTCGGTCTTTTTAGCGGCACCGTTGTGCTTGACGACGGCAAAGTGATTACCCTAACGGACAAACCGGGGTTTGCTGAACACGTTAAAAACAAGTGGTAATATAGGTAAAATCAAACCCAAAATACGGATTTTGCAAGCAAAAAAGTGCCGTTAATCGACCTATAGGCGGACTTAATAACAATTTTCAGTTTAAAAGCGGGCAAGTTGATGCTTTTGCCCGCTTTTTGTTTTGTTAACACTTATCATAATTTTAAAAGCACATTTGCTTTCCGCTTTTATTACAAACCTTTAAAAGCGGAAAGATTACGCTATCAAATCGTTTTACGTCAATGTAACGTCAAGTTATTATCAAAATTTCAAAAAAATACCTTGCAAAAGGCGATTTAACAAGCGTGTTTTCGTAAGCGAATATAAAGGTTGATTCCAAAAATCAATTTAATCAAAAAAATGCTCGTTTTTGTTTTGCTTTTATTAAAAAAAGAGTATATAATATATAACTGAAAATAAATGCTAAAAAGGTGATCAAAATGAAACAAAGACCTGTATGTTTAATAATTATGGACGGTTACGGCGTAAGGGAAACAAACGTCGGTAACGCAATAAAAATAGCCGATAACGGTACTATAGACAGACTTTTTAATAAATATCCTTCTACCCTTTTGGGCGCAAGCGGACTATCGGTTGGGCTTCCGGACGGACAGATGGGCAACAGTGAAGTCGGTCATCTTAATATCGGCGCAGGACGTATCGTTTATCAGGAACTGACAAGAATCACAAAATCCATCGAGGACGGCGACTTTTTTGAAAACGAAGAACTTTTGGGCGCGGTTGATAATGCTGTTAAAAACGGCAAGGCGTTACATTATTACGGCTTACTTTCAAACGGCGGTGTTCACAGCCATAACACCCACCTTTACGCTTTAATTAAACTTGCCGCCAAAAAAGGAGTTAAAAACCTTTATATTCACTGTTTCTTAGACGGAAGAGACGTTTCCCCAACCAGCGGTGCCGGTTTTATTCGTGAACTTCAAAAGGTGTTGGACGAAGAAGGCGTCGGAAAAATTTCCACCGTCGCCGGCAGATATTACGCCATGGACCGCGATAACCGTTGGGACAGGGTTGAAAAGGCTTACGACAGTTTAACTATCGGAAACGGCGTTCAAACAGACGACGCGGCAAAGGCGGTCGAAGATAGTTACGCTAACGGCGTAACCGACGAATTCGTCCTTCCCGCAAACGTTTACGAAAACGGCAAACCTATTGGACTTATAGAAGAAGGCGATTCTATCGTATTTTTCAACTTCCGCCCCGACAGAGCAAGGGAAATCACTCGTGCATTTTCCGAAAAGGACTTTAACAGTTTTGAAAGAAAAACCGGCTTTTTAAATCCCTACTATGTTTGTTTTACCCGTTACGACGCAACCTTTACCAACGTTAAAATCGCGTTTAAACCGGTAACGTTAACCAACACTTTGGGCGAATATCTTTCCAAAAAAGGTTATACACAGTTAAGAATTGCCGAAACCGAAAAGTATGCCCACGTAACATTCTTTTTCAACGGCGGTATCGAAGCCCCCAATCCCAACGAATACAGAGACCTTATCCTTTCGCCGAAGGTTGCCACTTACGACTTAAAGCCTGACATGAGCGCTAACGAAGTAACCGATAAAGTGCTTGAAGAAATCGCTTCCGATAAGTTCGACGTTATCATTTTAAACTTCGCAAACTGCGACATGGTAGGACACACCGGCGTTTTGCAAGCGGCTGTTTCCGCAGTTGACACCGTTGAAAATTGCGTTACAAAAGTTGTAAACGCTATTAAGGAAAAAGGCGGTGCGGCGCTTATTACGGCAGACCACGGCAACGCGGATATGATGATAGCGGAAAACGGCGAACCTTTCACCGCACATACCACAAACCCCGTCCCCTTTATACTCGTATCGGATAATTATTTGGGTAAGACTTTAAGATCCGGCGGTATTTTGGCGGACATTGCGCCCACTCTTTTAGAGGTAATGGGTGAAGAAATCCCGTCCGAAATGACAGGTAAATCCTTGATAAACAAATAATAACTGAATAATAGCGACTAAAAATATAGTTTTTTCTGTTAAAAATGCTTGTAAAAGCCGCTATTCTGTGCTATAATTGTATAGCATTTTGAAATATTACTACGGAGATATATTATGTTGGCAAATTTATTGGCGGTAAACTTATACAATTTATATAAAGGGCTTTCCATTACTTTCTTAGTATGTTCCCTTTTGTGTGCGATTTTCGTAATCGTCGTCGTTTTAATTCAACCGGGCAACTCCAACGGTATCAGCGCGCTCGGTTCCAATGCTGAAACTTTCTACAACAAAGACAAGGGCAAAACTCTTGAAAGCAAACTCAAAAAACTTACTTACGTAAGCCTTGCCGTTATGGCGGTATTTATGATTGCTTTCTTTGTTATTCAGCTTGACGGTGTTATTTTATAATAATCGATTTTTAAAACGGCTACTTTACAGGGTAGCCGTTTTTTGTAAGCGTTTTTTGTTTTAAGTTTAAAATTTGCAAATAATTTGCTAATAAACAAGCAGTTTTCGGCACAAAATTAAAAAGGTTAACACATAAATTTATGTCATTAGAATCACGCATAGCAAAAAAATTCAGAGACGGTTCTTTTAAAGATATGTCTTTTACCGATATTTGTAAGGAAGTCGGGGCGCTTACGGAAAGCGACCGCCGACTTTTGCGTTCCGTCTTATCCAATTTAAAAAGGTCAAACGTCATTTACTTCGATAGGGGGGTATATAAACTTTCTAAGTATGAAAAGTTAAAAAATCCTTCCGTCCGTCAGCAGGCGGAAATGGTTGTCGGCGAAATCCGCGCTAATCAAAAGGGCTTCGGCTTTTTGGTAACGGATAACGGCGACTACTACATCTCGCAGGAAAATATGGGGTATGCGCTCCACGGCGACAGGTGCGAATGTGCCGTTATCGACGGTAATTCGGGAAAGCGCGACGCTGCAATCGTTTTAAAAATTTTGGAACACACCGTAACAAGGCTTGCAGGCACTTATTTTACTGAAGGGGCTTTTTCCTATCTCCGTCCGGACGAGCCGAGATATTTATCGGATATTTTGATAACCGATCTTAACGGTTTTACGCCCAAAACAGGCGACAAGGTTTTTGTTGAAATTTTATCTTTCCCCAAAAAAGCCTGCCCCCAAGGCAAAATACAAGCCTTTTTGGGTAGACAGTTTGAACTTTGCGCCGAAGAAAACGCTATACTGTACAATTACGGTTTTTATGAAGATTTTCCGCAAAGCGTAAAAAATTACGCTTGCGCTATAGAACAAAAAGTTGACGATAACAGGCTTATAGGCCGACTTAACCTTTCGGATAAATTGATTTTTACCATTGACGGCGATACCGCAAGGGACTTTGACGACGCAGTTTCATTGGAAACGGACGGGGATGATTTTGTTTTGGGCGTGCATATTGCCGACGTATCCGAGTATGTTCCTTTTTCATCCGAAATCGATAAAGAGGCTTATAGGCGCGGAACAAGCGCGTATTTTCCGGACAGGGTAATACCCATGCTTCCGTTTGAACTTTCAAACGGCATTTGTTCGCTTTCCGAAAACAATGTAAGACTAACCTTGTCTGTTTTTTGCAAAATCGACAAAAGCGGAAATATATTAAGCAGAGAATTCCACGAAAGTTATATTAAATCGACCTATAGGCTGACTTATGATAAAGTTCAAGCCATTTTGGACGGAGATTTAATCCTTCAAAAACAATATGAAAAGGTTGTTCCGACTCTTTTTAATATGCTTAAACTTAAAAACATTTTGGAAGCCAAACGAAGCGAGGAAGGTTATATAGACCTTGCCGTTAAGGAAGGCGACGTGTACTATGACGGCGAAAAAATAACCGTCGGGCTTCACAAGTCAAACGACGCCACCAAGATAATAGAGCAGTTTATGATAACCGCCAATGAACTTGTCGCAGAATACCTTTTTTATTTGTCCTTGCCTTGCGTGTATCGTGTACACGATAAGCCGGAATATGAAAAAACACAATCATTCAAAAACTTTCTAAAGGTTTTGGGTATCAACGTAAAATGGCGCAGGGAGGGAATTTTCCCGTCCGATTATCAAAAGATTTTAGAGCAATTAAAAGATTCCGATAAATTCGCGGTCGTAAACAGGGCGATGCTGCGGTCTATGAAAAAGGCTGTCTATTCGCCGGAAAACATAGGGCATTTCGGGTTGGCGTCTAAGTGCTATTGTCACTTCACGTCTCCTATAAGAAGATATCCGGACCTAATGGTTCACAGGGTTTTAAAGGCCTCTTTAAACGGCAGGATAAGTGAGATAATCGACCTATACGGGGACATTTTGTTTGAAGTATCTCAAAAATGCACCGATCGCGAAAGAATTTCGGACGATGCCGAACGCGCCGTTTGCGACCTATATAAGGTTAAGTATCTTGAAAGTTTTATCGACTGTCAATTTACAGGTATTATAAGCGGCGTTACCCCGAACGGGCTTTACGTAGAACTTGAAAACACTTGCGAAGGTTTTATCCCCATTCAGTTTTTGCCTGGTAATTTCGACTATGACGAAGAAGGTATGCGTCTGCTGGGCAAAAAAAAGTCATATAAACTTGGCGATAAAATGGATATTGTGGTGGTCGGCGTCGATATCGCAAACCGTAAAGCACAATTTGTTCCGGCATTTTTAATAAGTGCTTGCAAAACTAAAAAAAGTGTGGTAAAATCAAAAAGATGAAAGTTATAACAGAAAACAGATCTGCCGGTTTCGAATATTTTATCGAAGAGGTCTATGAGGCGGGCATTTCCCTTGACGGAGGCGAGGTCAAATCCGTCCGCGCAGGCAATCTGTCCTTAAAAGACAGTTTCTGTTCGATATATAAGGGAAGCGTTTTTATAAAAAATATGCATATTGCCGTTTATAAGTCGGCAGGCGCATATAATATTAAGGAGGCTAAAAGGGATAGACTTCTGCTTCTGCATCGGCGTGAAATCTCGAAACTCACCGCCAAAGTACAGGAAAAGGGCTATACATTGGTCCCCCTTAAGGTGTATCTAAAAGGTTCGCTTATAAAAGTAGAACTTGGGCTTTGCCGCGGCAAGCACACTTATGACAAAAAGGAAACATTAAAACAGCGCGACATCGAGCGCGCAACCGCCCGTGAAGTAAAACTTTATAGGTAATTTTAATTTCAAAAATACGATAAGAGGAATTTAATTATGGCAACTAAAAAAGTTGAAGGGGCTAAACCCGAAAAAGAACAAAAAACCGTAAAATCAACTAAAGAACCGACTAAAAAAGCACCTGAAAAAGAAGTTAAAAAGACGCCCGCAAAAAAATATCATATTGCACAAAGGCAGGAGGACGGTTTGTGGCAGGTGAAGGCTGAAGGAGCCGAAAAAGCCCTTAAACTTTTTAAAACTCAGCAGGAAGCCATCGATTACGCAAAAAAGGTTGCGGATAATCAAGAAGGCAGCATTATGATTCACAAAAAGGACGGAAGTTTCCGCAAGTTAACTTACTAACAGGCAACTTTTATCTCATCTATAAATACGCTTTTAAAAATAAAAATATTCAAATAACCGACCTATAGCCCGACTTTTTAATAATTTTGGTTAAAATATAGGTCGCAATATGGGGCTGTACCGGATTCGACTGTAGAAGAAAGGGAAGACATAAGCATACCGAAGGCTCGGCTTCGTTAAAACGGAAAATCTTTAAAATTAAATGCTGATAATAATCAATTAGCAATGGCTGCTTAATTAAAAGCACCGGTCTTTACGGGGAGTGCCGTCGGCCCCGATAAAGGCATGATTTCAGACGGCGAACGGCTAAAAAGTTTTGATTGCGGCTTTTTAGCGGAATGTAGCAATATACGGCTTTGTAGGGGAGTTTTACCGCCTACGAGGAAAGAGATTAACGTAAAACTAAGTATGTAGAAGGTCTTTCGGTTTTTTTGCAACACGAGGGTTCGACTCCCTCCAGTTCCACCATATAACAAGAATAGGTTTGATACAGTAGTGTCAGACCTTTTTTCTTTGGCGGAAAGGGGAATTATTCCTTTGTGCCAGTTTTTACGAGACTAGAAGCAGTAGTTTTATAAGCTGTTTTCTGGTCTCTTTTTATTTTGCCTTTATACTTTTTAACGATTTGAATACTTTTTAACGATATGAGAACTTTTTAACGATTAGAATACTTTTTAACGATTTGATAAAATTGCTCCATTTGGTAGACAAAATGATAAAAAAGTGTTATAATACTTGCATATAGTCGATTGGAGGAAATTCAAAAATGAGTTACGCAGAGGCAATAAAAAAATTGAGAAATAAGATGATTCTTACTCAAACAGAATTTGCAGCTCTTTTAAAGGTTTCGTTTGGTGCTGTAAATCGTTGGGAAAGTGGGAAGTATAAACCGACTACAAAAACAAAGAGAAAACTTGCTCCATTGTTTGAGAAGTATAATATTGAGGTGGATGAGTAAAATGAGGTATTTGGGAAATAAAACCAGAATGATAGATAATATAGATTTGTTTATAAGGGATCTTGGGATTACTGGTAAAACATTCTGTGATCTTTTTACTGGAAGTGCAAGTGTTGCGGATTTTTTTAAAGATAGATATAAAATAATTGCTAATGATTTATTAGAGTCATCTTATACTTTTGCATATGCAAAAACCTCCTTTTCAAATATTCCTGAGTTTAAGAAATTTTATAAGCTCTATAAGACAAATCCATTTGAATATTTTACCAAGAAAGAATATTCATTTAGCGAGGATCACTTTATTTGGAAAAATTATTCTCCAAAAGGAGGAAGACAGTTTTTTACAGAAGAGATTGCTAATAAAATCGATGGTGTACGTCTTGAACTTGAAGAGCTGAAAAATAATGATGTATTTGACGAAAAAGAATATAGATTCTTACTAGCTTCTTTATTGGAAACTGCTATGGGGTTGTCAAATACTACAGGTACATATGAAGCATTCTTAAAGGAATGGGATAAAAGGTCGTTTAAAAAATTTGAATTAATTCCACTTGAAATGAAGAAGTGTGAAAAAATAAAAGGATCTGCTATTTATAATCAAGACTCTAATGAGTTAGTAAGACAAATAAAAGGAGACATTTTATATTTGGATACTCCTTACACAATAACCGATTATAATTCCGCATATCATCTGCTTGAAACTATTGTTAAATATGATAATCCTGAGATAAACGGGATTACTGGTAGAAGGACTAAAAAGTTAGAAAAATCCAAATATTCTATAAAAAATAAAGTTGCTGCGGCTTATGAAGAGTTGATTGCTTAATATGTTTTTTCAATTGATAGCAAAAAGATATGAAACTAGATCAACTATTATA
>CALZDP010000015.1 GCA_945638575.1 uncultured Clostridia bacterium | reverse complement strand
TATCAGGGCTATCGCAGACGGCACTGTTTCCGATTACGTAATTGCTACTGCAGGCGATATTTCCGTTAACGACATCATTACGGACGTTGAGAATTTAACCGGCAATACAATTATCACCGAAGAACAGGCTAACAACGAATTTATCGCAAAAGTTCTCGCTATCGACGTTAACAAGGTTGTTGAAGTTGTTACAGCAGAAAACAAACTTGCTACCGCAGGCGAATACTTCCAAGGCGCAACCCTCGGAAACGTTGTGGAAATCTTCACAGAAATCCCCGAATTAGATTACGTACAGACGGTTTGCTCAATCGACATCGGCGAAACCTTACTCGGTATTGCAAATAAAGACAACACCGCGGTAACGGAAAAATTGCAGACTGCGTTCAACCAACTTCCCGAAGAAGTTAAAAACGGCGTATACGCAGGCGTAGGCGCTGCGGCATTGATACTTTACTTTGCCGACAACCCGCTGCTCTGTAAAATCGTTGACGGCATATTCGGTGCAGACGCAACTTGGGGCAGCATTTTGGCGGAACCCAATTACGTTCTCGAAAACGGTAACTATGTAAACGAACTCGGTTACAACTCCTTAATGGATACCTTATTCAAACAGGACGTAACCGACACGTTGACAACAGGTTATCCCTTCCTTGAAACCTTCAAGAGCCATATAACCCTTGCAAATATCTTAACCGCTTACAGCGGACTTACCAAGACCATTTTGAACACGATTGACATGCAACTTGTTCAAACGGACAAAGGCTTTGCGCTCGGCAACGAATTCAAGGACTTTACAGATAATCTCTTTAACCTTTCACTCGGCGACTTCATGACCGAAGACAACAAGTTGAAAGATATCCACGCTATTAACGCTAAATTATACGAAACCTTCGATAAGAGCAACATAGGCGATCTTACCGCTTACTTTATAAACAAATTGGCTATCGCCGACACCGTTGCCGTTAAAGAAGGCGCAAACTGGAAGGTAACCGGCAACGTATTACCTAAGGTTATCGCTAACGTTATGAACGTAACCTTCGGCGGTATCTACAGAGGCATTAAAGCGGAAGACAAGACGGTTTACGTTGAAAAGGCAATCGCACTCTTCGGCGACACCAACATTGGCGACATCATTTACTGCTTGTTAAGCGCAAGCGGCGTTGAAAACATTATGGAAGTAAGCGACGATGACTGCGGATACTCCTTAACCGCTAAGTACGTCGAATTCAACAGACCCGCACAGATTCTTTTCGGCATCACTTTAGTTGACATCGCAAAGAACGTTACCAATGCGGAATACTGGCTGAACTTAGTAGGCGAAATCTCTATCGGCGACTTTGTAAATTACTTCTTACCTACCGAAATCGAAGGTAACACCTTCGTTAAGGAAGCGGTATCTATAAGCATTAACGACGTTTTGTCGATGACTCAACCTCAAACACTTCAAGAGTTAGTGGCTAAGTGGCAGGGCATCTTTGCAGAATCCAAGTTAAGCAATATAGTAGAACTTCTTTACAAGGGCAGTGAAATCGGCAACGTTGCGCTCAGAAGCCTTGCAGACACCGAAGTATCCTTCTTAATCGGCCTTGTCGCAAGCGACGACATAGCAACCGACCTATTGACCAAGTACGGCGACTTAAGTCTTAAAGACGCTGTAGGTCAGTACATCGAAGGTACTGCATACGGCGCTAACCCGCTTGTTACCGCAACACTTTCCTTCGACGTTAAGACCATCGCAGAGATAGTTAAGGCTGAAGGCACTCAGGCTAAACTTGACATCGTCAAGGCAAAATACGCCGAAATCACTTTGGGTGACATTCTCGGTAAAGAATCCGAAAACACCTTCTTAAAAGAAACTTACGCTATAACCGTACAAAAAGTCTTTGACGCTATAGAGGCTCAAGAGTTAAGCGGTAAACTTGAAGTAGTTGCTTCTATCTATCAAGAATCTGTAATCGGCGATGTTTTGTCGCTGTTCGGTGTTGATTTAAGCGGCAACAGGGCTATGGATAAAGTCCTTGATACCAAGTTACAACAAGTTATTACCATTGCAACTTCCGGCGATATAGTAAATCAACTTATCAAAGAGTTCGGTGATATCAATATCGGCGACATGTTCGGATCGGAACGTACATTCGATAACGCTTTCTTAAAGGCAACTTACGATATTAACGTAGAAACCATTGCAAACTTAGCGCTTGACTTTGGTTTAGACAAACTAGTTACAACACTTGCAAGCACATACGACGGTGTAACCGTTAGCGACGTTATGTCCGCTTTCGTAACATTCGAAGCCGTATCCGCTTGGTTTGAAACCGCTGTTACGTTGGATATCGGTAAGACGATCAACTGCATTGCTACAGGCGATTACGCTTACTTAAGAGCATTCGGCAAGACCGTTTACGAAGCAATGTCCGCAACCGAACAGTTGGCGGTAACCGTTGCAGCAGGCGCCGCAGGCGTAGGTCTGTACTTTATCAATAACGAACTACTTTGCAATATTATTTCAAGCGTATTCGGTGAAGACGCAACCTTCGGAAGATTCGCATTCATGTTCGGCTACACCGCAGAGAACGGCGAATACACCGTAAACGGTTTGCATAACCAACTTATGAATACCTTCTTCAACGAGAAGATGACCGCTGCTTTGGCAGACGGATATCCTATCTCTGCAACGTTTAAACCGTACGTTACTTTAGGCAACGTCATTACGATGCACTCTGCTATCATCGGTTTGATACAGCGTACCGGCTTGACGTTTGAAGATAACAACGGCGACATGAGGCTAATCGGTTACCTTGCAAACATTTCGCAGTCTGCGTTTACGCTCGGCATCAACGACTTCCTTGACGAAAACAACGCTTTGTTGCCGAAGACTTCGATTAACTCCAATTTGTATGAAAAATTCCATGCAAATAAACTCGGCGATATTTTGGGATTCCTTATCAACAACCAGTCCGTCGTAAATTCCGAAGCGATTTACGATGAAGACGCCGGTAAGTGGATTGTCGTCGGTACCGCACCCGACTTGCTTGCAAGACTTTTGAACGTTGAATTCGGCGAAGTCTACGACATGATTAAGACCAAGAACTTCTCCGTAATAGACAGAGTTCTCGGCGACATAACATTACTTGACTGCGCTTCACTCGTTAACGGTCAAATATCCGAAAACGCAACCTATCGTCTCATCCTTTCACTCAAGGTTAAAGACGTAATCAACTGCGTACGCGGTAACGTTACTATCGGTTCTCTCATCGGCGACTGGACGCTTATGGAACTTGCAGGCGACTTCTTACCCGACATGATCGATAAAGACGCTGCTTTCACCAAAGCGCTCCTCGGCATGACGTTAAGAGAAGTTTACGGCCTCCGCAACAACGCTAAGAACACGCTTATGGCTAAGTTCGGTGAATTCACGTTTGCCGAAGTGCTCGGATTTATCGGTTACAACATGACCGAAGATACCGACGAAATGATTAAGACCGTACTCGAACTCAAACTTAACGTCTTTAACGACGGCGTCGACGCAGGCTTACAAATCATTATCGATACCATTAAGGAAAAACAGACCGGCGTTCTCCTCGGTTACGAAGAAATCGACGGCGAATGGTACCACGACGGCACAAAAGTAACGGGTATTCTCGCGTTCATCGTAGATAAGACCATAAACGAACTTTCAGATCCTAATTTCTTGAACAACTTAGCCATCGGCGAAGCCTTAGGTTACACTAAGAACGCAGACAAGTGGTTCGACGGCGAAGAAGAAGTTACCGGCGTTATGGCAGTATTTGCCGACGCTACGATTGGCGACATCACAGGCGAAGAAATCAAGAAAAAGATCAAAGAATTGAAACTCGGTGAAGTTATCGAAATGACCGAAGACTCTCACCAGATTTTGAAGTCGTTGAAAGATGTCAAGATTTGTGAATTGTCAACTAAGATTGACGGCCTTGCTTTAAAGGACGTTGTCAATATTGACGAAACCAGTCCTAAGATGCTTATTGCTCTTAAAGACGCTACTTTAGGTAACATTTCCAATAGTTTTGCTTCATTAACAGTCGGCGACGTCGTAAATACCGAAGGCAACAATATCTTAACCGCACTTTCCGGCACTAAGATTACAGAAATGTCTTCCGCTATCGATACTATCCAACTCGGTACGATTATGGGTTACAAGTCGGTAGACGGTAAGTGGTATAACGGTGAAACCGAAGCAACAGGCTTGGCAGTGCTTCTTGCGAACAAGACCGTAAAAGACGTAGCAACCAGTTCCTTTGTCGATACATTACTCGATGAAATAACTGTCGGCATGGTATTTACCGATTTGGAAACCACAACCGATCCTGTTTTGAAACTTCTCAAGGCTGATTGGAAGATTACCGAAATCGGCACCAAACTTACCCAGACGTTCAAGAACGACCTTACAGTCGAACAAGCGATTGACCTCGGATTGTTCGGTGACGCTTTGTCGGAGGACGTACAGAGATTGTTTGACGCGAGGTATCCCGGTTGGAAGGGCTGGAAGATGACAACGTTCATGAACGAACTTGTTTCTTTGGCTGCACAGGCATTAATAACTTAACCGTAAAACAGTTGACAAACAAAAATCAATCTGCTACAATATCTTGGCTTAAGGTTCTTAAGCCAAGATATACCGTACAGGTTTTAAACCTATTACACAACTTAGCGGTTGCACGCAATTTTAATGCGGTACCGCAAAACCTTGCCTGTGGGTACGCAGGCCGAATATGTCCGGGAGGTATAAAAATATGACTAAGTACGAAATGCTTTACATCTTGAATGCCGAAGCAACCGACGAAGTAAAAGAGGCTATTATCGCCAGATTCGAAGCGTTGGTTAAAGACAACGGCGGCGAAGTTGAGTCCATTGATAAATGGGGCAACAAAAAACTCGCTTACGCTATCGACTACAAGACCGAAGGTTATTACGTTTTGATGACTTTTGCATGCGATCCTTCTTTAATCAAAGAAATCGACCGTGTTGCCGGCATCAATGAAAACGTTTTAAGAAGACTTATTACTAAACGTAACGCATAGGCAATAAAAGCCTACTGTTAGGAGAATTTTATGAACAAGGTATATCTGATTGGTAATTTAACAAGAGACCCAGAACTTGCGGAAACTACAAGCGGTATCAAAGTTTGTCGTTTTGCAATCGCGGTAAACAGAACCTACGCAGGCAGCGACGGAAATCGTGAAACGGACTTTTTCAATATTACCGTGTGGCGTACACAAGCCGAAAATTGCGGCAAATACCTTAAAAAAGGTAGCAAGGTAGCAATAGTCGGCAGCCTTCAAAACCGTTCTTATGAGGACAAAGAGGGCATTAAACGTAACGTTACCGATATTATCGCGAGTGAGGTTGAGTTCTTGGCTTCACGCTCATCTCAAGACGGCGCTTCCGAAGAAGTTCAATCTTCCCATAAGGAAAGACCTAAACTCGAACCCGTTTCCGACGACGATTTACCGTTCTAATCGAAAAGTGAACGCCCATGTACAAATACAGGTTGCCTTTTATTAGCGCAACCGACTTGTCGTGCAATTAAATTGTTTTCAATAAGGAGTTAATATTATGGAAGAAAAAGCGAAAAAACCTGCAAGAAGACCTGGCAGAAAAAAAGTCTGCGCCTTCTGTGTGGAAAAAGCTGAATTTATCGATTACAAAGATTCTGCCAAACTAAGAAAATACGTTACGGAAAAGGGTAAAATTCTTCCCCGTCGTATGACCAGCGTTTGCGCTAAGCATCAAAGAGAGCTTTCCGAAGCAATCAAAAAAGCAAGAATCGTTGCATTACTTCCCTTTAAAGGCGAGTAATTTTCAATACCGTACAAGCCCTGCAATTTTTTGTTTGGCTTAAATAAAAATCCCTTGGCATATAAATGTGCGAGGGGTTTTTATGTTTTCTTAAAAAATTCGCAAAATAATTGCGTTTATTTAAACTTTGATTTTTACAAACGTTTATTTAAATATCCGATATATTTATCGGCGCGCCGCAATACTTATAATACTGTCAAGCCCATAGTCATCTTCCTATGTCGCCCATTTTAAGGGGATAGTTAGGTAGTCTACAGGGTGGCTGTTTTAATGAAGTTTTCTACTCGTTCAAATTAAGATGTTTCCCTTTGTCGACTGAGCAATTTATCATCGGCGCTATTCATAAATTAAAGAATAAGAGATAAAAAAATGTTATATGTAAAGTTTCAATTAGGTTGTTTGTTGATATTAGCGTTACTAAATTTTATGTACGTAAAAACAACTATTTCAAAAAAAATACCATGCAACAAGTTTTATGACGCCTGCATGATTTTATCGGTTATTTCGGTAATCTTTGACGGCGTAACGGCAATAACGGTTAACTTACTGCCGTTTGACTTTGTAAACATACTTTTGCACGCGGTATTCTTTGTATCTACCTTATTATTTTTATTTTACTTTTATCTATACGTATTAGATAAAACGATAGGGATACCTAAAAGTATATTAAAAAAGATATTGCTGTCGCTACCAATGGCAATATCCCTTATTCTTGTAATCGTATTCTTACCGGACTTGCAGTGCGTCAAAGGCGTAAGTACCAACTATTCCATGGGCGTTTCGGTTATATGTTGCTATCTGTCGCTAATAGTGCATTTTTTAATCACTTTATGCCTTACCGTATATAAGCGCAAGTCAATCGAAAAAAGAAAAAGAAGTCTGTTTTTTGTATCGCTTGTCCTATCGTTGTCAATTTTGATCGTTCAGGTTGTTTATAAAGAATCTTTGGTTTCCGCGCTTTTCCCTACGGTTATAATGCTCGGTTTGTATATTTCACTCGAAGACCCATCTATAAGACGGCTTGAAGCCTATAATGCCGAAATGGTTACATCCTTTTCAACCTTAGTCGAGGGTAGGGACCTAAGTACCGGCGGACATATTAAAAGAACTAAAAGTTACGTTTCGGTTTTGGTTTCCAAAATGATGACGGACAGACGCTACAATAAAATACTTACAAAAGATTATGCCGACAATATTATAAACTCCGCCCCTATGCACGATTTAGGCAAAATTTCCACTCCGGACAGTATTTTGCAAAAACCGGGCAGGCTTACCGAAAAAGAATTTGAAATCATAAAACAACATTCCGCTAAGGGTGGAGAGTTGATAAAGGAAACTTTTAAGGACTTAGACAATAAGGATTTTATACATATCGCCTATGAAGAAGCCCGCTATCACCACGAAAAGTGGAACGGCAAGGGCTATCCCGAAGGCTTATCGGGCGAGAATATCCCCCTGCACGCAAGGATAATGGCAATAGCCGATGTTTTTGACGCCGTAAGCGCAAAAAGATGTTACCGTGAAGCACTTCCGTTAGACGTTTGTTTTAGGATAATCGAAGAGGGCAAAGACAGCGATTTCGACCCTTATTTAGTAGATTTGTTTTTACAATGCCGTGATGAATTAACGGCGATTTATAATAAAAACAAAAGGTAAACTTAAACCTGTAATTTTCAAAAAGTCCGCCTATAAGCCCGTTAACGGACCATTTGCGCCTTTTAATGAACAATTAAGAATTTAGATAGGGCGTAGTTAAGTAAAATTTTTTAATAACTGTATTCAAAATTTTAAAGACAAACCAAAAAGCGAAGTCATTTTTTGACTTCGCTTTTAACTTCGCTTTTATAAAAATATTAGTATTTGCTTTTGACGTTGTCCGTTTGTTAATTAAGTAAATGCACGATTTTTTTAAAAAAGCACGATAACGGGCTTATAGGACAACTTTTATTATAATAATGACTTGTTTTTTTGAGTTTTGCGGAAGGTTAATTCCGTCATGGTAATCATCAAAACCACAAAAAACAGCAGGTATAACGGCAATATTTTAAAACCTAAAAGTTTACCTAAAACTCCGAAAAGCGGTGGCATAAAAGTTGAGCCTGCGTAGGCGCTTGCCATTTGTATGCCGATAATCGCCCCTGAATTTTCCGCGCCGAAGTTGTTAGGCGTAGAATGTATTATACAAGGGTAAATGGGCGCACAGCCAAGCCCGATTATTATAAAGCCTATAAAGGCAACGATGTAAGTTTTTACGGGCAATATAAGTAAAATTATGCCGATTGACAAAATGCAAGTTCCCAAAATTATCATTTTTCTGTCGCCGATCTTATCGGTAATAAAACCGCTTATAAACCGTCCGACGGTGATTCCTATATAAAACAGGGAAGCAAAATTCGCCGCTTGGTTTTCGGGAATCATTTTGATTTCAACAAAGTAAGTGCTTGCCCATTGCATTGCCGTAGATTCCGCCGCGCAGTAGGCGAAAAACCCCAATAAAAGGGTGGGGACGCCTTTAATTTTTAAAGCGCCGATAACGCCTAACTGTTTTTGTTCTGTTTCTTCCGTATTTTTATTGATCTTCCAAACGGGGAGGGTTGCAGTAAGTAAAATCAATATGGCAAGTTGAATAAACCCTACGATGCGGTAACCGTCGTTCCAACTGCTGTTAGTCAGTGCATAACCCATTATAAAAGGACTTACAATAGTACCGACGCCCCAAAAACAGTGCAGCCAACTCATATGTTTTGCTTTGTAGTGCAGGGCAACGTAGTTGTTTAAAGCCGCATCTATGGCTCCTGCCCCCAAACCGTAAGGCAGTGCAAAAAGTAAAAGCATCCAAAACTTAGTCGAAAAGGAAAATCCAAACAGCGCTATTACCGTAAGAAGAACGCTTAATACCGTAACTATCCTTGTGCCGAGTTTTCTTGTCAACTTATCCGAAATTAGGCTTGAAACTATCGTTCCGCCCGATATCACCATTGAAACTATGCCCATATAGGAAACCGCAACACCTAAATTTTGGTGCATTACCGGCCAACCGGAACCAAGCAAGGAATCCGGAAGCCCTAAACTTATAAACGCAAGATAGATAAGCGCAAGCAAAAAACTATACATCTTAAAAGCCTTTAATATTAAGTGAAATTTCAAATTGCGTATAGATTATAACTTTTCAAATTAAAAAAGTCAATTTTACAAGGTAGATATATCGTTCGTTTACGCTTATTTTTAAACTTTCGCATTTTCTTTTTTTTAATTTTGGCGGTTATATGCGCCGAAAACGAGAAAAAACTAAGCAAAACGATAAATATTTTTGGTAAAAATCGGTAAAAATCGGCAAAAATGAGATAAATTTGTTTTTTTGTGTTGATTTTTGTAAAATAATATGATAAAATCTAATTACTTAAGCAAGGGTAAAAAGTAGCTTGTTGCCTTGAAAAATCAGTTTGTCAAAAGAAACACCCGTTAATAAAAACAAAATCGAAAAACATCGCACATAATGCCCGGTTTTAGGCAACGTGTATTATGCAAGCGACAATACTTGCGTTGTAATGCTTTTATTTGCAATAGCCGAATTTTAACCTGAACGCTTTTTTGTAAATCAATACGGGCGATAGTTTACACCGCAGAAAAATCAATTTTCTGCGCTTTCGATGTTAAACAGAATACGGATATAATGCGTTATACGAAGTTTACCGCCGCTTTGATAAGCGGATAAACGAATATAACCTTAAAATAATGGAAAATAACATAAGAAAGGAGTGATAAAATGAAAAAGTCAATGCTGCTATTTGGCATGGCTTTGTGCGTAATTGCGCTGGCAGGCGTAGTCGCAACTTCTTATTACAACGGGACAACCGAGAGAGTCGTAACCGCGGATAAAGCGGTTATTCTATCTTTAAACGGCAGCGACACGATTGACGGAATTATTCTGAATGAAAACGCTGTTACAGTATACAACGTAACTGCAAAAATAGATAAGTCCGCAGGGCTGTCCGAAAGTGTAAACGCAACGTTAAAGATAGATTTTACAAACGAAAGCGATATTAAAACACTTTCCGATCTTAATTTTGAAATATGCGAAAAAGGTTCGGATACCCCTTTGAAATCACTAAACGGTAACGGAACTTTGACTGTTACAAACATCAGTCAAACTAAAGAATACCAACTAAAGATAAGGTTGCGCCAAAAGGCGGACGGAAGCCGTTACACTGCAGAAGAACTTAAAAACGTTGGCGGAAAGTTTGTTGTTTCCTTTACTACGACGGAAGGAGGCAGCAATGCGTAAAAGTTATTTAATAAGCGTTATTGCGCTCATACTGACGTTAGCGGTATTTACGGTTGCCTTTTCCTTATACAGGCGTGATGCGGATGACAAAGAAGTATCTATAAGTTTCGGCGAAATCGCAGAACTGACGATAGGCGGAAGTACCGAAACAAGTACGGTAAACCCTGAACTAAACGGCAGTTTTACGGTAAACCTTTTAAACCAAAAGTCTAATGCGGACATGGCGGCGGACCTTTATACACACGGAAGGTTTTACGTGGAAGTTTTGCAGAAAACAGAAAACGCCGACAAGCAGTTTGCGGATGAAATTATTGTTAAAGCAACCGTATTAAGCGGAAGCAAACAGGGCAAGATTATACCGCATAACGACCTTGTGAAGGTAGGCGAAAGCGTGCCTAAGGGCTTTGTCAGTGAACTTATCGATGATCCTGTGCAGGTGGAAATAACTTATGAACTTTCCGACGAAGCCAAAACGAACTTCTTTGATTACGCCGAACAACAAATATCCATTATACTGCATTGGGATTTTTGCGAATCCGACACTATTAAGGTAAACGTTTACCGGAAGTGGGAAAGGGTGTATTACGAACTCGACGGTAAAATTGCTCAAGTTATGTTTACAAACGGTCAACCGTGGGCGCAAATCGAAGTCGATAAAGATGCAACCGTGAGATTTGCTTCAGACGAAAAAATGGCTAATAACGTCATCGACGTATCTTTTGCAAGTTATACCGTAAATGAATTATGGGTTACTTTGGATGAAGCGGACTTGGTACATACAACCGAACCTTCAGGATGCTGATTAAAAAATAAAAGCGGCGGAGCATATCATTTGCTTCACCGCTTTTTGCGTGGGATTTTTTATCCGATTTTGCGTTCATAAGTTACTATAATGCCGTAACCCCTTGCTAAGTCCGGGGAAACCGTAATTACGCGCCAACCTTGTTTTGCCAAAAGGTTCATTTCCGCCTCGGCGTCCTTTACGGTATAAGCAACTACTTTATATTCGTGGATTATTTTGCCTCCTAATTAACTAAATTATTATATCACAAAAAGATTTAATTTACAATAAAAATTAAATTGAAATTTTAATGAATGAGTGTAAACAAGCCTAAAAGTTGTAAGACAAAAGGCTTTTTAAAGCAATCAACGGCTTGGCCGTCTGTCGAACTTAAAGTTCAATAAGCGGGGCTATAAGCCCGTTATCAGCCTTTTTTATCAAATTCGGATGATTTTTGAAGCGAGATTTTTCACAAAAGCGCTATCGTGTTCCACGAAAATCAAAGTTATATCCGATTCTTTTAAAAGTTCTTCAATCTGTATGCGTGAAATTACGTCGATATAGTTAAGCGGTTCATCCCAAACGTATAAATTGGCTTCTTCACACAGGCTTTTTGCGATTAAAACTTTTTTCTTTTGCCCGGCGCTGAAGTCTTGGATTTTGTTATCGAAATGATTTTTGGAAACCCCCAATTTTGTAAGTAAGGTTAAAAATTTTGTTCTATCGATATTGCTGATTTGGGCAAAATCGAAAAGATTACCGCAAATATAATCGTAATTTTGGCTTACGTAAGAAATTTTAAGCCGTCCGCTTTTATAAAAATAGCCCTTGTATTGTATATCTTCGCCCGTAATAAGTTTCAAAAGACTGCTTTTACCGCATCCGTTTTGACCTAAAACGGCAACCTTATCACCGCTGTTAACGGTAAAAGTAAGTCCGTCAAAAACCTTTCGTTTACCGTAAAATACCGACAAGTCTTTGACGTCTAAAAGGATGTTTGCATTTAAACTTTGATTGTTTAAAAACAGGTCTTCGGTTTCTTCAACGTTTTTCAAAAGTTTGGATTTTTCTTCTATGGCTTTATTTTTCCGATATTCTATTGCCTTGCCGCGTTGAGCCATTTTGGCTGCTTTATGTCCTATTGCGCCCCTGTCCGGTCGCAGGCCTGCGATTCTCGTTCCTTTTTTAGTTTTTTCCAATTTGTCGGACCATTTTTGGGCTTTATGCGCGCTTTCCTCAAGCCGTACTATGTCCTTTTTTAACTTTTGGTTTTGTAAGGCCTCAAAATCGTCCTGCCGTTTTTTGTTTTCCCACCAAGTAGAAAAATTACCTTTTACTATCTCGATATCGCACTTGTTTATGGAGATAACGTGATCCACGCAGGCGTCGATAAAATCTCTGTCGTGAGAAACCAAAATGAATCCTCTCTGTTTATTCAAGAACTTTTTTACGCACTCTTTCGTTTCGCCGTCTAAGTGGTTAGTCGGCTCGTCTATGAGTAAAAAATTGTTTTCTTTGGCGAACAAAACCGCAAGTAAAAGTTTAGTTTGCTGTCCGTTTGAAAGGGTATTAAAGGGTTGATACAAGCAGTCGTCATCTAACTCTAAGTCGTTCATTTTTTTCAAAACTTCCCAAAGTTCATAGTCGGCATAAATTTCGGGCAAAAGGTCTATGCCCGTTTTTTCTGCGTCTACCACGTAAGGAAAGTAATCAAAGTGTACATTTCCGCTTATTTTTCCGCTGTATTCGTACTTTCCCGAAAGTAGTTTTAAAAGGGTGGTTTTTCCCTTGCCGTTTCTGCCGATAAGCCCTATCTTCCAATCGGTATCGAAAGCGAAACTTGCGTTTTCAAAAACCATTTCGCTTGTTCCAAAGTATCCAAAAGTCAAATTTTGTACATTTATCTGTGCCATATTGCCTCCGTAATTTCGATAATAAAAAAGCCATAAGGAAAGTTCCTTATGGTTAATTGCAAAAATTTATTTTTTCAATAGACCCGTCCGTTAACTTCCTTTTTTGCGCAACAAAAAAAAAGCCTACAAAAGGTTTTTTAATCAAGTCAAAAATTTCGGCAGATCTCATTTTATTGCGGTTATTAATCGTTAGCAGTACAGATTCTCATTTTTACGTCTCCCGTGATTTATTTGATTATACCACCGCATAGCACCAAAGTCAACGGTTTAATTTTATTTTAGCCGATTAAATTTGAAAAGCGACATAAATTTAGATTTTGTTTTAAATTATTAAACACGCAAATAATTAGGCGAAAAAGACCTTTGCTTCTACGTTTCGTAAAATATTTCAGATAATTTCAGTCCTAAAAAAGGCGCCTCAAAGATTATTTCTTTGAGGCGTTGAATTTTTCATTATTTTACGGAAGGTCAGATGATAACGCAACTACGCCTTTTTAACGGGAATCCAGATTTCGCTGTAAGTTTCGTCGGGGGTAATTAAACAGCACAACCCCGATTTTGCCATAGTGCAGGAGGTGGACTATGCTTCCACACGCAGTTATCAAGTAGATCAGCGCGCCTATTTTTCCGGCATAGCAGGGTATGCTTCCACAATGGCAATAAACTATCACAGCAGTTACTTGTTTTATCCGTTCAACGATCCTCACGGCAAAAATAACGCCGGCATAATGACGTTGAGCAGGTACCAAATTGCCGATAGCACGCGTTATGCTTTCCCAATAGCCGACGACTTTTCCAAGTTTACCGATTTGGATCGTTGTTTTTCCGTTACGCACATTCCGCTAAACAACGGCAAAACGCTTTCGCTAATATCTTTGCACATGTCGGCTTACGACGAAGGCGGCGTTATTCGCAAACAGCAGGCGGAACTTCTCAAAACGGTGCTTTCAAACGAGTACGCCAAAGGCAACTACGTTATTGCAGGGGGCGATTTTAACCAAGATTTGATAGGCAATTTGGAAAAATTTACCAGTAATCAACAGGTTCCGCCATGGATAAGCACCTACGACGTAAACGACATTCCCAAACATTTTGCAATTGTTGCGGATAACGATTCCGACGTTGGTTCCTGCCGCGGCGCCGACGTCGTTTGGGAACGCAACAAGGATTAAACCTGCGTGATAGACGGCTTTATCGTGTCGGACAACGTGATTGTAAACGCAGTGGAGATTATAGACACCGATTTTGCCTTTTCCGATCATAACCCAGTCAAAATGACTTTTACTTTTGTATAAAGATAAAAACGTTAATAGGTTTCTTGTATAAAAACGTTAAAGGAAAAATACAATATGCAAAACTGTAATTATGAGGCTGTCGCATTAAACGTTTTTTATACAAAATTGCACGTAAACGGCTTGAAATTTTGATGATTTCAAGCCGTTCTTGTATGATTACTCGTTAAGTAGCATAATATTAGTTAAACGCAATAGACCGTATTTGTGGTTTTGCATTTGCAAAATGTTTTTTTGCGTGTTGGCGTGGGCGCAAAAGCTTACAAAGCTTTTATTTAATATGCTAATCGGTTCTGCGTGCCAGTAGCCGTAGCTTTCGTTGCAGTTTTGTTGGTTTGCGCGCTTGTCGAAATTCTTATTCAGAGCGCTTCAAATCCGTCAAAAAATATAAAAAATTTTTAAAAAAGGTATTGACAAAGCTTTTTCTATCGACTATAATGAACTTAACCGATTAAGCAAACCGATTTTGTTTGCGGTATCGAAAAAAATTGCGAGGTGGAAAAATGAAAAAACTTAGATGGTTATACTTTGTTGTTGCCGCTTTGATGGGCCTTTGTTTGCTTGTTGGCTGCACATCCAAAGAACCGGAAACTTTTACCGTTACTTATTATGACGGAGACAGCGTTTTGAAAACGGAAAGCGTTCAGGCGGGCGGCAAAGCCACTCTTTGGACGCCGGAAAAAGAGGGATACACGTTTGAGGGTTGGTGGGCAACGCCGGGCTTTACTCACGAGTTCAAATTTGACGAAGTAGTAATAAACGCAGACACTTCGGTATTTTCGCAGTGGGCGTCGGCCAGTCAGTCGGTAGATACGCGCGTTTACTACATTGTAGGCGCAGGCACTAGCCCTATACTTTCGGCAAGCAACTGGGGTAAGGTTTTTAACGACACCACGAGAATGACCAAAGCGGAGGACAAAAACCAGTACACCTACACGCTCGATTTGTATGTGGGCGATCTTTTCCAATTTGCTCTTAACGAAAGTTGGCACAATCAGCGCGGCGTAGGCTATCTCGACAAACTTACTCTTGCCGATGGAACGGAAGCGTTCAGCGGCGCAAGCACAATAGGCGATAACTCCGCTTTCCGTCTCAATATCAAGTGCGAATACGCAGGCAACTACACCTTCACGCTTACAACTCACCCCGACGACGACACGTACGAAACATCCAACGCGTCTTACACCGAAGATAATAAGGAATGCTTCAACATCAATCCTTTGGACAGCATCTCTTGGGTAAGAAACGGCGACGTAAGCGCCGAAGTGGAAGTGGCAACCGATTACTTCATCAAGGGCGCAGGCATTACCGATTGGAAAGATATGTACAACTCCGCCACAAAAATGGTAAATAACGACGGCGTTTACACATTGAGCGTTTATCTCAAAGAGGGCGAAGAATTTATGTTCACCTCGCAAAACACAATAGGCTCAGAAATTACCACAGGTACCGAATACATCAGAGCAAGCAACCTTGACGACGCAGGTAAAGCGTTGATTGATCAAACAGCTTCCTACAACATGATTGCAAAAGCTTCCGGCACCTATTCCTTTACCTACACGGCAAAAACCAAAGTGCTTAGCGCAACGTTGGATTCGGCGGCGGTACCTGCCGACACCGATTACTATATCGACGGCACCTTTGCCGACGGCGTTGCCGATTGGTCGGGCTATTGCTTCAACGAAGCGTTCAAACTTACGCAAGTGGGCACAACCGACGTGTACGAAATAAAGAACGTATCGCTAAAAGCCGATTCGCAGTTGATAATTCAAGCCTTTAAAGCAGGCTCTACCGAACGCGGCGAATGGGGAACGGAAGGCTACAACGGACTTGGAAGCTACAACTACACCTATTTGTACAACGGCGGCGAAGCATTTTCGGCTGTAGGCGACGGCAATAACAACATCAAAGTACTTGCCGCGGGCAAATACGATATTTCTTTCAATAGCTACGCCAAAATAATTACCATTACTCAGCACATTGACGCTGCCGACACTTTGGATATTTATCTTAAGGGCACCAACATCAACAACTGGTCGCACGGATTTTCCAACCAATGGAGAATGACCCTTTCGGAAGATCAAACCAAATACGAAATTACCTTTACGGTGTCCGATGGCGCAGCTGTGGAATTCTGTTTTGAAAAACATCCCAAGGGCGAAACCACAGGCTACGGAACGTACGTCGGCGCTGCCGCTATGGGAACAAGCGGCGAAGCAAACGACTTATTTAAACCTGCAAGTGGCTCAAATTTCACCTGCTCTGTAGGTGGAACCTACAAAGTCGTATATGATATTGCGACGGAAAAGGTTGATTTCTACGCAGTAAATTAAAAGTCGCGGCACAGATTTTTTTCTCCCCCAAAAAGTAACCGGGTGCCTGTACAGACGCCCGGTTTACTTGCTTATTTCGGTTACTTACCTAACTATTTATTTGTCGTCGAAGGTATGCTATACTTTGTATGAGTGAATATCAAAAGGCTCGTGGCTTAACGCCTGTTCAATACACCTTGTGGTTTGAGTGCACTTTGCGGTGTAAGCGTCGTTGGCAAAAAACAAGTTTACGTCGCGGTTGCGGAAAAAATCCGCAACAACTTTGTTCAATGTTACTGCGTTTTTTACTTTCACGGCGCACAAGTCGTCGTAGGTTTGGGCAAATATTGCGTTAGGGAAACATTCCAATATTTCTTCTTTCAAACCTTCGTCCGACGGCATTATGCACACAAAAGAATAACCGTTGGGGAAAGCGCTCTCTGCTTCGCGCTTTAACGCGGCATAGTCGGTTGTTACCTGAAAGAACAACGAGTCGTTTACGAGACAATCCACTGCCACAAGCGGAACGTAGTTTTTGTTACCAATTTTATAGAAAGTTTCTTTTGAAACGTTGTAGGCTATTATTGCGTCGGCGTTTTCCACTCGGCGACAAGAAATACTGTTGAACAGCAAACCGTAATCGTCGGGAAACGCCGCAATGAAGTTTTCCAACATAAAAAGATATTCCGCCCTGGCAAGAGAGTTTAGATCTCCCGTGCAGACGGCTATCAATTTGGAATGCGGCGCAGCGCGCAGATTTTTTGCAAACACGCTGGGCTTGTAGTTGAGAAGATTTATTACGTGCCAAATTTTTTGTTTGGTTTCTTCGCTAATAGATTGGTCTTCTCTTTCGTTTATAACGTAGGAAACAGTTGCGGCGGAAACGCCTGCGGCGCGTGCTACGTCGTGAATGGTAACTCTGTCTTTCATAACGGCAAAATTATACCAAAGCAAAAAAAAAATGTCAACAAAAAAGGGTTTTATAATGAACGAAAGCGCTATTTTACACTATCCCGAAAGCAAATATTGTTTTGCTTTAGCCCCCAAAACCGTTTGTTTGAGGCTGCGAATATCTCGCGAGGACGCTCCCGAAGAAGTTAAGGTTGTTTACGGGGGAAAGTATTCTTTTGCGTTGCAGCGCAAAACGGCGTTGATGATCCGCAAATATGAGGACAGGCTTTTCGCATATTACACTGCAACTTTGCAGCTGGAAGATTCCAGACTTGTTTACGTTTTTTCCTTAAAGGACAACGGCCGCGAATACTTTTTTTCAGAAGACGGATTGTCGGAACAATACGATTTTCAATTGAGTTATTACAACTGTTTTCAATATGCCTATGTAAATTGCGCAGACGTTATGCAACCGGTAAAGTGGATAGACAGCGCTTGTTTTTATCAGATTTTTGTGGATAGGTTTTGCGTTGGAAACAGACAAAAAGACCTTTCCTACGTAAACATGCAGTGGGGCGGCGCGCCCACGCCCCAAAGTTTTGCGGGGGGCGATTTGCAGGGAGTAACGGAAAAACTGGATTATCTGAAAGATTTGGGCATAAACGTTTTGTATCTGACGCCGATTTTTAAGTCGGTATCCAACCACAAATACGATATTAGCGATTACTATTCGATAGATCAAGCGTTCGGCGGCAATCAAGCTTTCCGCACTCTTGTAAAAGAAGCGCATTCGCGCAATGTAAAAATCGTTTTGGACGCTGTGTTTAACCATTGCAGCGAAAACCTTTTGCAATTTCAAGACTTTTTGAAAAACGGCAAAAACTCGCCGTACTACGATTGGTTTATATTTTCAAAGGAAGATCCGACGGAATACGAGTGCTTTGCCGCTTGCAAATATATGCCGAAATTCAACACGTCTAACGAAGCAGTGCAAAAATTTTTGCTAGACGTGGCTGTTTATTGGATAAGAGAATTTGAAATCGACGGTTGGCGGTTGGATGTTTCCGACGAAGTTTCACACGATTTTTGGCGCGCTTTCCGCAAAAGGGTGAAGGAGGAAAAGGCCGACTGCGTTCTTATAGGCGAAAATTGGCACGACGCAAATTGCTACTTAAACGGCGACCAATTCGACGGAATAATGAACTACGCCTTTACAAAAGCATGCCTCGATTTTTATGCTTACGAAAAGTTTTCTCCCAAACAAATGTCGGACAAACTGAACGAAATTTTGATGCGCAACACAGACACTGTCAACTCCATGATGCTTAACCTTTTGGACAGCCACGATACCGACAGGTTTTTTACTCGCGTAAATGGGAACGTAAACAAGCTTATGAGCGCACTTGCGCTAAATTTCTTCTTCGTGGGTGCGCCTTGCGTGTACTACGGCACGGAAATAGCTATGGAAGGCGGCTATGATCCCGATAACCGTCGCTGTATGGATTGGAAGAAAGCCGAAGAAACCCCACCGGTTAAGCTGTTGATAAAGAAACTTGCCAATTTGAAAAGCGGCGGAGAGTTTTTTGGTGAAATCAGCGTTTCCGAAGAGAGTGAGCTGTTGATTTTGCGGCGAGAAAAGTACGTTTTGGTAATAAATCAAAGTGGAAAGGCACGCCAATACGTCGCGAAAAAGGCGGTGTGCTCCAACGAATATTCGGAACAAATTTTGTTAGACGGCGGATTTATTCTGCACGAAAAAAACTGACAAGGAGGACTAAATGCGAAAAACACTATCTGCGTTGATTGCGCACGTGGCAATTATGCTTGCCGTGATAATAACCCTCGGCACGTTAGGCATAATTGCCTCAAACATCCAATCGGCAGGTGCGGAAAAGTTCACGGGAGAATTGGAGCGCAACGTAACTTTACGCATACTGGAAAACGACACGGCAAAAGAGCAGGGATATCTTGCGGAACTGCTTGCCGCGTTTAACGAAAAGTACAAGGAATACGGCATAACGGCGGTGGACGCCAACATGGATCAGTACACCGATTTGGAAAAGGGCGGCCCTTACGGCTACGGGCCGGACGTGCTGTACCAGGCCAACGATGCCGTTATGAAATACACCGAAGGCAAACACATTTTACCTTTGCCCATAGAGCAGTTGGAATGTTTTAACTACTTAGGGGAAAACGCATGGAAGGCCTACACGTCAACTTTTGGCGAGCAGCAATACGTCTTCGGTGTGCCGGTAAACATTCAGCAACCGTTGCTGTACTACCGCGAAGATTTACTTCCCCAAAACTGGCAAACGGATTGGGACGACGACAAAAACGGCCTGCCCGATATGGTGGAAAACTGGACGGATTTGTTCCGCTTTTCCAAACAAATCCGCCAAGAAAGCGGCGGCAGCAAATACGGATATATGAAATCGCTAAACGACGGTTACTTCGCCTCGGGATACTTTTTCTCTTACGGAGGATACGTGTTTGGCGGCGAGGACGGAAAGGACACTTCGGACGTGGGCTTTTCCAAAGGTCAAAGCTACAAAGGGGCAAAAATTATCCGACAACTTGCCTCGTGCATGAACCTTGAATGCACCGAGGATACTATAACCAAAAACGCCTATTCGCGGTTGGCGTCCGGAACATATTTTGCAACCATGACTACGCCCGACGTATACACGCTGTTTTTGAAAGAAATGGTTTTGGCAGGTTACACCGAAGAGTACGCGCGCGAAAATTTGAAGGTTATCCCCGTGCCCAAATTGCCGGTAAGCGGCGACTTGGAGGATGAATCGCAGGGAATGACGGAAATGACCGTTATGGGCGGCGTCAACGGATACGCCGTAAGCTCCTATACCAAAGCGCCCAATGCCGCGTTGGCTTTTGTAAACTTTGCTACAAGTTACGAAATGATAAATAGACGTTGCGAACTGTTGGGAATTTCCCCTGCGCGTTCCGACGTTGCCTCGGCAAAGGGCGGTCTTAACGAAACCATCAACGAAAACCTAGACAAGGGCGTAATTTATGTTATGCCAAGCGTTCGCGCCTTGGCGCAAGTTTGGACTCCGTTGCAGACGTTTTGCGCAATACTTGCCGACGACGTGCTTAACCAAAAGAACTTGTACGTAACCGACGAAGCGTTCAAAAACGGTTTGGCAAACGTCGACAAGCAGATATACGACGCAATACACACGCTTGCAGGGTAAAGGAGGTAAAAATGAACAAAGAAAAAACCGACGGTTTGAAGGCGCGCGGCAAATTCGTAGGCTTCTTTAGATCTTTGCCGGAAAAAGCCAAAAAGAAGTTTTCTGGAACCAAAGAAATTTTAACGCAAGGCAACGGAAAGGTGTGCGCCTCTATGTGCATAATGGGGTTAGGACAACTTTTGTACAAGCAGTGGGCCAAAGGAATAATATTTCTTGTTTTGCAACTTGCTTTCATCGCCTATTTCGTGCTTACGGGCGCAACCGATCTGTTTGGATTTTTCACCCTCGGCACGCGCGAGGGCAACGCTTGGTACGGTGTAGAGGGCGACAATTCGGTGGTTATGCTGATTATGGGCATTTTTGCCATTTTGATGATTGTTTTTTACGTTGCCATATACATTTCCAACGTGAAGGACGTTTACAAAACGCAATGTGCCTGCGATACTTCGAAAAATCCCGAACTTTTCAAAAGCGAAGTTGCCGGCTTACTTGACAAATCTTTTTACAAAACGGCGCTTGCTTTGCCCGTTATAGGCGTGTGCGTGTTCAGCATTCTCCCGATAGTGTTCATGATTCTTATTGCATTCACAAACTACGGCGGAGATACTATTCCGCCTGCGCTTGTCGATTGGGTTGGCTTTCAGAACTTTGCAAAGATACTTACGCTTGGACAGTTTGCGCCCACATTTTTCAAAATATTCGGTTGGAACATGATTTGGGCGGTTTTATCCACGGCCATCAACTACTTTGCAGGTTTGGGGCTTGCGCTACTGCTGAACAAAGCGTGTGTAAAAGGCAAGGCGTTTTGGCGAGCCTTTCCCATACTTGCCTATGCAATACCCGGCTTTATAACCCTTTTGGGTTTCAAATTTATGTTTTCCTACGGAGGACCGATAAACTACTACATTCAAAATGCCGGCAATCCGGCCGTCGACTTTTTGGGTATTAACGCCCAATGGACGGCAAGGCTTATCGGGTTAGCGGTAAACGCTTGGATAAGCATACCCTCCACAATGTTGCTTGCAACGGGTATTCTTTCCAATATCAACACCGATTTGTACGAAGCGGCAAGGGTAGACGGCGCAAGCGCTTGGAAACAGTTTATAAAAATCACACTGCCCTACATGTTGTTTGCAACAACGCCCGTTCTTATTTCGCAGTTTATCGGAAATTTCAACAACTTCGGAATATTCTACTTTTTGCGCGGAGGGTTGTACACCGAAGGATATTTCCTTGCAAGCGACACCGACCTTTTGATAAACTGGCTGTACAACATGTCTATCGACAACAACTACTATTCCATAGGCGCAGCGATAAGTTTGATAATTTTCATCATCACTTCGGTAATATCGCTTGCGGTTTATGTGTTTTCACCCTCGTATAAACAGGAGGAAACGTTCAGATGAATAAAGCAAAAAGCAAAGTTATCAAGGCAAAATCCAAAAAAGTGCTTAACGTGCTTATTACCTACTGCATTCTCATCATCGTAGCGTTTATCTTTTTCTTTCCCTGTCTGTGGCTGATTTTGGCGTCCTTTTCCAAATCGGGCTCGATATACTCTTTCGACGGGTTCTTTCCTTCGGAATACAGCACCGACTCCTTCGTAACGCTGTTTACCGACACCGTGATGTACAATTATAGGCAATGGTTTTTTAACACGCTGTTCATCGCTGGGATGAGTTGTATTTTCGGCACGCTGTTCACAATTCTTACGGCGTATTGTATGTCGCGTTTCCGTTTCAGAAGCCGCAAGGCGATGATGAAAACCACTTTGGTTTTGGGAATGTTTCCCTCATTTATGGGAACTATCGCCGTGTATCTTTTGATGACGCAATTTAATCTGATTAACCAACATTGGGGGCTGATTCTTATCTATTCGGCGCAAGCGCCCATGGGGTACATGGTGCAAAAGGGATTTTTCGACACCATCCCCTATTCCATAGACGAAGCCGCGCGCATAGACGGCGCCTCCAACTTTACGGTGTTTGTAAAATTTATTTTGCCTTTGTCTAAGCCAATTTTGGTGTATACGGCGCTGACAGCCTTTACGTGGCCGTGGAGCGATTTTATACTTCCCAAAATGTTGTTACAGGACAAAAATCTGTACACCGTTGCAGTTGGGCTTATGTCTTTGGGCGAAACGGAGTTTGCTCGGTTTGCGGCAGGGTCGATAATCATTGCCATTCCGATAATAATTTTGTATTTCTGTCTTGTCAAATACATGATCAACGGAATGTCGGCAGGAGCCGTTAAAGAATAAAAAGGAGAAAGAAAATGGCTAATTTAAGTTTAAAACACATTTACAAGGTGTATCCAAACGGAACAAAGGCGGTAAACGACTTCAACATGCAAATTGAAGACAAGGAATTTATCGTGTTTGTAGGCCCCTCGGGTTGCGGAAAATCCACTACGCTAAGAATGATTGCCGGACTGGAAGAAATATCTGCCGGCGAACTGAAAATAGGCGACGTTGTAGTTAACGGTTTGGAACCTAAAGATAGAGATATCGCAATGGTTTTCCAAAACTACGCGCTTTATCCGCACATGACCATTTACGACAACATTGCCTTCGGTTTGCAAATGAGAAAAATGCCCAAAGAGGAAATTGACAAACGCGTAAGAGAAGCGGCGGAAGTTTTGGGAATAACCGACTACCTAAAAAAGAAACCGAAGGAAATGTCCGGCGGACAGCGTCAGAGAGTGGCGTTGGGGCGCGCCATCGTTCGCGAACCCAAAGTTATGCTTTTAGACGAGCCGTTGTCTAACCTCGACGCAAAATTGCGCACGCAAATGCGTTCGGAAATTGTAAAACTGCACAAAAAACTTCAAACAACCTTCATCTACGTAACGCACGATCAAGTGGAAGCAATGACAATGGGCACGCGAATAGTCGTGATGAAAGACGGCTTCATTAAGCAAACGGACACGCCCAAAAATTTGTACAAGTATCCGGCCAACAAGTTTGTGGCAGGTTTCATCGGAACGCCTCAAATGAACTTTTTTGAAGGAACGTTGTTGAAAATACAAGACAAAATCCGCATAGATTTCGCAAACACCGACGCAAGTTTAACCGTGCCGTATTCGGCGCTTACAAAAATTATTCCGCAGTATTTCGACGGAAAAAGAAAGGTAACGATAGGGTTTAGATCGGAAGATATCTCGCTTGATCCCGTTAAGGTGAAAAACTGCGATACCGTGCTGAAAGTAAAAATTTCACACACGGAAGAACTGGGCACGGAAACGCTTGTCTACGGCGACATAAACATGGAGGGCGACGGCTTTGCCGACAACGGAACGCGCGTGATAATCAAATCGGGCGGTTTCAAGGAATATCAATTTGGCCAAACGATAGACGCCGCGTTTGACGTGAACGCAATTCACCTTTTCGACAGCGACACCGAAGAAAGCATTTTGCCGAGAGTTCCGGAATACAACTACCTCAACTGCAAGGTTAGCGGAAGAAAGTTGCTTACTCTTGGCGGCGAGTTCGATTTGCCTGCGGCAATTTCTTGCGACGACGGCGATTATCAACTGCTTTTGCCGGTAGGCGCACTTACAGACGGCGAAAGTTCGGCGACGGTGATGTCTTGCGAAAAAGTGTCGAATAAATATCTGCTTTTGTTGAAAACAAAGGGGCAACGACTGTTTGCGCTTTCCGACAATGCTCAAAAAGAAGGGCAAATAAACTTTGGCATAGACTTCAAACAAATAAGTATTGTTAAAGAGGGCAAAGAGGTGGTTTCGCCTTTGCCTCTTGAAAATTCGCTTGACGCAACTTTCGTTATGGAAAAAGTGGCTGAGCAAGGCAATAGCAAACGCAAAAAGAACGCGTATTCTTTTGTTGTGGAAGGGAAAAAGTTTGCCTGTCCCGAAGAAGTGTCCGCCAAAATGTTTGCGGCGTTTTCCGGAAGAAAGGTGTTTAACACCGAGTTTTCCTGCGAATTTTCGCCTTACGACTTGCTTGTGGAAGAAGAGGGTATGACTGCCACCGTGCTTGACGTGTTGGATTTTGGCCGCGAAAAATTTGCCAAGTGCATGCTAAACGGCAAAGTTGTTTATGTTTGCACGGATAAAATGCTTTGCGGCGAAATAAAACTTTTGCCCAACTTAAACAAAGTTAGCGTTATCGAAAAAGAACGTCAAATTCGCATTATCTAGACGACCCAATTATCCGAACAACTAAAAAGGAGGTAAAAAATATGAGGCAAAAGTTCAAGAACACAAAATTACTAGCATGGGTTATCGCGCTGTTTTTTGTAATTTCCGTCTGTTTGTTTTTGATTCCGAGCAACGTAGTGGCAAACGCAACAACGGGAAATGCGGCGGATAACGACGTAACAAATTCGGCGAGTTTTTCCACGGACACTATTTATCAGATAGTAACCGACAGGTTCTTCGACGGAGACGTAACCAACAATCCCACCGGAGCCATATTTGACAAAACCAACAATCGCAAATATCACGGCGGCGACTGGGCCGGAGTCACCCAAAAATTATACGACGGATATCTCACGGGACTGGGCATCGGAGCAATTTGGATTTCTTCTCCAGTTGAAAATATTGCGACGATAGATCCTTCCAACAATAGCGCCGCTTATCACGGGTATTGGGGAAAGGATTTCTTCAAAACGAATGAATACTTCGGTTCCTTGCAAGATTTTCAAACGATGATAAACACCGCCCATTCAAATGGCATAAAAGTCGTTATCGACTTTGCTCCGAATCATACTTCCACCGCTGAATACGGCACGATGGTTTTTCCCGAAGACGGAAGATTGTACCGAAACGGAAATCTTGTGGGCGGATTTACAAACGATACGGCAGGAATATTCAACCATGAAGAGTGGACGGATTTTTCTACTTGGGAAAACAGTATTTATCACAGCATGTACGGCTTGGCGGATTTGAACCAGATGAACGGGACTGTCGACGGATACTTAAAGGACGCCGTAGATATGTGGCTTGATCTCGGCGTAGACGGTTTGCGCGTAGACGCGGTAAAACATATGCCCATGGGTTGGCAGTCAAATTGGCTTAACAGCATATATTCGGAGCACGAAACATTCGTTTTCGGCGAGTGGTTTAGCGGCGGAACGGCCGGCGACCCCGAAATGGATTGTTTCGCCAACGAAAGCGGAATGAGTCTGTTGGATTTCCGTTACGCAAACGCAGTCAGAAGCGCCGTTGGTACGCTTGAAATTGGCATGGACGATTTTTATAATACGGTGGTTGCAACCGAATCGGACTACAAAGAGATTAACGATCAGGTTACCTTTATAGACAATCATGATATGTCGAGGTTTATGACGTTAGCCAACGGTACTTCGCATAGCGTCGACACCGCTTACGTTTTGCAACTTACTTCAAGCGGAATTCCTACCGTTTATTACGGTTCCGAACAATACGCTACGGGCGCTTCCGATCCCGATAACAGAGGCGATATGCCGTCCTTCAACACAAACACCAAGGCGTATCAAATAATATCCAAACTTGCGCCCTTACGCAAAACGAATGCGGCGGCAGCGTACGGAAGCACTACGGAAAGATGGATGAACAGCGACGTGCTTGTGTACGAAAGAACTTTCGGCAACAGCGTTGTGTACGTTGCCGTAAACAGAAATACAAGCATGGGCTACGACATAACCGGAGCGTTAACTTCGTTGCCCGACGGTAGTTATTCCGACGTTTTGCAAAATATTTGCGGCGGAGGAACTCTTACTGTAAGCAACGGAGCGATAGGCAGTTATTATCTCGGCGCCGGACAGTGTGCAGTATGGCAATATTCCGCAACTTCCGAAAGCGCTCCGATAATAGGCAATATCGATCCTTTGGTGGGTATCGAAGGAAACACGGTTACAATTTCAGGACGCGGCTTCGGCAGTAGCGTAGGCAGCGTAAAACTTGGTACCGTATCCGCGACGGTTACTTCTTGGTCGGACAGTTGTATAAAATTTATCGTACCTGCGGTGTCGGCAGGGTACTACGACGTCAAAGTTACTACGGCGTCGGGACAGTTTACTCAAAACTACGCTCAGTATAAAGTGCTTTCGGGCAGTCAGGTTGCCGTAAGGTTTATAGCCAAAAACGCCGCTACCGCCTACGGCCAAAACGTCTATGTGGTGGGCAACTGTATCGAACTGGGAAATTGGGACACGTCTAAAGCCGTCGGTCCGTTCTACAACGCCACCTCTTCAATAGCGTCTTATCCCGATTGGTTCTTTGATTTATCAGTGCCTGCGGGAACGGCGTTGGAATTCAAATTTATCAAAAAAGATGCAAACGGAAACGTAGTGTGGGAAAGCGGCAGCAACCACGTTTACGTTACGCCTACCAATACGACCGGCAGTTGTAGTTTTTATTTCTACAATTAGTAAAAACAGCAAAACAAAAACACGTAGGTTTAGCTGTGCAACATTTTGTAAGTAAACGCGGTTAGCTAAACGGCAAACTAATAAAACGCACCCCCAAAGTCAATCGTTAAGCGAAAAATTTGGGCGTGCGTTTTTTAACAATAAAATTCGCCGTGTTATGTGTGAAGTACACTTCATATTCTATAAGGAATATTTAATGGCTCCGATATTTTACTTGTCCACAGGGCGAATTCCATTGTCAAGCTCTAAACGAAATTCGTTTCGGATTTTATATATCGGAGACGAAGGAATTCGTTCCGAAGTTGCACGCGCAGGGTAAGCGCAGTGCAGTGTTTTTTAGTTTAACATTGTCAGAAGAATTTCATTAAACTGACAATGGATAATTTGTAAATCAAAAGAATGTTCTTTAACGTAGTCTCGCAAAAGTCCTATGCGTTTCACTGTCAAACTTTTGTGTATGTCAGACACCTCAGTCCATATTATTCGTTTTATACTTGTCAAAAAATCCTTATTAAGGATGAAGAAGCAAAAAACGAGTTTTTCAATTCATTCATCTATCGCGTGGTATTGTTTGACGACGGCGTGTGTATTTTTTACAACATGTCGCAGACCACACCGACAAAAGTTAAACTAGATAGAGTAAATCTTTCAATAAATTCTTCTAATGTATAATTCATATGACACTCCTAAAAATCAAAAAATTCTTTAAGCGTTACTTTAAGTGCAGTAGCAAGCTTTTCAATATTAACAATCGAGATGTTTCTTCTACCACACTCTACGCTAGTTATGTAAGTTCGAACGTTCTCCAAAAAAGCATCGTCTTCATTTTCACGGCTTGTTATATATTCCCGAAGGCTCTATGCCGGGAAAACTTATTGAGGTCATGGACTATTCTCCCATCAAAAAGAGGGTACAAAAGACTGTTCAGAATACTTATTTTAACGAACGGTTTGGAAGGTCCGATTTCAAGGCTGTAGAAGATCGTTCTATGCTTGGAGAAGCGGTAGCGTACCTCACGAAGTATATGGAGAAAACAGGCGAAAAGATGATCTACTCCAAAGGACTGCCTCAGTTTTTTATTTCGGACATTATGGACGAAGATATTGTCTGTCCGATAGGACTTGAAGATAAGAAACTGCTTCTCTTTGACGATTTCTCGTGCTGGGACGAAGGTTGCTACATGGGCAAGGTGAGCAAAGCCGTCATAGAGCAAATGCGCAAATGTAACTGAACTACGAATGGTAAAATACGGTCAAAAAACGGAAAATGTGTGACGGTGAAAGCGGAAGATCGCCCAAGCGGTTCAGCGGGCGACTCCGCTTCCGTCAGCACTCCGCTTTTCCGTATTTCAGTCGAGTTAAGTTTACGTGGCGTGTGCTTGTCGCGGGCGAGCGAAGCGAGTCCTCTCGTATCAAGACAAGCACACGCCAGGGTTGCAAAATACAAATTGAGAGATAAAAATAAAACTATTGTTTCTCTTGATATTGTGCAAATTCTAAAATCTTGACGGCAGGGCAAATGCGCTTGAAAAAAAGCTTAAAATATGCTATAATATAAGTAACTAACGAAAAGGAGGAACGCTGAAATGCGGACTGCTATTAACAAAAAAAGAATAGTTCTATATGCCGTATGCGCGTTTTTCTTTTGTTTAGCGGGCGTATTTCAGGCGGTAGATTCGAGCCTTCCTGATTTTTGGCACGCCTTGTTTGCTTTGTTGGCGCACACGATACTGATTTCTCTCGTGGTGGCGTGGGGCATTTCTCTTATACATAGAATGGTGAGAAAAGATCTGCGTGCATATTTCCTTACGGTTGCCGTGCTGATTTTGTTTTTCCTTGTGGCGCGAATGATAAGGTACGGACTGACAAAGGACACAGACGCCCTTTCGCGCTATCTTTGGTACGCATACTACGTTCCGCAAATGTTTATTCCGCCGACGATTTTGCTTACGGCGTTCAGCATAGAGAGCAAAAAGGGCAAACCGCTCGCAAAAGCGTGGTATCTCTTATATTTACCCGCTGTGATATTGCTTCTTCTGATATTCACAAACGACGCACACGAATGGGCGTTCGCTTTGAACTTCGAGAACGGTTTTTCCTACGAGCATAGAACCGTATATTATATCGCGCTCGCGTGGGAGATTGCCGTAACGTTTACAAGCCTTATCGTGCTGATTTTGAAGTGCGGCATATCGGCGTGCAGGCGTAAAACGTGGATACCCGTAACCGTTTTCATTGTGTGCGTGGCTGTTTCCACCGTATGCTTTTTGACGGATACGCCGGCGTTCAAAATCCCGGAACTGTTTTGCTTTACCTGTATCGTAATGATAGAAAGTTGTATCGCCATAGGTTTGATTCCGTCCAACGACGAATACGAAAATTACTTCTATCGTTCGGCATATTCGGCGGTTATCACGGACGAGAATTTGAGTGTGATATACGACTCCGAAAAGTCGATTTCCACGGATAAAAACCTGCTCGGTCGTGCGGCAAAAAGCCCCGTAATGATAGATGAAAACACACGGCTTTCGGCAGAAAAAATACACGGCGGATACGCTTTCAGAATCGAAGATTTATCCAAGGTCAACGAGATAAACGCGGCGCTTTCCGAAACCAACGAAAGACTGTCCGAAGAAAACTATATCATCGAAGCGGAGAACGAACTCAAAGAGCAAAAAGCGCAGATTGCAGAGCAAAACAAACTGTATGCAAAGACGGAAGAAGTTACCCGCGGAGAGCTGAAACGGCTTGACGCGCTTTTGTCGGATATGTACCACAAAACGCAGTTAAACAGCACGGAATATACCGATAAAATGCGTTTTGCGTGCGTTTTGGCGGCTTATATCAAACGCAGAAGCAACCTTGTTATGCTTGCCGAAAAGCAGGAAAATATCGACGTGGGCGAACTGTCGCTTGCGATAAAAGAATCGCTTGGGTTTCTTTCGCTTACGGGCGCGGAATGTACTTTCGATTGCGCCGTTTCGGGCAAAATTCACGGCAAAAACGCAGGTGTTTTCTATGACTTTTTCCAAGCCTGCATTGCAAATTACGAGGGGCTATCGAGCGCCGTTATCGTTCACCTTTCAAAGCGCGGCGATAATCTCGTTTTGCGTATCGAATGCGACAATAAAACGGAAGAGATTTCGGAGAAAATAAAGTCGAAATTTGAGGAATACAACGTAACAATTCAAACGGACGACGAAGAAGTTTATTACTCGCTTACTTTGCCCGAAGGGGGTGCTGTATGAGATTTATCGACGCACCGTTTTATGTAAGACAGATTATTGTCGTTTCGTTTATTTTCACGTTCGTTCTGGCGATTATCGGGTTGTTTGCGTCGGTCAGACTTTGCAAGAAACGCCGCTATATCGTTTTGCCTGCGGTAACGTTCGCATTGTCGTTTCTATCGGTATTTCTGACAATGTGCGGAAGTTATCTCTATCGTGTCGGGAAATCCGTATTCGAGCCGTCGCTCACGATATTGAAATTGCCGCTATGGTTGCATTGCGTTGCGGCTGTCGTGTTGCTCGCTCTTGCGGTTTACGGACTTGTCGGCGCGGTGCTTTGGAACAAAAAGCATATTTCGCCCGTGTCCATAAAAGAGAGCGCGGACACACTTCCTGCGGGAATATGTTTTTACGAGCAAAGCGGACTTGTGCGGCTTATCAATACCGAGATGAACCGTCTTTGCGTTCTTGCAACCGGCAAGGCTCTGTTGGACGGCGCAAGTTTTTGGCGGAAGATCTCGCAAGGCGAAATTGAAGAAAGCTGTCTGCCGCTTCAAACCGGTGAAAAGCCGATCATCGAATACGAGGGAGGCAAAGTGGTATCGTTCAAGAGATATTCGCACGAGATAGACGGAAAAATCGTTTACGAAATCGTTGCGGCAAACGTAACCGAAAGATACCGTCTTACCAAAGAGTTAGAGCAAAAACTCGAAGAACTGAAAGCCGTCAACAAACGTCTTGTCGCATACGGGGATAACGTTGTGCTCCTCACGAAAGAAAAGGAACTTTTGGCGGCGAAAATCCGTATCCACGACGATATGGGCAAACTCTTGCTTGCAACAAAACGCAGACTTGCCGAACCGCTTGACAAAACCGAGCAAAAGCAAATGATATGCTTCTGGCAAGCGGAAATCGCCGCATTGAAAAGCACTCGTCCGCACACAAAGAAAGACAACTTGCAAGTGATAAAGGACGTGGCAAAACTCGTTGCCGTAACCGTGGATTTTTGCGGCGAAAAGCCGAAAGCCGATACGGTAAGCGAAAAAATACTCATCGCCGCAATGCACGAATGTCTGACGAACACCGTTTCGCACGCAAACGGTAAGACGATGACGGTTACGGTATCGGAGAAAAACGGCAAATATACGATAGAAATCACCAACGACGGCGAAAAGCCGAAAGGCGAAATCATAGAAGGCGGCGGACTTTCGGGGCTTCGCTTGCTTGTAGAACGGGAAAACGGCACGATGATTATTCACAGCGCACCGCAATTTGAACTCATTATCGAACTGCCGCAAGGAGAAACTTTATGAAAGACGGAAAATACTCAGTCATGATAGTCGAAGATCAGCAAATGCCGAAGGCACTCTTTTCGCATTTTGTGGAGTCGTCGGACAAATTTTATCTGCAAGTGGCGATAGAAAACGCTTCCGTTGCGGATATTGTCTGCACACGCATGCCCGTAGATTTGATACTGATGGACGTAGTTACGGAAAACGGCGAAAGCGGACTCGAAGCGGCGGCAAAAATCAAGGCGAAATTCCCGAAAACGAAAATCATCATCGTCACGAGTATGCCGGAGTGTTCTTACATAAAGCGCGCAAAACAAATCGGCGTTGAAGGCTTTTGGCACAAGGAAGTCAGCGAACAGCCGATTCTGTCGCTGATGGAACGGGTAGTAAGCGGCGAAATCGTCTATCCCGACAGTACTCAACCCGTCAGAATGGGACTTGCACTTAGTACGGAATTTACCGAAAAGGAACTTGAAATCCTGCGCCTTATGACGGGCGGAT
>CALZDP010000014.1 GCA_945638575.1 uncultured Clostridia bacterium | reverse complement strand
AAATAACTTTCGTTATCTCGTCTATCTTTACTATGCAGTTGTCAATCTTCGATAAATAAGCAAAACCGCTTAATTTTGCCTGCAATATCTCGCAAGCCTATTTATAATATCATCTTAACAATATTAAGTCAAGCAATTTTTTGAAGATTTTTAGATTTTTTAAAAAATTCTCAACTTAATTTATTATACTTTCTTACCCCTTCGTAAAACAAATCGTTATCAAAGCAATCATATGTTACAATAGCATAAAAATCCTTGACAACAAGCCGTCTTATAGCCTCTGTTCCCAAATCGTCGAAAGCAATAACTTTTGATTGGGTAACCGTTTCCGAAATCAATGCGGCTGCTCCGCCGATAGCAGACAAATAAACTGCGCCGTACTTTCTTAAAAGATCTTTAAATTCTTCCGAACGCTGACCTTTTCCTATCATAACTTTCAAACCCTTTTTTAACAAGGGTTCAACGTAAGGATCCATGCGATAACTTGAAGTAGGTCCGCATGAGCCAATTGCTCTTCCGGGCTTTTCGGGAGTAGGTCCAACGTAATATATTACGGAGTTAGTCAAGTCAAAAGGAAGTTCTTCGCCCATGTCTATCATCTCGCATAGTCGCTTATGCGCGGCATCTCTTCCCGTAAAAATAACACCGCTTAACAAAACTTCATCACCGATGGTAAGTTGTTTAACCATCGCATCGTCTATCGGCGTACTAATTTTAATCATTGTTATAATCCTCGCTTAAAATTGCGTAAATAGCCATGTCGTAAATTTTTCCGCTACCGGTAGCGCACGCTTTCCTTAAAAGCCCCTCTTTTTTGAGTCCGCATTTCTGCATGACCTTGCCGGAATTCGGATTGTCTACCGCATGGCACGCCCAAATTCTTTTTGCGCCGACCTCATTAAACAAAAATTCTATAACCTTTTTAAAGGCTTCCGAAGTATATCCTTGATGCCACCAATTTTCGCCTATGCAATAGCCGATTTCGCAAGCACCTACATCTTCCTTAATATGGACTGCGGAAATAGAACCTATTAAAGTATTACTGTCCTTTATAACAATAGCCCATTGGTAATTTTTAAGGTCTTCGTACTCATTTACCCATTCGCTAATAATACTTTTTGTAACTTCAACCGATCCATGACGCCTCCAAGTTAAAAATTTTGCAACATTTTCGTTTGACGCCCAGTTGTTAAACATATCGGGAGCGTCGTCAATCGTAAAGGCGCGTAAAATAAGCCTTTCGGTTTCCAACCTAACCGTTCCTTTGTGATTCATTAAGCCACCTTAATCAACCTTTTTAACGTAATTAATCTTTTTAGTTATTGAACAGCCCGTATTTTTATCTTCGGTTCAATCGTTCTGCTATATCATTATATAATATATTTAATGCCGATATCGATTAAAGCAAGCATGACTTATGTCTTGAAGCGTGGCACTGAATATTTACGGCAACCGGCAAACTTGCTATATGGCAAGGGAAAGTATTGACCTTTACCGCCAGACAAGTTTCCGTTCCGCCAAAGCCCATAGGACCTATACCTGTTTTATTTATCAACGACTTTAATTCTTGTTCTAAATTACGTGCGATAGGGTCGGGACTTTCGTCATCGATTTCACGCAGTAAAGCTTCTTTTGCGAGAAGTGCACATTTTTCAAAATTACCGCCGACGCCGACACCTACGATTATTGGCGGACAAGGTTTTCCGCCTGCGGAAAGTACAACGTCCAATATGTTTTTTTTAACGCCTTCTATTCCGTCCGCGGGAATAAGCATTTTAACAGTGGACATATTTTCGCTTCCGGCGCCTTTTGGCGCAACGTCAATACGAAAAATATCCCCCGGCACAACCTTAATATGAACAATGGCAGGCGTGTTATCACCGGTATTTTTTCTGTCAAGCGGATGTCTAACCACAGACTTGCGAAGATAATCTTCGGTATACGCGCGTTTCACCCCACGGTTTACCGCTTCATATATATCACCGCTGAAAACAACTTCACTGCCAATAGTCAAAAAGACCACCGCTATGCCGGTATCCTGACAGATAGGCAAATGCTTATCTTTGGCAAGTTTATCGTTTTCGATTATTTTGGATAAAACCTGTCTGCCAAGCGTAGATTCTTCTTTCAATTTAGCATTTTCGATTTCGGAAATAACATTTTCAGGTACATCCGCACAAGCGCTTTTAAACAGTTCGCAAACCTTATCCGTAACTAAATCAAGATCGATAGTTCTCATAACACACCTTAATCTATTGAAATTTCATTTATATTTTTATAATTTTTGCCGTAAAATAACAGTAACTTTTTTAATATATCGGCCTTTGAAGTCGTATATATCTGAACATTTGCGCATTTATCGGCAAAATTTGAGTTTAATAAATTATTACAAATTAAATACTTTTTAAGTAAATCTAAAGTTGGCGCACCGCAAGATACCGTCATTAACCGTCCGTGTAAATAATCGCGGATAACACTATCTATAAGTCCGAAATGAGTACAGCCGTAAATTACCGCGTCGTAACTTTCAAAATCGACCGACTTAAATTTTTTGTCGGCGACGTCTTTAAACTGCTTACCGAAAACCTTTGCGCTTTCTATAAACGGAAGAAACTCGCTACACGCCAAAGGGTCGCAAACTATGCCCGATTGAGACAAATATTTTTGATACAGTCCGCCTAAAACCGTGCTTTCCGTCGCCAACAAAAGTACGCGTTTTGTTTCAGAAATTTTAGCGACGTAATTTGCGGTCGGCGATATAACGTCCAAAACAAAACATTTACAAGCGTTGCGCGCAACATCTATAAATCGCGAAGCCGTATTACAGGCAATAACTATTGCTTTCGGATTGAAATTTTGCAAAAATGCCGTAATTTTGACAATTCTTTCTATAATATAATTGTCCTCACGCATTCCGTAAGGACAATATTTTTCATCTGCAACGTATATAAAGTTTTCATTAGGTAAGGCGGAAACAAATTCGTCAAGAACGGTGATTCCGCCTAATCCCGAATCAAACAAACATATAGGTCTGTTAAGTTCATGCATAACCGCACCAAAACACAGTATATGCTATGAAATTTAATGTTTAAAAGTTATTTTCTTCTGGAATTTGCAAGCGCTACTACACGGTTCATTTCGTTTTTGATAATCATGTAACCTTCATCAACGCCCATACCCGGTTTACCCAAGAACTGAATTGCATTGCAGGCAATACCGATATTGGTAGTGGTTCTGGTAGAAATATCCGTTTCGTTGCAACTTCCGCCGCAATAACTGCCTACGCCGTGTTTATTGCAGTAAATAATTGCTTCGCAAATATTGTTTACACCGCCGAGGTCAGGCGTTTTAATCTGCAAAATATGACCGGCATGCTCATCGGCGAATAGTTTGATATCTTCCAAAGTGTTGCACCATTCGTCGGCAACGATTTCAAGTTTGCTTCCGCATGCAATAAGTTTTTCGGTAAGAATCTTCTCATACTTTAAAGTACCTTCCCTGTAGCCGGTATCGATAGGACCTTCGATTCTTACATGGAAAGGCGCGCCAGCCTTTTCGCACTCTAACAAATACGCGAGCATCTTGTCAACGTCATAGTTAAAGGCAAGGCCGATAGTTCCGTACACGTCAAAATGCAAAATGGGATTATAGCCGGGATTCATTCTCATGGTCAAAATACGATCTCTTAACCATTTGATGTAAGATAGTAAAATTTCACCCTCTTTACCGAGTTTGGTTTCCACGTTATTGATAAGGGCGTGCGGTAAAACGTCAACTTCCTTTAAAATCATCTTATCGGCAGCCATATACCTGTCATCGCCGGACTGAGAAAATACAGGTATGGTCTTGTATTCTGTGTCAGGAACGTCGTACTCTTCCCTAACGACTTCGGCAACGGTCAAACGACGGGATACTGCGGTTGCATTCAAAATTGCTTGAGTAAGCCCGTAACGAACGGCTGTATGCAAACGCTTACCGTCAACTAATAAACGGTCGTATTTTTCAGCCAAAGGTCTGAACTTTGCAACGTCCTCGCCAATAAGCATAGGAACGATTTTTTCTTGTAACAAAGGCATATTTTCATCGATTAAAAATACGTGATCCCTACCGCCGCAACCGGAATACTGTACGGCAACGCAATCGCCTTTACCGACGCTTCCGTCTTCTAAAACCAATTGAATTGAAATAACTTCGCCCGGTTCGCGAATCGCCCTAAAACCATCGGTAACAGGTTCACCCAAATAGAAAAATCCGTCATGTTTAGCGCCTTGCTTGATGGCGACTTGATCGTCATAGTAAAAACCGGAGTAAGATTTAGTTAAAATAACGTTTGTAATCTTCATAATTCTTCCTTTTCGGCTGTATGTCTTAAAATAATCACGGCATAAGTCGTATTTTATTTCCCGTAAATTATAGCACAGTTAATTCGTTATATCAAACGAAAGTAACGTAAATATAAAAAAACTAATGCAAAATGTTAAACGTAAACAAAATGACAAACATACGCGCTTGAAACGATATAAATTCACAAAGATAAATCATAAAAAAATCCGTAGCGAGTACGGATTATAAACAATATTAAATTTACCGACAAAAAGTAAGATTAATTGCGGGTTTGTACGGACAAATCGTAAATTTCTTTCGTTTCGGGGTCGTGAACCTTCAAATTTGAAATTTTGCTTTTGGCAATATAGTTTGCCAAATCGGATTCCGTAACAATATCGTCGGGAAGATACGTTCCACCGAAAGGTTTATCCGAATCGCCGTGATAATCGCAACCGCAAGTAAGAGCCAAACTATTTTCTTTGGCAATTCTGGTAAGTTCTTTTGCGTAGCATTTACCGTAAATAAAATGACAGTTAACTTCTACACCGTCCAAATATCTGACATCTTGAACAGTCATTCCGTATCTGAAAGGATGGGCGTTAACAAGCACGCAGCCGTTTTCATGGCATACTTCATACAACTCTTTTTGCGAAAGATTAGGAAGATTTTTATATTTTCGCAAAAAATCTTTTGTTACGCCGTAAATCAAAAGGTGAACGGCCTCGTTATAACTTACCGTTATTTCTGCGCCAAAAAGCACTTTTAACCCCACGCTTTCGCCGTACTTACGTGAAAGTTCGTACTCTTTAATGTAATTTTCAATAAATTTATCGGAGTCCTTTTCAATATCGCAAGCCAAATAGTGATTGGTCAAAACTATACCGTCATAACCGTATTCTTTTGCCTTATCGACTATCACATTATACGGAAGTCTGCAACATCTGCTTATACCCGAAGTATGACAATGTAAATCGAACAGCATATTTATTTCACCGTAGTTACGTAATCGATATAGTGCGTAACGGGCTTATTCGCCTTAAGTATCGGCTTTTCAAAACCGTCTACATTAATGGCGTTGGGGAAGTATTGAGGCTCTAAGCAAAAAGCAGTTTGCTTATCGTAAAAACTTTTTCCGTCTATATTGCACATCATATTACCGCAATAAAACTGAACGCCCGGATAATCGGTATACATATCCAACGTTATACCTGTTTTATTTCCCACGCAAGTGCCTACGTGATTACCGTTCAAAATAAAGTTGTGGTCGAAACCTCCGGCAGATTTGACATTCCAATCGTCCGAAAATATATCGGGAGCGATGGTTTTGGGCTTAGTGAAATCAAAAGGCGTACCCTTTACGTCGGCGACTTCACCGGTAACAACTAAATTGTCATCTGCCAAAGTTACCTTATCTGCGTTAAGATATACAAGAGTATCGTAAATATTACCGCTACCTTCGCCATTCAAATTAAAGTAAGCGTGATTTGTCGGATTAAATAAGGTGTCGGAATCGGATTCGCCAAAAAACTTGATAGATAATTTGTTTTTATCAAGTTTAAACTCCACAGCGAATTGTAGATTTGCGGGAAACCCTTGATCGCCGTCAGGACTGAATAACGAAAGACGTAAAGTATCGTCTAAAACTTCCGCGTCAAAAAATCTATAATCGTACGGGTTAAATCCACCGTGTAAAGTAGCATTACCCGCATTTTTATCGAGCGTATACGAAGTACCGTTAAGCGTAAAAGTTCCGTTGGCAATTCTGTTTGCCACCCTACCGATAGTTCCCCCCATATGCGCATTGGATTTTACATATCCTTCACAATCGGTTAGGCAACAAACTATGTCTTTTTTACCGCTTGGCGTATTTACTATAAGCCTTTGCAAAATACCGCCGAAGTCTAAAACGCCTGCTTCCAAATAATCGTTTTTCAGAGTATAAAGATGTACTGTTTTGCCGTTATAATCGCAAAAATTTTCAACAGAAATCATAAATTTTATCACCTTAAAAATTAACTTAATTCTTTAACGGTTATACCGTCGTCGATAAATGCGTCGTAAAACGAAGGCTTATATCCTATTATATTTTCATACCTTTCGGCAACTGATTTTTTAAAACTGTCGATTTTAGATGACTCGACAATCGCAATAGTGCAACCGCCGAAGCCGGCGCCTATCATTCTCGCGCCAAGGCAGTAATCATGCGAAACTTCCGCTTCCTGTAAGACGTCGAGTTCTTTACCCGTAACTTCATACAAGTTTTTCAACGAAGCATGGGACATATTAAGAAGTTCGCCCAACTTTTTCAAGTCGCCTGAAATCATCGCTTCTTTAGCCGAATTTACCCTTGTGCACTCATATACAACGTGCTCTGCCCTATCTTTGATTTTACCGCTTAAAAGAAGCTTACCTTCTTCAAAGTCATTAATCGACAAATCCGCCAAACAGGTCATGTCAAACCTTTGTTTGAGTATTTGAAGGGCGGTTTCCGTTTCCGAACGCCTTTCGTTATACTTGCTTTCAACAAGGTTATGGGGCTTATTGCAATTAGCGATAACTAAAGAATAATTATTTAAATTTATCGGTACATATTCACATTCCAAAGTTTTGCAATCAAGCACCATAGCGTGATGTAATTTACCGCATGCGGAGGCATATTGATCCATAATTCCGCAATTAACGCCTGCGTACTCGCTTTCCGCTTTTTGGGCAAGTTTTGCAATTTCGGGTTTAGATAATTTTTCTCCGCTCAATTGAAGCAGAGCCGCTATAGTCGACACTTCTATCGCAGCCGAAGAAGACAGTCCGCTGCCGAACGGCACCGTACAATCATGCACCATATCACAGCCTGTAATTTTAAAACCTGCCTGCTGTAAAACGTATGCGGACCCTGCTTGATAATTGCCGTATTTTAGCGATTTATATTCGCCTAACTTATTTATATCTAAGGTAACTTTATCTTTTAAAGTCGTCCAAGAAATATTGATTTTATCCGTTCCGTTCGGACGAACATATACATTGTTTTTTAGTGAAATCGCGGCAGGGAAAACTTTTCCGCCACAATAGTCAACGTGTTCACCGATTATATTTATCCTACCGGACGCACTAACTTTATATTGATAATCTTTTGAATCAAACATAATTACACCAAACATAATAATATTAAAAATTGCGCTAAAAATGCGTGATTTTTAAAATGTTTACAAAATTTATATTACTTTCTGTAACCGTCGGGATTACCGCTTTGCCACTTCCACATCGACCTGCACATATCATTGAGATTAAGCTCGGCTTTCCAGCCTAATTCCTTATACGCTTTATCGCAGTTAGCGTATGACGACGAGATATCGCCTGCACGACGCGGTTTAATTACATAGGGCAAATCTTTTCCGCATGCTTTTGAAAACGCTTTAATAACTTCCAATACCGAGTACCCGACACCTGTACCTAAATTATAAACGTAAACGCCGGGTTTAGTTACTTTTTCAATAGCGCAAACGTGACCTTTCGCCAAATCCACAACATGGATATAATCTCTTACGCCTGTTCCGTCGGGGGTGTCGTAATCGTTGCCGAAAACCCCTACTTCTTTGTATTTTCCAATGGCAACTTTCGCAACATATGGCGCTAAATTATTAGGTATACCGTGCGGATCTTCACCGATAAGTCCGCTTTCATGAGCGCCTATCGGATTGAAATATCTAAGCAAGGTTACCGTCCAATTTTCGTCTGAAAGATACAGATCCGAAAGTATCCTTTCTTGCATAAGTTTACTTGTTCCGTAAGGATTGGTTGTACCGCCGACCTCGCAATCTTCGGTTAAAGGAAGCACTTTTGGCGTACCGTAAACCGTAGCCGAAGAAGAAAATACTATATTTTTACAACCGTGTGCCTTCATGGTTTCGGTAAGGACTATAGTACTGTATAAATTGTTGTCGTAATACTCTATCGGTTTTTGACAACTTTCCCCTACCGCTTTTAAACCTGCAAAGTGAATTACCGCGTCGATTTTGTTTTCGGTAAAAATGCTATCCATCAACTTGCGGTCTCTTACATCGCCTACATAAAGTTTAATGGGTTTTGCGGTGATTTTTTCTATTCTCGCGATACATTCTTCCGAAGAATTTGAAAAGTTATCTATAACAATAACGTCAAAATCTTTATTTAACAATTCAACGCAGGTGTGCGAGCCTATATACCCCGCACCGCCGGTTACAAGAATAGTCATACTGCCTCCTATATAACAATATTTTTTTAAATTATATCACTTAGATTTTTCTTTGTAAAGTTAAAACATATTCATTAGCGATTTTGCTAAGCATTTAAGCGCTTATTTATTTATAATCCGCTTTGTTTGTTAAAATGTATTATAAACAAAAACACTACGGACTTCTTATGAAATCCGCAGTGTTTTTTGGAGGTACCACCCGGATTTGAACCGGGGCGTAAAGGTTTTGCAGACCTTTGCCTTACCGCTTGGCTATGGTACCTTAAATTGTAAAAAAAAATGGAGCGGGAAACGAGATTCGAACTCGCGACATTTGCCTTGGCAAGGCAACGCTCTACCACTGAGCCATTCCCGCATATCCATAAATAAGAGTGTTTTGGTGGGAACAACAGGGCTCGAACCTGTGACCCCCTGCTTGTAAGGCAGATGCTCTCCCAACTGAGCTATGCTCCCAAACCGTTTTTCTTAATGCTCATATAATATAACAAATAATTTACTAAATGGCAACTGTTTTTTTCTTATTTTTTAAAAAAATTTAAAAAATTTTTTATATAATTTTTCAGTCGTCAAAATTACCGTCAAAACACTCGTAATTAAAGGTTTTTCCGTCAAGATAAGACAAATAATCCTCTTTTTTGAAATGAAGGACCAATTTGATTGCGCTCAGTTTAAGACTGTTTGCGCCTAATCGTCTGTTAACGTTTTCGCTTCCGTACTTGCCGTCGCCCAAAACAAAATGTCCCATATACGCTAAATGAGCGCGTATTTGATGGGTACGACCGGTTAATAAAGTTACTTTAAGTTCGGAAGTAACGCCGTTGGTATTTACCACCTTATATTTAGTTTTTATGGGAAGCGAGCCTTTAACTTTTTTATCGTACACCGTAACTTTGGCGTTTTTTTGGTCTTTAAAAAGGTATGCTTCCAAAGTATCTTCCTTTTTATCCATTACGCCGTAAACTGTTGCGGAGTAAATCTTTTCAAACGTTCTTTTTTTAAAACCCTCTAAAATCTCTTCATATGCTTTTTGATTTAGCGCAAAAATCATGATTCCGTCGGTATTTCTATCCAGTCTATGGCAAAAATAAACTTTACCGTCGAAGTTTATAAGGTTGTAAAAGTCATCGGAAGTAATCCCTTTAGGCTTAATTGAAACTAAAATATTTTCGTCTTTATAAATCGTTTTGTACAAGACACTCTTTTCTTTGCCGTCATAGTAAACCGTTACCTTGTCGCCTAAAGCCAAAACTTTGTCGCGGTTTACCCTGACGCCGTTAACTTTTATATCCTTTTTACGGAAAAGTTTATTAAGTTCGGAAAAAGAAAGACTTCCGTTATATGCGTCTAACAAAAATCTTGACAGTTTAATTTTTTCGCTTACCGAAAATTCTTTCATTTTTGGATACCTTAAAAACCGTAATCAATATAATAAGCAATAAAACAACGTTCACGGCAGTAACAAAGTTATCGAAAATCAAATAAACCGTATACGCCGACAAAAGTCCGAAGCAAAACTGAAAGACAAAGGAAAATATCATCCTAAACAGTCCTGCTTCCTTTTTAATGCAAACAAGCGCGGTAACGCAGGGCGGATAAAAGGCAATAAACGCAAGAAGGGCTATTCCGCTTTGCAAAGTCAAATTTAGGTTAACCGCAAGCGCCGCAAGCGTGGATATTACCGCTTCTTTGGCGAACAGCCCCGCAATAACGGCAACACCCACTTTGTAATCGTCAATTCCTATCGGACGCAAAATAAAGTGAATCGAGCGTCCTAAAAAAGCTAAAATGCTTTTATCCGCATCATTTGCCGACAGGTACTTAAAGTCTAAAGAAACCGCCTCCAAAAGCCAAACAACGACGGATACCGCCACAACAACCGTTGATATTTTGATTATAAAGTTTTTAACGGAATTTATCAAGGGTTTTAAGGTGTTTTTTAAACAATTTAAGCGAATTATAGGCATTTCGAGAATAAGCGGAATTGACTTTTCCTTTGAAGTTTTAGCGTCAATAAAACAAAACAAAAGAGCGAAAGCAATACCGAAAACGTAGATAAATAACAAAATAAAAAGGTTCATGCCGTCAACGATTTTACTGCAAATATACAAATAAACGGGCATTTTTGCCGAACAACTTATAAAGGGCAAAGCGCCGATTACTCTTTGTTTAAGACTTTTGTTTTCAAGTCCGTTTGTCACGGAAACCGCAACCGTAGTGCAGCCAAAACCCATTATAAGCGCGAATATGGTTCTGCCGTTTAACCCGAACTTAGATAACGCGCCGTCAAAAACAAAAGAAATCCTTGCTATTATGCCCGATTGTTCAAGGTAACAAAGTATAAAGTTAAGTATGATTATCGGCGGCAAAAATCCGAGCAACGCGCCCAAACCCGCAAAAACGCCCTCATCTAAAAGCCTTACGGTAAATTCGCTACCGCCCATATTTTGCAGTGAGTTTGCAACAAAGTCCCCTAAAACCGAAAATGCGTCTGTAAGCGCGTCGCCAATAAGTCTGCCTATGCCAAACCTTCCGAAAGACAGATAAAATGAAGCAATCAATATGAATGAAAAGGCAATAATGCAAAACAACTTATCGGTAAGCAGTTTATCGGCTTTTGTAAAAACATTTTTAGGCGCGGTAAAACACTTTAATATACTTTGAAAATCGCAAATATCGGGACTTATCGCGGTTTGTAAAATATTACTTGCAAAAAGTTCTTTTAACGATTTTATTTGCTTCTTTTTTGACAGATTAAAGCGGTAAAATTTTATGTTTGACTTGTTTAACCCTGCAAAATCAAGATATCCGCCCGACTTGATTAGATCTTCGGTCATATTGACAACGCAAATTAGCGGCTTGTTAAGGGTTACTAACATTTTGGTAAGTTCTAACGCAGCGTCAAACCTAACCGCCTCTATAACGTTTACGATAAGGTCGTAATCGCCTGCCTTTAAAAAATCAAGCGAAGCCTTTTCTTCCATGGTATACGCATTAAACGAACTAAGACCGGGTAAATCAAAAACTTCGTGGCGGATACCACCATGATTAAAAACACCTTTTAAGACAGATACGGTAACGCCGTGCCAGTTGCCCACACGCGCATTCATTTTGGTAAGCGCGTTAAACAGAGTAGTTTTTCCGGAATTAGGGTTTCCCGTAATAACTATTCGCATATTTCGACCTCTACATTATCCGCAATTATTTTGCTTAAAGCAATCAATCTGCCGTTTAAGGAAACTATAACGCCGCCTTGATTTTTTTCCATTTTCAATTTAGCGTTATCGATGATTCCGAATGAACTAAGTCTTTTTTTTAAATCCGATTTTATCGAAATAATTTTTACCGCACGCCCCTTTTTAACGTCGCTCAACTTCATAAATTAAAAAACTACCGTCAAAACTATAATTATTAAAAAAAACTTCCGTATATGATTGAAATTTTCCAAAAAAAAAGGATTGCAAAAGTAAATCTTGCAATCCAAATTTATAAGTAGCGTTTAAATATCGGCAAAAACAGTGCAAATATTTGTTATCGTTGCACCGTCAAACGGCGAACCCAGTCCGTTATCGGTAAGCAAAGTAATATAATCGGTTTCCTGTGCGTTAAGAATATTCCAGTAAGCCGCAACCGCATCGTCGTAAGAGGTAATGCTTTTTACGTACAATTCCATACAAGCAACAAGTGAAACCGAATAACTTATATAATATCCGGGAGAATTAACCGCGACAAATCTAAAATACTGCTCGGGTTTTGCATAGTTAGAATATGCTTCGGGAATAACGTCGCCCAAAACGGTTTTGGAATATTTGGAAACTATACTGTCAAAATCTACGTTTACCAAACTATCCAAATTATAAATATCGACTTCGGAAGCGCCTACTATCGTTGCAAGCAAAACCATGTAACTGTCACTGACGAATTTATCGTTTACAAGGTAACTTTTTTCATTTTCCGAAAGCGAGTCGGTCAAATAACTCATAAACAGCCATTCAGCGCCTTGGGAATGTGTTTCCATAAGTTCATACGAACTGTCGTCAGCGTTTCCCAACAGATAAAATCTACAGTAATGACCGAATTCGTGCACAAAGGTTTGTACTGTTGCATATGCCGAAGAAAAGTACATATACGGTTCGCCTAAAGTTACAAAGTAATTGGTAAACGCGCCGTCATAAGCGCCTTCACTGCAAGCAACGTAGTAGTAACCCCTTTTAATTACGTGCCTATAAATGTCGTAAATATCATTACCCAAAGACCTGTAAAAACCGTCTAAAATGTTTTGACTGCTTTTTGACGTAAAGGAATCCGAAATTATACTTTCGATTTCGTCAATTCTATCGCTGCTTAACGACATAGAAGCGTCAAGGCAGTTGTTATAAGCGGTTTCGGCAGTATCGGCAACGCCATTCGATAAAATTTGCGCAAATTTTAAAGTATCTGCCGGCGTAAAATCTCTGTTATATTCCATTTCGTAACTGTATTCGGAAAAGTTATCGTAACCGTATTTGTCGGCAATAGCGTTTTCGGTTTTCACAAGTTCGCTGTAAACGCCGTTAAAGTCTTCGCCTAAAATCTGTTCATCGGTAAATCCGTTATAGCGGGTTTGAAGTTCGACAACCTTGTTGGTAAGCGTAACCAATTCGTCCGAAGAAACCGCTTGCTGTACAAGTTCCGCGATTTCTTCATCGCTAATATCTCCGTAAAAAACTTCTTTATACTTGGAGTTTGCAAATAACCCGTACAATTTTTTAAATTCGTTAATCGCAACCGAATATTTATCGTACAAATGCGAATACCCTTCTTCGTTAAGTTGGTTTTGTGTATTTGAATAATAGTACAAAGTAGAAACGTTTACGGCGTCGATAAGTTTATATAACTGGGACGAAACCAAAATGCAAAGAATCTGACAGGTTAATTCAGACGACTCTTGCTTTTCAACAAGTTCTGTAAGTTTCGCTAAATTTTCCATTAAATCATTGTAATTTTTTTCTCTATATCCTATGGTAGGCGCTCTGTTAACGTAACATTCTTCGTCGATAACAAGCCCCATAACGTCTTTTGAGCCTGAACATCCATAAAATGTAAAAGAAGAAAGCATTACGGCTATGCATACAACAAAAGCAATAAGTTTTTTTATTCTCATTTTATCCTCGATATATCACTATATATTTTTTGCAATTATTTTAGTAATGAATCACTATTTTCCTAAAACGGATAAATAATAAGACTTCATTGTCATAGCGTCGTCCGCTTGATTGCCTGCGGATTCGCAAATAACGTTAGGTTCAAGTTTAAGTTTTAAACATGCGTCGATAAACGGTTCATAATCAGGTCCGTAAATTTCGTCGTCAAAATTTAAATGCCGTACTTCACCCTTACCCGAATACTGAATTTTAGAAAAATGTACGTGAAAGTTCTTCATTCTTTCATATCCGAGTTTATCTATCATGTATTGCATACGCGAAAGAAAATCCTCGGTCGTTTTTAAACTTCCCTGTTCTCTGGCGTTCACATGCCCGAAATCAACTGTCGGCATAAAAACTTCGTCAATCAAGCAAAAGTCTGTAACTTCCTCGATAGTTCCTATTTGAGCCAATTTTCCCATAGTTTCGGGGCAATAAATAATATCGTCAAGTTTTTCCGCATGAATGATTTGCGCTAAACGATTCAGTCTTTCCTTTGTCCTTAGTACAGCCGTTTCACGGGTTTCCTTTCCTTGTGTTGCAGGGTGAAATATAACCCTTTCCGCTCCCATTTGTTTTGCCATTACGGCGGAATCGATTACGTACCTGTAAGAATTTTCCGCTTTTTCCTCGTCGGGATTTGCAAAATTTATGTAATAAGGTGCATGAACGCTCAATTTTATATTGTTTTCGGAAAATGCCTTATTTAAGATTAAGGCTTTTTCCTCTCTTAAATTTATTCCGCGCCCGAAGGAATATTCAAAAAGGTCAAGCCCTTGTTCCTTAGTCCACTTTGCGGCTTGCTCGGAAGAAACATAACCTTCGTTATAAAATCTTTCACCCGCTCCGCTCGGTCCGAATTTTATCATATACTCTTTATGTCCTTTTTTATTTGTTCGATAAGTTCGTCAACACTATTAAATTTAATATTTGGACGAAGATACCTTTTAAAATCGATTTTTACGTCCAACCCATACAAATCGCAGCGGCAGTTTAACACGTGCGTTTCAACAAGTTTCACGTCGTCCGAAAAGGTTGGCGCAGGACCGAAATTTGTTACCGAAGGATGAATTTCGCCGTTGAAACAGGTAAACGTAGCGTAAACACCCTCTTTAAGAGGAACTTTTTCGGAGTCAATCATCATGTTCAGGGTAGGAAACCCCAACTTTCTGCCAACGCCTCTTCCCCTTATGACCTGCCCGTGAATAAAATAGTTTTCGCCGAGAAACTCGTTTGCTTCGATGACTTTACCCTCTGTAATCAACTGCTTTATTTTAGAAGAAGATACCTTTTCACCGCGTAATTTAACAAGAGGTATAACGCATAACTCTATACCGTTATTTTGACAGAACTCTTTTAGGTAATTTTTATCCCCCTCGCGATTATGTCCGAAACGATAATCTTCACCGCATATTATTGCAACTGGGTTAAAATTATTTTTTATGGTTTGCAAAAATTCGAATTTGTCAATATTAAAGAATTCCGTCGTTTCGGGGGCGACGATTATATTGTCAACAGGTTCGGATTTTAGCCTTTCAACACTTTCACGAAAGGTATAAATACGCCCTAATCGACCTATAGACCTACTTCCTTGAAACATAAAGACAGCAAGTTTTGTATCGTAACCGTATCCGTGTTTTATTTCAAGTCCCTTGTATATAAGTGTTTTATGTCCGAGATGCAAGCCGTCGAATCTTCCTAAACATATTACATTTTTATACGTTTGCGGCTTATAATAATCCAATAACTTCATAAATTACAAATCTCTTACGTAAACTTTCATTTTTAAGATTTTATTTTTAATTTCGCCGACGCCCCAAAATTCATTTTGATTATAAACCTTATAAATTCCGTCTAAGCAGTCGTAACTGTCATAAACGCCGTCCAAAAGTCTTTTTGCAAATTCCGGCTGAAGGTCAATTTTTGGGTAGTCTAACACCTCGTCGGCTTTGATTAAATAATCCGACGGATTGTCCGCATTTAAAAAATCTTCTAAGGTAACCGAATTGTTTATATCGAATTTTCCGCTTTTTACTCTTACAAGATCGGTCATAACTCCGCAACAACCAAGCGCTTCCGCCATATCTCTTACTATCGAACGGATATAAGTTCCGCCACCGCAATGAATTTCAAATTTGTATTTAGATTCGGAAACTTTTTCAATAAGTTTTATCTCGTAAATATTAACCTTTTTTGACGGAAGTTGAACGTCTATCCCCTTTCTTGCAAGTTTATAACTACGTTTTCCGTCAATGAATTTAGCGGAATACGAAGGCGGTACTTGATCGATTTCGCCTATTAAAGCAGGTAAAATTCTTTCGATTTGCTCGGCGTCGGGCAAATTCTCGGAAAATTCGCAGGGTTTCGTTTCCAAATCTAACGACGGTGTGGAAAAAGAAAAATCAAAAGTTGCAAGATAAGTTTTTTCTTTATTTAATAGAATATCGAAAAGCCTTACCGCTTGTCCTACGCCGATAGATAAAACACCGGACGCCAATGGGTCCAACGTCCCCATATGTCCGCATTTTGCGCCTAATTTCCGTTTAACTTTATTTACGCAGTAAGCGGAAGAATCGCCCCGTCGTTTGTTTATACAAATAAAACCTATCATAAAAGGTAATTTCCTACCGTAAATACGAGTTTATCGATAACGTCCTCATGGTAACCCGATAAAACGGCTCCGCTTGCGTGAATATGTCCGCCACCGCCGAAAACTCTTGCTATTTCGCTTACATTTGTAAAACGTGAACGAAAACTTATCCTATAAAACTTCGACCTAGATTCTAAAATACTGATTCCGACGTCTACGCCGTCAATTTTTGTCAAGTAATCGACAAGCCCTAAAGTCATACTTTCGTCGGCGGAAGTTTCCCTTAACGTTTCTTGACTTACGGTAATTATCGCTAACTTTCCGCCGTGAAAATATTTTACGTTGGAAAACACTTTTCCAATAAGCAAAACTTTTTCTTTAGGCTCTGTTCTAAACAATTTATCGTATGTATCCGAAAAGTCCGCCCCGAAACCTATAAGTTCGGAAACCGTTTGAAAAACTTCGCCGTCCAAACCGCCTATTGTAAAACAATTAGTATCGGTAAGCATGCCGACAAGCAAGCAGTTTGCAATAGTTTTATCTATTACAACGCCCATTTGTTTGATAACGTCGTAAGTTACCATACTGCACGCAGGCTTATCGCTGATATAATTGAATGTTGCGTAACGGCTGTTGGTTATATGGTGGTCGATTGCAAAAGTCCGTCTTTGCTTTTTAAAAAACTCTCCCGCTTTGCCTAAATGTTCCAAAATAGGCGTATCGACGGCAATACAGCCGTCATATTCGTCGGTTGGAAGGTTTTTCGGCAAAAAAGGAACCCAGTTCAAATTTTGACCGTTAACTTCGGAATCGCAAACGATTTCAGCGTTTTTACCTAATTTTTTATATGCGTAATATAAAGCAAAAGCGCATGATAAAGTGTCGCCGTCCGAATGGACATGACAAAAAATCAAAGCGCTTTTTAGCCCTAATAACTTCGATGCAAACTCACTCCTCGTCATTATGCTCTCCGTAAGTAAATTCGCTGATTATACGATCGATTTTTTCGCCGTACTCGAAAGAAGTATCCGGCAAAAAATTTATTTTCGGAACCTGCCTTATTCTCATTTCCTTTGCTAAAAACTTTCTAACGCCGTAAGCGGAATCCTTAATGGCGTTAAAAGTTTTTTCTTTTAATGCAGCATTAGCGGAATACACGCTTACGTATACAAACGCTTCCTCTAAATCGCTCGTTATTCTTACGCCGGTAACGGAAAACATTTCGGTAATATCGGGGTTTTTAACACGAGAGAAAAGATATTCGTAAATAAGTTTGGCAAATTCTTTTTCAAGACTTTTTTCTCTTTTTTCTTTCATTCTCAGTCCTTTTGCTGTTCAATAACGTAACATTCAATAAAATCGCCGATTTTGATATCGTTGAAGTTTTCAATGGAAATACCGCATTCATAACCTTGCGCTACTTCTTTTACGTCGTCTTTAAATCTCTTAAGTTGCAAAACGTTGCCTTCGCAAATCATAACGTCGTCGCGGTAAATTCTTAATTTTGCGCTACGCAAAATTTTACCGTCCGTAACGTAACAACCGGCAACCATTCCGACGCCCGTAATCTTAAAGGTTTCGCGTACTTCCGCTTTACCCATATAAATATCGGTGTATTTAGGTGCGGACATACCCTTCATAGCCGCTTTAATTTCATCGATGGCATCGTAAATTACACGGTAAAGTTTAACGTCGATTTTTTGTCTTTCGGCAAGAGTTTTAGACTTGCTGTCAGGTCTTACGTTAAAGCCGATAATTATGGAGTTTGTGGAATCCGCAAGCATAACGTCGGTTTCGTTAATTGAACCTACGCCTGCGTGAATAACGTTTATTTTAACTTCGTCGTTACTGAGTTCGAGAAGCGACTGTTTAACCGCTTCAACCGAACCTTGAACGTCTGCTTTAATAATAATATTAAGGTTTTTGAGTTGACCGTCGTTAATTTTAGAGAAAAGTTCGTCTAAAGTAACCTTTTCGGAACGCCTAATCATTTCTTCACGTTCCTTGTTCTTTCTTTCCTCGGCAACAAGTTTCATAAGTTTATCTTCCGCCACGGAGAAGATAATATCGCCTGCGTTGGGGACCTCCTCTAAACCAAGTACGGATACAGGCATGGAAGGCGTTGCCTCTTTAACCATTTTGCCTTTATCGTCAAACATGGCCCTTACTTTACCGGTTGAAGTACCTGCAACTATATAGTCGCCGGTGTGTAAAGTACCGTTCTGTACCAATATGGAAGCGACTGGGCCTTTGCCTTTATCAAGTTTTGCTTCGATAACCGCACCCTTTGCACGACGGTTGGGGTTGGCTTTAAGTTCTTTCATTTCAGATTCGAGCAAAATCATGTCGAGCAATTTATCGACGCCTTCGCCCGTCTTAGCGGAAACGGGAACCATGATAATATCACCGCCCCAATCTTCGACAAGAAGTTCCCTATCGGAAAGTTGTTGACGCAATCTGTCAAGATTTGCGTGCGGTTTATCGATTTTATTTGCGGCAATTATAATTGAAACGCCTGCCGACTTGGCGTGGTTAATCGCTTCAACCGTCTGCGGCATAATGCCGTCATCGGCAGCGACAACGATTACCGCAATATCGGTAACCTGCGCGCCCCTTGCACGCATAGCCGTAAAAGCGGCGTGTCCCGGAGTGTCGAGGAAGGTTATCAAACTTCCGTGTGCGGTAACTTGATAAGCACCGATGTGCTGAGTAATTCCGCCCGCCTCGCCGTCGGTAACGTGGGTAGATCTGATATAGTCTAATAACGAAGTCTTACCGTGGTCGACGTGTCCCATAACCGTAACAACCGGCGGACGGGTAATCAAATCTTTTTCATCGTCAATATCGTCGGAGAAGTTTTCGTTTAAAACGTCCTCTGCCGTCTTTTCAAGTTTAAGTTCAAGTTCGATACCAAGCCCTGCGGCAACAAAGCCCGCAGTATCGTAATCGATAGAATCGTTTATCGTTTTGATAATGCCTTCTTTAAACAGAAGTTTTGTGATTTCAACTGCGGAAACGCCGAGTTTTTCACTCAATTCCTTTAAAGGAATGATTTCTTTGGTAATAACGGCTTTATCTACCTTAATACGGCTTTCGACAACGTCCGATTTGTTCTTTTTGGTACGAACTTTCCTGTAACCGCTTCTTTCTTCGTCAAAGTCGTTAACGTTAACGGCACCGCGCAAAGTGGACTTTTTGTTGGGAGCCCTTTTGTCGTCGTAATTTTTGCCGTCCGATTTCTTTTTTGCGAAGTTTTTATTGTTGTCTTTAGGTATAAAAGCAACTTCCTGCGGTCTTTTTGTAATTGTAGGACGTGCGCCGAGCGGTCTTGAGCCTTGGTCGGCAGGTCTTCTTGCCGATACGTCCGTTGGGCGAGTTATATCCCCTTGCTGACGGGGTTTGTCGCCGAAAGGCTGTTTTTGCCTTTTATCAAAAGGCAAAAATTCCCTCTTTTGCTGAGGTTGTTTAGGCGTATACGACCTGACGGTGGGTTGCTTTAAAGCGGCTATTTTGGCTCTTTCGGCGGCCTCTCTCGCGTCGGATTCTCTTTTCAGTCTTTCGATGCGTTCTTTTTCCGCCTGAATAGCCAATTCTTCACGTTCTTTTTCCGCTCTTATGGCCGCTTCTTTTTCAGCCTGTTCTTTAGCAAGCCTTAAAGCCTCTTGCTTAGCCAATTCTTCCGCTTCAGTTATTTTTGCCTTAGCCTTCGCCTCTTCTTCTTGACGAAGTTTTTCTTCAAGGCGTTTGTTTTCCTCCGCCACTTTAAGTTCGGATTCACGCTTTATTTCAGCCTCTTTATTCAATTTAGCCTTTTTTAGGGCATTTTCTCTGTCTCCGAGCCTTTTAGTAATATCGTTTACCTCTTTACGTCCGTTTTTAGCCATGACGAGAAGGTCTGCAAGCGTTCCGTTAATAGCGGTCGCAACGCTCTTGATATGACTTACAGTAGCTTCTTTCTTTTCCATTCTAAACTATTAGCCTCCGAATTGTTCGAAATTTTCGTTTAAATTATCTAAAATCGCAGTAGCAAGCGACTGATCCAAAACAGCCGCAAGTTTGCAGTTTTCTTTATAAAATATATCTTCCAGTCTTTCGTTTTTGACCAAAACTATAACCGAATTATACTTTTTTGCTATCTTTAAAGTTTCCTTTTTGGTGTTTTCCGAAGCGGTGTTGCACAAAAGTAACAGCGGAACTTGACCTTTAATCGTACAAATGGCATTAACGCCAAGTCTTACTTTGCCTGCTTTTAAGGCAAAACCTATATACGTGTGGATTTTGTCTTTCATAAAACCGCCTTATTTATCCGTTGACTTTAATACAATAAACTTTTGCAAAATTCAGAAACAGCAAAATCTCGGTAATTTGCGATTATTTTGTAATTTCTTCACACAAAAGTTTATAAACTTCGTCATCTACTTTTTGGTGGAAAGTTCTGTCTAAACCACGACTTTTTAAAAGTTTGATTTTGCATTCGTTTGAACCGCAAAAATAAGCGCCTCTGCCGTCGGACTTTTGACTTTTATCTATAAAAAACTTTCCGTCGCACCTTACAATGCGAATAAGTTGACTTTTGGGAAACTTTTGCCTGCAACAAATGCAGGTTCTTTGCGGAACGTGTTTCATTTTTACCTTCCGCCCTTAAATTATTCCTCGTCGGAATCGTTAAGTTCGCCTTCCTCGGCTAAACCTTCGGCAGTGGCTTTGGACAAACTTTTAACGTCTATCTTCCAGCCGGTAAGTCTTGCGGCAAGCCTTGCGTTTTGACCGTCTCTGCCGATTGCGAGCGACAATTTGTCGTCCGGTACGATAACCCTTGCTACCTTTTCGCCTTCGATGGCGGTGACTTTTAATACCGTTGCGGGTGAAAGTGCTTTAGAGATATATTCCAAAGGATCTTCGCTCCACAAAATAATATCTATTTTTTCACCGCCGAGTTCTTGAACGATGGCGTTAACCCTTGCGCCCCTCATACCGACGCAAGCGCCCACGGCGTCAATGTTCTTATCTTCGCTGTAAATAGCGAGTTTGGTTCTTTGACCGGCTTCACGAGCAACCGATTTAATCTGAATAAAACCTTGCTTGATTTCGGGTACTTCGTTTTCAAACAATCTGCGAACAAGCCCCGGTGAGGTTCTTGAAACCATAACTTGGGCGTTTCTTCCGTTTGTTCTGACCTTTTTAACGTAAACGGTAAGTTTATCGTTAACGTTGTACTTTTCGGTAGGAATTTGATCTTGCGGAAGCATTACGCCTTCAATCTGACCACCGCCGATTTCCACGTATACGGTATTGTTTTCGATACGGCGAATAATGCAGTTTTGGATTTCTTCTTCTTTATCTTCGTATTCGGCAATGGTATGGTCGCGTTCGAGTTCTCTAAACTTTTGCGTAATAACCTGCTTTGCCGTTTGCGCGGCAATTCTTCCGAACTTTTTGGGAACGAATTCGGTTTCAAAAGTATCGCCGAGTTTGTATGACTTTTTATAAGTCTTGGCTGCCGCTAAAGATATTTCTTTTTCGGGATCGGTAACTTCTTCCACGATTTTTTTGGTCGCATAAAATTTTGCGACGCCTTTTTCGGGGTTAAGTTTTATATGAATGTTATCCGCACTGTCGCCGGTGTGCTTTTTATAAGCGGACAAAAGCGCGGTTTCAAGCGCAGAAATCAATACTTCGGGACTAATACCTTTTTCTCTTTCCAAATCCTCGATAGCGAGAAAAAAATCCTTTTCCATCTTATCCTCCAAGTCATGCGATACATGACGTAATAATTTTTAAAATTTTAGATTTTATAATTGATTTTTAAAATTTTTCCGATTAATGTAATTTTGAAATTCAGTCAAAATCTATTGCAACGTTAATTTTTGCGATTTTGGATTTTTCGAACTTCCACTCGGTTTCGCCGATTAAAACCGTAACCGTATTTTCATCAAAATCGGTCATAATCCCCTCGTAAAACTTTTTACCCTTTAAAGGCGCAAAAAGTTTTATTTCAACCTTTTCGCCCAAATGCCTTAAGTAATCGCGCAGTGTTTTAAAAGGTCTGTCTAATCCGGGGCTTGAAACGTTAAGGGTATAAGAATCGCCGTAGGTGGGATCAAGTTCGTCTAAAGGCTCGTTAATTAGATTATGGAATCTTTCCAAAGTTTTCAGGTCGATACTGTCCTCGGTATCGACATAAACTGTAAGCGCAGGACTTTTTCCTACCTTCATCTCGACTTCGACAAGTTCGATGCCTTCTTTATCGGCAATAGGTTTTAAAAAGTCGAAAATATCCTGATTTGACTTAACCTTCATACTAACCCCTTACAAAAAATTTTGAGAGTGGCGAACCACTCTCATTAAGTAAATTACTATTTTGAGCATCTATATATTAACATAAACATATACAGAATGCAAGCGTTTTTACAAAATAATTTAATTAAAAAGGCAAAGACTTGCGTATTCTTATGATTTCAACGAATAATTCGCTTGTCGCCCATGCGTCGGAATAGGCTCTGTGATGACGGAAAACTATTCCGAACTTATCGCAAAGGGTGTTTAATTTATAGTTTGACACACCGAAAATGTTTTCACGCGCCAACGCCAAAGTATCCATAAGCGGATTATCAAAATAAAAATCTATCGCCTCGCCCTGCTTTTTTATATAGCGAGAGTCAAAATCGATGTTATGCGCAACCAAAGTCGCACCAAAGCAAAACTTATAAAAATCACCGCAAACTTCGTTAAATTTAGGGGCGTCCTTAACCATCTCGTCGGTTATGCCGGTAATATCGACAACCTCTTGCGGAATATGTTTTTCGGGATTAACTAAGGTAGAAAAGTATTCCGTTGCAACGCCGTCAATCATCTTTACGGCACCGATTTCGGTAATCTTATCGTCAGCCTCTTTACCCGTCGTTTCCAAATCGAATACAACGAAAGTTCTTCCGATAAAACATTCGGGAATGGTTTTGACTTCCAAAAAATTATCCTGTTCTTCTACCTCTAACGGCTTAGGAAAAATCAAAGAATATTCCTTCGGACAAGGTCTGTGGTTTCTTTCTTGAGGCACAAAATTTTTAGGAAATACGCACAAATTTATGCTTCTAAAAGTAAAATTGACGTAATCGCCTCTTTTTTGAAAATCTCCTCTTGCGATAATTTCGGAATTAACCGCAAGTTTTTTTACCTTGGGAAGATTTGCTTTTGTCGGAAACACCGTTCCCGTCAAACTACCTGTCCTATCGCTTATTTCAATAATGAAAAACGGCTTGCCGGTTTTGGTTTCTCTTTCGTCAATGCGGTTAATTATACCGCCAACGTAAGCATCGCCGATATAATTTTTGGTGTCAGATATGTACACGCAGGTATTTTCAGGGTCGTTATCAAAAAGTCTTGTAACGTCGTCAACTTTAAACGTGCGTTTTTCCCGCCTGTAAAGGTCGTTTTCGGTAGGTCTATAACTAAAATCTTCAATTACGTCATCTTCGTTCAGCGACACGGCCGAAACGATGAAATCATCGACAAAAGTCCTTTTTAAATGTTCTTCTATTTCGGCGGCAATTGAATTTGCGACAACGTACTCATAAGCGGATTTTGTAAAATACAAATCTATTTTTGCAGTGTAATTTTCGCAAACGTACTTCGATTTATCAAAATTTACGAGGTCGACGATTGCTTTGTGCGCCCCTTCAAGGTACTTTTTAATTGCGTTAAAAACGGAATCTTTATCCGAAACCACTTTTTCAAATGTAAGATTTACCGATAAAAACGTGGACGGAATTTCAGATTTAATAAATTTAAAAACTGTTTGTTCCTGTTCTTCCGACAAGTTAAAATCGGTCAAAAAAATAAGATTAAGCGATTTTTGGGAAAGTGAAATTTCCCCGCATTTTAAAGCAATTTTACCGCTTTCATGTAAAGAATTGTTAATTTTTTCTAAAATATTACTCATTCGATTTCACTCAAAAGTTGATTTATTTCGGATATGAAAATTTCTGCGGCAAGATCTTCTTCCACCGTTTTATAAACTTCGCCTTTTTTGAAAATAACGCATTTTTTATCTCCGCCGGCAATACCTATATCACATTCCTTGGCCTCGCCCGGACCGTTTACCACGCACCCCATAACGGCAACTTTTAAGGGCTTGTTTATATTTTTGGTAGCCTTTTCGACCTTTTCCAAAAGCCCTTTCATATCGTAAGCGGTACGTCCGCAGGTAGGACACGAAACAATCTCGACAAAGTTCCTGTCAAGTCCTACGCTTCTTAAAATCCGCTTTGCGTAAAGCACTTCATCTTTTATGGGCGCCGTCAAAGATACCCTGATAGTATCGCCTATACCGTCCAACAAAAGAGAACCTATGCCGATACTGCTTTTAATAACCCCCATATCTAACGAACCTGCCTCGGTTACGCCTAAGTGCAAAGGATAGTTGATTTTTTGATGAAGGTATCTACATGTTTCAACCGTGGTTTTAACGTCGGAAGCCTTTGCGGATACAACTATATCGTCAACGCCGAATCTTTCAAGCAAAGCAACCTTTTGTAAAGCGCTTTCGGCAAGCGCAACGGAAGTTCTGCCGAATTTTAGATAAAATTCCTTTTCGATACTTCCGCTGTTAGAGCCTACTCTTACGGCAACGCCGTTGCTTTTTAAGGCTTTTGCAACTTCAAAAAGTTTGTCGTCGCTACCGATGTTTCCGGGGTTTATGCGCACTTTATCGGCGCCGTTTTCAATGGCTTTTAAGCAAAGTCTATAGTCAAAATGAATGTCCGCAACTATAGGGAGCGGTGAAGATTTTTTAATCGCTTTTATTGCTTTTGCGTCTTCATCGTCTTTAACGGATAGACGTATTATGTCGCAACCCAAATTGTAAATTTCTTCAATTTCTTTGATAACATCGGAAATTTTAGAAGTTTTTACGTCGCACATAGTTTGTATTTTAACAGGCGTTCCGCCACCTATTGCGATGTTACCGACTTTAACGGTTTTAGTCATTTTGCACCTTGTTCATCTCGTATAAAAGTCTTAATCCTTCTAAAGTAAGAGTTCTGTCGATAACGTCAATACACGGGGTTTCTGAAGCAATGGTTTCACTTAATCCGCCCGTGGCAACGACAACGGCGTCCTCTCTTTTTAATTCCTGTTTCATCTTGTAAACAATCTTTTCCACAAGACCTGCAAAGCCGTATAAAAGGCCTGCTTGCATATTTGTTATCGTCGATTTACAAATAACCTTTTTGGGAAGTTCAAGTTCGATATGCGGTAATTGTGCAGTTCCGTTAACCAACGAATCAAGCGAACCTTTTATCCCCGGTGAAATTACTCCGCCGATAAGTTCGCCGTCCGCGCTTATAACGTTAAAGGTCGTTGCCGTTCCGAAGTCAATGCAAATAACGGGTTTGCCTTTGCCGTACTTTTTGAAAGCGGCGACGCTGTTTACAATGCGGTCTGCACCGACTTCCCTTGCGTTGTCCACTTTGATGTTTAAGCCTGTTTTTATGCCGGGACCAACCAAAATTGGACTATGCCCTAAAAAATACTCGCACATATGCGCCATCGTATAGTTAAGTTGCGGAATAACCGAGGACAAAATTACACCTTCAATTTGCGACTTTTTGATTTTAGCGCTTTCAAGCAAATCTTTTACGACTATTCCGTATTCGTCTGCCGTTTGATTTTTAGCGGAAGCGACACGAAAACTTGCTATAAGTTTATTTTCGGAATACACGCCGTATTTAACGTTTGTATTGCCGATATCGATACAAAAAATCATATTTACCCTCTTGATTTTATAGTTTTTTCTATTACTTGTTTAATTTTTAATACGGCAGGCGCGCAAATAAGGTTTATTGCAAGTTCCACTAAATAATTTATTCCTGCGCAAACAATTACCAAAAAGTAAATAACCGTTTCACCGCTCTCCAAAAAATTAGTCGATATGGTATCGCTCATAAACAACGCGCCGATAATAAACAAAGCGGTATTTACCGTCGGGCAAAGCGCAGAAGCCACAAAGGACGCCGCAAAACTGTTCTTTTTGGCAATAAGTTTGTAGGCAAATCCTGCGACAAGTCCGCACATTGCACCTTTACCGAGGCAAACTATCGCCGTAATAACGGGGTGATCGTTAATAAGTATTGCCGTAAAGGCGTCTGCACCGAAAACCCCTTGCAAATAAATGATTAGGCCGGATATAAACCCCAACAAACAAGCGGAGTATGGCCCTAAAATCATACCGCAAAGCACGACCGGCACAAGCACGAAGTTAAGGGAAGTTCCGCCAATTTTAAAAGCGGCGCCAAACATCTGCAAAACAATAACGAGCGCTAACAAAATTGCAAAATACGTGATGTTTTTTGCAGTAAAGTAACGCTCCTTAAAACTTACGCGTGAATTTTCTTCACCATTCATAAAAACCTCCAATCAGATTTCCTTGAGGGAATATCTGTTGCAAAAAATAAAAAAATTATTATATCTCCCGATATTCGGTGAGATTACTTCTATATTTTAGTATATTTTATTGCTTTTAGCAAACGAATATAAACCCTTTGTAACATTTTAATTTTTAAATCCGTAATATGTAATGACAGCCGAACGGCTGATTCCAAATTACAGGAGAATTTTATGCTTAATTGCTTCAACAACAATTGCTGTTATCTTTACATACTCATAATTCTGCTTTTATGCTGCCAAGGCGGCTGTGTAAAAGGTTTGTTTGATAAAATCTGCGGTTGCGAATGTTTATTACCGATTTTAATAGTGCTGCTTTTATGCAACTGTCAAGACAAAAAGCCCCATATCGGCGGTGGCGGTAACAACTTCGGCGGATGCGGCTGTAAATAGACTTTATTAATCTAATTTTTTAAAGTTTACTCGTCGCAAATAAAAATCGCGGTGTCGCAAAATTGCGACACCGTATTTTACTTAGCGTTATTTAACGTTAAAAAACTTAATACCCTAAAAATTCCACGCCTTTAAGTAAAACATCGTTCAAAAGTTCGTGCTTAAGAGAATAAAAAATAATCTTTCCGTCCCGTCTTGTGTCGACCGCCCCGTAATTTTTCAACAGCCTTAACTGATGACTTACGGTAGTTTGATTAAGTGCAAGAGTTCTTGAAATATCTGTAACGCACATTTCCGTAATCGCCAACGCAGATATAATTTTCAGCCTTGTAACGTCCGAAAATATAGAGAAAAAGTTAACAAGTTCAATAAGCATTTCATTAGTAGGAACATAATCCTCGACAAGCGTTTGCGTTCTTTTGTCGAGCAACAGTAAATTATTCATGTTTCCACCTTGATTAAATTTATATAATAATTATAATGCGATTTTCAATAATTGTCAATCTGTTCATATATGCCGCTCGTAACGCATATTGTATTATAAAGTCGATATATATCGAAATTATCGGAGGAATCTATGTCATCGACAAATCTTACGCTGGTTGCACTTTTATTCCTTTTGACAACTAACGGAACGATAACTTCAACTCAACTGTTTTTGCTTTTGGCGCTGTTAACCACAACGTCTTGCGCTTGCCAATCACAAAACGAGACTTTATCAACTTAAAAAGAAGCCCGACGGCACTTGTCGTCGGGCTTCTTTTTTAAAATTAAACTATTAAATTAAAGATTTTATCCGTAAGTCCTGTAATATCTTCAACTTCAAGTCCTGAAATTAAGCAGGCTTGATCAAATAAAACGCTTACCAAATCATTAAATTTTTCTTTATCGGAATTGCAAAGTTCCGACAGTTTTGCATATACGGGGTGATTAGCGTTAATTTCAAGCACCTTTTTAGCCTTCATAGGTTGATTTACATTGGGCATTTTTGCAAAAACTTTTTCCATCTCGATAGACAAATCTCCTTCGCTGGTAAGACTTACAGGGTGATTTTTAAGATTTTGAGAAAGTTTTACTTTAACGATTTTATCCTTTAAAACTTCCATAACGGCAGTTTCAACGTCTTTATCGATTTCTGCGCCGACGTCCGAACCGACGTCCTCGGTTTCGTAAGACTTAAATTCAAAATCCTTGTATTTAACAAGCATTTTTACGCAGAACTCATCAACGTCCTCAGTCAAACAAAGCACGTCGTAACCTTTATCCAAAACCGCTTCAAGTTTAGGAAGCGCCTTGCAGGCTTCTACCGTTTTACCGGTAGCATAATAAATGGATTTCTGTCCTTCGGACATGTTATCAACGTATTCTTGGAAGGTTACGTATTTACCGCTTTTTGCGGATTTAAACATGATAAGATCAACAAGGTTATCGTTATTCATGCCGAAAGAAGAATAGATGCCGTACTTAAGCGACAGACCGAAGTTATCGAAAAACTCTTCGTATTTATCTCTTTCGTTCTTTTGCATGGACAAAAGTTCGCTTTTAATCTTCTTTTCAAGGCTGTTTTTAATGGCTTTGAGTTGTCTGTTTTGCTGTACGGTTTCTCTTGAGATATTAAGAGTAACTTCGCTGTCGACAATACCTTTTACAAAGTTAAAGTAATCGGGTAAAAGGTCCGAACACTTATCCGTAATCATTACGCCCGCAGTGTACAGTTTAAGCCCTTTCTCGTAATTTTTTGAATAATAGTTATACGGTATAGTCTTAGGTATAAACAAAAGTGCTTTATAATCGACAGCGCCTTCCGCCGAAGTGTAAATACATTTTAACGGATTTTGCGCATCATAAAACTCATCTTTATAGAAGTTTTCATATTCGTTTTCCTTTAATTCCGCCTTGGTCTTGCGCCATACGGGGGTCATGGAATTCAATACCTGTTCTTTTTTAACTTCTTTAGGCTCGCTATGTTTGTGTTCGTGCTCATGTTCATGTTCGCAAGTTTCGTCATGACATTCGTCGCAGCAGTCCTCTTTATCGTCGTACTCGTAGGTGGTTACAAGCATTTTTATAGGATATCTGATGTAATCGGAATACTTTTTGACAAGGTCTTTAATCTTATATTCTTCGACAAATTCTTTGTAACTTTCTTCGCCCTCGTCGTCCTTTAAATAAAGGGTGATTTCGGTACCGCAGGTTTCCTTTTGGCTTTCGGTAACTTCGTAACCGTCTGCGCCTTCGGAAGCCCATAAATAAGCCTTATCGTTACCGTAAGCCTTCGATAGAACTTCTACCCTTTTAGCAACCATAAACGCGGAATAAAATCCTACGCCGAATTGACCTATTATATCGATATCCTTGTTTTCGTTTCCGTTTTTGAAGTCAAAAGAACCGCTTTTTGCGATGGTGCCCAAGTTGTTTTCAAGTTCTTCTGAAGTCATACCGATACCGTTATCGGTAATTTTAAGGGTTCTGTTGTCTTTATCTAAATCGATTTTAATATAAAAGTCATCTCTAGTAAGACCTGTCAAGCCTTCAGTCAAACCTTTATAATACAATTTGTCTATTGCGTCGCTTGCGTTTGAAAGAAGTTCCCTTAAGAAAATTTCTCTGTTGGTGTAAATAGAGTTAATTACCAAGTCCAACATTCTTTTGGATTCGGTTTTAAATTTTTTCATAACAAATACTCCTTTCCCGAAACTGTCGGGTTTTTATTACGCCATTATCATAGTCTTAAAAATTAGCAATGTCAAGTAAAGAGTGCTAATTTTTTAATATTTCACAAAAATAATGTCAATTCTTCATTATCGCTTTGAAAGTTTAAAAAAATATGCTATTATTCAATATATAACTCTTAAAACAAAAAGGTAAAGTTATGGGTTACACTGTTATTTTAAAAAAGAACGAGGAAAAAGAATTTGTAAACGGCAAAACTTGGATTTACGCAAACGAAGTTTACAAAATCGAAGGTAAAGACAAAAACGGAAGTTTGGCAACGGTTTGTTCCTTTGACGGAAGGTTTATCGGCAAAGGCTATATAAACCATTTATCCAAAATTTTGGTTCGCCTTTTCATTTTCAATGATAGCGTCGATGATAAAGAACTTTTTTTAAGTCGAATAAAATACGCAGATGAAATGCGCAAAAATTACCTGACCGATAACTGCTATCGAGTTGTTTTTTCCGAAAGCGATTATCTTCCCGGTCTTATAGTAGACAGGTTTAACGACGTTTTATCCGTACAGTTTTTAACCCTTGGCATGGAATTAAAAAAGGATGTTATCCTCGAGTGTTTAAAAGAGCATTTTAATCCTAAAACCATCGTGGAAAGAAGTGACGCAGAAGTTCGTAAAAAGGAAGGTTTACAGCCGTTTAAAGGGATAATTTACGGGGAAAACGTCGAAACCGTACAAGTTTACGAAAACGGACTTAAAATCGAAATTGACCTACTTAACGGTCAAAAAACAGGATATTTTCTCGACCAAAAACTTAACAGATTGGCTTTAAGAAGATATTCAAAGGACAAAACCGTACTTGACTGTTTTTGTAATGCAGGCGGATTTTCATTAAACGCAGCGATTGCAGGCGCACAAAAGGTTTACGCCCTCGATATTTCAAAGCAAGCCTTAAAGTGCGTAGAAGTTAACGCCAAACTTAACGGGTTAACTAATATAAAAACTGTCGAATGTGATGTTTTTGAAAAATTAAGAGAATATAAAAGCCAAGGCAAAATCTTTGATTTAATAGTTTTAGACCCACCTGCCTTTTGTAAAAGCGTAAGCGAAGTCAAAAATGCGTACAATGGTTATAAGGACATAAACATCCTTGCTATGAAACTTTTAAAGCATGGCGGAATTTTGGTTTCTTCTTCTTGCACCCACTTCATAAGTCAAGCGGTTTTCAGAAGAATGCTTACCGAATCAAGCAAAAACGCCGGCAGACGCGTTAAGGTTTTAGAGGAAAAAATACAGTGCCTCGACCACCCTTCGTTACTTTCGGAAGAAGAATCTTCATATCTTAAATTTTTTATAATGCAAATAGATTAAGCACAAGTAAAAATGCACTTGCAAAATTTTGCAAGCGCATTTTATAATATGTTATCATTTATTTAATCTTTCCGTAATTTTACATTCACCGCGAGTGTGTTCATCGATTATGATTGCGCCGATACTGTCGGCAACGATTTTACCGATAGGATTTTTAACGCTGTCTATATTGCCGATAATATCTGCGTTCAATATAGAATTTTCAAAAGATAAATCACAACCTTCCATAGTGCAGTCTATCAGTTTAAGATTTTCCGCATAGCAAAGAGGCTGCGTACCTATTATTTTACAGTTTATTAAGGTTAAATTCTTGCTGTACCAGCCTAAGTATTCCCCCTTAACCACGGAATTTTTAACCGTTACGTTTTTACTGTGCCAAAAGGCATCCTTGCTATCTAATACGCTGTCAGTTACAGTTAAATTTTCGGTGTACTGAAAGGAATACTTCCCTGTCATATCAAGTTTTTCAATGACGGAATTTTTAAGATTAAAGAAAGGATATTCCGAAGTAACTTTAACGTCCTTAATTTCGATATTACTACTAAGCCAACAAAATTCCGGCGAAACAAAAACGCTGTCTTTTATCTTTATCCCCTTGCACTCTCTAATCGCTTTTATTCCATGGCAGTCGAGATTTGCGATTTCAAGGTTTCGGTCATACCAAAGCGCCGCTCTGCAAGTTTCGGGCATCTTGCAATTTATGATTTCGCTGTCCTTACAGTGCCAAAGCGGATATCTTAAACCAAAATAGCAGTCTTTTACGGTAAGATTACACGTCTCTTTCAAACATGACTCGCCGTCTTCCGTTCCTTCAAAACGGCAATTTTCAACTATTGCGTCTTTTATGCCGTATAAACTTCTTTCTCGTCCGTCTGTCAAATTTTTATATATATTACTTCTGTTTGCTTTCATAGGAATTATATATTAACACCTTTTAAAAAATGTTTCAACAAAAAATTCCGTATAAAAGTAGTTTTTAAAATAAAATAATTTTTAACAACAAAATAAAAAACGTTGACATTACTTAAAAAAAGTTTTATTATATTATCGTTGCGTGTAAAGATATTTACACCGCTTATAAATACGGGGGTATGGCTCAGTTGGTAGAGCGATGCGTTCGCAACGCATAGGCCAGGGGTTCGAATCCCCTTATCTCCACCATGCAAGGGAAGGCTTTCGACTTCCCTTTTTGTATGCGGCACGCTTGTATAGAC
>CALZDP010000013.1 GCA_945638575.1 uncultured Clostridia bacterium | reverse complement strand
TGGCTGTTTGGCAGCGGCGCCCCCGACATAGACCCCGAAAACCCATTACCCGCAAAAGCAGGCGACTTTTATCTGGATTCCGAAAACTACGTAGTATACAATAAAAAGGCGGACGGCAGCTGGCAGAATATGGGCACCATAAAGGGTACGTGCATCACTAAAATCCAATCCTTCATGGACTCAAAGGGGGACGGCTACGAAATCGTTACCACCGAGCAGGACTTGGACGAAGAAGGTAACCCTTTATACGATGAAAACGGCAACCCTGTCTTTAAATCCTATAAGGTTTATTCCTCGACCCTTAAAAATATGGGCGTTACTTACAATACCGAAACCGGTATGTATGAGTTCGTAATAACCATTACGGACGCAGGCGGAAACGAAATAGTCTTAGGTGCGGACGAAAACAAAATTCAGGTACAACGCCCCGCAACCTGGCTTTCAGGAACCCTTCCGCCGGACCTTAACGACCTTCCGGAATTCACAAGCACCCCCACTTTTGACGGAGACTTTTATTACTGCACGCAGTATAACACCATATACACCAAACGTAACGGCGAATGGGTGGAACTTGTCAAACTTCCGTCGGATAACGACGTGGAAAAATGCACAATAACTTTTAACCCCGAAGGCGGTGTTTTGTCCACCAACATAAACGCTTATCCCGCTAAAACGGAAATCAAGTGGGACGGCAGTCAGGTTGTAGTTAGGGTTAATAAAGGTGAATGTTATCCTACTACTTGTGAAATTCCCGTTCCCACCCGTGATGACGGCTATGTATTTGCCGGCTGGTACAGAAAAAAACAATCCCCGACGGCAACCGCCAATATAAATTACGGTCAATTTACCGATATGGTTCCCGTAACAGCCGATCTCGAACTTTACGCTTATTGGCAGAAAGTTACCGAGTAAATAAAAACTTATATTATATAAAATCACGCCGATGCTTTTAAGTTTCGGCGTATTTTTTTATAGGCGATATCTAATAAATATAAATATAAAGATAAATTTTTTCTTTCCCGTTGACAATGCCCAATAAAAATGTTAATATATAAGCGCTGTTAAACTACAGTTAATTTAGGAGAAAAATGATGAAATTTAAAAGTTTATTGTTAGCCCTATTGATGGTTACGGTATTTATGCTTACCGCATGTACCGGAGGCACGGAAAGCGGTTCTCCCGACACCGGAGGAAGCGACACACCGCCGTCGGTTGAAACCGTTTTACCCACAGATATCCCTGTCGCAACCGAACCGACCATGCAAATTCACTACAAAAGAAACAATGCTCAAGATTATCTGACTTGGGGATTTTGGCTTTGGGCGGAAAACAAAGACGGTTCTCTTTACAAACTCAACTATCAAGACAGTTTCGGCGCAGTTGCCGTCTATCCCATATCGAATATTATCGATAATTTTGACGGAACAGGCACTATAGGCATGATTCCGCGTCTTTTAGATGATTGGGTTAAGGATATGGATTCCGACAGAACTTGGGATTTATCCCAATTTACCATGGATGAAAACAACTTCTATCACGTATATATAACGCAAGGCGACTTAGAACTTTATATGACAGACGAACTTATTGTTACACCAAGAATAACCAATGCGGCTTTCGTATCCGATAGGGGAATAACCGTTTCCGCTTCCACAAAGATAAACGGTGCCAAAGTGTATGAAAACGAAAAACTTATTCACGAACAATCTCTTGCCAACGTTAAGGTCGGTAAAATCAATTTACCCGATACGTTCGTTGCCGATTTCGGCGCAACTTACGAAGTAGAAGTAACTTACTCTGCAGGCGGAACGGCACGTGCGCCCATAAACGCTTACGGCTTGTATTCCGGCGACGCTTTTAACGATTTATATTATTACGACGGCGAACTTGGCGCTATTTACGATAAGGAAAGCACTACCTTCCGCGTATGGTCGCCATTCTCTACCGAAATCACGCTTAACCTTTATAAACAGGGTTCGGGCGATACGGCAATGTCCACAAGCCCGATGATAAAAGGCGATAAGGGCGTGTTTGAAATCACCATTCAAGGCGATTTACAGGCTCTTTACTACACTTACACGGTTAAAAACAGCAAATATCCTAACGGTAAAGAAGTAGTCGACCCTTACGCTAAAAGCGCAGGAGTTAACGGTTTACGCGGTCAAGTGGTTGATTTTTCAAAAACCAATCCCGACGGTTGGGATAACGTAACGGTTAAGCCTTACGACAGAAAGGAACTTACCGTTTGGGAAACCCACGTTGCAGACGTAACATCTTCCAAAACTTGGAAGGGTACGGAAGAATACCGTAAAAAATTCCTCGGTATGGCTGAAAGCGGTACTACCTATACCGAAAACGGCATTACCGTAAAAACAGGCTTTGACCATATTAAAGAATTAGGTGTTAACGCCGTACAGATTATACCTTTATTCGACCAAGCAAACAACGAAGTCAATACCGAATTCAACTGGGGATACAATCCCTTAAACTACAACGTGATCGAAGGCGCTTATTCTACCGATCCCACTGACGGTTACGTAAGAATAAACGAGTTTAAGAGTCTTGTACAGGCTTACAACGGCGCAGGCATAAACATTATAATGGACGTCGTTTATAACCACGTAAACGGCTTAGATGGCAGTAATTTCGACGTTTTAATGCCCGGTTACTATTATCGTTACAATAATACCGGCAAGCCTTCAAACGGTTCCGGTTGCGGTAACGAAACCGCAAGCGAAAACAAGATGGTCAGAAAGTTTATGATAGATTCCGTTTGCTTCTGGGCAAAGGAATACAAACTCGGCGGTTTCAGATTCGACCTTATGGGACTGCACGATATCGAAACTATGAACCTTCTTACCGAGGCGTTAAAGGAAATCAATCCCGACATCGTTGTTTACGGCGAACCCTGGACGGGCGGAACTACCACTTTGGCAAGCACAAGTCAAGCCAAACAAGACAACGGCAATAAGTTTAAAGGTTACGGTCAGTTCAACGACCAAATGCGCGACGCTTTGATTAAAGGCGGTTTAAGCGGTAAACAGGAACGCGGTTGGGTAACAAATTACACAAACGTAACGTCGGCCGACGTAACCAAAATTACAGACGGTTTAATGGGTACTACTTCCTGCGCCGTTAAAATTGCAGACCCCGATAAAACGGTAAACTACGTAACCTGCCACGATAATTACACCCTTTACGACAGAATTAAAGCGGCAGGCATCACCGACGAAGATACTATCGAAAAGATGGCGGTTTTGGCAAATGCGGTGGTATTTACCTCTCAAGGAACCACCTTTATGCTCGCCGGCGAAGAATTTTTAAGGACTAAGAATGGTAGCAGCAACTCCTATAACCTAAGTTATGAAGTAAACGAACTCGATTACTCGTTAAAGATTAAAAACGCCAACGTGTTTAAGGCTTACCAAAAACTTATCGCTTTAAAAACGGGAACTTCTGCGCTTCACTTAGGCAAAGACGAAGTTAAAAACGCTATAACGGTTGAAAGCCTAAGCGGCGGCTCTATTATCCGCGTAACTTTCGATTCTGACGGTAAGACCTATCAAATTTACCACGCAAACGGCACAGCCAAAGGATATTCGATAGCAAATATCGACGGTTATACTTTATATCTCGATACCCTTGACGCCGCTAAAGAGGGCGCTGTTACCGCACCCATCGATTTAAAACCTTATCAAACCATAGTTATGTACAAATAATGTTTGGCAATAAAAAACTTTATAGCGTAACGAAAAAGCGTTTAAAACGCAAATAAAGGCATATTAAAGTAAAATAAAAAAGCCCGAAAGTCGGCCTATAGGTCGGTTTTCGGGATTTTTTATGCAATTAAAATTATAATAAAGTCAATTTTTAAGGTCTTTTAATTCTTTAAAATCTTCAATTAAAAATTTGATGTGAGTAATTGTCGCTTTCTTTAACTTTAAAAGCAATCCGCAAACAAAAATGATTTAATACTTTAATCGCTGTGCCGAACTAAATCGATTTTACGGATTTTTACGCTGTTTTCGGCTTTACCTTTTATTGTTTCGGATATATCCTAATAAATTTGTTTTAAAAGGTTGTATCTGACGCCGACAAATTTTTTAGCGCAGTTGTAGATTTTTTTGGCAACGTCGGATTTATCGTTACAATCATTTACAGCCGGAACAGTGCTTGCAGTCGCCGGTGCAAGAAGATGTTTTTTTGCCAAGCCCCCCTGTAACTTTGCCGGAATAATCCTTTTCCATAAGGGTGTTACAGTCGGGACAGGGGACGGACTCGTCGTAAACTTTTACGAGTTTTGATATTTTTTTACCGCAGTTTGGGCATTTATAATCGAAAAGGGGCATAAAAAACCTCCGTTAAATAAATCTAATGTTTAATTTCTTAAAAAGGCAACGGCTTGTGCTTTGGAAAGGAATTTTTTATAGTGGCACTTTTCGTTTGTTGCCTCGATTTCGCCGATGATTTTCAAAGCGACTTCCCAACTGTCGGTAACGACAAGGCGAACTCGACTTTTTACGGCGTAAAATTTATTTTTAAACTTACTGTTAAAGATATATTCTATCTTAAGTTTTGCTAATTCCTGTTTAAGTTTTTCATCTTCGGCGTTTTTCAGTTCTTTAGCGGCGTGAAGGCGTAAAAGTTCCTCTTTAGTGGCATTTTTAATCTTTAATGCGTTGATTATTTGCGCGCAGTCGCCCTTTCTCAGTCCGTTTTTATAAACTTCGTCAAAGTCCTCTTTAGATAGTTTGCTTTTTATATAGGCAATCTGCTTTTCGGTTGCAGGGTAATTTTGCCAAAGATAATAATTATCTAAATTCCAAAGCGCCTTTTCGTCGGAGCGGCGATAATTAAAATAGTCGTAAGCGTCGGTCAAAGCCTCTTGCAAACCTGTTTCTTTGCCTTCGCTGTATTTAAAGCGTTTTTCCGCTTCGTCATAGCAGTAAAGCATAAGTTTTGTTTTACCCAGTTCGTTAATGGCTTTTATACCTATTCTGTCGCCGTCGGCAAACTGATAAACCAAATCGCCGTTGGGCTTTTTCGTCCAGTTGACGTTATAAGTGTTTACACCTTCGCTGTCTGCAAAAAGCCTTACCGCCTTAACGTTAACCACCCAATTTTGCGGACAGTCGGAAGCCTCGTCAACCACCTCTTTAAGGTTTGTAAGCATACCTTCTATTCGGTAAGCGCGCGATTTGGGAACGCCGTTTAAATCCAATCCGAGCAATGACGGCGCGGTACAGATATCCAAATCGTCGGTAACGCCGACAAGGTCGATAAGGTTAAGATAGGGCTTACCCTCCGCCTTGCGTAAACCGCGCCCCACCATTTGCGCGTACAAACTTTGGTTTTTTGTGGGCCTTGCGATAATGACGGTTTCTATAAGGGGAATGTCTGTGCCTTCGGTAAATATCATGCAGTTAACAAGGCAGGGGATTTTACCGTCTGTAAAATCTTTAATGATTTGTTCTCTGTTTTTGGTCTTTTGCGAAACCACCACGGCGCCTTGTATTTTAGAAGCGATGTTTTCCGCGTGTGAAACGGACGCCGCAAAAATCAAAGTGCGTCCGCGCGCGTATTTACGGTAAACGTCGGCGATTTCTTTGGTAACCCCTTCGCTGTTTACAGCCCTTTCCAAATCGCCGACCTGAAAGTCGCCCATGTGCATTTTAACCGGTTTTAAATTCCAAGATATTTTTGCGCGTAAGCATCTTATATCTGTAAGATAACCGTTCAAAATGCCCCATTTAAGGTTGCGTTCAAAAATTATGCTTTCAAAAACGTCGTCAAGGCGTACCTTGTCTCCGCGGTTGGGCGTGGCGGTAAAGCCAAGGTGCAGTCTCGGTCTGAAATATTCGTATACCTTTTTGTAACTTTTTGCCGCCGCATGGTGGGCTTCATCGGTAATAATTATATCAAAGTCATCGGGGCGGAATTTGTCAAGCCTTCTTATAAGCGATTGAACGGACGCCGAAACGACTTCTTCGCCGTGAGATGTTTCTTCTCCCTGTTCCACACCGCAAGGACAGTCATAATATTTAAGGGGCTGATGCACAAGTTCCTCTCTGTGCGAAATTATCAAAATTCTTCCTTTACGTTCGATAGCGGAAAAGACTACGGTTTTCCCAAGCCCCGTAGCCATGGAAACAAGGTAGGATCCGCCCTTTAAAGAGTTTATAATTTTAACGCATTGATTTTGATAATCCCTTAAAACCATATATATATTATAGCACTACGCAAAAATAAGTCAAATCCCGAAAATACGGGCAATTAAATCTTTTAAAGGTAATAACGCTTGTCAAAAAATTTCCGCTGTGCTACTATTAAAACAGTCGTGATTTAGGAGTTAAAAATGCTTATCAAAGGTTTGCAAAAATTAACGCTTTTGGATTATCCCGGAAAGTGCGCTTGCACCGTTTTTACTTTCGGTTGCAATATGCGCTGTCCTTTTTGTCATAATTCCTCGCTCGTAATAAAAAGGGAAGGGGACGACTATGCCCTTTCCGAGGAGGCGTTTTTCAAATTTTTAAATTCCAGAAAGGGCATTTTGGACGGAGTGGCGGTAACAGGCGGAGAACCTTTGCTTCAGCCGGATATAGAGGCCTTTTTATCTAAGATAAAGGAACTCGGTTTTTTGGTAAAACTTGATACAAACGGCACAAGTCCGAAAAAATTAAAAAATTTAATAGATAAAAATTTAGTCGACTATGTAGCCATGGATATCAAAAACAGCCCTAAAAAATACCCTGTGACGGTGGGTGTTAAGGACTTCGATACGGCACCCGTACTCGAAAGCATAAAAATTTTGTTAAAAGGCGATATAGATTACGAATTCAGGACTACCGTTTGTAAGGAACTTTTCGATACGGAAGATTTTAAGGAAATTTCAGCGATAATAAAGGGCGCAAAAAATTACTTCTTGCAGGCATATAAAGATTCCGGCGATATACTGAACGGAGCCTTTACGACGCCCTCGAAAGAAGAAATGTATATTTATGCAAAGGCTTTTTCAAATACGGTCGAAAACCTGCAAATCAGGGGCGTTGGCTGACAAATTCAAGTTCTTGTTTTGATTATATTCAATTTACCTGCATTTTACAAAAGACACAATATATTGTGCCTTTTTCTTTTACACTCCACAAAATATAGTAAAAAAGTTGAAAAAAGCAAGGATATATCATTGACATAAAAAGGGGAATGTGTTAGTATATAAAAGCACCTTAAATTGTACGCGCAAAAGGCAGGCGGCTGCCTTTTTTATCACCCTTTTTATTCGGGCGTAGGGTTTTCGGGACAAATAATTACAAAAGGAGAGATTATGTACACAGTCGTAAAAAGAGACGGGCAGGAAGTAGATTTTAACATTTCCAAAATTACTTCCGCAATCACGAAGGCCTTTGAAGGCATCGGCAAAAACTATCATCCGGAGGTTGTAAACTTACTTGCGCTCAACGTAACTTCGGACTTTTCAAATAAGATTATTAACGGCAAAGTCGCTGTAGAAGATATACAGGACAGTGTTGAAAACGTTTTAATTAAAGCAGGCTACAACGACGTGGCAAAGGCTTACATTCTTTACCGCAAACAGCGTGAAAAGATCAGAAACATGAAAGCGACCATGTTGGACTACAAGTCCATTGTAGACGGTTACTTAAAGGTTGCCGATTGGCGTGTAAAGGAAAACTCCACCGTAACCTACTCCGTCGGCGGACTTATCCTTTCGAACTCCGGCGCAATAACGGCAAACTATTGGCTTTCGGAAATTTACGATCAGGAAATCGCAGACGCTCACAGAAACGCCGACATTCATATTCACGACCTTTCGATGCTGACAGGCTACTGTGCGGGATGGTCGCTTCGTCAACTTATTAAAGAAGGTTTGGGCGGTGTAACGGGCAAAATAACTTCGTCGCCGGCAAGCCACTTGGCAACCCTTTGTAACCAAATGGTTAACTTTTTGGGCATTATGCAAAACGAGTGGGCAGGCGCCCAGGCATTTTCCTCTTTCGATACCTATCTTGCGCCTTTCGTAAAAGCCGACAACTTAACTTACCGTGAAGTAAAAAAGGCGATAGAATCCTTTATTTACGGCGTAAACACTCCCAGCCGTTGGGGTACGCAAGCACCTTTTTCAAACGTAACTTTGGACTGGGTTGTTCCTAACGACTTAGCGGAATTAAACGTTATAGTCGGCGGTAAGGAACTTGATTTTAAATACAAAGACTGCCAAAAGGAAATGGATATGGTAAACAAAGCCTTTATCGAAGTCATGATAGAAGGCGACGCCAACGGCAGGGGGTTCCAATATCCTATTCCTACCTATTCCATCACGCGTGATTTCGATTGGTCGGAAACCGAAAACAACAAACTTTTGTTTGAAATGGCGGCAAAATACGGCACACCCTACTTTTCCAATTACATAAACAGCGATATGCAACCAAGCGACGTAAGGTCAATGTGTTGCAGACTCCGTTTGGATTTAAGGGAACTTCGCAAAAAGTCGGGCGGTTTCTTCGGCAGCGGTGAAAACACAGGTTCTATCGGCGTCGTAACCATCAATATGCCGAGGATAGCCTACTTATCAGACAGCGAAGAAGACTTCTATAAACGTCTTGACAAACTTATGGATATCTCCGCAAGGTCGTTAAAAACAAAACGTACGGTTATTACAAAACTTATGGAAGAAGGTCTTTATCCTTACACCAAACGTTACCTCGGCACCTTTAACAACCACTTCTCGACAATCGGCTTAGTCGGCATGAACGAGGCTTCGTTGAACGCAAAATGGATCAACTGCGACTTAACCAAAGAACCTGCGCAGGAATTTACCAAACAGGTTTTAGTTCATATGCGTAACAAACTTTCCGACTATCAGGAATTATACGGGGACTTGTACAATTTGGAAGCAACCCCTGCGGAATCCACTTCCTATCGTTTGGCAAAGCACGATAAATCACGTTATCCCGACATCAAAACGGCAAATGAAAACGGCACGCCTTACTACACCAACAGTTCGCACCTTCCCGTAGGTTATACCGACGACGTATTTTCCGCTTTGGAAATACAGGACGAACTTCAAACGCTGTACACTTCCGGAACTGTATTTCACGCCTTTTTAGGTGAAAAATTACCCGATTGGAAGTCCGCGGCAAACTTAGTAAGAAAGATTGCCGAAAACCATAAATTACCTTATTACACCTTATCCCCGACCTATTCGGTGTGCAAAAATCACGGTTATCTTGCCGGCGAACAGTATACTTGTCCCCACTGCGGCGAAAAGACCGAAGTCTATTCCCGTATAACGGGTTACTACCGTCCGGTGCAAAATTGGAACGACGGAAAATCTCAGGAATATAAAGACAGAAAGGTCTATCAAATTTCCGATGCCGTTATGCGCGGTACGCCTTCCGCAAGCGTAGTGGAAAAAGCGGAAGTAAAAACCGAGCGTGAAGCCGCAAATACCGCCGCTTGCACAGAAAACGCTTTCACGGAAAGCGCTTGCCTTGAAAACAGTAATAATAAATCGGCTGAAAAATTTGTGCTTTGCGCCACCAAAACCTGTCCGAAATGTTCCATGGTACAAATGATTTTGGACAAGCACAAAATTTCGTACAACAAAAAATACGTTGAAGATGAAGAAATTTTCTTCCGTGAAAACGGAATTACCGAAGCCCCGACGTTACTTGTATACACCGATGAAGAGGTTTTAAAAATAGTTAATCCTTCCAACATCAAAAAATTTGCAGAGGAATTAAATCAATGAACGTAGATATTATTATCGTAGGCGCAGGCACTGCCGGTATGACGTCGGCTGTTTACGCTTTAAGAAACAACAAATCCGTCCTTATTTTGGAATCCACTTCGGTTGGCGGACAGATAGCCTTTTCGCCAAAAGTGGAAAACTTCCCGTCCTACACCGAAATTGCCGGAAGCGACTTTTCCAACAAACTTTTCGAGCAGGTTTTAACCTTAGGCGCTAATTTCGAGTTGGAAACGGTTACGGCAATCGTTAAAAAGGAGGACGGCACTTTCGTGGTCGGCACCGATGTTTGCGAGCATACCGCCAAAGCCGTAATTATTGCAAACGGCGTACAGCAAAAGCACCTTCCTTTCGAGTCGGAAACCCGTCTTTTGGGCAACGGCGTTTACTACTGCGCTATCTGCGACGGCGCCTTTTACAAGGGCAAAAACGTTGCGGTAATAGGGGACGGCAACACCGCATTGCAGTCGGCGATTTTGCTTTCTTCCATTTGCAAGGAAGTTTACGTTTTAACCCTTACCGATAAATACTTCGGCGACGCAAGTTTAATAGACCTTCTTAATAAAACGGAAAACATTACCACATTGAAAAACACCAACGTCATAGACTTTTTGGGCGATGACAATTTAACCGCCGTAAAAGCCGTAAAAGACGGTAAAGAATTCCTTTTAGAAGTCCCTGCGGTCTTTGTTGCCATAGGTCAAATACCGGATAACAAAAGGTTTTCCAACGTGGTAACTTTAAATAAGGATGGCTATATCGTCGCTAACGAAAGAATGGAAACTTCCACTCCCGGCGTTTTCGCGGCAGGCGATACAAGGGATAAAGAACTCCGTCAACTTGCAACCGCCGTTTCCGACGGCGCAGTAGCCGCAATGAACGCCATCGGCTATATACAAAGACAAAATTAAAAAATTATCGATTAACAAAATGCTCCTATCGGGGCGTAAAAAAATGCCGAGTTCGGAAAGTCCGAACTCGGCATAAATTTTTATAAACGGTATTGTTTTTTTACTCCGCCTTTTTGTAAACCCACTTAACGGGGGTTATGCCGTCGGTATCGTAATGACAATAATTGCCGTCGTAAGCGGTGCCGTCGCTGTTTAGTTTAGGCTTTGACTCGCTGTAATAATATCTTGTTGCATTTTGCAATTCATCATTGTAATCTGCAATTGTAATTTTAGCCCAATCTTCCGCACTGCCTTTATAATATATTTCTGTTAAACTACTGCAACGATAGAACGCATATTCACCGATAGAAGTAACGCTATTGCCGATAGTTACACTTGTTAATTTACTGCAACCGTGGAATGCATAGTCACTAATAGAAGTAACGCTATCGGGGATTGTTATACTTGTAAGTCTGGTGCAACCGGCAAAAGCAGCATCACCGATAGTGGTTATTGCGTTGGGTATAATAAAAGTGCCTTGTCTGCTACAGGGGAATTGAATAATTTGTTTTTTTTGCTTATTATACAATATTCCATCTATGCTACAATAAGAAGGGTTATTTTGCCCAACAAAAATATTTTCAAGATTGGTAACTACCTCACCATGAACATCAAGGTCACATGAAGATAACGCGCCCTCACCTATATTCGTCACGCTGTCTGGTATGGTTATGCTTATAGGTATCGCCGCACGTACAGGTGAATCGTTTTTCACCGTCTTTCGTGCAAGTTGCTTCAGTTACGATTTCTTCGGTATAACTGTGTTCGTGTTCTTCATTGCACGCCGTAAACAATGCAATGCACAGTAAAAAGGTGCAAAGCAGTGTCAAAATTGCAAAAAGCTTTCTTTTCATTTTTTTTACCTCCTAAACGTTAAAATAGAAAAGCATTACAAAATTGCCGTGCGGCGCTTATTTTTGCAAAACAAAAAGGGGTCGCTAAGTTACGCTAAGCGACGCCTGTAAAGTGCTTATATCGCTTAGTTGCCACACCATTTTACTAATATCTTGTCTACAAGATTTTTTGAAAATGCGAAATAAAGTACACTTTACCTAAAAAGTATACTTGCAGACAAGTTATAAAAATGAAGTGGCAGTATCATTTTAACACTTATGCCGATTTTCGTCAGCGAAATTTATCAATTTAAGAAAGTTAAAATAAAGAATAACGACAAAAAATTTACGAACGCAATATTATAAAACCGACCTATAGACCGATTTATTTTGCCGTAAAAATACCTGTTTTTAATCAAAATATTGCCTTAACGGGCTTATAGGCGGTTTTAAAGGGTAAATTTAAGTAAAAAAACCAACCGACTAAAAAAATTAAAAAGGGGTTGCCGAGTGGCAACCCTTTTAATGTAAAATTTTAGTTTGATTTAACTTTTTCCTTTTTGGGCGGTACGATGATTTCACCGGCTTTGGTAAGCGCGGTTTTGGTAACCAGCGGACCTATAAGTTCGTAAACAAGCGTAGCGGACAGTACCACGGTGGTAATGATTGCCGAATATTCCGGCAGGTCTTTAACGACTTCCTGCGCCATACCGATAGCAACGCCTGCTTGCGGTAAAAGGGTAAGCCCCAAATATTTTTTGACGTTCGGTTCCGACTTTGCCAAGGTCGCGCCCAAAGCGGCTCCGCCGTACTTACCCAAGGACCTTGCTACGATATAAACTATGCCCACAAGCCCGACGGAAGCAAGTATTCTGACGTTGAGTTGCGCACCGGATATTACAAAGAAAAGTACGTACAAGGGGTGTGCCCAACGGTCGTAAGAATCCATTACAGGCTCGGTGTGAATGTCAAAGTTGCAGTAAATTGCGCCTATCATCATGCACAGCAGTAAACTTGACAAATCCCACAGTTTTGAAAGCGCCACGCCGGTAAAAATGCATAAAATAATTATGGTAAGCCTATTCGCGCGTGAACGGAAGATTTTTACGCCGCCTGCCACCACGAAGCCTAACGCCGTACCTACGGCAAGGGAAAGTAAAATTTCTTTAAGCGGTTCCAAAAATACCGTAAAGGACATTGCCGTTCCTTTTGTAAGCGCTTGCGATACTGCGATAGAAATGGAAAAGATAATTAGACCAATGGCGTCGTCGATGGCAACCACAGGTAACAAGGTGTCCGTTACGGGACCTTTCGCTTTATATTGATGTACGACAAGAAGAGTCGCCGCAGGCGCCGTAGCGGTCGCTATTGCGCCGAGTACAAAGGCAACGGGCAGATCAATTACGCCGAACAAATAAAGGGCAACCATTACAAGGTCGACAAGAAGCGCCGTTACCACTGCCTGTACTACGGTAATAATAAACACGCCTTTGCCAAGCGTTTTTAAGTGCGAAACTTTAAAGCAGAATCCTATCGAAAATGCAATAAACCCCAAAGACAGTTCGGATAAAAGCGAAAGCGACGATACAAGGTCTTGGTCAATAAAACCGAATGTATAAGGACTTAAAATAAGCCCTGCAAGCAAATAAGCGGTTACGTTCGGCAGATGTATCAGATTACAAAGTCTTGTCATTATAAGCCCGAGCGCCAACAACGCCGCAAGGGACAGTAAAAGCGTTACGGTGTCCATTTATAAAACCCTCCTGCAATGTAAAAATGACTCTATGAGTCGATTAACCCGTAATTTCTTTTCTTCAGTAGCGTATTTTAGCCTTATTTTGAATAAAAAGCAAGAATTTTAAGGGATAGAATCAAAAAAATCTCGAAAACGGGCTTATGGGCGGACAAATTTAAAATTTTTTCAAATATTTTTGCAATATTACTTGATATTTCGATTTTTTTATTATATAATACTAAATGTGTAGGAGTTTATTAAACTTAGACCGCCGTATTTTCTGTGTAAGAGAGGTTTATTTTTATGGAAGGCGAATTAAAAAGAAGATTTTTAGCGATCGTTGAAGAACTTGAAGTTGATGACGAAGGTCGTCCGGTACCGGTAGAAGCACCCGAAGAAGCCACGTCCACGCCTTCTTATGAAGAAGCGGCGGAACCCGTTGTCGAAGTAGCGGAACCCGTTGTCGAAGCGGCTGCGGAAACCGAAGAGGTTGCCGAACCCGAAACGCCCGCAGCGGAAGTTGCCGCGGCGGCAGTTGCTATCGGAACTGTTCCGGCTCCTAAATACGTTAATAAAAACTTCGCTCAAAAGATGGCTGCGGCAGACGAAGTCATTCAGGACAGATACGACGAAGTTAAGAACTACGCTTTAAGATTCAAAAAACTTAAAGCAAGGATTTCCAAAAAGTTTGAATCCATCAACCAAGGTCGTTTGCAGTTCGTTAAACTTTCGGTTGCAGGCAAGACTTTGAAGTTGTATCTCAATATGGATATCAGCGAAGTCGATCCTAAGTTCAGATGCAAAGACATGCGCGATAAGGTTACTTATGAAACCGTTCCCGTAATGCTCCGTATCAAGTCCGGTCGTGCGGTAAGGTATGCGAAGATTCTTATCGACCAATGCGCCGCAAAATACGGTCTTGTCGAAAACAAGAAGTTTGTCGAAGTTGACTCCATGCAAGTTATCGAAGACTTCCTTGCCGAACGCGAGGCTAAAAAACTTGCCAAGTTGGGCGATGATGACTTAGAAGAAACCGCTGTTACCATGGACGAAGCGTCCGCCGAAGAAGTAACCGAATAATCGGTTGACTAATTTTAATGATTATTTAAAGGGTGCGAAAATTCGCGCCCTTTATTTGTAATCAAAAATTTAATATTGTCTGCCGACGTTAGGGTGTGCCAAACGGGTTACGGGATAAGCCGTGCTTACAGTCTTTTTACAGTTTGCAAATATGCCGAACAGTTAAGATATACGGCTTTATATCAAAAGGTAAAGCCGAGTGCGAAAATCGGGCTTTAATATTATAATATGCGTGCAATTTTAAGTAATTTAAAAAATTTGCAAATATCGCAAAAAACACTTGACAAGTTATATATAATATAGTAAAATACTTTAGCACTCCGAGTGGGGGTGTTAATTTTTTAGGAAGGCAAATAATATGGCAAAGGGTGTAAGAACAAGAATTACGTTGGCATGCACAGAATGCAATCAAAGGAATTACGACGTATACAAAAACAAAAAGAACACTCCGGACAGAATCGAGCTTAGTAAATATTGCCCGTTCTGCAAAAAGCATACTCAGCACAAAGAAACTAAATAAGTTAAGCATCGCTTAAGTATCGCTTACCCATCAGGGAATTTTCGAGGTGAATTATGGAAGAAAATAAAAACAAAAAGAACCAACCTGTAAAATCTGCAAAAAAGACTAAAAAACCCAATGTTTTCAAAAGATTCGGTCATTGGATTAAAAACAAATTTTCAGGAATGGCTTCCGAACTCAAAAAAGTTACTTGGCCTAAGTTTTCAAAGGTGTTAAAACAAACCGGCGTTGTACTCGCAGTGGTTTTGTTTTTCCTCGTAGTAGTTACGGCTATAGACTTCGGCTTAACCGAACTTTTAAAAGTAGTCGGCAAATAGGTGTTTTAAATGGGCGCTGAAAATGCAAAATGGTATGTGCTTCATACCTATTCCGGTTACGAGGCTATCGTTGAGGAAGGTTTAAAAAGGCTTATTGAAAACAATAACCTTGGCGACACGATTTACGAGATCAGAATACCGGAGGAAGAAACAATCGAAGAAAAAGACGGTAAGAAGAAGTACGTCAAAAGAAAGAAGTTTCCTACTTACGTCTTTTTAAAGATGATTTATAATAACGACCTCTGGTTTTTGATTACAAATACCCGTGGCGTAACGGGCTTCGTTGGTCCTATGGGGCGTCCTGCTCCGCTTACTCCGGACGAGGTTAAGCGTTTGCGTCTTGACGATTGGGTTGAAAACGTAGATATCAAAGTGGGCGATAACGTTAAAATCGTTTCCGGCGCGCTTGCCGGTATGATAGGCGTTGTCGAAACCTTGCAGCCCGAAAACCAAAAGGCGAGCGTTAAAGTGGAAGTCTTTGGCAGGGAAACCAGCGTTGAGTTAAGTTTTATCGAACTTGAAAGAATCAATGAGGAAGCCTAACGGGTATAGGCGTTTTAAAAAGAGTTTTAAATTCTTTTAATCGCCCAAATTTTCAAGGCGATAAGTTTTTCTTTCCGATTTCACGCGCGTATACGCACACGCGTGCGCGCTATCAATATTATATTATAAGTTTAAACCGTCGTTTTTTAACGACGTTGTGGGAGAGGCATTAAATTTTTTTGATGATGCCTTGTTTATACCACGTATATGGAGGTAAATATATGGCAAAAAAAGTTACGGCTGTTGTTAAACTTCAATTACCCGCTGCAAAAGCAACCCCGGGTCCTCCGGTAGGTTCCACGCTCGGCCCTTACGGTATCAACATTCCGGGCTTTACTAAGGAATTCAATGCTAAGACGCAAAATCAAGCAGGTCTTATCATTCCTGTAGTAATTACTATTTATCAAGATCGTTCATTCACATTTATTCTTAAGACGCCACCTGCACCCGTTTTAATCAAAAAGGCTTGCGGCATCGAATCCGCAAGTGCGACGCCCAACAAAGTTAAAGTTGCAAAACTTACTAAGGCTCAGGTTGAAGAAATCGCTAAGGTTAAGATGGTTGACACCAATGCCGCTTCTTTGGAAGCCTGCATGAGCATGATCGCCGGTACTGCGCGCAGTATGGGCATCACCGTCGAGGAATAATAAATAACGTGGGAGGGTTAGCATATAATCCGTTTAACCACGAGGAGGATTAAATTATATGAAATACGGTAAAAAATACGTTGACAGCAGAAAGTCTTATGACCGTTCAAAAGCATACGAAGTCGGCGAAGCAATGGATATCGTTTTATCCACCGCTAAAGCAAAATTCGATGAAACCATAGAACTTCACGTTAAATTGGGCGTTGATCCCAAACAGGCGGATCAACAGGTCAGGGGCGTTCTCGTTCTTCCTAACGGTACAGGTAAATCGGTTAAGGTTTTGGTTATCGCAAAAGGCGAAAAGGCTGACTTAGCCACCGCTGCCGGTGCCGATTACGTTGGCGCAGAAGAAATGGTCGCTAAAATTCAAAAGGAAAGTTGGTTCGATTTCGACGTTGTAATCACCACCCCCGATATGATGGGTGTTGTTGGTAGAATCGGTAAACTTTTAGGTCCTAAAGGTTTAATGCCTAACCCGAAGTCCGGTACTGTTACCATGGACGTTCAGAAGGCTATTCACGACGTCAAAGCCGGTAAAGTTGAATATAGGCTCGACAAATCCGCCATTATTCACTGCCCCATCGGCAAAAAGTCTTTCGGCAAAGAAAAACTTGTTGAAAACTATACCGCTTTATACGAAGCAATCGTTAAGGCTAAACCGGCTGCTGCAAAAGGTCAGTACATTAAATCGGTTAACTTGGCTTCCACCATGGGCCCCGGCGTAAAAGTTCTTAACAAAAACTCTTAATTCATAACAAAAAATACTTGACTATATAAACGGTATTTGTTAAAATAGTCTTGTTAAAAAAATAGCCGAAGAAGCCGGTTTTAAGTCCTGTTATCAGGCACCTGCCGAGGTACGTAAATTAAGACGCTTATTTTATCGCGCCTTCGTCGTACTTCGGCGAAGGCGTTTTTCGTCTTTTACTTAAAATAATTATAGGAGGGTTTCCATCTTGTCTCAAAATATTGAAAACAAAAAACAAGTTGTTGAAGATATCAAGTCAGAGATTCAAGCCGCAAAAAGCGTAGTTTTCGTAAACTACAAAGGCTTAACGGTAAGTGAAGATACGGAATTCCGTAATGCTTTCCGTAAAGCAAACTGCAAATACCGTGTTTTAAAGAACACGATGGTCAGAAAGGCTTTCAATGAACTCGGTATCACTTGCTTTGACGAAGATTTAAACGGCCCTACCGCAGTCGCTTTCGGTAGCGATGAAACGGCAGCCGCAAAAGTCGTTTGTGAAGCATGCAAAAAGTATAATGACAAAATTTCGGTTAAGAGCGCTTACGTTGACGGTGCTTACATCGACGTAAACGGAGTCAAAGCATTGTCCGCTATGCCTTCGAGAGAAGAACTTATCGCAAAGATGCTCGGTTCCATGCAGGCGCCTATCTCCAACTTCGTTGGTGCACTTTCAGGTATTACGCGCAAGTTAGTTATCGCGCTCAATGCCATCGCTGAAAAAAAAGCCTAAAAAAATCAAAAATCTAAAAACATAAAATAAACGGAGGAATTTTAAAATGGCTGATGTTGCAAAATTTATTGAAGAAATTAAGAGTATGACAGTTTTAGAACTTAACGAACTCGTTAAGGCTTTAGAAGAAGAATTCGGCGTAAGCGCTGCTGCTCCCGTAGCTGTTGCTGCTGCTCCCGCTGCCGCTGCTGCTCCTGCTCAGGAAGAAAAGACTGAATTCAACGTAGTATTAAAAGACTTCGGCGCTAACAAAATCGGCGTTATCAAAGTTGTTCGTGAACTCACAGGTTTAGGCCTTGTTGAAGCAAAGAACCTCGTTGAAAAACTCGGTACCGTTAAGGAAGCTGTTGCTAAAGACGAAGCGGAAAAGATGGTTGCTAAGTTCAAAGAAGCCGGCGCTACCGCTGTTATGGAATAATTTTCTATTTAAAAAATGCACTGCAAAAGTTTTTTTGCAGTGCATTTTTTAGTGTCCGAACTTAGTTTTTTTTAAATATTTCTTTCATTTTAGTGTTTTTTATGGTACAATATCAATATATAAATTATAAAAGGGGATTGAATTTATGTCGATTTTTAAGCGTGTAAGCGTGCGAGAATTTACCGAAGAAGCGGTTGCGGACAGCGATATAGAAATGATTTTGCGTGCAGGTATGCAAGCGCCTTCTGCCGTAAATCAACAGCCATGGGAGTTTTTGGTATGCAAAGATTTAGCCGTTATCAGAAGTTTAGCCGAAACAGGCGGTTATGCAAGGAGTCTAAAAACGGCGCAAGCCCTGTTGGTGTTATATTATCGTGAAACGGTCAGTCATCCTATGTTTACCATGCAGGATATGGGCGCTTGTGCGGAAAACTGTTTGTTAGAAGCCACAGCGTTAAATTTGGGCGCTGTTTGGATGGGAATTGCCCCTAAAGAGGACAGAATGTCTTTAATTGAGGATATTTTTGGTAAAATCCCCAACGCTAAGCCATTTTGCTTAATAGCCTTAGGACACCCGAAAACCGATATCAAACAGACTTCAAGATACGACCAAGCAAGAATACATTACTACAAAAAATAATGGTTTACGAATATTTATCGCCGTTAGGCAAACTTTATATCGGTATAGTAGATGATAGTTTAGTAAATCTTTCTACCAATCTTCCGTTACCCGAGATATCGCAAAAGTCCGCCTATAAGCCCGTTATCGAGCAAGTTTACAGATATTTAGATAATTATTTTAAAGGTACGCCTACTGCGCCGAACTTTAAAATTGCGCCTGTTGGAACAGAATTCCGACTAAAGGTCTACAACGAACTGATTAAAGTCCCATACGGCGCTTTTACCACCTATAAAGATATTGCATGCAAAGTCTTTGCAAAAAACCCTTGTGCGCAGGCTGTCGGCGGTGCCGTCGGTAAAAATGAAATTTTAATTGTTATTCCGTGTCATAGGGTTTTAGGTAAAGATAAATCTTTAACGGGTTTTTCTGCCGGACTCGATAAAAAAATATGGCTTTTAAATCACGAAGGTATACCCTATAAATTATAAAAGATTAACAAAATTAACGATGACAATCTAAAAAACCCGCACTTTTCAGTGTGGGTTTTTTAGTAAATGTCGCCAAAATTCATAAAAGTCCGCCTATAAGCCCGTTAACGGGCACTTTGTGCCCTTCAATTAAGAAATAAGAAATAAGAATTAAGAATTGCGGTATTTGAGTAATTATATAAAAATTTGATAGAAAACTTGTTTCAATTCTTCATCAACGAAGCGATTTAAATTTTCATTTAAGGTTGCAAGAGCGTAATATTCCGCCCGACAAACAAGGTTGGTTAACGGGCGAAAACTACATTACGTATAGACCAAAGGCTTTTATTATAAGTAGGTAAGCAAGCCCGTAATAGACAACGGCGGCGATAAGGTCGTTTAAGGTTGTAATCATAGGACCGGACGCAACAGCCGGATCTATTTTTATTTTTTTAAAGAACATCGGAAGCAGTGTTCCGCCAAGGCTTGAAAATATCATTGCCGTGGTAATGGAAATCCCTACGCAACCTGCGACAGCCAAGCCGTTGGTCATGGGGGTTTGTTTTAAAACGATAAGGTAAAAGGAAGTTATCAAAAAGGCGATAACGCAAAGTATCAAGCCGTTCATAAGCCCGACGCGTAGTTCCTTAAACACGAATTTGAATCTTTCCTTGCCCGTCAAATCTTCGGCGGTAATAACCCTTATTGTAACAGCCAAACTTTGCGTACCGCTGTTACCGGACATATCGAAAATCATGGTCTGGAAGGAAAACAGCAACGGTATCGCGGTAATTATGGGGTCAAAAAGCCCGACCACGGTGGAAACAATAAGTCCAAGCCCCATAAGTATCATAAGCCAAGGAATACGTTTTTTAACCGATTTAAAGATAGGTTCGTTTAAATCTTCTTCGGCGGTAAGACCTGCGAGTTTTGCGTAGTCGTCGCCGAGTTCTTGATCAACTACGTCAACAAGTTCCGCGCCCGTAATAACGCCTAAAATCTTATTGTCTTTGGAAAGTATCGGGATGGAATCTTCGGACAGGTTTTTTAACTCTTCGATACAGTCGGCGATAGGTTCGTCGGCGTAAAAATAAGGGTAAGCGGTAACGGTAATGTCCGCAAGGTTTACGTTGTTTCTTGCAACAACCAAATCTCTTAAAGTGGTGGCGCCGCAGTAGGTTTGGTCATCGGCTTTTACCACGTAAACGGTGGAAATATTGTCGTTTTCGGCGGCTTGCTCGATAACGCTTTTGGTGGCTTGCTTTATGGTGTCGGTATCGCGAATGGTTACAAAGTTCGTGCTCATTTGCGAACCTATTAAGGTTTCGTCGTAAGCGTCGATAAGTTGAATGTCCTTAGCGGCGTCCTCGTCCATAAGTCCGATAATTTCTTCACGCTTATCATCGTCAAGTTCGTCCAAAACGTCCAAAGCGTCGGCAGCGTCCATTTCCTCGATGATGTCCGCCGCGGCGGAAGAAGACAATTCTTCGATAAAGTCTTCAACGTCGTCCAAATAGGCGAATATTTCGGAAACTTCTTCGTTACCGAGGATTTTATAAAGTTTAAGACGTTCTTCTTTGGAGAGGGAAGGTATAACTTCGGCAATATCCGATTCGTGGTAATTAGAAAGTTCTTCCTTGAGTTTGAAAGGGGGCAAATCGCCGCTTAATAGATCGACTATTTCTTTAACGTAATCGCGTTTGACAAAGTCTTGAGCGATTTCGTCGGCTTTTATTTCCTGTTCATTCATAAAAAATGCCCTCCTTGATATTCTATTTAAAATCCCCAAAAAAGGATTTATCGCCAAATCATTAAAGATTAAAGTGGTTTAAATTAACCTTAGTAAGCCTAAAAGTAAACAAAAAAGCCCGAAAGTTACCTATTTAAACGGTACCTCGGGCAAAAATAACCTAAAAAGGTATCAATCCGCGGTAGTCGTTTTCTTGATTATATAGGTAAACGTACCTAAAGAATACAAAGCGGTGCTTTCCATTTTGATAAGGCGCGCCCTTGCTTCTTTATAGTTGTCCGCAGTGTCGGCGTACCAGCACTTAATGGGTGTGCCCGAAAAAGTTCCGCTTACGGCAAAATTGACGACGTGGCAGGGTATAACCTGACTGTCGCCGTTTACGAACAATTTTCGGCTGTTAATATAGTAAGCGTGCGGAATAACGCCTTGCTCGGTATTGGTCGTGGAAAAGATAAGGTCTTCCGAAGGTTTTGTACTGTCGCTTGCCATAGTCATATTGCGGTTGGCGCCGGATAAAACGTCAATGCAGGAAAACTGTAAAGAGGCACTGTCCGTAAGTTTAATAGCCCTCGGCATAAACAGCATAGCGTTGTTATCGAAGTAGTTGGTCTTAGAGTTGTATTTTTTATATTCGCGTTCGCCTGAAGGTATTCCGTATTCGCCTTTTTCGGGAACAAAGTCCGCAACGGCGGTATCGTCAGAATAGGTTACGCTGAAAGAATATTTCAAATTGACAACGGAATATTTGCCGTTTTTATCCGTAACGGGGGTGTTGGCGTTTGCGGTCGTTTGGCTGTAAAGCGGTTTAAGTTTGTTGGAAACGCTTAAAAAGTACACCTTTTGCGAAACATAGTTTTCAAATACACCCACATTTTCGCCGTACAAAACGTATGAAATTTTGGTTTTTAACACCGATTCCAAAAGATAACATTCCGTTTCGTTATAAACGGTGTTGGTAAGCGTAGTGGTTAAAAGGTTAAGAACGTCTTCTTCAACTAAGGCAATTTTCACGTCGTTAGCCGCGGTAGCGTTTGACGGCGTAAAGGTAACGGAGTATTCATTGACTTCGTTAACGTTGCCGATAATGCTTATATTACCTGCGTTTTGCAAAAAGTATGAACCGCCCAGCGTGGTCGGCACCTGTGTGGAACAGCCTGCCATAGTCAACGTAAACAAGGCAATTATTAGGGCAAAAGCCGAACGAAAATGTTTCTTCATAATCTCCCCTTGGGTAATTGGTCCGTCGCAACAAAAAAGCCGGAAACTTAAAGTAAAAACTTATAAGCCGCAGCGGTAAAAACTTTGGCGGACGGGTAAATTTAACAACTTCTGTTTGGCGGAAATAACACTTTCCGCTATTTAAGTAATTGTAACATATTTTTTTTGTTAAAAGCAAATAAAAATATCCAAAAAACTTAATTTATGTAATTATTTATGTTATACTTAACTTATGAAAATCTACACCGCCCTTTCAACCGCGCATGCAATAAGGGTAACGGCAGGGCTTGTTGCCGACCTTCCGCGCGATATTGACAAAAAAACATACGTTTTTTGCGAGAGCAAAGCCACACTTTCTTTTGAAAGAGAGATAGCCACCTTAACGGGCGGTACTTTTAACGCAGAGGTCATGAGTTTTTCCCGTTACGTTTCCAAAAACGTGAAGGTAGAAAACTTTTTAAGCAAGGCGCAAGCGTCGTTGCTTGTAAGAAAACTTATGAAGGAACACGAGTCCGAACTGGTCCGATTAAAACCGGAAGCCTTTTCCGTTCCCACCGAAGTTTACGGACTGATTTCCCAGTTGAAAGCGGCGCTTGTAAAACCGAGCGATTTGACTGAGATAATCCAGGCGGAAAGGGGGGCTTTGCGTACAAAATTAAAGGATATCGAAACCGTTTATCGCTTATACGAAGATTACGTTACCCAAAACCGTTTGACCGACGAAAGCGCCTATCTTTCTTTGATGGAAGGCGCCCTATTAAAGGACGAAAAGTTAAAGGGCGCAAACGTTATAGTGGCGGCGGTTCAATCATACACCAAGCAGACGCTGAACGTTTTAAGGGCGTTAAACAAGGTTTCCGACCTTAATTTTGTTTGCGTATCGGGCAATTATTCTTCCTATACAAACGAATCGGTAAATAAAATCAGCGGACTTTTCCCCGGGGCAGAGGTTATTCCGTTAAGAGAAGAAGGTAAAACCGAGCAGTACGCCATCGCTAAAGGGCTTTTTGATCCGTTTGCTTTTTCTGACGGCGGAATTTACAGCGACAAGATAAAGGTTGCCGAGGCAAACACCGTTAATGAAGAATGCGACGCCATTGCCGCCGTCATACGCTATGAAGTTACGGAAAACAAAAGAAGGTATAAAGACTTTTCGGTAGTCTGTCAAAACCTATCCGATTTTGCGCCGAAACTTAAAGAAAGTTTCTTTTTATACGATATTCCGCTTTACGTCGATGAAAGCAAAAATCTTGACAAACACCCCGTTATCGGGCTTATAGGCGGACTTATTGACGTAAGACGGTTTAATCTTTTGCCTCAAAAAGCCATTGAATTAGCAAAAAACGGACTTTTTTGTTCCTTTGAAGAATCGCGTGATTTCACCAAATACATTTATGAAAACGCAATTTCAAGAAAGCAAATGAAGGAGCCTTTCGGCGATTTAATAGCAGAAAGCGTGAGAGGTCGTATCGAGGCGGTAACCTCAAAATTTGCATTAAAAGACAGTGTTTCCAACTATATCGAACAGGTAAAATCTTCGCTCGACTATCTGGACGTATTTAATCGCGGACAGGCTATGTCCGATTCCTTAAAGGAGTACGGCGAAGGAGTTACGGCGGAATTTAACGACGGCGCTTTAAAAGCCTTGTCCATTTTTTTGGATGAAGTCGACAGGGTTTTGGGAAGCGTTAAAGTATCCCTTAACGAATTTAAAAATATAATTATAAGCGCCTCGGCGTCGGTAAAAGTTTCTACGGTACCCGAATACAACGACACCGTTTATTTGGGCGATTTTAAGGGCGGAAGACTTAAAGAATCCAAAATTTTATTCTGTCCGGAATTAAACTTTTCCGTTCCCGATTACAAAGCGGACGTCGCACTGCTTAACGACCGCGAACTTACCAAAATGGACGGCTATAAGTTGATTATCGAGCCGAAATTACAAATTGTAAACGAGCGTGAAAGGGAAAATATAGCGGTAACCATGATGAGTTTTACCGACCGTCTATATCTATCCTACTCTAATACGGACAGTAAAGGCAAAGCCGTTTTAAGAAGCGAAATTATCGACCGTATTTTGTCGATTTTTTCAAGTAGCGATAATAAGCCGTTGCTTTGTAAAATGGAGGTAAGTTCGCTTATTCCCGAAAATGTGCCTGCAAAATATCTTTCCAAAAAAGCCGGTATGCTTTACGGCGCCATAACGGCGGAAAAGTTTAGGGAAAGGTCAGCGGGCGATTTAAAGGACTTGGCGGCGTTTACGGCGGCGATTAAGGACGAGGGCGAATATCAAAGTTTAATCGATTACAGCGAACCGAAACTTTGCAACGAAGATTTATCTTACACGGGAAAGTTTTCCGCCACGACTATAGAAACCTTCTTTTCCTGTCCGTATAAAGCCTTTGCTCAAGGCCTTTTAAAATTAAAGGAAAGCGCAAACGGCGAAACAAAGGTTTATGAAATAGGTAACGTTTTACATAACGTTATGGAAAAATTTATCAATAAGTTTTCTGAAGTAAAAGACCGACTGTCCGCGCGGATTTTAGCGGAAAAATTGTTCGATGAAGAAATAAAAACCCCTCTATATGCCCGTTATCTTAACAAACCGCAATATAAAAATATTTTCTTGCTGTTAAAAGAGGAAGCAATAAAAGAGTGCGAAAGGGTGTATACGGATATATCGAATTCCACCTTTAAACCTATCGGCGCGGAAATAGAATTTAATGAAAGCGGTAAAAACGGACTTTATCCCATATATTTAAAAACCCCTTCCGGCAGTATCGCCCTACGCGGTAAAATAGACCGCGCAGACGAATATTTTGACGGCAAAGACAGGTATTTTAGGATTATAGACTACAAATCCGGTCAAGCGGACAGCGAAGACAGTTCCTTTTACGCAGGTAAAAAAGTTCAGTTGTATTTATATATGAATGTTTTTGCCAAACTCGGCTATATTCCGGCAGGCGCGCACTACTTTAAACTTTCCGACGAGTACGGGGCAACCGACGTCATGGGCGGAGAGTATTTAGGTAAATGTCTTCCCGAAAAGGAAATAATAGGCAAACTTGATAACGACTTTTTGGATAGCGGTGAAAGCAAAAATCTCGGCGTAAAACTCAAAAAGGACGGTACGGTTTCTCAAAATAAAAATCTTCTGTCGCGCAAAGAGTTTGCAAGTTACATGGATTATGCCGTAAAGGTGTGCGAAAGCGGTGCGGAAGAAATGCAAAAAGGGTGTTTTATTCCTTCGCCCTCAAACGACGCTTGCGAGTATTGTAAGTACAAAGGCCTTTGCGGTTACGACGCAGAGTCCGGCGACAACAACAGAGACGTTTTAAAAGGCAACAAAAATTCCATTTTAAATGCGGAGGACGATAATGCCTAAATTTACCGAAAAACAAATGACAGTAATAAATCATAACGAAGGCAACATCGTTGTTTCCGCCTCGGCTGGAAGCGGTAAAACAAGCGTTATGGTGGAAAGGCTTATTAGACTTATTTCACAAGGCAAAGCAAGCGTTAAAGAGATTTTGGCTGTAACTTTTACAAGACTTGCCGCCACTCAAATGCGTGAAAAAATCTCTAAGGCGCTTATAGGGCGTATAAAAGAAGGTAAGGACGTAGAAAGGTTGCGTAAAGAGTTGAACGACCTATCCATGGCGTCCATTTCAACCATAGATTCCTTTTTAAACTCTCTTATAAGAAAGTATTTTTACCTTGCCGACGTAGATCCCGCATTTTCGATTATTGCCGAATCCGAAGAAAAAACCCTTAAAAATTCCGCTTTAAACGAGGTTTTGGAAGATTTATACGATAACGGCGACGAGGACTTGTCAAACCTTTTAAGGGTGTTTATAAAAAAGCGCAAAGACGATACTTTAAAGTGTATAATTTTAAAAATTTACGGTTTTTTGGAAAGCGAAACCGATCCCGACGCCTTTTTGGATTCCGCCCTGTTTAACTATAGCGACGAAGGTCTGAAAAAGGTCGATAACAGGCTTATAGCCCTATTTATTGAAAAAATAGATTACTATTACGATAAAATTTTCGACTTGTATAATCGCTCGGTAAACTTAGGCGTAAAAGGTTATGCGGACGTTTTGACGGCATATAAAAATTTAATCGAAAATCTTTATAGCCGCCGTGACGCGGAAAGTTTACGGGAATTTTCTTTATATAAAACGGTAAAACCCCGATTAACAAAAAGCGACGAATTTAAAGCCGAACTTTACGACGACTTTGCTCTTGTTTATGACGGCATTAAAAAGATTCAGGCGGAAATCGAAAAAATATTTTATGCCGATTACGAAACCAGATTAAACGACCTTTTAGGTCCGCGTTGCATTTTACAAAGTTTAATCAAAATAATCAAACTTTTCCGTGAAGAATACGACAGACAAAAAAAGGAACAAAGTCTTTTGGACTATTCCGACCTATCGCATATAGGATATAAAATTCTTCAAAATAAAGAGGTAATCGAAGATTTACATTCCGCCTACAAATACATTTTCGTGGACGAATATCAGGATACCAACGGCATACAGGAAAGTATTTTTAAATTATTAGAGTCGGATAATCTCTTTTTGGTGGGCGACGTTAAGCAAAGCATTTACGGTTTCCGCGGTTGCCGAAGCGAAAACTTTTCACGCCGTGTTTTAGACGCCGAAACTTACGGAACGCACGTTGAACTTGACAGTAACTTCAGAAGTTCTCAAGCGGTTATAGATACGGTAAACGAAGTCTTTTCCAAAGATATGACCGAGTCTGTAATGGGGTTTGAATACCGTAAACACCCCATGATTTACGGCAACCTTTTCGGCTCGTACAAGGGTGAAGCCGAACTGTTTTACCTTTGCGACAAGGATGAAAAAGAAAATTTGGACCTTGGCGTTTACAGCGTTGAAAAGCACCTTTCTGCTGAAAAGTCCGAAAAAATCAGCTACGAAAAGTTAGTGGTTTACTCCGTCAAAAATGCCTTAAATAAAATGGTTTACGATAAAAAGGAAGGTGTACGCCTTGCAAGATACAGCGACATCGCCGTTTTAAACCGTACAGTGCAGTCGGGCGTGGACAGGGTTGTTAAGGAGTTGGAAAAGGCAGGCATTCCTACCGTTTCCGAAAACAAACGCAGTATCAAAACCTATCCGGAAATTCAACTTCTTATAAACATTTTGCAGTGCATTTTGTCGCCCGACGACGATATTTCTTTGGCAGGCGCGCTTAAATCTTCGGTGGGCGGATTAACCGACGCCGACCTAAAAAAGATACGCGACGCTTATCCTACGGCGGAATTCCACGAGGCAGCAATAAGATATTCGCAAACGGGCGACCGTTTGGCAGATAAACTAAGGGATTTTTATTCTTACCTTGCAAGGCTAAGGCTAATTTCCGCTTTCGAGGGCGTGCCGTCATTGATAAGGCGCATGATGCGTGAAAAATCTATTGACGCAAAACTGTCCGCCACGCCTCAAGGCGAGTATAAACTCAGGCGTATAGACGTTTTTATTTCCCATGCATACAAAGGCGAAACGGAAAGATTTATTCAAGAGTTTATGACCGACCTTGACGACGCCCTTGACGATATGACTCTTCCCGCAGGCGGCGGAGTCGACGCCGTAAACGTTATAAGCATGCACGCATCTAAAGGGCTGGAATACCCTATCGTCATAGTTGCCGGCGTAGACAGAAACTGGAACGTCATGGACGCCCGTGAAGATGTTTTTTGCGCGCGCGACGTAGGTATCGGCGTAAAGGTTTACGAAAGGGAAAGCAAAGTTTCACGCAGCAGCGTTATAAAAGAATATATCGGCTTAGTTAAGCAACGTGAAAATTTAAAGGAAGAATTACGACTTTTGTATGTGGCGCTGACGCGTGCCGAAAGTATTTTGTATATAGTTTGCAAAAATTCGCCAAAAGAAGAATTTACCCCTACGATAGACGCCAAAAAGCAACTTGATTTATTTAACGGTATACAAATCACAAAAACCCCCGTTTCGGCAGAAGATCTTAAAAAACTTTCCGAAAGAGATGAAAGACGAGCGCTTATCCTTCCCGAAGCGGATAGCGAAAGGGTTGAAACAATCAAAAAATATGTTGAATTTTCTTACCCATATCAAAGGGATACGACTCTTAGTTTAAAGCGCACCGTTACCGAAATCAGTAAAAACGACGCGGTGTTTGAATTGGACGCCTCGCCTTATTCGAAGCCGATGTTTTCGGTAAGCGACGCCGATACCGGTAACGCCTATCACAAGTTTTTGGAACTTTTAGATTTTGAAAAAATAGGCGATAACGGGCTTATAGAGGAACTTTTATCAAAACTTACTAAAGAGTGGCAACAAAAAACGGACGTAGACAGGATAAAGCAAATATTAAATCTTGATATTTTTAAAGAGATAAAAAATTACAAACTTTATAAGGAACAGCCTTTTATCGTAACCGTTCCGCCGAACTTAGCAGGCGAGGAAGGCGACGAAGATGTTTTGTTGCAAGGGGTTATCGACTTACTTTGCATAAAGGAGGATAATGCGATAATTATCGACTATAAACATTCCGCCCTTTCAAAAAAGGCGTTAAAACAAAGATATCATAAGCAGTTGGATCTTTACGCTTATGCGGTGGAAAAATCGCTTGGCAAAAAAGTAATCAAAAAAGTGCTTGTAAATCTTTTACGGGTGGAAGAAATCACGCTCGATTAAAAATTACAAGTATAAAATATAAAAAATGCGGAAACAATCGGAATATCGAATTCTGTGTTTCCGCTTTTTTGCGGTAAGGAGTATTATGTTGGATTATTTTAACCGCTTTGTAGAACTTTTTATTAAAATAAGTTTTAGTTTTGACTACTTGACCGTTGCAATTTTACTTTTTGTTTTTTCGGCGGTTACAAGCGGTTTTTCGGTAAACTTAAAAACCGCCGTCTACGGCTACCCGAAAATAAGTTATCTTCTTATCTTCACCTATTTTTCCGCCTCTTTTATATTGTATCTTTTGGCGATAACAAACCTTTTTAACGGCGGAAGTTACTTTAATAGCGAGTTAGAGCCGTTTATATATTTTATAATAACTTTTTGTGCGATAATCGGCTTATACGCCCTCTTTTACAGACTTGCCGAAGCAAATTACACCCAACGCGATAAGTGTTTTGACGAAATAACCGTTGCTTTAAGTCCTATTGCCGAAATTTCGGAAGAGCCTTGCGCCCTTAGTTTAAAAACGGAAAAGATGGGTGTAAAACGTCCGCGCTTTGACGACAGCATAAACTATTTGAAAGCGGAAGAATTTTTTGACTTACTAAAAACAAAGGATCTTTCCCCGATAGAAAAAGCAACCCTTTCTGTTTGCGAAAACACTGTAAAACATTACAAAAACACACTTTTAAACGACTCGGCAAGAAATGATTTAAACAACGCCTTTTTGACGATAGTTAAACTTTACGCCAAATATTTTCAATAAAAAATGACGACGCGGTTAGTTTTGGCGTCGTCATTAAATTTTTTAGTATAAATTAGTTGAAAAGTTCCTTGTAAGCCTTACTGAATTTAACCGTAGGCGATTGGCAACTCGGAATGATAATTCTTTCTTGGTTTTTGGGATTTACGCCTTCGCGCGCAACCTTTCCTTTAACCGAAAAAGTAGCAAATCCCGAAATATGTACGTATTCGCCGGCTTTTAAACATTCGGTCAAAGTTTCAACAAAAGCCACAAAATTTTCTTCTGCTTCTTTAATGGTAACGCCTTGTTTGTCGGCAAGATTTCTTATAAATTCACTTTTATTCATTATTTCCTCCGAAGCACCTTATCGTGCGGTTTACTATAATTGATTATAACAGAAAATTTTTGAAAATCAAGGGCTTTTTATAAAATTTTCTCTAATTTTGTAAAGTTTTTTTTACCAAAAAGTTCGTAACGGTTATTCCCTTTAATTGCACTGCCGTAATTGACAAAAAATTCCGTTCGGCGTATAATTAAAAAAAGGGGGGAGCGGTTATGAATCTACTTGAAAATTTAATTTCAAAAGAGCCTTTTAAGGATAAACTTATATTGGGCGATTACCAAAAGGAAACCCTTTCCGCGCTTTCCTTGTTTTTTAAGAGTTCAGGCGAAAATAAAAAGGGTAAAGTCGCTATCGTCGCTAATGAAGAATGTTATTTGTCTATCGGTAAGTCTTTACGCGACGCGGTAATGTCAAGTTATCCATCGGAAGCGTTGGTTTTTGAAAGTTTACCCCCTAATGCGGAGTCTTTTTTAAAGGAATATGACGCGGTAATTTCCGTCGGTAACAGCCTATGGCAGGGCAGGTTGGCGATTTTATCCCGGTCTTTGGGCTTTTATCTTATTGCCGTACAAACTTCTGCCGTGTTTGCTGACTTGTTTGCAGATAGATTTATGCTTAGCCCCGTAAGTTACGCAAGCGGAAAAATTGATAAAATAGTTGTCGATACCGAAGTTATCAAAAGTTTAAACCGTAACGATTTGGCTGACGGATATGCCTTTTCGTCAAGTTTGGCGTTATGTTACGCGGACTATTTAATGTACGCAACCATGGAAGGCGAAAGCCTAGATATTAACGTGAAAGAAGCAATTACGGCTTCTTATAAAACGCTTACTTGCATGACAAAAGAAAATATTGCCGTTGTTCTTATACTGTCGCAATTATACTTGGGCAAGGCGGTTTATCTTTGTCCGTATTTATTGGAAAGCGGTATTTTTTTTGCGGGAAGGGTTTTGTCAAACTTGACAGCATCACCGCTATATGAGTGCGTTTTCGGGCTTATAGCCCCACTTTTGCTTGAAGTTAAAGGTTATCTGTCTTTAAAAGATACCGTTTACATAATCCCCGATATTAACCAAAACGTTGAAAAACTTGCCGAGATTTTAAAAGTCGATCAAACGGAAATTTATCAAAATTTTTGTCTAAACGATTTTGACAAAATAAAGAAAAAGCGTGAACTTTTGCAAGGTATACCCGATATATCCGAAGAATTAAATATTGTCTTAGAAAAATATAAAAGGCTTAAAAGCGGATACTTATTGGTATATAAGGGACGGCACAAAAGATTTTCCGCTTCCCAAAAGGAAGTTAAACTTGCCCTTCTTCTTGGCGGATTGAACGCAAAAGGGGTTTTAAAACTGATGTATGACGACGGCGTTACCACGGCGTTCTCCGATTTATAAAAATTTTTATCTTAAATTGAATAAACGGCGTTTGTTAAGTCAATAATCCTTACCGTAACAAGGCAAGGATTATTTTTTATGTTAAAAAAGGGAATTTCTTTAATACTTATAGTTTTTATCTTCGCGTGTTTTAACAACGACAAACCGCTGTTTTCGGACGGCAAAGGTTACTACACCGTAACGACGGGCAACGGTTCTTCGGGCAGTTTTATAAGTTTTTCGTCTGAAGAGATTTATAAGTTTTACACGATAAAAAGCGTTACGGGTCAAAGTTTGGCAACTTACGATAAAAACTATATCGACGATTTTTTGCAAAAAAAAGAATGTAAAAAAGTGTTTTCCGAAGTCTTGGACGGAATTGAAATCAATTACTATTATTCATCAAAAATATCGGGCTATAGGTCGATTAACGGCAAAAAAGTAAATCTGCAAACGTGTGATGACAACGGTTTGTATACTATCGGCAGTCCTTTAATTTACGGCGGATTTTAATTTATTACATAATCTCGGAGGTTTATAAAAATGACAGAAAAAATCAAATCAAAAAAACAGAGAATAATTTATTATTCCATTTTAGCGGTAATGCTTATTTTGATAGGTGTTGTTACCGTTATCGCAATTACCCAAAATAACCGTAATAACGACGTCAACCTTGAAAAACCCACTCAGTCCGACGACAGCGGTTCCGGCAGTAACAACGAGGATAAGCCTGACCCTAAGCCCGACGACGACAAAAACCAACCGGACAAACCGGTAGTTGAAGTAATTTCTTTTATTACGCCGGTAAAAGGGGGCTCTTGCTCTAAAGAATACACCGACAGCACTTTGGTTTATTCTTCCACTCTCGGCGTTTATACGGGGCACAGCGGAATGGATTTCACCGCTCAAGAGGGCGCGGACGTAGTAGCCGTTTACAAGGGCACCGTTAAAGAAATTACCACAAGTTATCTTCAGGGCACGACCGTTAAAATCGACCACGGCAACGGACTATACACCGTCTACAATTCAATTGAGCCGTCGGAAACTCTTAAAGTAGGCGACAGGCTTAATCAAGGCGACGTTATCGGTAAAATTTCCGACAACAATAAGCAGGAATATAAAGACGGCGCACACCTTCACTTTGAAGTTATCGAAAACAAAACCGTGATTTCCCCATTAAAATATCTCACCGTAGAAGAAAAGTAGACTTAATATAAAAAGTTCTACATCGCCCCTTTTAGCGAGTATAATCGTTAAAGGGGGCTTTTTCTTGAAAAGACTTAAAGGATCGGCAATTTTTTTAACCGTTTGCATATTGTTTTGTTTACCCTTTTTATTAGGTTGCAAAAGTTTGCCTTCCGAAGAAGATGAATACGAAGTTTCCGCCGAATACTTCGATAACGGGCTTATATCCGTAGATTTGACTATAAATTATCATGTAAAACACCGAGAGCGGACGGCGTATTTCAATATTTTTGCCGAAAACGACAACACAAGCGACGATAAAAATACCGCGGCGGATTGCAGTTTGGGTAAACTTAACGTCGCACGCGTAACCGTTTTTGATAAAGCGGCCGGGTACGACTTTTCAAACCGCACACTTTCGGTGGAAATCGGCGATAAAAAAAGGGTTAGAGTAAACATAAAATACGCAATTACTTTAAATGAGTGCGCAAAAGCAAATTCCATAAACCTAAGCGGTTTCATTTTTACTTCCGCCCCATATAATGACGGAAGGTTTTTAACCTATCTTCCCACAAAGTACGGTAACGATTTTTCCTCCGACGCAGGGGATTATACGATAAAACTGACTATACCTTCCACATACTTTCCGATAGCAAGCGCAAAAGCCGTCGCTTGCGATTTATCGTCTAACAAAACATTGTATTCTTACAAAATAAAAAGCGCAAGAAACTTCGGCGTAATAATCTCGGACAAATTTAACGTAAATCAAAAAAAGTGGGGCAATAGGTCTGTTATTCAATGTTTTTTTGATAATTCGGGGGATCTAAACACTATGGATTTCGTCATAAAATGCCTTAATTTTTACGAAAATTTTTTCGGCGGTTATCCATATGATTCTTTCGCCGTCGTAAGCGCGCCCGATTTTTATAACGGCTATGTTTTTCCCTGTATCGCTATTGTAGCGGATAAAAAGAATAAAACGGACAAAGAAGATTTTTATTACGCGCTTGCAAAAAAAATTGCAGGTCAGTGGTGGCGGTGTATAATCGAATTCGACGGACTAAACGGCTACTGTATCGAAGAAGGTCTTTCGGTATATTCGGCATACCTGTTTTTCGACTGTTACAAAGAATACGGCGTTTCTTCAAAAGATTTACTTAGCGACGCGAATAAACTTTTAGGTGAAAACGGGGTAAAACTTCCCACTAAACCGCTTAACCTAATACAAGACGAAAGGGAATATGAACTTTTTGCAAACCGTTTGTTTAGCCTTTTATGTGAAACCGAAAGGGTTAACGGAAGAAACAAAGTAATTTCCTTTTTGCAAAATTTTTACCGCGAACATAAATTTGAAAGGGTAGGCAAGAGAGATTCAGACTTCATAACCGTAAAATAGCCCCTTTTTACCCAAAAAACTTGTCCCGAACCGCCTAAAAAATCGCCGATTTTAGGCTTAGGGGATAAAAATTACGACAAAGGCGTTTAAATTATTGTAAAAATATTTTCGATGTGTTATACTTTAGCCGAACTTTAATAGGAGGATGATTTTTCATGCAATATTCAAACGAAGTTGAAAAAATGGTTTGCATTGCAAAGGGTCCTAAGCACGAACCTGCGCCTATCCCCGAAGAAGGCAAATGGGTTTTCGCTAAGGAAATCAAAGATATTTCCGGTTTTACCCACGGTATCGGTTGGTGCGCTCCTCAGCAAGGCGCTTGCAAACTTTCACTTAACATTAAACAAGGCATAATCGAAGAGGCTTTGGTTGAAACTATAGGCTGTTCCGGTATGACGCATTCCGCGGCAATGGCTTCCGAAATTCTTCCCGGCAAGACCATTTTAGAGGCGTTAAATACCGACCTTGTTTGCGACGCCATCAACACCGCAATGAGAGAACTTTTCTTGCAGATAGTATATGGCAGAAGCCAGTCTGCGTTTTCCGATGACGGTTTGGTAATCGGCGCAGGACTCGAAGACCTTGGTAAAGGACTTCGTTCTCAGGTAGGCACGATGTACGGCACCAAAGCAAAAGGCGCGCGTTATCTTGAAATGGCAGAAGGCTACGTAACCCGTCTTGCGTTAGACGAAGACATGCAGATTATCGGTTACGAATTCGTTTCGCTCGGCAAAATGACCGACTTTATCAAAAAAGGTTTGGAACCTAACGAAGCCTATCAAAAGGCGACCGGTCATTACGGCAGATTCGACAACGCATTCAAATACATTGATCCGCGTAAGGAATAAGGAGGCAAATTATGGCTTTATTTGAAGGTTATGAAAGAAGAATAGATAAAATTAACGGCGTCCTTAAAGAATACGGGATTTCTTCTGTCGAAGAATGTAAAGAAATTTGTTTATCCAAAGGCGTCGACTGCGATAAAATCGTAAGAGGCACCCAGCCCATTTGCTTCGAAAACGCTGTTTGGGCTTACTATGTAGGCGCTGCAATCGCAATAAAGAAAGGTTCCGCAAAGGCTTCCGACGCCGCTGCGAATATCGGTATCGGTTTGCAGTCTTTCTGTATTCCCGGTTCCGTTGCCGAAAACAGAAAGGTCGGTTTGGGACACGGCAACCTTGCCGCAATGCTTTTGAACGACAATACCGATTGCTTCTGCTTCTTAGCCGGCCACGAATCTTTTGCCGCAGCCGAAGGCGCAATCTCTATCGCAATGAACGCCAACAAAGTTCGCGGTAAAGAACTTCGCGTTATTTTAAACGGTTTAGGCAAAGATGCCGCTATGATAATTTCCCGTATCAACGGCTTTACTTACGTTGAAACTAAGTTTGACCCTTATACCGAAACTGTAGAAGTTGTTTACGAAAAAGCCTACTCCGACGGTCCAAGGGCAAAGGTTAAATGCTACGGTGCCGATAACGTTCCCGAAGGCGTTGCCATTATGAAGATGGAAAACGTAGGCGTTTCTATTACAGGTAACTCTACCAACCCCACAAGGTTCCAACACCCCGTTGCAGGCACTTACAAAAAATGGTGCAACGAAAACGGCAAAAAATACTTCTCTGTTGCGTCCGGCGGCGGCACAGGCAGGACTCTCCACCCCGATAACATGGCGGCAGGTCCTTCCTCTTACGGTATGACCGACACTATGGGAAGAATGCACTCCGACGCACAATTCGCAGGTTCTTCGTCCGTACCCGCTCACGTAGAAATGATGGGCCTTATCGGTATGGGCAACAACCCTATGGTCGGTGCAACAGTCGCCGTTGCAGTCGCCGTTGAAGAAGGCATGAAAAACTAATAAAATTACGTCTTATAGGGCGGTAAAGGAAAACCCCGTATAGGGCGGTAAATGAAAAACGGCGTTTCGCACAAAGCGGACGTCGTTTTTTTTCGATAAATGTCGTTTTTTCGGTTTAATAAACATCGTTTTTATTTAACAATAAAAATAATCGCTTATTACCGCCCGTTTTGGCGCTTCTTTGGCGGAACTTCTTGCCTTTACTAAAACAGTATGCTATAATTTTCGTATGCGCTGTTTGCGAAACGGTTTTGCGAAAACGGAGCGCAAACTATTGTAATAACGCTGTAAAACGGTGGCTTTTACGCTATCCAAAGCATTAAAGAGGGCGTTATTTAGGAGATTTTATGAAAAAACATCAACTTTTACTGTTACTTGTAACCATGATAAGCGTTTGTATTTTAGGATTAACCGCTTGCGATTCGTTTGGCGGCGGTTCTTCAAACGCACACAAGCATACTTTGACTCATGTCGACGTAAAATCCGCAACCTGTCAAGAAGACGGCAATATCGAATATTGGTATTGCACCGACTGCCATAATTTTTATTCCGACGCTGCCGCTCAAACGGAAATTACCGAAGCCGATACCCTTTTAAAAAAGGATCAGGGCGCACACGCTTACGGCGAATGGACGGTTGTAAAAGAACCCACTTGTAAAGAAGAAGGTTTGCAGGAAAGGACCTGTTCTCTTTGCGGTAATAAAGAAACGGAAAGTATACCTTCAGCCCACGCTTACGGCGAATGGACGGTTGTAAAAGAACCCACTTGTAAAGAAGAAGGTT
>CALZDP010000012.1 GCA_945638575.1 uncultured Clostridia bacterium | reverse complement strand
ACGCTTTCTTTAATACGGACCTTCCAGCAACCGGTTGTGCCGGGGGTGTTAATACGGTATTTTCCGTCCAAATACAAAAGATCTTGAATGGGAACAACGCAAAGTTTTGCGGCACTGCCGTAAGCGGTATCCAAAATTGCTTCCGCTAAGTTATAAATACTGCGCATGGGTTTATAAATCTTAAGGTAATCGACAGACTTTTGAATCATAACCTTCCATGACGCCATGGTGTTTTTATCCAAACTTTTTAAAAGCCCCAAAGTGGTATCGTTGTCGTGCGTTGCGGTATAAACCACGCTGTTTTCGGGGATATTCCACGGTAGATAAGGGTTGTCGTCTCCGCCGTCAAAGGCAAACTGCAAAACTTTCATTCCGCCTATGCCTGCGTACGCCATAAGACTTCTTACGCCGTCGTCGATTGTTCCCAAATCTTCGGCGATAAGGTCCTCGGTACCGATAGCGTCCATGATTTCACGTCCGGGGGCGTTTACCCACCAACCGTGCTCGGCGGTGCTTTCGCCGTAAGGAATAGCCCAAAATCTATCAAGCCCCCTAAAATGGTCGATACGGATTACATCGTAAAATTTTCTTGCACGACCGACGCGGTTCTTCCAAAACAGAAAACCTTCCTGCTTCATATGGTCGTAATTATAGATAGGATTGCCCCAAAGTTGACCGGTCCTGCTGAAATAGTCGGGGGGACAACCGGATACTATGGTCGGGTGATAGGTTGCATCAAGCAAAAACTGTTCGGGCGCAGTCCAAACGTCAACGCTATCCAAAGAAACGTAAAGCGGTAAATCGCCGATAATCTTTATGCCCTTTTGATTTGCGTACTGTTTCAGTTTAAAATACTGAGTTCTGAATTCGTATTGTAAAAACTGCCAGAAAAGTATTTCGCTACGGTTTTCTTCGGAAAATTCAGCAAGCGCTTCGGGATCTCTTGTTTTAAGTTCGCAAGGCCAATTCATCCATACGTCGTTGTACTGTTGCTTTATTGCCATAAACAAAGCGTAGTCGTTAAATTCGCCCTTTTGCAAAAAGTTTTTGAAGTTTTTGTCTTCAACGTCGAAACGCGCAAAAGCCTTTCTTAAAAGTTTATAACGCTCAACGTAAAGTTTGCCGTAATCTATGGTATCGTTTTTATCGATAGCAGTTTCAACTTCACGGTAGGTTAAAAGCCTTTGATCTCTTAAAAGTTCGAGATCGATAAAGTAAGGGTTACCGGAAGCATCCGAACAGGAAGCGTACGGGGAATCCGCATATCCGGTTTGGGTAAGCGGAAGCATTTGCCAATAACTGTGACCGGACTTTTTTAAAAAGTCTACGAATGAGTACGCCCATTTGCCGAAAGAGCCTATTCCGTACTTAGACGGCAGTGCAAACACCGGCATCAATATACCGCATTTTTTCATCTTGTATTCTCCTTGCACCTTTTTATCGGTGTATTTATTTCAGTTTTTTGTTTTCAATTATCCTTGTTATTCGACCTTTTTACACCCTAAAAATATCAAATAACCGACCTATAGACCGACTTATAAAACTTTTTTAAAGTTTAGGGCCTTTTAATTTGCTTGTGCTGTTTTAAATTTCTCGCCTAATGATTTTATATTTCTCGCCTGTCGATTATCGCGCGTGAAAGCGAACCTAAATCGGCGTACTCTAAGTCGGTACCGACCGCTATGCCGTGTGCCAAACGCGTTACTTTTATGCCGAGCGGTTTAATAAGTTTTGCAATATACATTGCCGTGGCTTCCCCTTCGACGTCGGGGTTTGTGGCAAGTATTACTTCTGAAACCGACTCTTTAGAAAGTCTTTCCAACAGTTCTTTTATTCTTATATCATTGGGGCCTATGCCTTCCATGGGGTTTATCGTGCCGTGAAGCACATGGTATCTGCCGTTAAACTTATCGGATTTTTCTATTGCGACAACGTCTTTAGGTTCCTTTACCACGCAAATGATATCGGATTTTCTGTTTTTGCAAACGTCGCAAATCTCGTCCTCGCAAAAATTACCGCAAATTTTACAGTATTTGACCTCTTTTTTAACGCGCAAAATGGCTTCGGCAAGTTCCTCTGCTTCCGCGTCGCTCATATCGATAATTTTATAAGCGTAACGCTGCGCCGTTTTTGCGCCGACGCCCGGAAGTTTTGTAAGTCGATTTATCAGTCTACCGATAGGCTCGATAAAAGCCTTCATCAGAACATTCCCCCCATCTTGTTATAGGGGCCGAGTTTTTCTTCGTAAAGTTTGTCTGCCTTTTCGCAAGCGGAATTATATGCAGCCATAAAAAGATCTTCAAGCATTTCGGTATCATCGGGGTCGACGACCGAAGAATCAAAATTGACTCCCTTAACTACCTTTTTTCCGCTTACGGTAACTTTGACCGCTCCGCTTGCGGACTCTCCGACAAGTTCCGCTTCTTCAAGTTCCTGCTGTGCGCGTTGAATGTCCTCTTGCATCTTCTGCGCCTGCTTCATAAGTTGTTGCATTTGATTGTTACCGCCGAATCCTCCGCCGTATCCTTTATATCCCATAATACACTCCTTTTTTGTTTTTAATGATATTTGCTTAATAACCGACCTATAGACAGACTTTTTGATAAATCGTCCGACCTATTCATTTTATTTAAGACGGACTTTTTATCCAGCGCCTGCTGTAGTTTCGGGTATTAAAATTATTTTTCTATTTTGATGTTTCCGCCGAACATTTCCTTAACCTTTTCGGCTTCGGCGGAAAAATTTTCTTCATCTCCGCCCGTTTTACGAACGATTACCTTATAAGGCGCAAAGTTTGAAACTATTGACTGCAAAGTTTCCAAACTTTCCTTTTTTACAAGCAAATTATACTCGTTTTCACCTTCGGCGGTAATAATCAATTTTTCGTCCGATACCTGCGCGTCTACTTCTTGACAGGCTATCCAGAGCATTATATGCTTATCCGCACGCAACTTTCTTATAACCGTACCCCAAAGTCTGGCGTCGGAAACTCTGTCCCGTATAACTTCGCCCGAAACTTGAAAACTCGAAGTTTCTTTTACGGCGTTGTCGATTTCCGCCTTTTGCCTGTCCGATTTATCTTGACTAACCGAAGCCGACAAATCCGCAATACTGTCAAAGCCCAACTGGTTTTCGGGGGGGATGTAACTTTCTTCTTCCGGCAAAGGTTCGTCGGGAGCATAATCAAAACCGCTTAAACGTGGTTTATCAACGGGCGCTTCGGGTGAACTTTCATACTTTGGCGTGGTTGCAATTTGGCTGTTAACGGGCTTATAGGCGGACTTTTGTTCGACTTTTTTATATTCTGCCGCACTATCGTATTCAACCTCGCCTTTCGGCGCTTTATCGACATAATCGGATTTTTCGGCAACCGTTACGCCGTTTTTAACAAGATTTTCGACAGTCTTTTCCAAAGCGGTGATTCTTGAAATAAGCGCGTCGTTATTATAGTCTTGCGAAGGAAGCGCCGCTTTTACGGCTGCAGCCTCGAAAACTATTCGGGGATGAGTGCTGTATCTTAAATCCGTTTCAATGGAAGTAAAAATTTCCAAAACCCTTAAAAATCTATGATTATCTGTCTTTTCGGATAACAGCAAAAGTTTTTCGTACTCTCTGTCGGGAAGCATCAAAATATCTTTTGCGCCTTTACAGGTTTTTATAACCAAAACGTCCCTTATCATGGAAAGAAGATCTTTGGTTAAAACGCTTATGCTTTTGCCAAGCCCCGTAAGTTCTTCTATTACCGTCAAAACCCTTCCTACGTCAGAGTCCAAAATTCCGCTTAATAAGTCAGCCGTTTTAGTAGTATCCGAAGCCCCTAATATGTCGATAACCTGCTTATAGGTCAACTTTTCGTCGCTATATGATATACACAAATCGGCAAGCGACAAAGCGTCCCTGATACTACCCTCGCCCGATCTCGCGATAAGCGCAGTGGCTTCCTTTTCGTAAGATTTTCCCACTTCATCGTAAATCTTTTCGATAAGATTTTCAATAACCTTATCAGCAACCAAATGAAAGTCGAAACGCATACACCTTGACAAAATGGTCGCGGGAAGTTTGTGCGGTTCGGTGGTGGCAAGAATAAAAACCGCATGCTTAGGAGGTTCTTCCAAGGTTTTTAGTAGTGCGTTGAAAGCCTCTGTCGTAAGCATATGAACTTCGTCGATAATGTAAACTTTAAACCTTCCGGCAACCGGCGGATACTGAACGTTCGCGCGGATTTCCTGCACGTTGTCCACTTTATTGTTGGAAGCGGCGTCGATTTCCAAAATATCGAGGTTAGACTGGCTTGACAACTTTTCGCAGACCTCGCACTTTCCGCAAGGAGAACCGTTGTCGGGCGTAAGACAGTTTATCGCGCGGGCAAAAATTCTTGCAACGGTGGTTTTACCGGTACCGCGTGCACCGCAAAAAAGATACGCATGACCAATCCTGTCCGTCTTAATTTGATTTATTAATGTTGTAACAACGTGTTCCTGTCCGACGACGTCATTAAAATCTGTCGGTCTGAACCGTCTGTAAATAGCAAGATAGGACACTTTATCACCTTACCTTTTTTGTTTTTTCTTTTATGCGCTGAATTGCGTTATCCACCGATTTTGGGGATTTGTTTAAAATTTTTGCAATTTCGGTGTACTTTTGACCTTCTACGTACAGATTAAAAACCTGAATTTCAAAGTTTGAAAGATTTTGTTTTATCGCCGAAATCAATTCGTTTAAAGTTTCTTCGTCGATAGCCCTGTCCTCGGGGGAAACCACCGTACCTTCACGTTCGTTTTCCACCACGTCTTGAATGGAAACGGAATCGTTAAGCGCCTTTTGTTTTTTAGAATGTGAACTCGATATTGCGTTTAAAATTTTACTTTTAATACATTTAAAGGCAAAAGTTTTAAACGAAGACGAGCCTTCCTTTTCCCCGTCGTAAGCGTTAACCGCAGAAAACAGACCGATTAGGCCTTCCTGACAAAGGTCTTCTTCATCGCCGTCCACCAAAAAATATGTGCGCGCAAGGCTTCTTATAAGCACAATGTATCGGGCGTAAAGTTCGTCAAACGCCAAACCGTCGCCCGATTTATTCAGCGCGACAAGTTTTTCGTCCGTAAGATTAAAATATTCCATTTTTACCCCCGCATTTGTTTATCTTTGCAAAAAGCGCCTTAACACAATAAAAAGTCCCTCTATAGGTCGATTATCGACATTTATTATAAAAAAGTTTTTTGCAAAGTCTACTTCAAATTTCTTTGTCTGACCGCTTCGTAAACGGCAACGGCGGTTGCGACCGAAGCGTTTAACGAATTTATTTTGCCGTACATAGGTATTGCAACGGTACCGTCGCATAAACTTCTTGTAAGTTTGTTGACGCCGGTATCCTCACCGCCGATAACAATGGCAAGCCTTCCTTTAAGGTCGGCTTTGTAAATGTTTTCGCCGTCCGCTTCGAGGGCGTAAACCCAAAAATTATTTTCCTTGATAGTCTTTATGGCGTCGTTAAGATTGCCGACTTTGGCAATAACCACGTGGTTTGCACTGCCTTCCGAAATCCTCATAACCACTTCGTTTACCGAAGCCGAACGGCGTTTACCGATAACTATTGCGTCCACGCCGGCACATTCCGCCACACGGATAATACTGCCTAAGTTATGCGTATCTTCGATACCGTCAAGCAACAACAAAATACCGTCGCCCTTCACTCCGTTTAAAACGTCGTCTAAATCGGCGTAAACGAAATCCGAAGCATACGCCACGAATCCTTGATGTTTTTTTGTAAGGCTTTCTTTGTCAAGCACTGCTTTTTCGCAAAAAATAAACTTAACGCCGACATCCTTTATTTTGTTTATTAAATTTTTAGACGCCTCGTCCCGCAAACCGTTTTGAATAAGCACTTTATCTACGGTTTTTGAAGAACTTAAAAGTTCGTAAACGGCGTTTCTGCCCTCAACTTTCATGTAATTATCTCGCTAAAATTCAGTTATCTTCGCTGTAATTATGGAAATTCAGAATGTAATTTAACCTGTCGTCGTTGCCGGTTACGTATAAAAAACCGAGTACGGCTTCTAAGCCCGTAGACTTATTGTATTCCGAAATCTTTGCGTTTTTAGAGTGCGACGGCTTTTTTGCGTTTCTCGCACGCTTGAAAATATCCGTTTCTTCTTCCGTAAAATAAGGAAGCACTTCGTCTATAAGGTCGGACTGCGCTTTGGCTTTAACAATATTCGCGGTCATACGATTAAGTTTACCGCTTTTACAATCATTTTCAAAAGCCGTTTTTTCGCGCACGAACAACGAATACACCGCGTCGCCAATGAAAGCAAGCACGACGGGATTCATATTTATAGCCCTTTCACGGCTGATTTTATCCGAAAACTTCACTTCTTCACCGAAAAATCCATAATTGCTTGCATAATATTGTATCACAATATTAAGTTTTTATCAATCAATTTTTTGCTAAATAACGGAAATTTTACAATAATTGAACTTCGCTTTAACCTATTTCGATTTTCTGCGAAAAATCAATGAATTTTAAAATCAAAAAAGGCTACCCCGTATATAATTTAGGGTTAGCCGATTTTTGTAAGTTTAATTAAGCCCGTGTGCGATCTTGTAAGCCTTGTACCATTCTACGTTTTCGGGAAGTTCGCCGATAAGTTCGTCGATAACGATATTTTCGGTATCCAAACTGCCTTCTTTTAGTTCAAGCAACTTTTCAAGTTCCGCTTTTTTAACAAGTTTAACGGTTTTTCTCAGTCGGTTTTTAGGTATCTTAGTGGTTTCGTCAACAAGCAGGTAATGGGAATCGCAAATGGAAAGGGTAAAATTTCCGCCCATTTTTTTGGCAATACTGCAAACCGCCATTGTCAAATAGAAGTTTTCCTTTGCGATATTCGGTGCGACGGAAAAGATTTTATTACTGAATTTGTCCGATAATCGACCTATAGGGGCACTTTTAATATATTCGTCAAGCACTCTGCGGTTGGCGACCGTGGTTTTTCCGCCCTTTGTATAGTTGAATATAGAACCGTCGTTAAAGACTATTCTGCCGTTAAAAGATTCCCCTGAAGTTTCCTTATAATCATTCATTATATCGTTAAAGGTAAGGTTGTAATCATTTAACAACTTTTTCAAAACCTCTATAGTCATTTTGGTATCGCTTAAAGCCTCGTGGTGCATAAGTTCCGCGCCTTTGGTTTCGTGATACAAAACGTCAAGTTTAAGTTGGGTTTCGCGCTTGGCGATTAGCCTGTACATTTTAAGCACGTCCCAAAAAGTGTAATTGATAAAAGGAAGGTCAAACCTTTCAAGATCGTTTATCAAAAATTTGGCGTCGCTGTCCGTGGCATATCCTATTACAACGTTGTTTTCGTCAGTTAAAAGACTGTTTAGTTGGGCGTATCTATCCATAATATCCGGAGCCGAATAATACTCGTCTTTGGAATACGCAAAAACTATACCTGCCTTTTTATGTCCGTAATCGTCAAACTTTATATGCGGATTTATAAGCAGATTGTCCTCTTTGATTTCGTTAAAATTTTCATCAGTAAGCACGTAGCCGAATTCACAAATTCCGCCGCGCCCGTATGCACATTCGGTGTCAAAAAATAAATAATTCATTTTAGCCTCATTTGTTATTATACAATAAATACCCCCCTTTGTCAAACCGATAGTTTAATAAAAAGTTTATATTTACGTTGCTTTAAGTGAAGCCGTCGACTATTACCCCGTGAAACCAAGCGTTCCGAATTTTATCATTTAGTGTCGCCTTAATTTGGAGCATTTCAACTGATTTCGCTATTTTAACGTTTAGATTATCAAGCCTTTTGCCCTTTATTTTAACTAATTTCCACAACGGCTGTGTTGTATTATTTGAATTTTTAAATTAGCAAAAATACCCGTTAACGGGCTTATAGGCGGACTTTTGGGCGCATTTACTTTTCCAACGTTACCTTAAATCCGATAAATTCACAGTAATAAAAATATTCGGCACAGGTTTATTTTAACAGGTTGGAAAACAATTTTTCCAAAAGATCTGCGTGTTCGCCGTAAATTATGATATGGTGATTACCGCATGGATTTTTAAGCAGTTCCGCAACAGGCTTATCAAGTTTGACCACAATTTGAGTACGGCATAAATCGTCGTAACGGCAGTTTTCCATAATGGTGGCATTTGAAACAAAATAGCGTCTCAAGTCGGACGAGACGCGAAAAATCGTCGCTCTGCACTCCTTCATTTCCCCTTTTACGGCAACGCCGATACCGCTTTCAAAATGAGTGTCGAATTTATAATCTTTGGTCATGTCGAAAGGAACGGCGCAGTGAGCAAACAAAATATTGTTATTTTCCGCGTCAATGCGTGAAGGGTTAGCCTGAAACGCCGACTGACAGGTGGTAATGCGCGCTATAAGCATACATAGCATTGCCGTTACATCCCCCTCGCACGTCCCTACAATACCGTCGGTATTAAGTTGCGATAATGCAAGGCAACCCGTTCCTTTTAAAGAAGTCAACAAATCAAAGCAACGTATAGTAAGTCCGTCAAGTCGGTAATCTTTGACAACCTCCTTTAACGCATCTAAAATTTTTGCGGAAGTTTTTAACTCATTTTCGGCAAAACCGCTGTAATTCGTCTCTGCCGTTTGTACGGCGTTTTGCACCCTTTCTTCAACTTCCGCAATAGGAATATCCACAAGGGTTACGCCGAGTTTTTCTTTTACCTTATTGTAGTCGGGTACGGAAGCAATCAACCAATCGGAGGGCTTTCCCACCACGCCCAAACGGGACTTACTTAGTTGCTTTTTGGCGCGTTCAAGCGTAGAAAGTTCTAAAATCCTTTTAGCGATATACTTTACGTCGCCGTGAATAATCTCGCCGATTTTGCCTATTTTGTTAAGGTAGGTAAGTATTTCCATTGACGAAGCCAAACTGTTATTGCTTCCGCTTGTAAGCAGGTAATACGGCTCTTGCAGTTTGTCAAAGTCCTTCAAAAACAGCCCTTCCGAACCGCCCGTCTGCACGAATATAAGTTTAAGGTCGCATTCGTAATCCTCAAGGTCGGTAACGTTAAGGGTAAAACCGAGTTCCCTTTCGATTTCCGCAATAAACTTTTCCGTTTGCCTGACAAAGTCATCGGAATATGTCAAACGGGATTTGAACGTAGATAAATTGATTTTCATTTTATCACCTTTTTACAAAATAATTTATATGGCATAAAAGTTTCTGCACATTTTTGAAACGTCATTTTTTGGTTTAAAATATACGATTTGATTGTGTCATAACATTGCAATGGACAAAAATATGATTTTTGTCTCGCGGCATGGCACCGCTTCCGCTTTCCTTTCGGAAAACGCATTTCTGTTAAAATTCGGAGCGATAGACTTTATCTTTCTTATAGATAAAAACTTGCTTTTCAATGCTTTCAATATAGAAAATATCGGAAACGCAAACAAAATAAATACTTCCGTCGTCATCAAGACAACGGACGGCATTATCAATCGACTTCACGGCGAGTTCTACTCTGTTTAAGGTTTCCGACATCTCGGGTTACTCAATTAGCACCTCGATATCGTTTTTGGTTTTGTTTTCTTTAAGAGTAACTTTCATTGATTTTATTATAGCAAAAATAGGCGTTAAAGTAAAGTGTATGCAGCAAACGCAGGCTAAATAATTGTCCGCCGAAACATTTTTCGCTATATACTATACACTTGAAAATCGTCCGTGTTTGTGCTATAATAATTGTGCTTTTATGAAAAGATAAACAGTAATTTATGGAGGCAAAACTTATGAAACTTGATGGATTTGGATTGTTTGTGAATGATATGCCTGCAATGATACGTTTTTATAGAGATGTATTAGGCTTTGAAATTCAAGAAGATGAAAATGCCGGAAATGTGTATTTAGTAAAAGATGGTACATTGTTTCTTTTGTATGGAAGAAAAGACTTTGAAAAGATGACCTCTACAAAATATCAATATATCATAGGGAAAAATGGGCATTTTGAAATTGCTTTATATGTTGATACTTTTGAAGAAGTAGACTTAGAATATAAAAAAGCAATCGCCAAGGGTGCCATACCCGTGTTAGAACCAACAACTGAGCCTTGGGGGCAAAGAACTTGCTATATCGCTGATCCGGAAGGAAACCTAGTGGAAATTGGCTCTTGGAATAAACCATACGAAGAAAAAGATTTATAATCACTAAATTCCAATTTATCGAACACAAGAAACTGAGAGGTCAATATGATCTCTCGGTTTCTTCATTTTGGTTCAAAAAAATTTATGATGTGTTTTTTCTTTTGCAACGCATAATTGAATGCTATCGCTGTGCCGCTTTTGGGTTGATAATCCTGTAGATATTTATTGGGCGATTTCCGTATAGGCGGTTTATAGTCTTGTTGTAATAAAAAATACAAACATCGCTTGCGTCTATCATCTCTTGATTTCGCATTATGTATGTATTCTTATTTGCTTTAATCGCTTTTTGAGAATCGACAGTTTCTTCATAGTCGGCATAGTGAACTTCGCGTTTCATTGCTTGCGAGAAAAACCGTTCGTATTGTTCACGTTCCTCTTTAGAAGTAAAGGCTGCTTCGTGCGGCGCATTGTAAGAGATCCTTTTTATTTCCGGATACTTTTCTTTCAAAGCGGTAATGACTTCCCAACAAAGAAAATCGAATTCACTTCGGCTGCCGAATATAAATGTGTTTGCCCCTTCCGCTATAAGCGCCGACAGAACATCGAGCAATTTTGATTTTACTTGTTCGGGATTATTCACTGTCCTGTGTCCGATAAAACAAATATTCATAGAATAAAACCTTTAGGCTTTGAAGTCTGCGTAATAAATAGCCTAATATTTCATATACTACGCTTAAACACTACTAATATATTACATTGTAGCAAGTATTAGTTTAAGTGTCAACCGTTATAAAATATTAGTGTTAGCACTAACATTCGGAGGTTTGGTATGACGGTTCAGAAACGAATATTAGAACTCATGGAAAAGAAAGGTTGGACAAAGTATAAACTTGCACAAGAAACGGGTTTGTATCAGACAACGGTTTATGATTGGTTTAACGATAAGGGTTATACGCCTGACAGAAAATCTATAGAGTTAGTTTGTGCCGCTATGAATATATCTATAGTTGAGTTCTATAGCGGAATTGACGAGGGCGAACTAAACGGCGAACAAGCCTCGTTATTACAGTTATTTGCGAAAGTTCCCGAAAGTAAGCGACAGTTAGTCTTTGAATTGCTACGTACATTGTCGGATGACAATAAGTAAATTCAATTAGATTAGCCAACACAAAAAGCCCGGACTCCGTAAGGAATTCGGGCTTTGACTTTATATTCGGTTATAAGGTTTGTATTATGTCGGGTATATAGATTTTATCGGCAACCTTTACGGCTTTGTATGTAACGCCGTTTACGGTTTGTGTTGTGTATTCGGGCTTGCCGTCGGCGTTGGCTTTCTGACAGTAAAAAAGCATACCGACTGTTGCGATATTCTCTTTTATTTACCACCTAAAATTGCCCTTTTCATCGCATTTTTGCATTTGACAATACGTAGGAATAGGCAGTTTCGGATTGATGTCTTTAATGGGTACGCACACGCCAAAACATTTATGTAAAAGAAAAAGTACGAAATCCTTTTGACGGGTTTCGTACTTTTTCCTTTTGTGTCGATGACGAACAAAAAGGAGCGTCTTTTTAGGACGAAAACACAGTAGGCGTCCATGGGGATTTGAACAGATTTAACAATTTCACTTCGAAAAATATTTATTTTACTGAGTATTCGCTTTCTTTCGGGAATGAAATGGTTTTGCCTTTGCCTGCTTCGTCGAAAGAAGCGTAGTAAAACACGTTTGAACTCTTGAAGTACAATTTGCTCTCGTCGTAGTTGCAATAAACGGTAGTCAAAGAGGAATAGAGAACGTCCGTAATCACATTCGTTTCATCGCTTATGTTTGCATAAGAGGAAAAGATGTTCGTTTTGAAAGAATATTCGGGCAGATAGGATTCAAGCGTCGCTTTCAATTCGGAGTAGCCTTCACTTGTGGCATGGTAAGCGAACTTTTCGTCACCGTTTTCGTAGATTACGTTGTCTTTGATGACATAAGTCTTGTTTGCGTATTTGCCGTAATCTTTATCAAACTGTAAAGAGTACAAAGTCGTGTTTGCTACGGTGTATTTAGTAATCTCGACTTTTACGTTTTCGCCGTAATAATATATGGTATAATCATTTGAGGAAAAGCACTCTTTGATAGCAGTGGCTACTGTTTCGCAACCGTCGTTATATTCTTTTTTTCGCTCATCTTTTTCAAACTGTTCGAGCTTTTTGTCAAAACTTTTTTTCAACCGGTCGGAGTTCCCGAAAACCGCATTGTTCAAAAAGTAACCTGTGGCAAGAACTATGCCGGTTATCAAAAGTATCGCAATGACGGCGATTGCCAAAAACTTAAAGACTTTGCCGGTCTTTTTAATTATTGTAGCATTTTCTTCGTGCTGACATTTTCCGCACAAACGGTCACGGACGATTGCGAAACCGTCGGAATCGACTTGCATAACCGAGGAGAGATCGCTTTCGTACCGACCATTCCATTCTGTTTCCAGAAGTTTGCCGCAGCAAGAGCAGTAATGTTTGATTCTACCTGTATATACATATTTTTTTGCCATAATTCCCCTCCTTCGTCTGTAATGTTATGATAATTATGTCATATATTGTTTATTTTGTCAAGTAAACAAGTCGGAAGTCGGGCTTCAAACACAAATGGACGTAGATCGTAAGGTTATTTCTACCCGCCACGATTAGGGAAAAGCATATATCCCGTCCGGCAGGACGGATTTAATTTCCTACTCCGACAGGATTCTCACATTTGCGAACACTTCGAGGTACTCACCTATTGGGATATCGTGCAAAAATCCTTTTTGCGTCATCGTTAAGGTTTTGCGATTTTCCAAAGCGAGTGAGGAACGAATTCCTACGGCGATACGCGAATAAACAACAAAAAGGGGAAACTGCCATAAAAACGACAATTTACCCCTGTTTTGCATAAAAAAGACACACGCGGCGGAGTTTTGTACGCTCCTTTTGCGTGTGTCTTGATGGCGGAGAGGACAGGATTCGAACCTGCGGTACGTTTCCGTACACAACATTTCCAATGTTGCACCATCGACCTCTCAGACACCTCTCCACAGTCGAAAATAACAAGTTCTTGTTAAATTGCTCAATTATTATATAAAAACAAAACAAAAATGTCAATGCTTTTTAGCATATTTTCACAATTATTTTACAAATTAGAGTTTTGCAAAAATCACGCGGTAAAAAACAAGGTTAAAAATATATTAAAAATGCCGTTACTTGGATTTTTTAAAGTTAAACTTTGGTCCTAAATTATTAAACAATAAAATATTTAACTCTTCAAGCGTACCTTCTACCAAATCGCATTTGGGAATAACGTGGCATTGCTGTTTAGATATATACAAAAAATAATGGGTAGCGGTTTCATCGACCTTATACAGGTATTCGTAAGAGGCTTCTACATTAGCCTTGTACTTGTCGCATTTAACTTCCTCGATGCACATTTTATCTTCCGTAAAAGTAAAGGTGGAAATGGTTTCTTCAGACATAATGTACATACTTTTGTTATGGCGTTTTTGAATGATTCTTGTTAAAAGCCAAACAATAGGTACATACAGAACACCGAAAGCGATAATAACTATACCGAAAATCCAATCACCGTCAGAAATTATGGAATTTATACCGCAACCGGTAAAAAGCAATGCGATAATAATAAGCGGTAACAACAACTTTTTTAAGACGTGTTTATTTAAATCCATTGTTATTTCGCCGTTGAATTTTGTAACGAATTTTACCATAAAAACCCTCCTATAGGTCGATTATTTAATGTTTTTGCTTTTTTAGCAAAATGAAAACTTTAAGTTATTTTAATATATTTTTTTTATAAAGTATGTCGGAAAGATTTACAAAATCCTGTGTTGACAAGACCTCTCCGCGGATGTTTAAGTCGTAACCGAGTTCGGACAAAACTTCTTCGGACTGCGTCCTTGACATAGATAATGTGCGCATAAGGTTGTTTACCAAAGTTTTTCTTCTTAAAGTAAAGGCAACGCGCAAAGTATCTTTAAAAGCACGTTCCGACAACGGCGCGTATTTTGATACGCGGTCCATTCTTACCACGGCAGAATCCACGTTTGGCACAGGATAAAAGTTTTCACGTGTTACGGTAAACATATATTTTGCGTCGCAGTAATAATCTATCGCCGCCGTAATGCTTCCGTAATTTTTAGTGCCGCATTCGGCTGTAAACCTGTCGGCGACCTCTTTTTGTACCATAATAACAAGCCTTTTGCAGTTTGGGTATTCTTCTAAAATCCGCATGGTTACGGGCGAAGTTATATAATACGGCAGGTTTGCCACAACGATAAATTCTCCGCCGATAATCTTATTGGCTTCGTCAATACTTTCATTCATAAAATCACGGAAAACCACTTCGGCATTATTAACCCCTGCCAAAGTTTCCGAAAGCACAGGCGCAAGGTTTTTATCTATCTCGTACCCCACTACCCGTTTAGCCCTTTCCGATAAAACCCTCGTAAGCGTACCCGCTCCAACGCCGATTTCCAACACGGTATCGGTCTTTTGTATATCGGCACAGTCGGCTATTTTACAAAGCAAACTTCGGTTTTCGATAAAATTTTGGCCGTATTTTTTATTGAAATGAAAATTGTTTTTTATAATTGCCTGTTTGATTTCCATAATGATATTTTAACTGTAATGCGGACAAAAAACCGCTATAACGGGCTTATAGGTCGACTTTTTTAAAAAATTTTAAAAAATTACCCTTTATTGTTTCCGAGGTTTTCTCAACCGTTTTGCCGTAAAGTTCGGAAAGTTTTTTGTATACGTAAACGACGTTTTTAGGTTCGTTTACACTGCCCCTGAAAGGCTCCGGCGACATATACGGCGAATCGGTTTCCGCCAATATCCTGTCAATGGGAATGGAACGCACGATATCATCCTTTTTGCTGTTTTTAAAGGTTATAACACCGCCGAAAGCAAAATATGCGCCAAGATCAAGATAATTTTTTGCCTGTTCACGGCTTTCGCTATAGCAATGCATCAAAAAACCGTTTGTCAAACGGTTTTTGTTAGCGTTAAGGATATCCAACATATCTTTAGAAGCGTCGCGTGAATGTATTATAATCGGCAAAGAATATCTGTCCGCAAGATAAATTTGACTTTCAAAAAGTTCTTTTTGCCTATCTTTATCAAAACCTTCGTAGTGATAATCAAGCCCGATTTCGCCTACCGCAACACACTTATCGTGAGTTAAAAGTGCCTCTATAGGGCGGTTATCGCAACTTTTTAAACTTTCGGACGGGTGTATACCGGCAGAAAAGTAGACGCAAGCAAAAGTTTCGGAATTGTCTTTTGCCTGTAGTGTACTTGTTTCGTCCCAACCTATATCGACAAGGGTTTTTACCCCCGAATCGTTTGCCCTTTTTACAACTTCTATTTGAGAGCAATACCGCTTATCCGTCAAATGACAATGAGAGTCTATATAGTAACACATATTTAAACTGAAATTCAGCGAATTTTACTGCCTTCTTTTAGAGAAGAATCCGGCTCGATAAGTTTTACCGTATCGCCGCATTCACCACACAAAATCATGCCCTGACTTTCAACACCGCGCAATTTTGCCGTCTTAAGGTTAGCGACAAGCACGACCTTTTTACCGACCAATTCTTCCGGTGAATAATATTTTGCAATTCCGCTTACTACTTGTCTGGTTTCGTCGCCTAAGGATAGTTGAATCTTTAAAAGTTTGTCGGATTTTTCCACCTTTTCACACGCAGTAACCAATGCAACGCGAAGTTCTGTTTTAAAAAAGTCATCGATGGTAATTTCTTCGGGATGGTCGATAACGGGCTTATTGGCGGACTTTTCTGCATTTTTATCAGCAGACTGCAAAGTCTTTTGCGCCTCTTTATGCCGTTTTATCATCATTTCATCGATTTCTTTAATTTCCTTTTTAACGTCGATTCTCGGGAAGATTGGCTGTGCTTTTTCAATCGTGATACCGCTATTTAATCCGCCGAATCCTTTTATCGTATCAAAGCCTACTTTTTCGGTAATTCCTAAGTAAGCAAGAATTTTTTCAGCCGACGAAGGTATAAACGGCAAAAGCATAGTAGCGCAAATTCTGATAGTTTCAGCCAAATTATACAGGACGGCTGCAAGCCTGCCTTTTTTGTCGGGTTCTTTTGCCAAAACCCAAGGAGTGGTTTCGTCAATGTATTTGTTTGCCCTGCCGACGACTTTGAAAATATCCGAAAGCGCTTTGGGAACGTTAATTTCTTCTATATCGCGAGTAACCGCTTCCAAAAGTCCTTCCGCCAAGCATATAAGTTCTTGGTCGACGGGTTCTTTTTGACAAGGCGCCGGCAAAACGCCGTCAAAGTTTTGATAAATCATCGCCGTAGTCCTTGAAACCAAGTTACCGAGATCGTTACTTAAATCGCTGTTAATGCGGTTTAAAAAGGCTTCGTTAGAATAAGCGCCGTCGCTTCCGAAAGGTATTTCCCTTAACAAAAAGTATCTGAGCGCATCTTTTCCGTAGCGTACGACGATTTCTTTCGGATCTGTAAGTTCGGTGGAAATTTTATCCTGTTTGCTTTTAGACAGTTTGTCGCCGCCGATTAAGAGCCACCCGTGGCCGTAAACGCGCTTGGGAAGGGGCAAATCCAAAGCCATTAAAATGGCTGGCCAAATAATGGCGTGGAACCTTATAATTTCTTTACCGGTCATATGCAAATCGCAGGGCCAAAATTTATCGAACAACTCTTGATTGCCGTTTTTGTAGCCAAGCGCGGAAATATAGTTCGACAAGGCGTCAATCCAAACATAAACGGTATGGTCGGGGTCGAATTCCACGGGAATACCCCATTTTACAGAAGTTCTGGACACGCACAAATCTTGAAGTCCCGGTTTTATGAAGTTATTAATCATTTCGTTCATACGGGATTTGGGCTGCAAAAAGTCGGGATTATTTTTGTAAAGGTCCAAAATCCTGTCGGCGTATTTAGAAAGCCTTAAAAAGTAACTTTCTTCCTTTTCCATATGAACTTCTCTACCGCAATCGGGGCATTTGCCGTCTTTTAATTGGATTTCGGTAAAAAAACTTTCGCACTCGGTACAGTACCAACCTTCGTAACGTGATTTATAAATGTCGCCGTTTTCGTATAAACGCTTAAAAACGTACTGTACCGTTTTGATATGGTCGGGGTCGGTCGTCCTGATAAAACGGTCGTAAGAAATATCAAGCATCTTCCAAATTTCTTTTAGGTCGGAAACGATAGCGTCAACGAACTCTTTGGGGGTAACGCCCTTTTCTTTGGCTTTTGCCTGAATTTTTTGACCGTGTTCGTCGGTTCCCGTCAAAAAGAAAACTTCACGACCGGTCATGCGGTAAAATCTTGCGATAGCGTCGCAAACGACGGTGGTATAGCAGGTACCGATATGCCAATTACCGCTCGGGTAATAAATGGGCGTAGTGATGTAAAAAGTGTTTTTATTTTCCATAATTATGCCTCGCGCAAAATCCAAATAAGTTTTGAATCAAAATTTTTTTAAAAGCGGTTTATCTATTTAATAATATTTTTGACTGCTTTTATTAAATATATCATAAATTAGTTAAAAAGTAAAACATAATAAGACGGCGGTTTTCATAATTTATTTCGGGAATATTATTTATGAACGCAATTTTTACGGTAATAACCCTTATATCTTTAATTTTGCTGACTGTGCAAAATCCGACCTCAGTGGTAACGGTAATGACGGACGGCGTAGAAAAATCGATATCTTTATGCGGTAAACTTTTTTGCATATACGCACTTTGGTACGGGGTGTTTGAACTTATAGAAAGGGGCGGTATAGGTCGGTTAATCGCAAAAATTTTGAAAAAACCCGTCAAATGGATTTTCGGTAAAACTGATGAAAAATCAAGCGGATATATCTGTATGAATCTATCCGCAAACCTTTTGGGTTTAGGCGGTGTGGCAACACCTATGGGCATAGAAGCGGAAAAATATCTTGAAAACGAAGGAAACCGTTTCGGGCAAAATATGCTTTTTGTATTAGCGTCTTCATCGATACAACTGTTGCCCATTTCTGTAATAGGTTTAAGGGCGTCATTCGGTTCGGTAAATCCGCAGGATATAATTTTACCAACCCTTTTATCGACCGCGGTTTCGACAATAACGGGGATACTTTTGGTGAAAATTTTTTGTAAAAGATGAGCGCTTATGTAATTCCCCTTCTTGTTATAACGGTAATTTTATCCGTCGCCGTTAAAGGTGGCAAGGTTTACGATACATTCGTTAAAGGCGCAAAAAAAGCATTTCCTCTCGTGTTATCGATATTCCCATACCTTGCGGCGATATTTATTATGACCGAACTTTTTGAAAAAAGCGGGCTAAGCAAAGCGATAATCGACCTATCGGCGGACTTTTTCGGTTTTTTCGGTATAGATAAGTCCCTTGTTCCGCTAATACTTTTAAAGCCCTTTTCGGGTAGCGGAAGCCTTGGTATTTTATCTAAAATCATGACCGATTACGGCGTGGACAGTTACCTGTCGCGATGTGCCTGCGCAATTTACGGTTCCAGCGAAACCGTATTTTACGTAGGTGCGGTATACTACTCTAAATGCAAATCGAAACCGCCCGTATTGCCCTTTTTAATATCGCTTATATCTAATTTTTTAGCAACGGTTTTTGCCTGTTTTATATGTAGAATTATGTAAACAAGCATTAGTTTCGCACACAAAAACGCACCCGTAAACGAGTGCGTTTTTTACATAAAATCGGGCTATAAGCCCGTTAACGGTATTTTTATCTTTAATACATTTCGATAATGCAATCCCTTTCCGCGCCCACGGACAGGTATTTAACGGGCTTACCGATAGCGGTTTCGATAAACTTAACGTACTCGATAGCGGCTTTAGGTAAATCCTCCTTTTTCCTGCAAGAGGAAATATCTTGCTTCCAACCGTCCAAATAGATATAGTTGGGGGTTGCGATTCTTAAATCTTCGCCAATCGGGAAGTTTTCGACCGTTTTACCGTTCACGTTGTAAGAAACGCACACGGGAATTTTTTCATAAGAAGATAAAATGTCAAGTTTTGTTAAGGCGATTTCATCAGCGCCCTGTACCTTTGCGCCGTAGCGTGAAGCAACAACGTCAAAACCGCCGACGCGCCTCGGTCTGCCGGTTGCCGCGCCGTACTCTCCGCCGGCTTCCCTTAACTTATCCCCTTCTTCGCCGAAAAGTTCGCACGTAAAAGGACCTTCGCCGACGCAACTGGAATAAGCCTTCATAACACCGATTACTTTGTCGATTTTATACTGCGGTATACCAGCCCCGATAGGCGCATAAGAAGCAATGGTAGATGATGACGAGGTGTACGGAAAAATACCGTAATCGATATCCCTTAAACTTCCCAGTTGGGCTTCAAACATAATATTTTTACCATTTTTAGCGGCATTTTCAAGGTATGACGACAAATCGCAAACGCAATCTTTAAAGGGCATGGCGTAGGTGTTTAACCAATCAAACAGTTTTTCATAGTCAACCGGTTGGCTTCCGTAACCTTTTTCAACCACCAAGTTTTTCCATTCCGCAATATCTTTAAGTTTTTGCTTTAAAAGTTCGGGATGCAAAAGGTCGCCGAAGCGTAAAGTCTTTTTCATGTATTTATCCGCATAACAAGGCGCTATTCCCCTACGCGTAGAACCGAATTTTTTATCTTTTAACCTATCTTCTTCCAAACAGTCCAAAAGTTTGTGGTAAGGCATACAGATAGTAGCCTTGTCGCTTATTTTAAGGTTATCGGATGATACCAAAACCCCTTTTTCTTTAATGCGCGCGACTTCGTTGAAAAGATGTTCGCAATCGACCACCATACCAAGCCCCATAGCGCAAACCGTATTGTCACGCAAAATACCGGACGGCAACAGGTTAAGCACGAACTTACCCCTTTCGTTTATAACGGTGTGTCCCGCATTGTTACCGCCTTGATAGCGGCAAACGATATCGTAATCGCGTGAAAGCAAGTCAACCATTCTACCTTTACCTTCATCGCCCCAATTTGTTCCGACAATAGCCGTAAGCATAAAAAAACCTCCTGTTAAATATTAAAAAGTCAGCCTATAGGCCCGTTATTCGATATTTTTTAAATTATTGTATTACTCAAAAAACATCAACGCTTCGGGCAGATTTATACGCCGACCGTAAAATCGGTCAAAAGTGTTTCGCCGTATCCGTCGATTAACGGCTTTAAAACTTCATCGCAAAATCTTTCCGTTTGCGTAACCGCAAGCCCTATAAATTTATCGGCGGAAATTATTTTATTAAGTTCTTCTTTTGTAATATTTAATCGGCAATCGGAAATAATTTCTTCTATCAAATTATTGTCCTTGCCTTCCCCTTTAACCCTTGAAGCGGTTTTTACTGAAAGTTCACGCAAGACTTCATGTATGCTTTGACGGTCTCCGCCCTTTTCAACCAAATACATCATAATGTTTTCGGTCGCCATAAACGGGAGCTCGTCGTTTAAATGCTTTTCCATCACTTTAGGATAGATTTTAAGCCCTTTTAAAACATTGCCGTAAAGTATTAAAATGCCGTCTATAGCCAAAAATGCTTCCGGAATGGAGATTCTGCGATTTGCCGAATCGTCAAGGGTTCTTTCAAGCCACTGGGTTGACGCCGTAACTGCAGGGTTTAAGGCGTCGCATATAACTAAACGTGAAAGGGAACAAATCCTTTCGGAACGCATGGGATTGCGCTTGTACGCCATTGCCGATGAACCCACCTGCCCCGACTCGAAAGGCTCGTCTACCTCTTTAAGGTGTGATAAAAGCCTTATATCGTTAGCGAATTTGGAAGCGCTTTGCGCTATTCCCGACAGTAAAGACAAAATGTAATAGTCGATTTTTCTCGAATAAGTCTGTCCGGAAACGGCGTAACAACTGTCAAAGCCGAACTTGGAAGCAATCAGTTTTTCAAGTTCAAAAACCTTTTCGCTACTGCCTAAAAGTTGTAAAAAACTTGCGCCCGTACCCGTGGTACCTTTGCAACCGGCAAATTTAAGCGTTTTGATTAAGTCCCTTAATCTTTCTAAGTCAAAAGTCAAGTCCTGAGCCCAAAGTGTAGCGCGTTTTCCGACAGTCGTTGGCTGCGCGGCTTGAAAGTGCGTATAGGCAAGCGTTTTTTCGTTTTTATGCTTGCCGCAGAAGTCGTAAAACAGCGAAAGTAGGGCTATAAGCCTGTTTTCGACCATTTTTAAGCCTTCCCTATAAATGATTATATCGGTATTGTCGCCCACGAAACAACTTGTAGCGCCAAGATGAATTACAGATTTAGCCTTAGGGCAAAGTTCGCCGTAAGCCTTAATGTGCGCCATTACGTCGTGACGGGTTACAGCCTCGTATCGGTCTGCGACATCGTAATTTATATCGCTTATATGAGACTTCATTTCGTTGATTTGTTCTTCCGTAATATCTAAGCCGAGTTCCTTTTCGCTTTCGGCAAGGGCAACCCAAAGCCTTCTCCACGTGGAAAACTTTTTATCTTCGGAAAACAACGCCTGCATATTTTTACTTGCATACCTTTCACACAAAGGATTTATATAGACCTCTTTCACAAACGCCTCGTAACAAACGACAGAATTATTTGAATTATTGATAAATACGAACTATCGCCACGTATAATAATAAGCCAATCGGCGAAAAATGTCAACGGATTACCTTAACTTTACCCCTTTTAACCAAAATCGGTTTTTAATCTTATCCGAGGCTTAGTCAAAATATGAAAAAAATTTCGTGATTTTGCTTGACGGCGGTAAAAATTCCGTTATATAATTTTTAGGAACTTAATAAACAGGAGAATTTATGAGCGAGTCAAAACAGAAATTTACCGTAGAAGGAATGACCTGTTCCGCATGCGTTTCGAGAGTGGAAAAAGCGGTAAACAAACTTGACGGGGTTAAGTCCTGCGTAGTAAGCCTTATTACCAACGAAATGCAGGTAACTTACTTTGAACCCTGTACCGAGCAATCGATAATAAGCGCGGTTATAAACGCGGGATATAAATGTAAAGTTTATAATAAAAGTGCCAAAAACGGTACTATAGGCAGACTTTCGGGCGAAACCAAGTCTATGATAAAGCGACTTATCCCGAGTGCTTTATTAATGCTTTTGCTTATGTACGTAGCCACGGGGCATATGATAGGGCTTAACTTACCGCCCTTTTTGCAAGGGGGCAATAAAGCCCATATAGTTGCCATAATCGAGGCTGTAATTTGCTTGTCGGTGCTTATCATAAACAAAAGATTTTTTGTAAGCGGAATAAAAAGTTTTGTAACCCTTTCCCCGAATATGGACGCGCTTATAACGCTGGGAAGCGGTGCAAGTTTTTTATATAGCGCATATGTAACCGTAACGATATTCATATCCGTTACAGATAAAAATTACGACGCTGCGCAGGCCTCTTTACACAATTTGTATTACGACGGCTCTGCAATGATAGTGGTGTTTATAACCTTAGGCAAAATGCTTGAAAGTCTTTCCAAAGGCAGAACGGCAAACGCCATTTCCGCGCTAATGGCGCTGGTACCTAAAACGGCAACACTGCTTATAGACGGAAAGGAAGTAAAAGTTTCGCCCGAACAGGTTAAAGTGGGCGACCTTTTTATCGTCAAAGCAGGTGAAAGCGTGCCTTGCGACGGCGTAATAGTTTCGGGAAGCACCGCCGTTGACGAATCGAGTTTAACCGGCGAAAGCATGCCTGTCGACAAAACGGAGGGGGCGGAGGTCTACACGGCGACCGTAAACCTTAACGGCTACTTTATTGCACGCGCAACCAAAGTCGGCGACGACACGACTTTAAGTAAGTTTATAGAACTTGTCAAAAACGTTTCGGTAACCAAAGCGCCGATAGCAAAACTTGCGGACAAAGTCGCCAAAGTTTTTGTGCCGACAGTTATAAGCATAGCGATTATCGTGCTGATAATTTGGCTTATCGTAACCAAAAATTTTGCTACTTCTTTAACCCATGCCGTAGCCGTACTGGTGGTAAGTTGCCCATGCGCGCTCGGTTTAGCCACACCGGTTGCCATTATGGTGGGAAGCGGTAAAGGCGCGAAACTCGGTATTTTGTACAAGAATGCGGAATCCTTGGAAAACGTGGGTAAAACCACGGCGGTGGTTTTTGACAAGACGGGAACGCTTACCAAAGGTCAAGCAAGCGTAACCGACGTTATTCCCGTTGACGGTTGCGACCCGGAAGTTTTACAAAAACTTGCGGTATCGTTAGAAAGAAAAAGTTCACACCCGTTAGGAAAAGCCGTTTGCGATAAATTTAAAGATTCAGATGGCTACGACATTACCGATTTTAAAGAAATCGCAGGTAAAGGAATTGTAGGAAAGTGGGACTATAAGCCCGTTATCGGCGGAAATTTAAAACTTATGAAGGAAGAATCGGTCGATATTGGTTCCGTTTTGCCTATTGGCGAAAGTTTATCAAAAGAAGGCAAAACTCCCCTGATTTTTGCCGTCGACGGCAAAGTTATAGGCGTCATTGCCTGTGCGGACGAATTGAAAAATTCTTCTAAAGATGAAATCGAATATCTGCAAAAATGCGGTATCCGCGTGTTTATGCTTACCGGCGACAACAGAACCGTTGCTATGGCGGTCGGCGAAAATTTAGGGCTTAGCCCCGATAGCGTAATTGCGGAAGTATTACCGGACGGTAAGGCAAACGAAGTTTTAAAACTCAAACAAAATTATAACGTGGCAATGGTTGGCGACGGCATAAACGACGCCCCCGCGCTTACATCGGCAAACACGGGTATAGCAATCGGAGCAGGCTCTAACGTGGCGGTGGAATCTGCGGACATGGTAATAGTCGGTAACGACATTTACAGCGTTTCAGACGGAATAGGGCTATCCAAAAAGGTAATACGGATAGTAAAAGAAAATCTGTTTTGGGCGTTTATATATAACGTTATCGCAGTCCCCATAGCCGCAGGCGCGCTATCCGGAATAGGGATTAACCTTTCCCCCGGTTTAGCCTCCCTTTGCATGAGTTTGTCAAGCATAACCGTAGTTTTAAACGCATTAAGGATTAACCTGTATAAACCGCGCACAAGACAGTTTAATACAAATTGTTGCGATAATAATTGCCGACTGTTAAACGCAGAAACCCAAAATACCGAGATGGAAACAATTAATAACGGCGATGCCGTAAAGGAAGATATTATGGAAACAATTTTAAACGTAGAAGGCATGATGTGCCGCCACTGCGAAATGCACGTGGAAAAGGCAGTTTCTTCGGTTGTCGGCGTAAAGGAAGTCAAAGCCGACTACACTTTAGGTAAAGTAACCTTAACATATAACGACAACGTGGATATGGCAAAGGTTAAAGAAGCAATCGAGTCCGAAGGCTACAAAGTGCTGTAAAAATTCAAAAAACGCCGTAAACCGACCTATAGACGGGCTTACGGCATTTTTTATACTCTGTTTAACACAAAGGTTTTCACCTTTTACAGCCGTTTTAAAGTATATTTTGCAAATTTACCCACTTGACTAAAATCATATTCGGATATAAAATTTTTGTAACAAAATAAATCTAATCGGCAAATTTTTGCCCATATTTTTTACTATGAAACTTTTTAAAACAATTTTATCGATTTTTTCTGTTTTGGTTTTATCGTCGGTTTTGTTTGCTTGCGTACCTATCGATGATAACCACCAAAGTTCAAATCCGCCGTCTACCGAGATACCTACCGAATTAAAAGAAAGTCGGGTTGAGATAACCGCCGTACCGACGGGCGTAACCGCGTATGACGGCGCGTCGGTAAAGATTGAAAACACCCTTCTTCCCTTATACGGCGTATACGTAAACAATTCGCACACCTGGTCGCCAAATCCTTCCGGAAGAACTTTGGCAGGCGTAGGATACTTTTCGTTGGAAGGCAAAGCGGAATTAACCGTTACGGACGAAAACTTAACTTCCTGTACCGTCCGTCCCCTGTCCGCAAACGTTAAAGCAAACGTGGCAGACTGCAAGGCAACTTTCACCATAAAAAGCGCAGGCAACTATTCGGTGGAACTAAACGACGACCCCGAAAGAGCCATTTTCCTTTTCGTTTCCGACCTAAAGGAAGAACCCGATAATCAAGCGGAAGAAGACGGCGCGCGCAAAACCAAAGTTATCCGATTTGAAAAAGGTTTACACACCACGGCAAACAGCCCGTATATTCAAAACGACACGATAACGCTTACCTCGGACACAACCGTAATTATAGACGACGGCGCAGTAGTAAGGGCAAGATTCGTGGCAAATAACGCAGAAAACATCACCTTGACGGGAAACGGAATAATAGACGGTTCCGCCTTTATACGGAACGCCACGACCGGTGAAGTTAAAGTTCCGCTTGATTTTAACTACTGTAAAAACCTTAAATTTAAAGATTTTTCGGTACTTGACCCCGCAGGTTGGTGCGTAAACTGGTATTTTTGCACAGATTCCGAAATCGACGGCATGAAAATTATTACTTCACGCTCTAACGGGGACGGCATATCGATACAATCCTGTAAGCGCATAAACGTGAAAAATTGTTTTTTAAGGACTTGGGACGATAGTTTGGTAGTAAAAAACTATCCGCAGTGGTCTAATAGAAATTTGGAAGGCAGTACCGAAGATATTATTTTTGAAAACTGCACGATATGGACGGACTTAGCGCAGTCAATGGAAATCGGTTACGAAACGGTCGGCAAAACTTTAACACGGGTACGCTTTAACAACATAACCGTTTTACACAACTTTCATAAACCGGTAATAAGCATCCACAACGCCAACAACGCAGACGTTTCGGACGTAAAATACGACACCATAACGGTTGAAGACGGCAGTATGGGCAAAGGCGACGCAAACAGCAACTGCCAACTTATAGAATTTGCAGTGGCGTTTAACGGCACTTGGTCCACGCAACACAAGGAAACTGCGCTCGGGAATATAAACAACGTATCCGTTAAAAATCTTACAATGTTAGACGGCAACGCCGTTACCACGGTGCGCATCGTCGGTTGTAAGGACACAAGGACGGGATACAATTCCACCACCCATTACGTAACCGACGTAACTTTGGAAAATCTTTGGCTGAACGGCAAAAAGTTCAAAAAAAATTACCCGTATATAACCACGAACGATTATTCTTCGGTAGAGATTAAGGAGGGCGAAGCGCCTATAACCGCTCCCTTTAAATTTTCCAAAACCGAAGAACAGTTAAAAAATTACGCCGACCACGCAACGGTAATCGGATAAATGGCGACGACCTTTTTACAATATATAGTAATTTTTGAGAAACCTTTACCTACGCATTTGTTGAAAAGAGAGCGAAAAACAGGTTAAAAAGCAGTATAACTATATAAAAGACAGCAGAATTGCAAACTTTTTTGCAGTTATGCTGTCTTGTTTTTTTAGGTTAAAAATATTATCGTAATATTGTGAGATACTATTTTCGTATCCTTGTGCGCAAAACCGATTCTTTTTTGCCGAAAGTTTTTTAAAAACTTATGCGATAATTTAAAACTCAGGTAAACCCGAACGGTCGGTGCGCAAAATAACGATAATGGAGAGGAAAATGAAAAAAAGCACTTTCTTAACGATTTTGTTATCGCTAATCACCTGTTTATGTTTAGCGCTGTCGGTGGCGGCATGTACCAATCCCGACGATACGAGCAGCGGTTCCGACGACGGCCCTAACAATCCGCCGCCCTCAAACTTTACCTATGCGGACAAGACGGTAACCGCGTCCAAACTTGTAACCTACGACGGACCGGGCGTAATGACTACGTCGGACGAAGTTTCCGTAAAGGTTGAAAACGAGGACCTTTTTGTTTACGATACAAGGGTAAACCATAACAGAAGTTTCTCGTACATGCCGGAACTCGACTATAACCAAGTTGTAATTTTCGACTTTGAAGGTACTGTAACGGTTACGGTAACCGTAAATAACGCACAAAACCTAACCGACGCAGTCGTTCGCCCTTTGGAATACAACATTAAACCGACGGTAAGCGGAAACAAAATCACCTTTAAACTCGAATACACCGGTAACTACGTTGTTGAATACAAAACAAGCACAAGCGACAAGGCTTCCGACAACGCATTGCACATTTTTGCAAACCCCATTGAAGCGGAATCGGAAAAAATCGACCCCGATAACCTGCCCGAAAACACCGTATATATCGGGCCGGGCGTATGGATGGCAAACGCAATACCCGTTTCCGAAAACGATACCACGGTATACCTTGCTGGCGGAGCGGTGGTTTACGGACAGATAAGAACGGCAAATTTAAGCGGTCTTACAATTAAAGGACGCGGAGTTTTGGCTGGCGAACTTTACAGCCGTACCAAAGCAAACGAGTTTACCCTTCCCATAGAACTTCAAAACTGCAAAAACGTTACCATTGAAAATATTTCAATCTTAGATCCTGCAGGCTGGGCGGTAACCTTATACAATTGCGAAAACGTTACCATAAACAACTTAAAAATAATCACCGCGCGTGCAAACGGCGACGGGATTTCGGTACAGGCTTGCAAAAACGTAAAAGTAAACGGCGGTTTTGTAAGAACTTGGGACGACAGTTTGGTTGTTAAAAACGTGGACGGATTAAGCACGAACGACGTAACATTCGACGGAACGCTTGTTTGGACCGACCTTGCCCAATCAATGGAAGTCGGCTACGAAACTTACGGCCCGAAAATGGAAAACATTACCTTTAAAAACATAACGGTACTTCATAACTTCCATAAAGCGGCGATGAGTATTCACAACGCCGACAACGCCCAGATAAGCAACGTAACTTACGAAAACGTCACCATTGAAGACGCACAAATGCTCGGCGATAACCAAAACGACGGCGAAAACGACTTTTTAATCGATATAACCATAGCATTTAATACCGAATGGACGGAATCGGGCGCACTTCGCGGCGCCATAAAAAACATCAACTTTAAAAACATTAAAGTGCTTGAAATGGCTCAAACTATAAAATGCAGAATGTTCGGCGAAGGCGCTTCCTCTAACGTTGACGGCGTAACGATTTCCAACCTTACCGTACGCGGTAAAGAAGTCAAAGCCCTTGACGATATCGGTTTGACGCCCGGCGTATATACCTCTAACGTCAAACTAAACAAAGGCAGTGCGACAGGCGCGATTATTGCCCTACCGTACAAATCGGAACTTGCTTCATCGGAAGTTTCTGCCGTAAAAGTTGAAAACATTATGCAAAACGGACTTGTAGTGCCCGAGTTTGCGGTACTTAATAACCAACCCACTTACGCAGGAATTAAGACCGAATCTTCCGACATAACCGTTACCGCGACATACGGCCGCGGCGACAGGGCAAATTCCCCTTGGAACGAAGGCGCAGTCGCAGTCGGCACAAACCCTTACACCAACTTAAACGACGGTTCGCGTGCAACAAAATGGACCTTTAACCAATGGAAAAACGTCGAAAACGAATTTATTGCGGTAAATTTCGATTTTTCAAAAGCAATGAGCATCGGCAACATCCGTATTTTGGGTGTAGAAGGTTCCGACGTAATGAGATATTACACCGTGTCTATCTTCTCTAAAAACGAAGAAAACGGCGATTGGAAGCGTATAAGAAACGCCGCCGACATTACTTTAAGTCCGCAAGCAAGCAACTATCAAGACGTTTTAATCAACAGTTCCAGAAAGTATTACGGCTTGCAGTTAAGGTTCTTTAAAAAAGACGATTTAACCCATCCTTCCACGATAGAAATCGGTGAAATCGAATTCTATCCCCCAAGTTTGACAACAAACAAGATAATCACCCTTGACGGTCAGCACGAGGACGTTTACGATATCAATAACGCGGTTGACGGCAACACTTTGACCTATTTTGAATCCAAAAAAGGCATCTTCCCCGCAACCTTTACCATCGATATGGCGTCCACAAACGACCCAAGCCCCGTTAAATCGGTAAAATACATCAACGTTCACCTTCCCCCGTTGCTTCTTTGGGAAAACAGAACGCAGGAAATCGAAATTTTAGGCAGCATCGACGGCACTAATTACGAAGTAATCGTGGCAAGAAAAGAATATCTTTTCGATTCTTCCGAAGGCAATATGGTAGCAATCGTCTTAGATACGCCCGTACAAATTCGTTATATCAGATTCACATTCTACTCGAATTCCACAGGCTACGGCGCACAAATGTCCGAACTTTACGTTTTCGGCGAATAGTCAAATTTGACACGCCAAACGTTAAATTTAAAAAAATAAAAATCATAGATAAGGAGTGAAACTATGAAAAAAGTAAATCTTAACCTTTTAAGAATGGCTTTGGCTTTCGTAATGGTTGCTTGCGTAGGTTTCGCGCTTGTTTTTGCGGGAATAACCCCTGCTAAAGCGGACGAAGAACCCCAAACAAGAACTTATAACGAAGCCTTTGACAGACCGCTTGATAACGGCAACGGCGCAGACGCCGACAATGCTTACTATTCGGTAAACTTTGCGGCGGGTCAATGTCTAAGCGTTACGGATCCTATCTTCAAAATCGGCAGTCCTAAGATTTCGGCAGGCTTTGAAACCCTTTCATTGACATTAAGAAGCCCCGACCAATCCATTAAATTAGCAGATCTTAAGATCGGCTTAAGGGTAACCGACAACGATAACGACACCCAAAACAATCACAGTTACGAAATGGCCGGTGAAGACTTTATCGGCGGTGTAACCTTCTTTGAAGGCGAAGATATCGGTGCTGACTGGACAACGCTTACCATTGATTTTGCTCAAACCGAAACAGGACTTCAATCCACCAATCCCGACGCAATGCTCGCATTCCACATCTACGCTAAAGACAACACCGTAGCGGGCAAACTCGACATCGCAGAAGTTTTCGTAACTACCGGCGCAATCGACACCGTAGTAATCAATTTTAACGACGTTAACGAAAGTTGGTGGTACGGCAGCGAAGCAGGTACTTCCGCACTAATCCCCACGGGTTACACCATTACCGAAAGTAAACAAATTACTTCCGAGGAAGGCAACCTTGACCAAGCATATTCCGCAGTAGTATTAAACGCTTACGGCGAAGGCACCGTAACCGTTGCCCCCGTTAAAGAGGACGGAACGGTAGGTACCGCAGTAAACTGGGAAAACTTAACCGACCTTAACGGAACAAAACTTCCCGCGCTTACTTCTTCCGTTCAAAACTATGTTATAAGCCTTTCTTCTTTAGGCGAAACCAAGATTAAAGGTATCGAAGTAGCAGTTACCGGCGGAAAAGTTTTCCTTTCGGAAACCTTCTTCACCAATATGGAATCAACCGCCCCTGACAAATACTTCCCTGTTATCGACTTAGAAAGTATCGCATATTTGTCTCAGTTCAACTTTGAATATCTTACCGCAGGTAACGACTATGAAACTGCAGTAGCAGACGCAACGGAATTTAACTGCGATTATATTCTTTCTTATTCCAACAAAAACAACGTAATCACCGACGGACACTTGGTTTTAGACGCACAGGGCGAAGCATTCACAAGCCTTAAAATACGTTCTAAAGTAGCAAGCGAAGGCAGACGTTACGGCGTTATCAAATACAAACTTGAAAACGGCGCAACCCTTAACGAGTTCCGTTTCTCGGCAATTGCAACCGAAAGCGACGGAGCAACCGGCGTTGTATATGCACACGACCTTATGGTTGGTAACGGTTTAGCGTCCTTATCCGAAGCAAACCCCTACAACGGCGAAACTTACAAATATTTGATTTTCGACCTTGATAAATCTTTCGGTACCGCTTACGTTTCCGGTTTTGAATTCTACATTTCCGGCGCAGGACAAATCCTTATCGACGAAGTCTACTTTGCAGATTCCACCGCCGAAAAAATCACCCTTGGCGAAGAAGCATTGGCAGAAGACTTTGGCGGTAAAGAATTTACCTCAACCGCCGAAGGTTATGCTTATATCGGTTGGGTTAACGGCAGTGTCGGCAAAGACGCAGACTATATGGTAGTAGAAGTTGAAGGCGACGTTAGCGAACTTCGTTTCGGTATGGGCGGCGGAACTTACTGGGTATCCCCCAAAGAAGAAGGCACGCTATTAGATAAATACGGCAAAACCTTCCCCGTAACCGGCGGAACATTATATATCGACCTTGCTAAGACGGGCATTAAAGGTAAACTCGGCGACATCTACGTTCACAATACCTTTAGCGAAGCAGGTCAAGTATTAAAGATTACATCGGTTAAATTCGGTTATCTTCCCACAACGGAACTCGAATACACCGAGGAAGCATTAGCAGAAGACTTTGCAGGTAAAGAATTTACCGCAACCGCCGAAGGTTATGCTTACGTCGGTTGGATTAACGGCAGCATTGCAAACGGTTACAAATATATGTACGTTGACGTTGAAGGCAACATTAGCAAACTTCGTATCGGATTTGAAGGCATCGGCACTTACTGGGTAACCCCCAACGAAGAAGGCACTTTATACGACGCTAACGGCGAAACCTTCCCGACAAGCGGTAAACAAACTTTGGTTATCGACCTTGAAAAAACCGGCGTTACCGGTACAATCGGCGGCATCCACATCCACAACACCTTTGCTAATGTTGGCGACGTTTTAAAGATTACATCCGTTAAATTTGCAAAAGAAGCGGAAAGCATCAGTTACGCAGAAGATATTTTGGCAGAAGACTTTGCCGGTAAAGAAATTACTTCCACGGGTGAAGGCTATGCTTACGTAGGTTACATCGACGGTACTTCCGGCAACGGCTGTGAATATTTGGCATTAGACGTTGAAGGCGACATTAGCGAACTTCGTATCGGATTTGAAGGTAACGGAACTTACTGGGTAATCCCCAATGCAGAAGGCACTTTATATGATGTAAACGGTAATACCTTTGCTACTTCCGGTAAACAAACTTTGGTTATCGACCTTGAAAAAACCGGCGTTACCGGTACAATCGGCGCTATCCACATTCACAACACCTTTACCGAAGCAGGTCAAGTATTAAAGATTACAGGCGCAAGATTCGGCAAAAAACTTATCGGCTATGAAGATTTGGTTCTTCCCACAAACGATGACACTAAGCCCGTTTTGGAAGCAACTTGCCCCGAAACCGCTACACAGGGCGACCAAGTTACCATTACCGCAACCGCTACCGACAACTACGACAAACCTACTTTAAGTTACGAAGTAACCGTCGGCACAAAACAGGTTACCGTTGAAAACGGCAAGTTCACAGCAGAAGAAGCAGGCACTTACACTATCGTTGTAAGGGCCACCGACCAAGCAGGTAACAGCACCGTTAAGACGCTTAACCTTGTTGTTTCCGAAAAGGTTTGCAACGAACACGTTGACGCAAACGGCGACGGTTTATGCGATAACTGCGGTGCAGAACTTCCCAAGGTAAACGAACCCATGAGTTGCCAAGGCTGTTCGGCTTCCGGCGGCATCTTCGGAACCTTAATCCTCTGCCTCGGCGCAGCGGCTGTAGTTTTCGCAAGAAAAAAACGCGACTAATTAACCGTTAGGTAATTTTGCAAAAACAGTTTAAGTTATCTTAAAAAATAGCAAAAATTATCAATTAAGATAGAACTATCAATTAAAACTTTACGGCGAGCACGAAATCGTGCCCGCCGTATTTTTTTGAAGTTGTTTAACTACTTAAGCAAATAAGGTAAAAATTCAATATGTAAATCCGATATATTTGTGAAATTTATAAAGCGAGATTCATAAATATTACAAAGCAATAAAATTTAAGGTATACCTTGACTTTTAACGTTAAATAATGTATAATTATTTTATCACAATTATTACGAAAAAACGGCGGTAAATTATGTACAAAATGCTCCTGGTTGACGACGAATATTTAGTAAGAAAAGGCATATCCGAAACCATCGATTGGAATAGTTACGATATAGAAATAGTCGCAACGGCTGTAAACGGACAGGACGGGTTAGAAAAAGTGGAAACTTATCACCCCGACATAATTGTAAGCGACATAAAAATGCCCGTACTTGACGGCATGGGGCTTGTAAGTACGCTATACGATAAAAATTACGACGGCATTATTATCATGCTGTCGGGTTATAATGAATTTGAATACGCAAAAACCACCCTGGAAAAGGGCGTTTTTAAGTATTTGCTTAAACCTATAGATAACGACGAGTTGGTTTCCGTTGTTGTATCGGCAAAAGAAAAGTTATCTAAACGCCGTAAAATGAATATGATGCTGTCCGACATCGACGTAGGATTGCCGCTTATCAAAAACAGCATAACGGACAGTATCTTACACGGCGCGAAAGCGGACGAAAATTTCCTTTCAAAAATGGCCATTTACGACATTCCGCGACTTGATAAAGGTGTGGTAATCTACTGTCGTGCGGATGAAAACACCGCAGGCAACGATTCGGTACGTGAAGAAAACTTGAAAAAGTCTATCGAGATAGTCAAAAACGGCACGCTTTCCATACTGCAAAATCACCAAGTCATATATTCGCAGGGAGAAAAGCGTATCGCCTTTGCAACCGACTTTACAGACGTTGACGAACTTGAAAAGCGCCTTAACGTAATGCTGAGAAGTTACGAAAAGCAGTCGTCCGTACTGTTGTCCGTCGGCATAAGCGCGGTATTTAACGGTTTCAGCGAAATCCCTTCGGCATTCGGTACGGCAAAATTTATTGCCGCCAACAAACTTTACAACGTCAATAGCGTTTACGTAGAGGACAAGTCCAAACCGAACTCTAAAATGTACCGCCGCCATATAGTTGACGCCTTGCAGTTTATTGCCGAACATTACGGCGATAACGACCTGAAAATCAAAACCGTCGCCGACGCCTTGTACGTTTCGGAAAGTTACTTGATGCACCTATTTAAAGAGGAACTCGGAAAAACATTCAATACCTGTCTTACCGAATACCGCATTATGACAGCCAAACGGTTGCTGTTAGAACAAACTTATCGCATTTACGAAATCGCCGAAATGGTCGGTTACGTGGATATGAAATATTTCGGACAGGTATTCAGAAGGTCCGAAGGCATAACCCCCAGCGAATACGTGAGAAAACACAATGAAAGGAAGTCTTAGTAAAAAATTTGCCCTTATTTTTATGTCTGTATTAGGCGTTTTGCTTGTTGTAACCCTTATTTTCGTGCAGATTACAGCCGACCTATACACCGAAGGTTACATCGAAGACAACGTAAAAAACAGCCATAAGTCCATTAACCGAGATATTGTAGACACTTTGGACGAAGCCGTTTACGGTTACACAAGGCTTACCGCCACCAATGCCGCTAATTACGAGGCGAACGAGATTCTTTTTAACGACGCTTTACCTTACGAAGAAAGAAAAAACGCCTTTTTAAGCGTAGTGTCCTCGGCGTCGCTGTCTAAAGACTATCTTAACATTGTAATGTGTATAGGCGACTCGGTTTTCGCAACGTCGGACGACTATCCCCTGCCGGACAAAAAGTTTTCCGACCTTTTAACAAGCGATACCGCTCCGCTTTTATATAACACCGATACCGCAAGATACGGCTATGTTGAAATTGGCAGACACTTGCAAAAAACCCTTTATTCAGCCACGGGTTACGTAGTTTTTTATCTTAACTGCAGTCTTTTGGCGGAGTCCTGCCTTGGGGCAAAACTAAATACCAAAGCAATGACTTCTTGCTTTATAGTGGACGAAACTCATCAAATCGTCGGCAAATACGACGGCAACGACATCGGTAAGTCAATCTTTGAAAAGGATTTTTACCCGCTCAAAGAAGCCATAATAAACGAAAAAATCGACGGTAAAAAAAGTATAGTCGCCATAACGGAAGTATCTGACAACTACGACTTTTCTTGGTATATAATCTCGGTTTCCGACCAATCCGAACTCAAAAAAGATTACAATTCCATTACCTACATCTTTTTGGCTGTCGGCGCGGTCTGTTTTTTAGTGGCGTTTTTAATTGCAATAAAAGTATCTAAAACCACTACTTCGCCCGTCAATAAACTTTCCAAAAAGATATCTTCAGTCGATCTGAAAGACCGCAGCGGAATATTTGAAATGGGAAAAGAAGGCGATGAAATTTACGAACTTGAAAAAAGTTACGACGACATGTTAAAGCGTATATTTTCACTTATGGACGAAAATAAGGAAAATATGGAAACACAGCGTAAATTGGAAATAGACGCTTTACAAATGCAAATTAACCCCCATTTTTTGTATAACACTTTGGACGCCATTGCTTGGATGGCTAAAATAAAAAAACAGCCGGAAATCGAAAAACTTACCATAAACCTTGCCAAATTTTTCAGGCTGAGCCTTCATAAGGGCGATAAATATATCTGCCTTAAAGAGGAAGCCGAACTTGTTGCGCACTTTTTGGAAATCGAAAAGATTCGTTTCCCCGACACAATTTCTTACGAATGTAATATACCCGAAGATATCGGCGAATATAAGGTGTTGAAATTAATTTTACAACCTATTGTGGAAAATTGCGCCAAACACGCCTTTTACGGAAAACAAGAGGTAGGCGTTATAAGTATTACAGCACAATCGTTGGGCGACGACATCGAAATCTATGTTGAAGATAACGGCTGCGGTTTTGCCGTTCCCGATGATTTTTTAACCCATAAAAACAGCAACAAAAAGGGCGGTTACGGCCTATTTAACGTCAACGAAAGAATCCGTTTGGAATACGGCGACGGCTACGGTTTGAAGATAGATTCCGTTATCGGTAAAGGAACCACCGTTACCGTAAAAATCAAAAAAAGTATTTAGTTTTTACGATTTTATCCGGCGCCTTGAATAAGTTGCAAAAAGTTTTAAGAGCACAACCCCTCTGTCAACTGTGTTGACATCTCCCCTTGCACAGGGGCGACATATGCAGATAGTTCGATACCACGTAGTATTCTGTATAAGTATTGCGGTGCGTCAGAGTTTTATACAATCACTCTGACCGCAAGCAATTCTTAATTCAAAATTCTTAATTGAAGGTCGCAAAGCGACGGCTAAATTTTATGTTTATAAAACTTCGCAAAAAGATATTCAACAGCATATTTTTCGTTATACTCGGTTTCGTGATTTTACTGACCGCGATTTCTTATACAATAATTTTCAAAAACCTTACCGATTCGCAAAAACAAAGGACGGTTTCCAACGCCGAAAGCGGAGTAAGAAGTCTGTCATTTTACTTTTCCACCGCAATGGGATTTGTGGAAAACTGCGCAAAAAATCCCGACGTCGTCGACGCCGTTACAGGCAAGTCTTTAAGTAACATTACCCCAAAATTGAACGAACTTTGCGATTACGCCTTGAAAATCGACGGCGTAACCTTGTACGGCTATAACGGTTATACCGCTTATTCGGCAGGTGTAGGCGCTCCGCCAAGTTTGGAAAGCCTAAAATCCGTTGAAGATATTGATACTTTTATATCGTCCGAAGATATTACTTTTGTATCGGTCCGAAACGACGCGGTATGCGGTACATACCACTCTAACCTATACCCTGCCGAAAAAGGAGTCGTTTCCTGTATGGCAAAAGTATACGACGGCGACGCGGTTGGGCTTATAGTTGCCGATATTTTACCGGAAACTTTGTGTTCGGGCAGATTAAATTCTGAAAGTTTCGACTCTAAAAGCGCCGTATTTTTAATAGGCACAAGCATTATCACCGACGACGAAGTTTTTAAAAAATACTACGCCGAAACCCAACCTTTTACCAACACTAAGGACGGAAAATATTACTTAGCGACCGCAACCTACGAAAATGGTTTTTCGGTTGCGGTATTTGCCCCGAAAAGCAACTTTTTTAAACGTTTAACGATACTTTTTGTCGCCTTTTGCCTTTTTGATTTGACAATCATTCTTTTAGGGGCTGCCTTTGCCCGCTTTATTTCCGCAAAAACAGTCAACCCCTTAGATAACCTTTACCGCCGCATGACGTCTGTATAACGTAAGTTTTTTTGTTATTTAATTAAATTTTTTATCTTTCCAAAAAGTAAAAACCGTGTCCCCCCTTAGAACACGGTTTTTTGTTTTTATCTGCATTTTTTAATTCTTCCTCTTAATCCAATTTCGGAAGTTTTTAATTCAATTATAAATGCAAAATCTGTTTAGTTTCTGGAATATAATTCAGACAAAAATTAGTCTTGATTTGTTCCTGTCCCGGGATTTCCATTATCCCCTATTAAGCACGTAATGTTAGATTGGTCACTAATGTTTTGCTCGCCATTAACTTTTAACGCAAGTCCACCATTACCGCCAACACCTTGCTCGCCACAACTCGCGCCCCACATAGTAGGATGAATACCGCCACGGTTTCCGCCATCACCGCCGGCACCG
>CALZDP010000011.1 GCA_945638575.1 uncultured Clostridia bacterium | reverse complement strand
TTAAGGCGTCAAAATCGTCGGTAATATCGGCGACTTCTTCGTCTGCAAAATCTTCGTTTAAAAATTCTTCGGTATCGTCGGGTTCGGGTAAATAGGTAACGGAAAGGGCTTGCACGCCTTCGGGATTAAGGGTTCCGTAACCGCCCTTGCCCTTGCCGAATTTATGCTTTTTTTTGCTTGTTGTCTTACTTTGATAACGTTGTTTGGACATAAACTTCCCCTTAAATGATTAGTTCTGTATTTTATATGTGTTAGTAAGTCTTTACATTCAGCGCATAATTTAGTACCGCCAAACACGAACTGTCATCGGGCTTGGACATATAGGCTATCTTGGGGGCGACGATGTTTATCGGTATTTCGATCATATGCGACAAATAATCTGCGCCGCCGCGTATATAAGAGATTCCGCCGCCCGTAAGCGAAGCAGATAAATTTGCAGGCAACTTTACGCAACTTTCCGCTAAAGATCTATCGAAGTTTTCGGCGATTTCATTTATTACGTTACAGGCGATTTCGTTGGTCATTGATACGGAAAAGTTATATGTTTCTTCCCCGCTTAAAATTGAATAGTCGCCATCGACATTGCGGACGCTTAAATTGATTTTTCGTTTTAGCCTTTCGGCAACGTAAAAGTCCACTTCGAATTCTTGAAAAAGTTTTGCGGTAAGGTTTCCGCCGCCTACGGGGAAAGTCTTTGTATACAGAGCGCCGTCCCCCGTCAAAATGGTAAACGTCGAGGACAAATAGCCGACGTCGTAAAGGATTTGTATGCTTCGTCTTTCTTCGGTGGAAAACAAAAGATTGCCTTCCGCCAAAGGTACGGGGATAAAATGCACTTTGCGAATTTTTAATTGTTCCATAAACCTGCGCATGGTGAATAAAAAATCCTTACGGGCAAGGAAGATGGACACGTACGAAGCAATCGACGCGGTACGGACGCCCAAAACGTCGTCAACCCTTAAACCGCCGTCAACGTAAAAACAAACGCTGCTGCGAGAGATGATTTCGTAATCGCCCGTATTTATGTTCGAACAAGCGCCGTCGTAAAGGTCTTTTAATTCCTTTTCGCCTATACGTCTTTTACGGTTGTAAAAGGCGCGTTGCTCTTTATTTATTAAACGCAAATACTGCCCCGGTACGCCGATATAAACTTCGTCCAAACGGGCTTTGGCGGACGCCGATACCGTTTTAATGGATTCTTCAACCGCTTCGTATAGTTTTTTTTCGTCGATTTCACCGAAAAGCGCGTCGTGTTCGCACTTTTTTATCGCACGTATGGTGAAGTTGTTGTTGATTCCGTTTTCCCCTATTACGGCGGTAAGCGAGTAAGAACCTATATCGATTACGGCAACTGCATCCTTCAGCATTTTTGCACCTCTTTGGTTTTTTAAAAGTGATTTTCGGGAATTTTTACAATAAGTGGATTTTTACGATAAGTGATTTGATAATATAAATGCTTCCATTTTACGGCAAAGTTTGCAACCTTTCAGTATGAAACTCCCCATTTTAGGGCAGGGCTTGTCCTTTTTAGAAAGGCTTTTTCAGCCCCTATCGGGCTTCACCGTAAATTTTTGATAAACGAATAGCCGAATTTAATACCTTGTGTAAACGGCGGTTACTTCGCCGGTGGACCTTTCCAAACATTCTATCTTGCCGGTTATAAGGTCGCTGTCCGACAATGAACGGTATTTGGATATTCCGCAAAGGACCTTTTCTTTGGTCTTTTCGGTGGCTTTAAATACAAGTATTTTTACACCGCTGCGCATAGACAGTTCCATACGGTAATTGCCCTTTTCTTCCGTTTCGATGACTCTTACCGAATACAGACTGTCCCGAGGGCTGTCAAATGCGGAAACAACAGTTTTTAAGGAATCGAATACCGTTTGGTTTTCGTAAAACAAGGGTTTTTTAAGGGTTACGACAGGTTCTGCTTCGGTATCGAAAATAAGCAAAAGGTCGCTTAAACCGTCCGCGGGATTTATAAACGTATCGCGCTTTTTTAAAACCACATAGTCGCTGTCTAATACGTAATAACCGCTGTCGCCGTCCGCCACGGCAAATCTTTCTTCGCCGGAATAAAGGTCTAACGTTAATGTGAAAGGATAGTCCTTTTTTATACTGCGAACTTTCAAGTTTGTATTTTGCGTTATTTTTAAAGCGATTTCTTCGGCGTCAAGCATAACAAGACTTTTGCCTTTATAAGACGCCAAAATGTCTTCGCAAACGGCGTAGTCCTCAAAAGAGTAAACGCTGTAATTAACGTTTACGTCCGAAACCCTGAATAACGTTACCGTTACCAGAACTACATATAAAACCGCAGTTAGTATGGCGCTGATAAGAAGTAGTTTTTTGTGTTTCATTAAGATTCCTTGACAGTTTTTATTTTTGCGCCTATTTTACGAAGTTTTAAGGAAAAATCTTCATAACCGCGCATGACGTTTTCGGCGCATTTCACCACCGTTTTGCCTTCCGCTTTAAGCCCTGCGACAACCAAAGCCGCACCTCCGCGCAAATCGGGAGCGGTTACCGTTTCACCGTGAAGCGCCCTTCCCCTGAAGGTTACCGTTTCGCCGTGAAGGGTGAAGTCCGCGCCCATTTTTTTTAAGCCTTGAAGATAGGAAAAACGTGAATCGAAAACGGTTTCGGATACGGAAGTTTCACCGCTTGCCGCCGCGCCGACGGCGGAAACCAACGGATGAAGGTCGGTGGGAAACATCGGGTACGGCATGGTTACGAACCTGCCTAAACCTTTTGGATTTCCGTCCGAGTATATATATATATTATCATTATATATCTTAACATAGAATCCATCGTTATTGCAAGTGTTATCGAGAATTTTTTTTACCAAATAATAAATATTTTCGCATTTTACGCCGGATAGTTCAACCTTTCCGCCGAGGGCGTAACATAAAAGCAAAAAAGTGCCTGCTTCTATCCTGTCGGGCAGTGGTTTAAAGGTTATTCCGCTGTTTAATTTTTTGACGCCGTCAATACGAATTATACTTGTTCCGCCGCCCGTGATTTTAGCACCGCATAAATTCAAAAAGTCGCATAAATCCTTAACTTCCGGCTCTTTTGCCGAATTAAAAAGCAGGGTTACCCCATCGGCGCACGCAGACGCCAAAATCAAATTTTCGGTTGCGCCGACGCTCGGATAACGCAAGTGTATTTTTGCACCGTGCAGTATTGGCGCGGTTATGATAAAACGGCTTTCCGTTTCCGATACTTTCGCCCCCAACGCCTTAAAACCTTCAAGGTGAATATCCACGGGTCTTTCCCCTATCTTGCATCCCCCGGGTTTTGAAACGGAAACGGTTCCGAAGCGCGATAAAAGGGGCCCGACCAAAAAAAAGGAGGCTCGAATTTTTGAAGTTTTGCTTTTGGGCAAATCGGTGGTGTAAACGTTTGAAGCGTCTATGTACAAACCGTCGGACGTGCGTTTGACGGTTGCGCCGATTGAAGAAAGGATTTCCGACATAACGGTTACGTCGCCGATATTCGGGCAATTTTTTATAAAGACTTCTTTATTAAGTATCGCAGCGCACATAACGGTTAACGCAGAGTTTTTTGCCGAACTGATTTGGACTTCGCCGTACACCTTGTTTCCGCCTTCCATGGAATAACTTAACATATTAACCCTAAACGGAAAAACCTTTCCGCAACACAATTTATTGTATGCGAAAAGGCTTTGTTAGGTTAAAGCGGAATTATTGTTACCGTTGCCGTCGGACGTTAAGTCGGACGTCAAGTCGGGCTTTTGCCCTTTTTTAAAAGGAAATTTTACCTTAAACGGCTTTAAACTTCGGTCAAGCGAAGCGGTTTTTGAAACCTTTGAAATATTGTAAACGACGCCGAACGCCGCCATAAATACTATTATAGAAGTATTACCTGCCGAAATAAGCGGAAGCGGTAACCCCGTAGGCGGTATCGAACCCGTTACCACCAAAGCGTTTACGAAAACCTGTACGGCGTACATTGTAGTTATCCCCATTGACAGCATATAACCGAAAAAGTCGCTTGAAGATATCGCGGTACGCACCCCTTTCATTATCAAAAAAACCATTATGCCGAATAATACGGCAGTGCCGAAAAACCCTGTTTCTTCCCCTATAACGGATAGGATAAAATCACTTTCCGAAAAGGGCAAAAAGCGGTATTTTTGACGGGAATTGAATAGCCCCACTCCGAAAAGTCCGCCCGAGCCGAGACCGTAAAGAGACTGCAACAGTTGATAGCCTTCCCCCTTAGGGTTTTCCCACGGGTTCAAAAAGGCGGAAAGCCGTTTTAATCGGTAAGGCTCTAATATTATCAAAACGGGTATCAGCGCAACGCAAGGAAGCAAAACCAAAACAAAATGCTTAATTTTCATGCCTGCCAAAAACAGCATTGCAAGCATCACAAGCCCCACGCAGACGGTTATGGACATATTCGGCTCTAATATTATAAGTACGCAAACCAAAATTCCCGTTAAAAGCGGAATTATTACGCCTTTGAAACTACGCGCACGCGAGGTGTCCGCCGAAAAATATTCCGCCAAAAAAAATATGTAGCAAAATTTGGCGACTTCAGAGGACTGCAAGGTGAAAAAACCGAGATTTATCCAACGTTTCGCACCGTAGACTTCCACCGATAAAAAGGGCAAAAAACACAGAGCAAGCAATATTACGCCGAAAATATACATCCACTTGGTTTTGCCAAGGTAATTGCGGTAATCGTAATTTGCGGTAAAAATCATAGCCAAAATACCGACCGCTACCCCTGCGCCCTGCTTTATCGCGTAATAAAAGGGGTTGCCGTAATCGCTTTCGGCTACGTAACCGGACGCCGAATAAACGGCAACTATGCCGAAACACGCAAGAAAAATTACCGTAAGCGGTATAAAGATATCCCCTTTCAGCCTTAGTTTATTCATCATCCACCGCTAACAGATTTTTATATTCGGCAAGGCATGGACGGGCGGAATCTTCCTTTATCGGCGCCGCTGCGTTAATCACGGTTTGCGCCGAAGTTTCGGTTTCTGTTTCGGATTCTGTTTCGGGTTCACCTATCGAACCCTCGGTGCAAAGTTTGTTTATGACGGCGTTGAATTTTTCACCGCGTTTGGCGTAATCTTTGAACATATCGAAACTTGCCGCGCCCGGCGAAAACAACACCGCGCCCCCCCTTACCGCCAGTGCGCGCGATACCTTTAAGGCATCCGAAAATGAGGGCGATACGGTTACCTGCGTATAACCGCAATTTTGGGCGCATTCAAGCAATTTGAAACGACATTCTCCCATTAACACGGCGTGTATAATTTTATCTTTGCAATTTTTAAGGCTGTTGAAAATAGGTGTAAAATCTTGATTTTTATCCTTTCCGCCTAAAATTATTACCGTAGGCGTTTCCATTACGTCAACGGCTTTTAACGCCGAAGCGACGTTTGTGGATTTAGAATCGTTATAGTAAGTTACGCCGTCGAAAACGCCGACCTTTTCAAGGCGGTATTTGACTCCGTTAAAATCGGAAAGGCTTTTTTTGATTACTTGGCTTTTTACCCCGTAAATTTTAAGAGCGCACACGCAAGCCAAAGCGTTTTCCACGTTATGTTCACCTATCAAGGATAGGCCGGAAACCTTTAAAACTTCTTCTTCGTTATAATAAATCGCGCCGTCCGATAGGTATGCGCCAAAAACCTTTTCTTTAGCGGAAAACCATGCGACTTTGCATTTTAAGTCTTTTGCAAAATTGCGAACGGTTTGGTCGTCGTAATTTAAAACTGCCCACTCGCTTTCCCTTAAATTTTTAAAAAGCCGTTTTTTAAGGTAACAGTAATTTTCCATAGTGTAGTGTCTGTCCAAATGGTCTTCGCTAAGATTAAGCATTACGGCGATATGCGGTGTGAAGGAAGAAACCGTTTCAAGTTGAAAGGAAGATACTTCCAGCACGCAAACGTCTTGCGGTAAAACGGACAAAGCGAACTCGCAAAAAGGAGTGCCTACGTTACCCCCCAAAAAACAGGTTTCGCCTGCCTCGGTCAACACTTTATGTAATATGGTGCAAACGGTAGTTTTGCCGTTGGTTCCGCTTACCGCTATTATGGGCGCGGCAGATAAAAGATAACCTAATTCAAGTTCGCCGATTATCCGTTTATTGCATCTTTTAAGTTTTACAAGCAAATCGTTATCCGCTTTGACGCCGGGGCTTACGACAACGACGTCGAAATCGCAAGCAAAATTACGTTCTTCGTAATTTTCCTTAAACTTATCGATACAATGCGCGATTTTGCCACCTTTTTCAATTACGGTTTTGCAATACGCCGTGTCGTAAACGCTGTTATCATCGTCATAAATGTAAACTTTCGCGCCTAATTTAAGCAAACTTAAGGCGGAGTTAAATCCGCTTTTTTGCATACCGAAAACTAAAAAACTTTCATTTTTAAACTTCATGCTGTTCCCCTTTTTTAACAAAGTACCGTGATACAAAGAAGCCCCGACACTAACGTTATCACCGTGTACCACACGGTAATTTTACATTCCGAATATCCTTTATGCTGAAAGTGGTGGTGAAGGGGCGCCATTAAAAATATGCGCTTTTTGGTGCGCTTAAAATGTAACACTTGCACTATTACGGATATGCCGGAAAGTACGAACATTATTCCCGTTAAAGGAATATAAAGAGAGTTTCCGCTAAAAGTATATACGCTTGCGATAAGTCCGCCAAGCCCGAGCGACCCCGTGTCCCCCATAAACAAACTTGCCTTACTCGAATTGAAAAGAAGGTAACCTATAAGGCTTCCGGCGGCGCAAACGGACAGGGCGGAAATGCCTTCGTATTCCTCTTTGTTTAGGTAGTAACCGCTGTGCTTTTTGGTTTCCAAAATTACGATTACCGAAAGCGTCGCAAGCACTACCGTGGAAACGGACGCGGCAAGTCCGTCAAGCCCGTCTGTCAAATTTACGCAATTAGTGGTCGCCAAAAAAACGAATATGCCAAAAGGTATAAACCAATATCCCAAATCAACAAGTTTGTCGGTAAAGGGAATGTAAACGTTGGTAAGTCCGTTATAAACCGCATAGCCCGTCGCTACCAAAGCAACTATTATTTGAAGGACTATTTTTTGTATGGGCGTCAAACCTTCGTTACGGGCAAAACGTATTTTGATAAAATCATCGAAAAAGCCGATTACCGAATAGATTATAAAAATCAACAGTGCAACGGTCGGTATGCCGGAAGTTTCGCCCGAAAGCGAATAAACCGCCGCCGTTACCGTCAAAAAACCTATTCCGCCCATTGTAGGCGTTCCGTTTTTGGTAAAATGCTCGGAAACGTACTTTAATATGGTTTGGCTTAGTTTAAACTTTTTTAACAAGGGTATCAGTATTAAAGTTACCGCCGCCGACAAAATAAGCGATATTATATATAGAAAAATAAGTTTTTTAGCCATAATCGGTGATTTTTACCTTTTTAAATTTTATAACGTCCTGTTTATTTTTTTTGCGGATTTCCCGTTAAGTTGACGATTATTTCCAAAACGGCGGATTTGTCGGAAAATTGCAGTTTTTTACCCTTTACTTCTTGGTATTCTTCCGCGCCCTTGCCGGCAATAAGCAGGCTATCCCCTTTTGAAAGTCTTTCTATCGCATAAGATATTGCCGAATACCTATCGGGAATTTTAACGTAATCTGTCGACAAATCTTTTATACCGACTTCTATATCCCGAATAATGTCCTCGGGCGATTCATCGCGCGGGTTGTCGGAAGTTATAAAAACATGGTCGGCTATATCCCCTGCGATTTTGCCCATTATGGGGCGCTTTTGCTTATCGCGGTTACCCCCGGCACCGAAAACCAAAAAGGTTTCGCCGTATGTTTGGGCGGCGATAAAGGAAAGACTTTTGTTTAAACCGTCCGGCGTATGAGCGTAGTCTATAAAAATTTTTGCTCCGTTATATTCAGCGACGGGTTCCATTCTTCCGCTAACGGGCGTTAAATCACCTATATACTTAACTATTTTTTCCGGTTTTATACCGCAAAGAAAACAGGCGCACGCCGCCGCCAAAAGGTTGGATACGTTGAATTCCCCCAACAGCGAGGTTTCCGTTTTGAAAACCATATCGAACATATTAAGCACAAAACTTAAACCGTTTAAAGATTCCTTTACGTTGATTGCAAAAACGTCTGCCGGCGTGTAAATACCGTAAGTCAAGGTCTTTTTGGGGTTTTCGTTGTAAATTTCCTGCCCTAAAGGATCGTCGGTGTTCACCACGAAAAAGCGTGAAGTTTTTGAAAAGGCACTCTTTTTGACCTTACGGTAACTGTAAAAGTCGCTGAAATAGTCAAGGTGGTCGTGCGTACAGTTGGTAAAAATCATACACTCGAAGTTTATCGCCGCCGTCTTTTTAAGCCATATGGCGTGGGCGGAAAGTTCCATTACCGCATATTCGATTTTGCTTTCGACAAAGGATGCAAAAAGTTTGAACAAATAGTCGGGATCGGGCGTGGTTAAAGTTTCCGCCAAAACGGTATCGCCGTATTCCACACCCAAAGTGCCTACGACAGCCGAACGTTTGCCGTGTGCCGTCAAAAGTTTGTAGATAAAGTTTGCCGTACTTGTTTTTCCGTTAGTGCCGACTATACCTATAATCTTAAGTTTTTCCTGCGGGTTGCCGTAAAATGCCGCGGAAAAATAAGAGTAAGCAAGCCGAGCGTCCGAAGTAACCACTTGCACGCAGTCAAGCCTTGGCATAAGTTTTTCGGTAACGATTGCCACGGCGCCGTTTTTTATGGCTTCTTTAACGTAGTTGTGCCCGTCAAAGGTTCCGCGCAAACAAAAAAACAGCCCGTTTTTTACCTTATCGCGACTGTCTTTTGTTAAAGCTTCTATTTCTGCGTCCGCATAGGCGGGATAAACCTTTACGTCGAGGTCTTTTATTATTTTGCTTAGTTTCATATTCACCTTTTACTTAAAATTGTGTAAATCTGTTTATTTGTAAAATTTAATTGCTATAAATTATTCGAATTTTTCTATAGATTTAGCGTTTATGATGCCTTTGAAAATTTCGCCTGCCACAGGGGCGGCGACGGTGGAGCCGTAAGTTCCGCCGACAGGTTCGTCAACGGTTACCAAACATAAATAGCGCGGATTATCCGACGGGAAAAAGCCCATAAAGGACATTACGTACTTGCCTTGTGAAAGTTTGCCGTCTTCAAACTTTTGCGCCGTACCGGTTTTTCCGCCCACTTTGTAGCCTTCGATGTAACATTGCTTACCGCTACCCTCGGATACCACCCTTTCAAGGTAAGAAGCAAGAATTTTGGAAGCCTCGCTTGAAACGGCTTTTTTGCTGTACGCATTATTGATGATTTCAACCGTTTTTCCGTCGGAAGTTTTGATTTCGGACACCAAAGTCGGCTTATAATAGTAACCGCCGTTCACCGCCGCACACGCCGCCGCCGCAAGTTGTATAGGGGTTACCGCAATGCTTTGCCCGAAAGCGATTCTTGCCAAATCACCTTCGGTTACAGCGGACTCCGGAAGCACCATTCCCGTTGCTTCGCCAGAAAAATCTATCCCCGTAACCTTGCCGAAATTAAGATTTTTTATGTATTTATAATAGGTTTCCTTTCCGAGCGACAGGGCTATGTCCGTAAAACAGGGGTTGCAACTGTTATTTAAAGCGTCGGACAACGTTTGATTTTGATGTTTGCCGTTGGCGTGCGTGGACCAGCATTTAATCTTTCCGCCAGCCACCAAACGGTACCTTGACGAGGAAAACACATAATCTAAAGACTTTGCTTTCGGGTTTTTTTGCAAAAATTCTTCTATGTCGGCAAGTGCGGTTACTATTTTGAAGGTGGAACCGGGCTCGTAAGAATCCACGACCAAAGCGTTTCTCGAAAGTTTGTTTAAAGTTTGAATATCATCCCTCGGTACGGCGTTTAAATCGTACGAAGGAAGATTAGCCATGGCAAGCACTTTGCCGTTTTGCGGATTTATTACTACCGCGGAAGCACGCTTCGGGGAATATTCGTCTATAACTTTTTTTAGGGCGGACTCGGTTATAAGTTGGATTTCGCTATCCACCGTCAAAACAACGTCAAGCCCGTCTACGCCTTGCGTATAAGTGGGCGTTTTGCCTTTTAAATCGGTACCGACAAGGTCGGCTTCGTATAAAATTTCGCCGTCGATACCGCCAAGATATTTATCGTAAACCTTTTCTAACCCCGACTGCCCCCTGCCGTCCACCGACGTGTAGCCCAAAACACTGCACAATAAATCACCGTACGGGTACACCCTGAAATTGTCTGTCGAATAATAAACGCCGTCAAGGTCGTATTCGCTTAATTTAAGGATATCCGTACGAGTTGCCTGACGCTTCACGGTGATTTCCGAAGTGGACTTTTTGTTTATTTTTTGTTTTAAATCCTCTTCGTCCACACCGAAAAGTCTACTTAAGGTTTCCGCAACCAAATCGACGTTTTTTACCGAACGCGTCCTTACAAAGACCGCGTAAGAAGGAGCGTTTGCCGCCAAAACCTTACCGTCGGCGGAAAGAATTTTACCTCTTTTTGCCTTTACGGGAAGTTCGCGCGTCCACTGGTCAATCGCCTTTTGCTGTAAACTGTCGGAAGCGATTACTTCGACGTAAAAAAGCCTTGCAATAACTATTAAAAAAAGAAGGGTTACCGCCAAAAAATAGGCAAATAACCTCTTTCGTAAAACCGATATCGAAAACTGTGAAATAAAATAAATCTCCTATAACATTAAAAAGGTTATCCCTTTAAAATAAAGCGAATAACCTCTTTTGTGCTTTAAACCGATATCTCGGTCTTTTAATTTTTGTTTATAACCTTTCGGTTTGAACTATTTAGGTTGATATTTAAGACTTTTACACTTTCAAAAATGCCTTAGCCTTTAATCATACCCTTTTCTTCCGCCTTTTGTTCAATGACTTCATCGGAAGAAACATAGTCTAATTCTCTGTTTAAATCGTCGACTTCTTTCGTAAGTCTGCTGATTTCGGTTTCCTTCGCGGTATACGCGGCGTTCATATTTTTAAGTAATCTTGTATTTAAAATTATGAGCGCAAATACGGTTACGACAACTAACGCGTAAACAGCAATTAAAATTTTTCCCTTTGTGTTTATGGTGTATTTTTTATCTACGGTTTCGCCTTTTTCGTGATAGTCTTCAAAGGCATTTTCACCCAATTTGCACCCCATAGTGGTTTCTGAGGGCATCAAATCGGTTTCGTCGGTATACTTCATACCGTCTTCCGCATACTGCGGTTCTTCACGCAAACCTTCGTAACGTTTACTCAGATTTTGGTTGATTTCTTGTTGCGCACCGTTATAGCAGTCGTCCGTTCTTTCGCTTTCAAAACTGTAACGGGCAACGTATTCACCGCTGTTTTTGGGGGTTTCTTTTTGGTATCCGGCGTTATAGTAAGCGTCGTCGCGCAATACCGTTTCAGACTTATCCTGTCCGAAATCGGAACTTTTATTGGGTATCGCGGCAGGACGGTCGTAATAAAAATTTTCCAAACTGTCGCCAAAACCCGCAAACTGTTGCGACGAGCGGTTTTCCTGATATTTAGTGCTATATTCTTGCTCCGGTTCAGCATAACCATGGCTATACTTTTGGGAGTTTCTATAATCCATCATTATAATACTTTCTCTCCTCTAAAAATATTCTCGCCGACCGAATTCAGTTTTTTTAAACCCTTTCGCAAATCCTTAATTTTGCGCTTTTCGCCCTCGGGTTACGGTCCAGCTCTTGTTTACCCGAAACGATGGGTTTTGCGGTTATTATGTTTACTATCTTTTTCTTTCCGCATACGCATATCGGTAAACTTTTATCGCATATGCAATCGGCTTCTAAATATTTGTAAGCACTTTTGATGATTTTTTCTTCTAAGGACTGAAAGGTTATAACCGCAAGCCTTCCCCCCTTATTGAGTCTTTCCCCCATGGCGACAACCACGTCGTATAGCCCGTCAAGTTCTCCGTTCACCTCTATCCTTAGCGCCTGATAGGTGCGCTTAGAGGGATGACCGTCTACCTTGAATTTTGCCGGTATCGACTTATCGATTATTTCGTTAAGTTCACCGCAAGTTACTATCTTTTTGATTTTTCGCCTTAAAACTATGTTCTCTGCAATCTTTGCATGGAATCTTTCTTCGCCGTAATCTTTTAAAATTCGACTTAAATCCCTTTCGCTGTAACCGTTTACGATATCGTAAGCGGAAAACTGCCCTTCGGGATTCATCTTCATGTCAAGCGGTTCGTCTTTCGCTAAGTAACTAAAACCCCTTGACCTGTCGTCTATTTGCGGACTTGATACACCTAAATCAAGCAATATTCCGTCATATCCTTTAACCCCTAAATTATCGGAAATTTCGGTAAAATTTTTGAAGTTGTCGTGTACCGTTATCAGCCGTCCGGGAAACTGCGCCTGAATTTTTTCGGCATTTTTTAAAGAAGCGGTATCAAGGTCGGTCCCTATAACCTTAGTGCCGTTATGACGCAAAATTTCACAAGTGTGTCCGCAAGCCCCTAAAGTTCCGTCAAAGTATAAGCCGCCTTCTTTTATGTTTAACCCTTCAATGCATTCGTTTAGCATTACGGGGAGATGTTTATATTCCATTTGCAATCCTGCAATCAGTGATTTTACCTTCGCAAACCTGAAAATTCAATCAATTATTTTCGGTATTAAATTGAAACTTTCCGTCTGTGAACTTTGTAAGTATAAAAATTTTTTCGTTTTCCGTCTAAAAACAAGCCGTTCGGTCGTAAAACAAGCCGTTTGCTATATACAACCGTTTGCTATACACAAAGCCGTTCGGTTGGTTTCGTCCGACAAAAAACCGTTAACCGTTTTCTTTTTCAAAAGCCTTGTCTAAAATTTCCAACGCTTTATCGAAAGACATGTTTTGATTCATCTTTTCATAGCATGACTTGCTCATCATATTGATGTGATCTTGCGAGCCGACAAAAACCAATTCTTTGTCGTCGTCGTTAAAGTCGAAAAAACTGCGGATATCGTTACTCAAAAACAACCTGCCTTGTGCGTCTTCAGTTACGTCCATATAGCGACCGAAGAAAACGGTGTACGCTTCTTCAAGTTCCCTATTAAACGGCGAGTGTCTTTTTTGCGAAATCGTGTGGTAATCTTCGGTTTTATAGATCGCGATTGCGCCCCTTATAGAGGACGGCCCCAAAATGTAAGACGAGCCGAGTTCTTTGCCGAATTTAGAAGGGACCCTTACTCTTTTTTTGGAATCAACTTGGTGGAAATAAGTTCCAAAAAACATATTCAAATCCCTCCTTTTTTTGATGACAAGATGATTATAGCATAAAAATTATCCAATATCAACCACTTTTGGCAAAAAATAATAAAAAAAGTTAAAAATTTTTTTGTGTTTTTATTAGAACATACGTGCTAATAAATGTTTCGATTTTTTGAAAATGTTTATAAAAATTTTAAAAATTTGGCATTTTATCGGTGATTTTATAGATAAATTTTAAAAAAACATAAATTTCTCTAAAAAAATTTTTTTGCAAAATATTGAAAAATTTATCGGTGGGCAAAATTCCCAATAAATTTAAAAAAGTTTTGTATACAACATCATAATTCAGCCCGATTTTTGGCAAAATTTTGTAAAAATCAAGACCGATTAACCACCTGGAATTAAACTTAACCACTTAGAATTTAAAAAAGATTTTTATCGGCAAAAAAAATTTGCCATACACTACTTTGTACGGCGAACTTCTTTTTAAGAAAATTTTTAAAATTTTTTAGTTGATACTTTACGGCAAAATTATAATTTAACTTTTACCCCCACTTTACATTTTCCACCGATTTATGTTTACCAACGTTACACATTTCACACCGACATACCTTTCCCAACGTTACACCTATTTCAACGTCATATAATCCGCGCCGTTTTATAATCCTTGCCTTTATATGTTACCGACCGCCCTACCTTTACCGGCGTTACGTCCCCCCGCATTATATAATATAGGAAAGAACTTTTTTTGCGGTAAAAATTGAAGTTATCAAGAAAATTTTGCTATAAAACGGTACAGTTTAATTAAGTTGAAAGGGCTTTTTACGGGGTTATCCACAAAATGATTTTTCATAGTGTACGCAAAACAAATACAACAAAATTTATACGATATTTAGATTTTATAAAATATTTCTATTTTTCTACGATTTTAGTAATTTTAAATTATGCTTAAATATTCGAGTGTTTGCGAAATACAATTAAAAAAGTTTGTAAAAATTGTTGATAACTTTTCAAATCCTATTTAAAACAGACAAATTTTCCGATAAAAAAAGGGTTTTTATGCCCTTTAAACAAACTTATCCACGGTTTGAAAAAATTTAGCGAGTAAAATTTTTAAAAAGTTTATAAAAGTTGTGAAAATTGCGAAAATTCATTAAAAATCCTTGCAAAATCTATTTAAGTATGCTAAAATACCACAGTAGAAATAAGAAGTCGCAAGACTTATTACATAAGGAGAGATTACCGTGCCCAATATTAAATCTGCTAAAAAACGTGTTTTAGTAACCGAAACCAAAAACGCTCGTAACAGAAGCGCTCTTGCCGAAGTTAAAACTTCCGTAAGAAAGTTAAACGCTGCTATCGAAAACGGTGAAAAAGCAAACGCTCAAGAGATTTTCAGGGAAACTTCCAAACTTTTGGATCAGGCTGTAAGTGCAGGCAGAATGCACCTTAATACCGCCGCTAACAAAAAGTCCGGATTTGCCAAGAGAATCAACGCAATGGCTTAATTTTTAAGCCTATTTTAGCCCTTTTACGGGGCTTATTTTTTTACTTAAAAAAACTCCGCCCCCTGCCTAAACGGCAATATGGACGGAGTTTTTTATTTCCTTATTATATAATATATAATTGTTGTCGAGTTTCTAGTTGATAAACCGCAATTTTTTTATTTTGCGTATAAATTTATATCGGCGGTTATCTTTGACAATGTTTTAGCGGATATTATGTCGGAAGCGGTATAAACGTCATTGGAAATGGTTGCTTTAAAGACACCGCGTACCGCCACGAAGCAGTTATTTGTTAAACACAAATATATATCCCCTGCCGCGCTTTCCGTAATCAGTCCGTAGAAAAACAGCGCCGACGCAGACTGCGGAGTTATTTTTATGTGCAGTTTTGTAACACGGCTTGTATTAGCGATTTCCACGTCGGAAATGGACAACGATTGTAAATTGTCAAATAAATCGGCTAAAAATCTACTGTAAAAGGAAGGCATATCTATAAATCCCTCAATGCCGTCTGTGGACGGGCGGGTTACTTCCTCGGCACCGACGCGCTTGACAAGGTACCCTTTTTTACTTTCGTAAACGGTTTCCGTTTTGTCTGCGGTCGCAAAACCGCTTTCCGAATAAACGGTCTTTCCGCTTATCTTTCCGTAACGATTATCGATATCCAAATCTAACAAAAAGGAATTTTTGTTAAAATTTTGTTCCACCGCTACGCTTCCGTCAACTTTGTAATAGGCGTCGTCTAAAAAAAACTTTTCTTCATTATACGTAAAGTTTTTTAAAAAGGAAGCATATTCCTGTTGCGTGGGTTTATCGTAGGTATCCCTAAAAACGCCGGGCGCACAGGAAACCGAGAACAACATTAAAATCAGCGATAATAAAATTACAAGTAATTTCTTCATATTTGAATGTTTAAAAAATTATATTTTAATTATGGATCAGAACAAGCCCAAGATTTCGCCATCGTCGGTTACGTCGATATTTTCTGCGGCGGGAACTTTAGGAAGCCCCGGCATCGTCATAATATCGCCTGTCAATACCACAATAAAGCCGGCTCCTGAGGAAACTTTAACATTTTTAACCGTTATCGTAAAGCCTATCGGCGCACAAATGAGTTCCGGATTATCTGAAAGACTGTATTGTGTTTTGGCAATACAGACGGGAAGATTTGAAAAGCCCAGCCTTTCAAGTTCCGCTATCTGCTTTTTGGCGCGCGGTAAAAAGTTAACGTCGCCTGCGCCGTAAACGTGGACGGCAACACCGCGTATTTTATCTTCAATGGATCTGTCCATATCGTACGGGTGGGACATTACCGAATACATATCGCAAAGATTTACCACCATTTTTGCCAAATCGGTCATACCGCTTCCCCCCTTAGCGTAGCCGTCTGCGATTACCGTTTTGAATTCAAATTCCTTACATAGTCGCATAAGGGTGGAAATTTCCTTTTCGGTATCGCCGGGGAAACGGTTTATCGCAACCACCACGGGAAGAGTGAATACGTGCAAAATGTTGTTTACATGTTTAATTAAGTTGGGGAATCCCCTTTCGATTGCCTCGGTGTCCTCTTTATTAAGGTCGCACTTAGACACGCCGCCATGCATCTTAAGGGCGCGAACGGTTGCAACCATTACCACGCAGTCCGGCTTTAACGACGCCGACCTGCATTTTATATCCATAAACTTTTCCGCCCCGAGATCGGCGCCGAAACCGGCTTCCGTAATGCAATAATCACCGCACTTTAAAGCAAGTTTTGTTGCCAAGACGGAATTACAGCCGTGTGCTATGTTGGCAAAAGGTCCGCCGTGAACAAACGCAGGAGTGTTTTCCAAGGTTTGAACAAGATTAGGTTTTATCGCGTCCTTTAATAGGGCGGTCATGGCTCCTTGCGCTTTTAAATCTCTGCAATAAACGGGCTCACCGCTGTAATTGTAGCCGATAATGATATTGCCAAGACGTTTCTTTAAATCGCCAATGCCGGTCGAAAGACACAAAATCGCCATAATCTCGCTTGCAACGGTGATATCGAAGCCGTCTTCACGAGGGGTACCGTTGGCCTTACCGCCAAGCCCGTCTACAATGAAACGAAGTTGACGGTCGTTCATATCCACGCAGCGCTTCCAAGTAATGCTTTTTACGTCGATATTCAGGGCGTTGCCTTGGTGAATGTGATTGTCTATCATTGCGGCAAGCAGGTTATTTGCCGCGCCTATTGCGTGAAAGTCGCCCGTAAAATGAAGGTTAATGTCTTCCATGGGAACAACTTGCGCATAACCGCCGCCTGCCGCGCCGCCTTTTATACCGAACACGGGTCCTAAAGAAGGCTCCCTTAACGCAACGACCGCTTTTTTGCCGATTTTGTTAAGACCGTCGGCCAAGCCTATTGTAGTGGTTGTTTTGCCTTCCCCTGCAGGAGTCGGCGTTATTGCTGTTACCAAAACAAGTTTGCCGTTAGGTTTTTGCTTTAATTTATCAAGAACGGAAAGAGAGATTTTTGCTTTGTACTTTCCGTAAAGTTCGTAATCGTCTTCGCCGAGTCCTAAATTTTCACATATGGTTTTTACGGGAAGCATTTTCGCGCTGTGAGCAATTTCAAGATCAGTCATTTTTTACCGCCTTTCGTACTTCTATTTGCCTTTACGTATTTTTTGGCGACCTTTTTGGTTTTTAGCCGCTTATAACCGTAAGTGCAACTCTAATGTTTATTATATATCTTTGTCGCTGTTTTGTCAATTATATCTTACCCTTAGTTTCCCTTTTAAATTTCTTAAAATTTTATTTAACCTTTACCGCGTAAATTAAAAAAACTTTACAAAAACCTAAACGTAATATTTTTTGTTGCAACCGCCGATTGTCGTCAAAGTCCTATAAACGGAAAAGTTTTGAGAAGAAAGTTTTAAAAAGTCCGATTGCGACCTTGCAACCGTAACGGTATCGCCCACCTTTAAACAGGAATTTTTAAGGTCGATAAAAGAATGATTCATGCAAACGCGCCCGACCACTTTGTAAAAGTTGTTTTTTATTTTTACGGAAAAATCCCCTGTCGGGCAAAAACCGTTGGCGTAACCTATCGGCATAATTCCGATAAAACCGTTTGACGGACACACGTACGCTCCGCCGTAACCGATGCTGTCCCCCTTTTGCACCCTTTCGATACGGTCAAGTCTTGTCTGCAATTCCATTACCGGTTTAAGACCTTGAAAATCTTTATAACTCTTTACGCGGTATTTTCCGTTTGGGATAAATCCGTACAGCAATAAACCGAGCCTTACCCCGTCCTCTTTTATGTGGGAATAGTTTACAAAAGCGGCAGAATTTGAAGTGTGCAAAAATAAACCGCCGTAAGGTTTTACCGCTCGTAAAAAATTACCGTACTGCGTTACGGTAAAATCGGTCTTATTTAAGTTTGAGTTTAATCTATCATCTGCTTCGGTTGCTTCGTCCGCTTTTGCGTAGTGTGTGTACGCCCCCTTTATCGACAAACATTTCATATCGAAAATTTGCGCAGTTTTTTCTTTATCGTAATAAGGGATTCCGAAACGGTGCATGCCGGTATCTATTTTTATATGCGCATTTAACCGTATGCCCAGTTTAGCACATTGGTCGTTTAAATTTTTTGCGTAGGCGTAATCGATAATGCTTTGGGTAAGACGATAGTTTGCTAAATCCTTAGCATAATTAGGCGGTGTATACCCTGCCACAAGAATATCTTTTTTGATACCGAAATTTCTAAGCGCTATCGCTTCCTCCAAATTGCAAACCATAAAAGCGTGTGTGCCTAAGTTTTGGTATAACACTGAAAGTTTTTCGGCGCCGTGGCCGTAGGCGTCCGACTTAACCACGCATATTATCTTTTTTTTCGTTTTAAACTTAATTAAGTTAAAATTATCTTCCGCATTTTTTAAGTTTATATTTAGGTATTGCATTTTTACCCCTTTACGGATACTAAGTCCTACTTAAATATATTTTAGAATTGCGGAATTTATTTTTTTATTGTAAAGATTAAAAAAATTAACAAAAAAACTCTGCAAAAAAGGCGGTCAAAAAACTTTTAAACCACGGTTTTTGCAGAGTCTTTGTTTAAAAAAGTCAGCCTATAGGTCGGTTAACGGTATAATTTAAAAATTGTTGCCTTTAAACTTGACGGTTTTTTATAATGTTACGAACATACTCGTAATACTTGCCAAGATAATTTTTAAGAGTATCGTTTGTTTCAAACAGATAGAAGGCTTCTTCGGGATCGTCCATGTCGGAATAGTCTCTTATTACTTCATAAATTCTTTCTTTATATCTGGGATTAACGGTTTCTAAGTCTACTTCCTTAGGGTATTCGGTTACGCCGTCGGAGCCTACTTCGTATTTATCCGGCGTATAGAAAAGGTCTAAAGTGTTGTTGTATTTTATGACTTCGTTTATCTTGTCGTCCCTTTCCTTTTTAAGTTCGTGTAACCTTGTTTTTACCGCGTTTTCGTACTTTTCGTTTATGGAAGAAATTTCTTTGCCGAGGTCGGACTCTAAATCGTAAATTTCTTTATTGAGTTTTTCTACGTACGCCTTGGTCTTGTCATCCATTTGGCTTATGGCGGTTAGTTTTTCCGACTCCAAATTTTTCAGTCCGCCGATTACCGCGCTTGAACGTTGTATTCCCCTTTTTAAAGTTTGGTTTTCCAAGTTTTTTTGTGCGGAATCGTAACTTGCGGATATTTCTTCTTTACGGGTTTTATTACCCTCGATTTCTTCGTTAATCGACCCATAGAGGGACTTTTTCTTTCTTTCAGTCTCGTCTTCGGCACTTTTTATGCTTTGCTTTTTTGCAGTTTCGTAATCGGCTTTGGCGACTTCTTCAAGTTCCTTGTCGGTAGGCGGTGTGTAAGTTAGCGGACGCATTATATCGTCTCCGCCGACGTATGGTTTGTCCTTTCGGGTTGTTGATTCCCCCTTCAAATCGTCGTCCTGAAAAAGATTGACTAAATCCTTTTTGTATTTTTTAGTTTGCTCTGTCATACTATCTCCTTAAATAATTTCAAGTCGGCTTTTATTTCGTTTCAGGATTTTGCCGTCCGCAAGCGTTAAGGCTTCGTCGCCGTAACAAAAAGGCGTTTCCGTACCTAAAACTTCACCGACCGTTCTATAATAAATTTTTTGTCCGTACGTTCGGTAGACGGACAGTGTGTTTCCGTCCGAATCCAAACTAAACACACCCTTTCCGATAGCGTATCTGGTCATAATTATCTCCTTTTAAGGTCTTGTTTTTGTTTTGGGGTTAATCTACGTACAAAGTTGCCGCTCTGTCGTAGCCGATAACCGCAACCGCACCGCCAAAGTTCGGGGTTGACGCTATTTTGCAGGCGTTTTTTATGCCCGTAAAGGTTATTGTAAGGTTTGGCGCAGTCAGTTTACATAGTTTAACCGCGTTGTCCTTTATGTAGTAACAGGCGGCGACGTTTTGACATACTGTGCCCGATACCGACTTTACGCCGTCCTCTATTGCCGTAACGCCGACTATATCGCCTGCTAAATCAAGGGTTTTTGCTGACAACGCACCGATTTCGGACACGGTAAACAAGGTTATCGTGCTTTCGTTCCCTTTGCCGACAGACGCAGACAAAAGGTTTGCCTCTTGATAAATTTTTTGCAAACCGCCGTTGTATTTGTATATTACAGCCCTTTTCAGCCGTCCGTCGTAATGACACACTATCCCCTTTTCCTTTAAAACGGTTATTGCGCTTTCATCGGTCAAGTCATCTATATATCCGCTTATTTTTACTTTGATATCCGTGGGCTTTTGTTGCTCGAAAACTATATCGAAAATGTTCTCTCCGTCCACGGCTTCAGCGTTATAAAGCATTTGATTTTGTGCGTTAACGGGCTTATAGGGCGACATTTCGATTCCGTTCAGTTTTAAATAGCAATTACAATCGGCGTTAAAAACCGCCTCGAAAACCGCCGTCTTTTTGCCGTTTGATAAAAATTTTACGCTGTATTTTTTGTCGTCGCCGCTTAAATCGTCATCGCTGAAAAACAGCAGACTTTTATAGTCGTAAACCTTAGTTTCTTCTAAGGCGCGGATTCTTCTTTCAAAAAGATTCAGACTTTCCATACTTCACCTATAAATACTGAATTTCAAGCAATACTTTTGAAACTTCGGCGTTGGAACTTCTCGATTTTATTGTTACCGAAAAGGTTGTACCACTTAAACCGACGGGCAACTTTTGTCTTGTTTTGCTACCGTAAAAGATAACGGTTTTTCTTCCCAAGTCGCTTTCAAAATCAACTGTTAAGTCGCTTCGGCTGAACAAACTGACGTAAGATAAAGTCTTTTTTCCGTACACCCCGTAATCGCTTTGATTAGAACGCCAAAGTTTTGTAAGCGGAATACCGAATTTGCATCCGTCATAAGATATCGCGCCAAGTTCTTGGTAGCCTTCGCAAAGTGCCGCCAAATAGGAAAAGCCGTCTCCTTCCACCTTTTCTAAGTCATACACGTTTAAACCCTTGCTTAGATAAAACTCTCTGTTTTCAAGGTCATAGCAAACTATCATTTTTGAAACTTCGCTGCCGAACTTTAAATTCAGCGACGCATAAAATCTGCCGTTATGATAGACGGTGCTTATAGATTCGTTGTCGACGCCGTTTAAATACTTATCGAGTTCTGTCATTACGCGGTACGAAGTAGACCCGTTAAACAGATAAAAGCCGTTTTCCGCAAGGTAAATAACGTATTTTCCGCATTCGCACACAGAATTACGTATTATCCTGCCGGAATTTAAGTACAGACTTTCGGCTGTCATTTCAAGTTGGTTGTTAAATGCCGTTATGCGGTAGATTCCGTAGTTTGCAAAGGCATAAAGATAGCCGTCGAAACTAAGCACTTTCAAAAGTCTGCCTGCTTTACCGCGAAAATCAATAAAACCTGCTTCGTCTAAACTGACGTTCCAGTTGGTGGGGTCGAAAGTCTTGGAAAACCAAAGTTCCGTTTCGCTGTTACCGGTAGTTGCGAAAAGTCTTTCGTTATGTATGCACATCGAAGTTATCTTCGGCGCATCAAAAGTTTTAACCGTTTCGCCGTTGTAAACGTAAAGCGCGCTGTCGGTTGAAAACATAATAACGTCCTCAGAGTTAAGTCGATAATTAACGTAGAACGGGGAAGTTGTAAAGTTTAGTCCTTGTATAATATTCATTTGTCCTGTACCCGAACAAATCTTCCATTCGTATACGCTGCCGTTAGAAAACAAAACCAAAATTCTGTCGTCTTTTTTAAGCAAAGTTTCGTCAAACCTTTTATAAAAAAATATTTTTTGCGGAATAAGTCCGTCGGGCATATCCGGTACGTAATGGTTGCCGTCAAACAAAACTTCAAACGGTTTTACGCCCAGACCGCACTTTAAAGCGCCGTCGGTATAATCGAAGTTATAACTTGTTTCGGCAAGGGTATTTTTGCCCAAATGTCCGTCTATACGCCCGTTAACGCTATTATTAAAGTTAAACAGGTCAACCTTTTTTTTAATTATTCCGCCCGTTTTATAGTTTCCGTACATCAATACCAACCCCTTGGTTTGATTTTATTTATCTTGCGCTTTAGTAAGCAACTTTGCAGGGACTTTATATATCTGTCACGCCATAAAATCGCTTCTTCGTACATACCCGTGTTTATCAAATACTCCGATACAATACCTTCGGCGATTACCCTTTCCGATAGAACGGTGTCGGTAAATTCGCTTTCGTCCTCTATATCGGCGCAAGGCTTACACAAATACTCGTAAACAACCGTACATTCTTCTTCGGATGTAGTAAAATAGGTTGGATAAACATTGAATTTTAGCGGAATATCCGACCTATAGACCGACTTTATTTCAAGCGGCTGCTTACTGAAGTCTTTATAATAATATCGCTTATCCGCGCTTGTCAAGTCCTCTTTATAGGTCAAAGGAAGGTATTCGTCACTAAGTTCGGATACGGTTATGTTGTAGCATTTAAGTAGATCCCCTACCTGTTCTTTTTCCTCTTTGGTAAAGACTTCCTGCTTGTTTAGAACTTCGGTAATTTTGTCTGCAAGTTTTTTATTGCCCGTTAAAAATGCCGATAGCGATAAAATGCTTCCTACTTTCATAAATTCCCCCTTGTTTTATTTGCCGTCCGCCCAAAAAGGCGGACGGCTATATTTTTAGGCTTCGGTAATACCGCTGAGCATTGCTTGTCCGCAAGGTTTAGTGCAAATCAAATCTGCATATTTTACCAAAGTCGCTGTATAAGTCGGCGTACCTGCAACCTGCTTCAATACTTTGCCGTCTTCGCCTTCAAGCCACTTCCAGTCGCAAAGTTGATGTAAAGTAAAGTCGTCGGTGTTGAGTAGATACATAGTCCCCTCGGGGCAGAATCTGTCCGAAACAATGGGGATACCGTTATAAGATATCGCTTTGTAACCGCCTTTTAATTCCATAACGTCGGTGTTTCTGCGGTAGGTTGCAAGGTGGTTTTGGAAAGCCCTTTTAACCCCCGAAGAACAAACGATGAAGTTAATTTTCGAACCGGCGTTTTCTTCGACAAAGTCAATAGCCTTTTGGATTTCCGCTTCGGTTATAGAGCCGACTTCCTTTTTTACGTAAGGAACAAGCCATTTGTTGCTTGACTTATTTAAGCCGTACAAATAACCGGTTTCGCTGAAAATGGACTTTAATCCGGTAAGTTCTTGACCGTATGACCCTTGAACGGTTATAACGGAATTTGCAGGAACCAACGTTGCAGTCAAACTTGTACCGCTTACCTGAAAGGTTTTATTCTGTCTGTCGACGGAAATAATCCTTCTTGACGTAACGCCGTCGAGAATTGTTCCTGTGGAACTTCTGAAATCGATAGTCATACCTGCGATAAGATTTTTTGCGGAATCAACGGTAACTTCGGTTCCGCTTACCGATTTAACGGTTGCCAAAACGCCAGTACCGTCGCCGAACAACATTCTGCCGAAGTTGAAGGAAGCGGCTTTCACTAAGCCTTCCATTTCGGAATTTAACAGGTTTACAAAGGAACCTACGTTGTTTTGGGAAGCCCTTATCGCTTTGTCCGAAATCTGAATGGTGCCGTAAAGGTTTTTAAGTCCGGTGGTGAAAACTTTATAGTTGTTACCGCCTGCCGTAGGTAACGCGTCCGTCTCTCCGCCTGCGCCTACGCCGCCGTTTATACCGTATTGAACCAAACGTTTGACTTCTTTGCCCCACACGTCCTGCGTGGACTGCTTGATTTTTGATAGAAGCGGATTTATTTCAGTGTTGATCTGTTCTGCAACAGGTCCCAAATATACCGTTTTAAGTGCGTTTTCGGCACTAGTAATTGATACCATAATTTCTCCTTTTATCTGAATTTAATAATGTTTTGCGCCAAAGCGCCGGCTTCGGCGATGTTTTTAGGTCTTACGGGCGGTGTTACCGGAATTACACCATTTCCGCCGAGAAGATTTGCTCCGCTATTTGCGTCTAACCTTCTCAGCGAATTAAGGTAATCTTTTATTACGGTAAGTTTTTCCGCCTCGGTAAGACCTTTTTGTTGCGACGCGTAAAGTGATTTTTTGAGCATTTGTATGTAAGCGTTCTGTAAAGATTTATAGCCGTAATCTCCGTTACAAATATTCTCAAGTTCACCGATATCGGCCGCGGCCTCGGGATAGTCTTTGAAAAACCTTACGACCTCCCGTGATTCCCCGAAGTAGCCTTCCCTGTCGTCAGTACGCAGACTGTTTTGCGGTTGCGGTGCAATCGATTTATCAAGACAAACTTCCTTATTATTTAAAGCGCAATCTTCCGCCCCTTCTTTTGCCGAATTATTTTCAATAAGTGCCTCTATAGGTCGGTTATCGTCGACTTTTGTCATTTTGGCGTCAACTGATTCAGGCTTTATGATAGCTTCGGATTTTGTTTGGTCTGCGCTTATTTTGCCGTTATCGCAAGTTTTTGCGGCGACGTTTAAGTCTGCATGGATTTTTGTCTTGTCAAAATGGTCGTTATCGTTTGTTGACTGCAAGGAAGGTTCAAGTTTCCCCTCCAACTCTTTTATTCTCTGACAGCGCTTGGTGAATTCAGATTGTAAAGAGTTGTACGCCTTACATAAAGATTCAACGTCTTTGAACTTTTGTAAATAGGTCGGCAAAATCCCTTCGCCGTTATCCTTGTCCGCCCCTGCGGTGTGCGCGTTTATTCCGACTTCTTCTACCTGTTCTTTGATTTGTTTCATTTTATGCCCCCGTTATTTTTATTCTTGACCGTACTTTCGTAAAAGTTCCGCGTTCAAACTCTCCTTGATTTTTTTGTGTTCGTTTAAATGTTTTACCGCGCGTTTTTTAACCTCTGATTGAGATTCCCCTATCTCGCCCGACAACAGATATCTTGTGTGTTCGGATATGTGAAGTTCGTGGTCGTCGTATTCGTCGACTTCGACGTCCTTTTCGGAAAACTTCAGATTTTCTTCCGCCGCCTTATTAAGATGTAAACTTGTCAGATCCTGTGCGTTTTCAAAACTGCCGTAACCTAACATTTCCAAAATCTTCGCTTTGGTACGCGCGCTTAAACGTCCGTCTTTATCCGTTAAAATTCCGCTGTTAAGAAGTTCGAAAACGGAATTTTTCTTTTGCGCCGGCGTGGAATTTATTTCGTTTTCGGTATCGAAAACAACGTCGTCGCTGTTTAAGTCGTTGGAACTGTAATAGAAGATTTCCGCCTTTCTTCCGCTTCCCGCAATCTTCATAATGCGCGTAGTTTTTGCAAACTGTTTAAAAAGCCTTATTATCTGTTTCGCCATGAGTTTTATGGCAAGACGGATGTTTTCGGCGGTCTGGGAAAGTCTGGTTTCGTCTTGTTCGATAAGTAGTTGCAGCGCCACGCCGCTGGTTGCGCGAAGGGGCGCTTGTGAATTACGCGAAATTTCGCTTACACCGCTTATACTTATAAACTCGCTTTCAAGCCTTTCTTCTTCGTAAGAAAAATCTATCGGAACACTGCCAGTCGCCATCATTTGCGGTGGATTTGAACCTTGCCTATAAACTATTACTTTGCCCGGCTGCAAACCTTCTTCGGTAAGTTCGTCGGTGTCCAGCGAACCGTCTTCGACAGCCATTACGCCCATGCTTATTCTGTTTAAAAACTCGTGCTTTCTGTTTTTAACGGCGTTGTAGGCACGCTGAAGCGGTATAATTCTTTCTATAACGCTGGCGCCGAAAAACATACCCGCCTGCTGAATACAGGTCTGCTTTATAAAGGGAAAATCCCTTGCGCCGTCGTTACCGTTTATGTAAGGTAAATCGGAAACTTTTAAAATTTTGTCGCCGGCAACGGTTACGATTCTGCCCTGAGGAAATTCTTTGCAAGGCTTTTCGTAACGCTCTATTACAAGTTGCGCGTCGTGTATAACACCGCTTGTTACCTTGCTTTGCTTACCTATAACCCCCTTATTTAACGGCGATAAGGAAAAAACGTCGATATCGCAGCCGTCAACTTTTACGCCGTAAATGCTTTCGATATCCTTTACGTCCATTGCGCGGGCGTGAATTATGCTTTTTAGGTCGGAAATTTCCTCTTTAAAAAGACTGTCCGGAAAAATTTCAAATGGGGAAACGGCTATTACGTCGACGTCGCCTTCGGTAACCTTGCGTCCGTCCACTTCGCCGATACAGTTGCCCTTTTTGCCGTTCCACATAACTTTATAAAATGAAGTACCTAAAGTTTCGCTCCATAACGTGGCTTTGGATATTACCGAATCAAGGTCTATTCTGCCCGAAGTCGCCTTTAAAATGTCCGAAGCGATTTTTGCCGCTTTCAGGTCGCTGTCCTCGGAGCCCGACGCCCTGACGCTCATATCGGGACGCACGCGCGACAGTTTTGCAAGTCTTGTTTCGACTATCGGCGCTATATGATTATAGACGTTACGATTTTGCCAATAGTAATAATTTTCCTCTTCCAAAACGTCGCCGCTCGGCGAAATTTCGCAATACTGGTTGCCCGATAAATAATTTATGTTAAGGTTCCACTGCTGTTCGAGGCTTCTGCGTTCTTCTCTTCTTAAGTTAAAATCTTCTTTTACTTCCGCAAGCAAATCCTCGTAATACTTATCTTTGGACTTCATGATTTTCCCCGCCGTTTTTAAAATAATCCTTTAATTCGTTATAGCATTTTTGGCACAAAAAAATGTCCGTTCCGTTGCTAAAAGTCAGCCTATAGGCCGATAAACGCCCACATCCGTACATATCACACACTATAGGTTCGTTCAGTTTTGTTTTCTTCATTGACTTCTCCTTCATACTCCTTTATTAGGCGCATTATTTGCTCTTTAATTTCCTCCTCCGTTAAAGCGTTGGCGTCGACGCCTTCGGCAATATCTATAAGCAACTTTGCCGCTTGCGTGTCCGGCGGATAGTGTTTTTTTGTTACCCGCCTTTTGGTAAGCGTCATTACTTCGTCTTCCATTTGATATTCTTCGACTACCTCTTCGGCCTCGTAGCCGGTTGCTTTACGCAGGATGGCGTTTTTTATTTCATCGATACTTTGAATACTACTACCCCCTTGCATGACGTTTAAGCCTTCTCATAAGTCTTTCTTTGTCCCTTTCCACTTCCGTCATTTGATAGGGAATTTTTTCCGCTTTCGGCCGAGACATTATAAAGTATCTTAATTCGTCCAGCGCGTGGTCGTCCCGTTTTACGGGAACGTCGCCGCTTCCCCACCAGTATCCTTTAAGTTCCCTTATAAGATTCGGGCAGGTGCGGAATATATATATCTTTTTCTCCTTAAAATATTGTTTTACACGGGTTATACCGCTAAACAAATCCTTGTTTACGTGCGGATTTACCGCGATGCCTTGCTCATAAAAAAGTTCCGTAACGCTTTTTAACGAGGCAAGCGTTTTTTGGTTTGCCGCGCTGTCGATAAGCGCCTGCAGCCTGCCGTTTTTATCCGTCTTCCAATTTAACCTGCGAGCAATTTCCTTTATTTTTTCGGCGTGGTAACTTACCTCTTTACCGGCAATAAAATGTTCGGCTATTACGTAAACGTTATCGTCGTAGTCCACTGCGTAAAAATGACAGGATAACGGGTTGTTAAGTCCGGGGTCTATGGAAATGTTGTTTTGCCACTCCGGCGGAACTTCAAACGGCTCGATTACGTGCACGTTTTCGTCAAACTCGGTATAAACCAAACCGGATTGAACGCAAAATCTGCCGTAACGCCGCGATTCGATAACGTCATTCGACAAACTTTCGGTTAAAGCTTTTATCTCCTTTTTATCTAAATAAGGATTATCCGCCCATTCCATAAATTCGTACCAAACCTCTTTTGACCCGTACTTATTCATATAGATTTCATCGTAAATAAAGGTTAGACCTTTTAACGGCGTCATCGTACCGAAAATATCCCCTTTTTTATCGATTACGCGCATCTTACATTCGTCGTAAATATCCTTTGGCGGTTCTTCGTCAAACCACACGAAATCAAGAGAACTGCCCTGAAATTTTTCACGCCCTTGATCGCATGATTTAAAGCCGATTGTAGACGTTCCGCCAAACACGTTTTTTATAATAAGTTGGTCTATAATACCGTTTTCGGGGCTATCGCGCCGACCTTCGCTCATGACGATGCGTTCTATCCAGTCGGGATTTAAGTAGGATAAAATCTTTTTTTGAGCGACGTCTCTTTGCACTTGAGAGGAAAGAGAAACCACCCAGCCGAATACGTTTTTACGGTTTTCGCGATAAGGGTGTATACCCCTTGCCATGTAAATTACTTCAACCGCACCGCACTCGGTTTTTCCGCTTCGGTTACCGCCGAAAACCCAACGGTTTCGCTTTTTGCATTTGTGAAACGCTATCTGTTTTTTGTGAACCTTTACTTTATTGTAATTTGCCAACCGATCGTCCTTTCGGCGGTCGAGTTCACGCTGTAAAGTTAAAATCTTAATTGCCGTGTCCGTTGATTTTGACATTCTAATTCCTTTTTATTTAAAAATCCGCAAAATACTGCTTATAAATTTTGTTAAACTTGTTGCGTCATGAAAAAACTTGCCCTTATTTTAGCCATTTTAATATCGGTTTCCCATATGCCTCTTGTTAGGGCGAATGCGGAAAATTTGAGCGGTAGTTACGCGCGTATCGTTGCCGATGACTGCGCATTTTTTTCGGACGCAAGTTTAAAAATAGTTAAATTTTATCTGCCTAAAACCTATTGCGTAAAAATCGTCTCGGTTGGCGCGGAATGTTCGCGAGTGGTGTATATGGACGGAAATTTGTCCTGCCCTATGGCGGAAGGCTACGTTAAAAACGTTTATCTTTCCTTTTTAGACGAAGAACCTGAAGTTATTTATCCCGCGCTGAATTTGGCTTCCGTATGCGACGAAGTTATTTTCGGCGACACAACCCTTTCAAAACCCAAGGCGGTTATTCCGGTTGGAAGCAGTGCGGTTTTTTACGGCGCGATGAACATAAACGGTAACGAATACGAATACGTATATGTTAACGGTTACGTCGGCTATATGCGTAAAGAGTGCTTTGCCCCCTTTAACCTTCCGCTTTTGGAAATCCCCGTTAAACCGCCCGATAGCGCATCAAGCACTGACACCGCCCCCGACGACAAGGAAATCAAAAGCGATTTTACCACCCCAGAAGTCTTGATTATCGCAGTTATCGTTATCGCAGGGCTTTCGCTCGTCTTTTTTATGCTTAAACCGACCAAAGAAAAAAGTCAGAAAGGTTTTAATGACGACAATTAGGTTTTAGTAAGCCGTTTAAAGAAATCGACGGAATTTTGAACATAATTATAATTTAAATCTACATTCAAAATTGAAGTAAATTATTTACTTCGTTTATTGCAAATTATTCAAAATCGTCAAACCTTTGCGATTACATAAGATAATTAGGTTTAGTAAAATTTTAAGCGGCGTTTAAATTGTCGATTCTTATCTGTATACTTTTTATGTACGGGATTTTAGAGTAATATTTTGTAAAAGCCTCCTCTGTAAGTTTTAGGTAGGAAAGCATTTCGGTAAACTTGTTAAGTACGCGAATTTGTTTTCTGAAATATTGCCTTGATTTATAATCAAAGCCGTCTATAGGTCGGTTTTTAAAGTATTTGTAACCTATAAGAATCCTTTCTTCTTCGCTTAATCTTGCTAAAATTTTGCCGACTGCTTTTTTAAGTAATTCCAAATAACGTTTATCGCTTATAAGTTCCGCTATCTTATCGGCGTAGACTAAACAAGGTTTATCCGAGTAAAAACTGAGACGACACCTTTTTTCAATCTGCCTGTCTATAGCGGCGACGGCGTCGTCGATATAGGGATAAGCAAATAAAATTACTTTTGCATAACACATTAAAATTCATCTCGCTTCTGTTTTTTTACGCTTTCATTATACAAGAGGTTTTTGCGCCAAACAATACTATATGACAATTTTGAACAAATTTTTTACAATATTTTGTAACCTGTCATAACCTATTGATTTTGCCGTTTTTTTGGTGTTAAAATATTCTTTTATCGAACATATGTTCTATATTATAAAATTAAAAGGTGTCTATTTTTGACACCTTTTTATATTTTATTTTAGGGAAGGCAAAAATTCCGCATTTTCTATTGTTTTTATTTATATTATTTGTTATAATATTTTATATACACGAACAAATGCTTATTTAGGTGCGTATGAAAAAGTCGCTTTTGATTATTATAATTACAATTTGCGTTCTTACCCTGTTTGGCGGAACGCTTACGGTTGCGCTTGCAGATGAAGTCGATACCGATATATTTTCGCCTTCATCTTATTTAGAGTTTTGCGAACTTAATTACCCTTATGACTACACTTACGACAAAGCAAGCGATACCCACGTCATTACGGAAGCAAAAAGAATAGTCGTCTACCGCGACAATCTGTTTTCCGTACACGATATGCTCGCTTACAATATAAATAGGATTAAGTTTTTTGACAGCGATAACTTACTGTTTTTATCGGACGGCAAACTTTACCTTATAAATATTGACGGTGGGCAGGTTATCGACAGCGGATTTGTTGCAAGTTATTTTGACGTTTTAAACGGTTACGTTGTAACGTCGGTCGGCAACAGTTTTAAAGTTTTGTCATCCAAAACGGAAAACGGAAAAATCATCATTACCGAAAAATCACACTACAACGTGGAAAAAAATTACACCGCCATAGCGATGATTTCCGAAACGGAATGGCTTTGCGTCAACGAAGGCACGTTGTTTAAGTTTAATTCAAGCGGTAACGGAAGTTTTGCAACCATTGCAAACAACCTGAAAGATACCCGCTACGCCTGCTATAACGACGGCGTTTACTACCTGACAAGACCGAACGGCGTGTATTCGGTGGACGTTGAAAGCGGTACAACAGACCTTATTTGCGCATCGACGTCCGAGCATAAACTCGGCAACGTGATTTCTCCGCAAGGAATAGCCTTTTTTAATGGAAACCTGTATATTGCAGACTATTCGCTAAACGCAGTTTCCGAATTCAACCCCGAAACGAAAGCCTTTACGGGGTATGCAATTACTTCACGCTCCGACGGGGCAGGAAGGGTTTCGACGTTTACCGAAGATTTGCAAACTTACGGCGAAAAGGTTTACGCGCTCGATAAAAACACCGTCAAAATCTTTTCCGAAGACAAAACCGAATACAAAGTTTTGCCGGTAAACGGTAACTTTACGGCATTTTCGGTTATCGACGACAAAATGCTTATTACAAACGGCAATTCCATTTACGCCGTAAAAGAGGACCAAAACGGAATGTCCCTTATAAACGTGGAAGCCGACCTTGCAAGTTTTACAAGCGTTACCGCCATAACCTCGTTTGCAGATAAATTTTACTTTTTAAACAACACCATTATAGACAGCAATCCGTATGCCGAAGTTTACTCGCTTACAAACTTTAAAACTTTGGAAAAGGTTATTTCGGTACAGGGGCGCGGTGATGATATTTGCACCGATATATTCGGTAAACTGTATTTACAAATTTACAAAAATTCCGTAAGTTCCATTGTTTCGCTGAACGTCGGCGACACGGCGGTCAAAGAAGTTTACAGCATATCCGGCGACGCCGACAGAATTTTGTCCTTGATTTGCGATTTTGAATGTAACGTTTACGCTTTGCAACAAAACAACGTCATCGTCAGAATCGATGAAAATTCAGCAAAGGAATCTTACCGACTTTCGCTTTCGCAAAACCTGCCGTCTCTGTCCACTGCAAAAGATTTGACCATAATACCGGCAACGGACAAAGTTTTTGCACTGTTTGACGGATTTATACTTTCGCTTAATCCACAAAATTTATCGGTGTCAAGCCCAGAAGAAATTAAAGTCCCCGAAGATTACGACAACCTTTTAAACACCAATCCTAAAACCTGCAAATTAAGTAACAGTACCCGTTATTTCGGCGTAGATTTCGATAAAACGGCGGAGTTCTATTATTACACGGGATATTCCACCTATAACGGAGAGGAAGAATTCGTTATTTTGCACAGCGATGAAAAATACACGCTTATCGCCAACGAAAACCTTTCATGTATTGTAAGAACCAAAGATATCGAAACCGTTGACCTTGCTACCGAGCAAGACGGAAGCACCCTTTACCTTTGCAATAACGGACACCTTTACGGCTACCCCGTACTTACCCCCTATTTTAGAAGTTGCGAGGTTTTTGAAAACGACCGCGCCGAAGTTAAGTGGGTGTCGACATTTAACGGTGTGAAGTTCGCTTTGGTAAAAATCGGCGACAGTTTGGGATATTTGCCGTACAGTATGCTTAAAACAGGCGTTGCCATTACCGACACTCCGCTTAGTTACCAAACTTTGACGGTGGGCAGAAAGGGCGCAACCGTTTACAACGATAAAGCCCTTACAGAAGAAAAAGGAAAACTTGAAGCCTTTGCAAACATAATAGTTTACGAAAAATCGGACGGCGTTTACAAAATCGATTATAACGGTGAAATCGGTTACGTTGAGGTCGGAAGCGTTTATAAAAAGGGCAATACTGTAATAAGAAACCTGATTTTGGTTTCCATAACCATTTTGGCGATAATTATTACGCTTGTATTTATTTACAGAAAAAAATACGGTAAAAAAGACTGAACCCTTTTTTGCCGTATCAGCAAAAAGCATACAAAAAAGACTTTCGCATGAAAGTCTTTTTTTGTACCATAATGAATTTATTTACCTGTATTGAATTTGTGAACTTGTCAGTCGTTTAGAAGTTCGACGCCAGTTACCGTTAAAGTTTCGCCGTCGACTTTAAACTTTATATTATAGTCTGAAAATGTTACGCCGTGTTCCCTTACGCTGTCCTGTACATAACCGGGGCGTGGGTCAATAGACAAAAGTTCTATTAAACTTTCACGGTGGTTTTCATCTATCTTGTAAAGTAAAACGGGCGGAAAATCGACATATAGGCGGACTTTTGACTTTTCTTCGGTAAAACTGCCGTTTGCGTTCGGCACACTTTCCACGTAAGGAAGATAGGGCTTTATGTCAAGGACGGGTGTTCCGTCAACCATATCGCCGCCCTCTATAATAAGCGAACCGTCTTTTATGCCTATTAGTTTTACCAAGGATAACCCTATCGGATTAGGCCGATTCGGCGAACGGGTTGCAAATACGCCCACCCTTTTGTTTCCGCCGAGTTTAGGCGGTCTTACCGTAGGTGAAAACCTTACGCTTTCGTTTTTGTGAAAGTACCATATAATCCATATATGGGAAAATTCCTCTAATCCGCGTAAAGCCTCTTTTACGCGGTAAGGCTTTTCAAAAACCACGCGCGAATAGGCTTTGACAAGTCCGCTTTGACGTGGAACGCCAAACTTTGAAGGATAATCGGACTGTATTTTTGCAATAACTTCGGGGGTAAACATAATTTTATGTTTATATATTATCACCCCGAGTTTGTTTTGTCAAGCACACGCCTTTAAACATATTAGCATATATGTAAAATTCGGACTGACAAATTTTTAAATATCCCAAACCTTAGGCGTTTTTTATTATTAGTCCTTAATTATTTTGAACAACCCAACCGTTTATAATTAAATAAGTCGGTCTATAGGTCGATTATCGGCACTTTTTAAACAATATCTTTTAAATATTCGCTTTTTTCGGGTTCTAAACCGAGTTCTCTTTCCAAGTCGAAAGTTTCAATATTGTCATACGCGGCAAGTTTGCATACCGAAACTTCGTAAGCGGTAAGGGTTTTTACTTCGGTATCGCTTAACTTCTTTTGATACTCTCTGCTTTGAATTCTTCCGGAAAGACAAACCCTTTCGCCGACGGGCAGATTTTTAACGAACCTTGCGTTGCGCCCCCAAGCGATACAGGGTATATAGTCGGACTTATTGTAGGCGCGGTTTACCGCTACCAAAAGATCGGCAATTTCCCTGTTAAAGGGTGTCGTGCGGTAAGTAGGCTCCTTGCAAATATAGCCTGACAAAACTATGCTGTTGGGATTTTTCATTTCCGCATAATCGACTACTTCTCTTACAAAAACAGTTAAAAGCAACTTGCTTTTTCCGTCGACCACTTTATTATAACTGCGGAATTGTCCGAGAATGGAAACTGTGCTTCCCAAATCGAAATTACCCGATTCCATAAGCCTTTCGGAAACGGTTACGGGAAGTAGGTCTACTTGACCGGACAACCTTTTAACCGCAAGATCTGTTTCGTAAAAACCTTCTCCGTATACTTCATGTGAAAAGCGTTTGTCGCTGACGATTTCTCCGCGCAAAAACACTTTGTTGCTCTCTTTTTCATTCATATATAACGTGCTCCTTAAGTTTTTTAAGTTTTTAAATTTGGTGCTTTTAAATTATTCCATTAAATTTTCGGCTGCTGTTCACCGCTTGCGTCTATAACGTAATTATCCTTATATATAAGTTCGGATATGGGTACAAACTTATATCCCCTTTCGATAAGTTGGGAAAATATTATAGGCAAAGCGTCTTTGGTGTGCAGTCCGTTATTGTGGCAAAGTATTATCGATCCGCTTTTTACCCGTTTTAATACCCTTTCAGAGATTTGTTCGGCGGATAAATTTTTCCAATCTAAACTGTCGACGTCCCACTGTACGGTATATAAGTTTAACTTTTGAGCGACCTCTATAAGGGTATCGGTGTATTCGCCGAAGGGCGCGCGGAAAAGTTCTACCTTACGTCCGCTTATGCTTTCTATAGCGCGGGAAGATGTTTCAAGTTCCTTTTTTATCGCCGTTTCCGACAGTTTAGACATATGAGAATGAGTTGCGCTGTGCGTACCCATTTCATGCCCGCGTTCGTAAATTTTTTTAACGTAATCGCCGTACTTTTCCACCCAAAACTGTACGGCAAAAAAGGTACACTTTACGTTATAACTATCCATAACGTCCAAAATGGCGTCGGTGTACTCCGTCCCCCAAGCGCAGTCGAAACTTATGGAAATTTCTTTGTCTTCGCGCTTAACCCTGTATATAGGCAATTTTTTCAGTGCTTTGCCAAGGTATACGGTGTAGACTTCGGCACCGCTCAGCACCGAACAGATAATTATGATGACTGCTGAAAAAATTATGGCGAGTACGGATTTTATTACCGCTTTTTTATCTTTTGATGAACTTTTTGTGAAGTATAGACTCAATATAGCACATCCCCTTTACAAGATTTTGTTAATTTTTAACTAATTGTGTGAAGTTTTGTCGAATTTCAATTTTCTTTCTGAAATAAATATATTCCGTAATTACCAATTAAAGAACTTGTTACGCACTTAGCGCAAAACAAAATTGTAATAAAAAAATCCTTTTCGACATAAAAATGTAAAAAGGACATAAGGTTATGTATTCTGATATCGATGAAAGAATAACTGAAGAAGCGCTTTATATGCTGGAAACAAACGCAACTATTAGAAGCACCGCTAAAAAGTTCGGGCTGTCTAAGTCCACGGTACACAAGGATATGGCGGTTAAACTTTATTACATAGATAAAAAACTTTATCTTTCAGTAAGAAAACTTTTAAATTTTAATCTTTCGGAAAGACATTTAAGGGGCGGTTTGGCAACCAAAAACAAATTCTTAAACCGCAAAAGTACAAATAAATCATAGTCATTATATTAAATCTTATTTACATTATATAATGATATTGTAAATTAACTAAATTACAATAATAATTTAAAATGGCAAAAAAAATGAACGGCAGATAACAACCGTTCGTTTTTTATCTTTAAAATTCCTGTTAGATTACGATTAGATAATCTCTTTAACCTTAGCGGCTTTACCGGTTCTTCCGCGCAAATAGTAGAGTTTTGCACGTCTGACTTTACCTTTACGAACCACGTCGATTCTGTCGATTTTGGGGCTGTGGATGGGGAACGTTCTTTCAACGCCGATACCGAAAGACAAACGTCTTACCGTAAAGGTTTCACTAATACCGCCGTGGCGTTTGGCGATAACGATACCCTCAAAAGCCTGTAATCTTTCCCTTGTACCTTCAACGACTTTAACATATACCCTAACAGTATCACCGACGTTGTAATGGGGAATTTCAGCCTTCAGATTTTCCTTGTTAATCTGTTCAATTATGCCTTCCATAGTTTGGCTACCTCCTAAACATAATACCAAGTGTTCATTGCCTGAATACAAGAGGACCACCGGGCCGTAAATTAGTTTACCATATTGCAATTATTGTTGCAAGCGTTTTTACACGACTTTTTAAATATTTGGCACAAAATTACCCGTAAGAAGCAAAATATTACCTTAAAAACGCAAAAATGCAAAAAAGTCAAACGGTATGGCTAACTAAGTATATGATAAAATCTTCATAATATGAAAATTGAGTGATTTAAAAGGGCGTCAACCCTACTACACTTGACTAAAAGGGCTGTAAGTGTTAATATTTAACCGTTAATTACAAATTATTATAGGTAAACTTATGGAATTGAACAAATTGCCGAAAAAAGCGCGGTCTTATTGGCTGGCAAAAAACTTAATTGCGGTCGTAATAATGTTTGTGGTAGCGATTATCGCTTCTTTCGTACTTTATAACAACGGAATTGTATCGATTATTTGGTGGATTTTGCCGGCGGCGTCGATTATAGCCGTTTTTGCCATACTCTATCCCTTTTTAAAATATAAATTTTTTGCCTACTCTTTCGATAAAGAAAGGATCGTCATAAACCGCGGTGTGATTTTTCGCCACTACATCAGCGTGCCCGTATTGCAAATACAGGATTTGCACCTGATTGAAGGGCCCGTAATGATGATTTTCGGGCTGAAAGGGCTTATAATTTCCACTGCCGGGTCCAACTTTTTACTGCCCTGTTTAGACGGAGAAGAGGCTAAAGAGATACTCAAAAGACTTGAAACCTATCTGAAAAACCGTATCGAGGAAAAACATGAAGAAGTTTGCTAAAGGCTATTTATTTTACCGCCTCGTTTGCGATTTTTTTGTTATTTTGTTCTTTCTTTTCTTTTTAGCGGTTTCTTTTATGGAAAACGTACGGGAATCCGCAATTTTTGACGGAAATTTTTTAAAAAACTTTATTATCGTATTTTTAATCGTTTACCTTGTAAAAGCCGTTTTTGACATTTTATATATCAAATTATCCGGTTACGAGGTTGGCGAAAAGGAAATCAAATGCAGGCGCGGCGTACTATATAGGAAGTTATCGGTACTCGAATACAGTAAAATACACGCCATAAACAAAAAACAAAATATTTTGCAACGGCTTTTTAACATTGCCGTACTTACAATTGACAGCGGTTCGGCAAACACCGGTTACAGCGCAGAAATTTTTATCGTCGATAAATCGGACGCGGTTGACAATCTTTTGGAAGTCGTAAAGGAAAAACAGTCCGGCGTGCATCGTGAAACGCCTAAACCGATTGATAAAATTTGCAATAACCTTTACGAATTCAACTCCCGGTTAAAAGTTATATATTCGGCGCTTACAACCTTTTTGGCTTGCCTTGTAATGCTTTTTATTTTTGCTGGCGCATTGATATTGTTTTCGGTTGCAAAATACATTTATAATAACGTTAACGCAAGCGCTTTAGGATCGCTGAAAATCTTTGTTCCTATATTGCTTATTATACTTGCAATCACCTTGATTATCTTTGTTTTCGGGCTTATAGGGGCACATTTAAGGTATTTTAAGTTTAAACTTTACAAAAACGAAAACGGTATAACGATAAGTTACGGGCTGCTATCGAGAAACACGGACACATTCTCTTTAAAGCGTATCAAAAGCGTTATTATAAAGCAAAATCTTATACAAAGGCTGTTTGGTTTTTGTTCGGTTAATTTGGAAGTCGTTGGGCTTACTTACGGCAAAGACAGCGAACAGAATTCCGGCAATAATGCTTCGGGCGTGCTTATTCCCCTATGCAAATTGAAGGACGTAAACCAAAAATTACAACAGATTTTACCCGACTATTTGCCAAGCGCCCCTGCCATAAAACCTAAAAAACTTGCTCCCTTTTTGATTTTGAAAACCATTTTACCTATAACCGTCTTAGTTATATCAACCGTCGTCGGGGGAGTGCTACTGACTTTGCAAAAACTCGGCGCGATTAACCTTACAAACGGGTTTTTCGGAATATATTTTGCACTTTGTTTCGGCGTTGCCTTGCTATTGACCTTACTGATCTTTATAGTTTCCCTTTTGGAAAAACAAAACGGCGGACTTGCGGTAGATAATGGTAAAATAACGGTATATAGCGGTGGATTTACGAAAAAATGCCATGTAATTTTGAGCGATAACTTTATTGCTTTGGATAAGTTTACCACTCCGTTACACAAAAAACTTGGCGCATACAGTTATTTGATTCATTTTTACACAAATACTTTATCTAACGTTGTAACGGTAAAATACCTTAACGGCGATACCGAATCAATGCTGTACAACCAACTTAACAAATAGGCAAAATACTGCAATAATCAACCTATAGGCTGACTTTTAAAAAAATCCTTTCCGAGATTCGGAAAGGATTTTTTAAGTTTATCAAACGGTTAAGACTGAACGTCTTGTTCCATATCTTCGATTTTAAGATCGGCTTGATGCAAGATAGGCTTCCAAACAATTTTTTTGTAGCGTATGATTGCGCCGATTGATATGGGAATATAAGTGTACATAAACAGCGGGAAGGTAAATAAATAAAGTATCTTTTTTACCGTACTGCAGTTTATCTTTTTCCATTCGGTAATCGTTACCAATAATCCGATTAAAAACATAATGGGATAGAACATTAAAGCGGTCATACCGAGGTTTTGCAGGGCAAACATAACGGAATTATAATCCCCCATAGCCGTCGCTACAATGGCGATTACGGGATAGAATATTGCCGATGCAACTGTCAAAAATAGCGCCGGAAAAAGTGTGGTAAAAATATCCCAACAAGCGAAGTTTTTAAAAAAGCCTTTTACAAGTTTTCCAAAATACTTATATAAAACTTGATAATAACCTTTTGCCCATCTTTCACGCTGGGTATATGACTGTTTGAAAGTTTCGGGCTGTTCGTCATAGAACTCCGCCGTGGAAGCGTAGCCCACCTTTCTGCCGGTGGTTATATAATCGGTTGCACATTCGATATCTTCGGTCATTGTAAAGAAGTTCCAGTTATCGTAACCTTTCAGCACGTTTGTTGAAATCAAAAAACCGGTACCGGAAATAGAACAGGAAGTTTTAAGCATCATTCGCGCGTTGTTTAGGTGGCGCGCTTCGTGTAAAAACCATAAGCCGTAACCGGAAGTTATCCAGTTTTTGCTGTAGTTTTTGGAATTACGATAACTTGTAACGATTTCGTAACCTTGGTCGTAAACCTTGTTGATTTCCGTAATATAATTGGGCTTTACCACGTTATCGGCGTCAAGCACGATGTATGCTTCGGGAACTATGTCCTTGTATTCTTCTTCGGTGTGCAGTTTGGTAAACAAATAGTTCAGCGCGTAGCCTTTACCGATATGCTCGGTATCGTTGCGTTCAAAGACCTTGCAACCCATGTTTCTGCAGATTTCGGCAGTTTTGTCGGTACAGTTGTCCGCTATGACGAAAATATTGTATAAATCTTTCGGGTAATCGTTTTTTTGGATACTTTCGACCAAATTACCGATAACCTTTTCTTCGTTTCTGGCGGATATTACTATACCTAACTTATGAGGCTTCGCCTCACCTTTTTTAGGCTTTTTATGGTGAACCGTACCTATTATCATATAAAAGAATTGATGCAGGTACATGAAGAAGAATGTTAAACTTAATATATTGGAAGTCCAATAAATTACATTATGGATATCGGTGCCGACAGGCACTGTACCCGATGTGATTAAATCGATAATAATTTGCATTTTCTCTCCATTATATCCCAGTGCACAACAAAATAAACGTGCGTCGACGTATCGTGCGGTAAGATTAATTTATATAAACTTAACTATCGGCTTATATAAACCTAACTATTACTTTTCTCTATCAGGACTTCCAAAGACCGTGAAGATTGCAATATGCGTAAACGGCTTGAACTTCATCGTCATCGGCGATTAAAAATTTAACTTCCGGCGCGGCGTCGGGGGTTAAAACTTTACGTTGATTACCCTGTGCGGTTTGTAGGGAAACCCACTGTATGTAATGTTTTTCTTCCATGGGGTGAGCGACAGAACCTACTTTAACGGTAAGTAAGTTTCCTTCCCTTTCGTATACGGGAAGATGTTTTTCGTTACTTGCCTCAACCGTGTTCGGGGTAAGCACCTGCATGGTTTCACCGCAACATTTTACGGGTACGCCGGTTTCGTTTACAACAGCAACGATTTTACCGCAATGTTTACAGTACAAAAATTTTTGTTCCATAATGTCTCCTTATGTGTGAATTATTGTTAAAAAAACACGCCTATAAGCCTGTTAACGACCTTTTTTAATAAAAATCAAAAAGCGTTAAGCCGCCTAAAACGACGTGCTTTTTCAAAATTAGTCTTCGTGATGGCAGTCGTGATGACAAGAACAGCAGTCATCGTCACAATCGCAATCGTCTTCTTCGTCCATTATTTTGCAGAATTCTTCATAAACGGCGTCTAAAAGATTATCGTCTTCAACGGGGATAAGTTCTTCTTCACCGGGGTTGCCTGCTACTTCGTAAATAATAACTTCGTCTTGAGCGATACCTTCGATTTCTTCGGCAGGAAGGAAGAATGCGAAAAATCTGTTTTCGTATTCGATGGTATCGATATGATAAAACTTCATAATCTTTCCGTTTTCATCGGAAAATTCTACAAGTTCGCCTTCTTCGACAGGGTCTAAGGTTTCGTTGGTGTCAATGTTTTTTTCGTCTGTCATGGTTAAATCTCCTAACTGTTTAGTTTATTTATGTAGTCTTCAAGAATGTACGACGCCGCAATACTGTCAACGTAATTTTTGCGATCTTCACGCCGAACATTACCGGCTATAAGATCACGCGTCGCAAGTTTTGTGGTAAATCTTTCATCGTTTGTTACGACTTCGATATCCGTCGCTTCTTTTAAGGCGGTAATAAAGGTTTGGGTAATGGCTGTCTGCGAAGAGGGAGAGCCGTCAAAGTTTACGGGCAAACCGCAAACGATACGGGTTGCCCCCACCGATTTAGCGAGTTCAACCAAAGCGGCGATATCCTTTTTGAAGTTTTTACGCCAGTAGGTCTTTTGCGGAAGCGCCATTGTCATAAAAGGGTCGGATGTTGCTACGCCAATACGCTTGTCCCCTATGTCGAAACAGATAATCTTCATTGTTAAGCCTTAAAAACAGAAGTTTATTACAATAAATTATAACAAAATCGCACTTCAAATTCAAGCATTTTAATAAGGTCAACTAAAAAATATAGTATCTGTGCGCCCCTAACGTTTGAGATTTGCAAAAATTTTCCAAATTTTTTTACCACGAGATAAAATTAAAATTTCGGCGTAGTTCGACAAAATTGTACCTAATTATGCAAAAGGCGCATAAATTCCGCTTTTTTGCTCAAAATTTTAGTAAGGCCGGTAGCCTTAGGAGGAATTTATGAAAGAATTTTGTTTCGGTCTTGCACTGGGAACTATGATGGGGGTTTTAATCGTAACGAGTTCGGAAAAAATAAGTCGCTTAGCGAAAGAAACCACCAAAGCGGCGGAAAAGAAAGTTAACGAAGTTAAAGAAGAAGTTGAAAAAAAGATAAACAATTCCAAAAACGACGTTAAAAAATCCGCCAAAGAAACAGAAGAATAAAAAAAAGCAAAGCATACCCTGACTTTTTAGCGGTGTGCTTTACTCTTTTGTGGGAATTTTTATCTAAAATATGCAGATAACCGACCTATAGGCGGACTTTTGTAAAATCTTATTTTAAATATTTTTTTAAATCTTCGACCTTATCCAACTTTTCCCAAGAAAATTCAGGTCTTCCGAAATGCCCGTAAGAGGCGGTTTTTTTGTAGACGGGTTTTTTAAGGTCTAACTTTTCGATAATTGCTAAGGGGCGGAAGTCGAATTCTTTAGTTACAACTTCACACAACTTTTCGTCGGAAAGTTTGCCGGTACCGAAAGTTTCAACCGTTACTTGCAAAGGAGTTGCAACGCCGATAGCGTAAGAAAGGGCTATGCGGCACTTTTTGCAAAGACCTGCTGCAACAAGGTTTTTGGCGCAGTATCTTGCCATGTAAGCGGCGCTTCTGTCAACCTTAGTGGGGTCTTTACCTGAAAACGCGCCTCCGCCGTGGGGGCAAAAACCGCCGTAAGTGTCGACGATAATCTTTCTGCCCGTTAATCCGCAGTCGCCTTTGGGACCGCCGATTTCAAAACGGCCGGTGGGGTTTATGTAATACTTGGTGTTTTTTGAAAGCAAACTTTCGGGGATAACTTTTAAAATTACTTGATCTAAAATATCCTTTTGAAGTTCTTCTAAAGTAACCGTTTCGGCGTGCTGAGCGGAAACGACTACGGCGTCAACGCCGATAAGTTTATCGTCGTCATAGCAAACGGTAACCTGACTTTTTCCGTCCGGACGAAGGTAGGGCAAAATGCCCTGTTTTCTTACGTCGGCAAGGCGTTTGGAAAGTTTGTGGGCAAGGACTAAGGCTAAGGGCATAAATTCTTCGGTTTCGTCGGTGGCGTATCCGAACATCATACCTTGATCCCCTGCGCCGATTAAATCGTACCTGTCTCCGCTTTTTTTGTATTCCTGCGAACTGTTAACGCCCATTGCGATATCGCTGCTTTGCTCTTTTATACCGGTAATAATAGCGCAGTTGTCGGCGTCAAAACCGTATTTGGCGCGTGTATAACCGATTTCCCTAATAGCGTCACGGGCGATTTTTTGGATATCGACGTAACATTCGGTAGTTATTTCACCCATGATAAGAACCATACCCGTGGAAGCTGTACATTCGCAAGCAACCCTGGCGTCGGGATCTTGTTGTAAAATAGCGTCTAAAATAGAATCGGAAATTATATCGCATACCTTATCGGGATGACCTTCGGTAACGCTTTCTGAAGTATAATATTTAATCATTTTTCACCTTTTGGCTTTACGCCGTGTAAAACCGCTGAATTTCAGCGTCGCATTTATTATATCATTGTACGGCATGAAAGGAAAATTGTCAATTATTTAGTTGTCAAAGTTTGATTAAAGTGCTAACATTTACTTATGTCGTACTGTAATCAATGTCCCAACCGCTGTAATATCGACAGAGATTTGAATATCGGCGGATGCGGCGTCAAAAACAAGGTTAAAATAGCAAAATACTATCTTCACCCTTATGAAGAACCTATGATTTCCGGATGTAATGGGTCCGGCTGCGTGTTTTTTTCGGGGTGCAGTTTAAAATGTACCTTTTGTCAAAATTACGAACTGTCCCACGAGGCAAGAGGCAAAGAATTTACCGTTAACCAATTAGCGGAAATTTTTAAACAGTTGGAAAATGACGGCGCACATAATATAAATTTGGTTAATCCCACCCATTATACCGAACAAATTATTAATGCGCTTGAAATTTACCGCCCCAATATACCGATTGTGTGGAACACACACGGCTATGAGACTTTAGAAACCTTAAAAAAGGCGGATCCGTATATAGACGTCTATTTAACCGATTTGAAATACTTTTCGCCTAATAGGTCGTTTAGATACGCTAAAAAGGCAAATTATTTTGAAGTAGCGGAAAAAGCGGTAAAATTTATGCTTGCAAGCAAAAAGCCTGTTATCGAGGACGGGCTTATGAAAAAAGGGGTAATTGTAAGGCATTTGGTGCTTCCGCAAAATGTGGACGAAAGCGTAAAGATTTTACACTTTTTAAAGGATATTTTGGGCAATAACTATTTGTCGATTATGGCGCAGTATACACCTTTCGGCTTCCTTGACGATACGCCGGAATTAAAGCGTAAAATTACTAAGCGCGAATATAAAACCGTTACCGATTACGCCCTGTCTTTGGGCTTTGAAAACTTGTTTTTGCAAGATGAAGATTCCTGCGATACAAGTTTTATACCGAAATGGGACTTTTAACGGTCGCCTGAAGGCGACCTTCAATTTAGAATTAAGAATTAAGAATTAAGAATTGAATAAGGTTGTTGAGTATTTATTTTATATTTTTTGCCGTTCTTAGTTTAGGGGCGGTTAGAATGATAGGTTTGTTATAATAAATAGTTATGTGGGCGCAGATAGTTTAAAGGGCAAAATAACCTTTTTAACTGTCTGCGTTTTCCAAATTATCGTTTGATTGAATTTTTACCAGTTTTTTGGTTAGGCGGCAAGCGTCTTTTGGGTTAGCATTTTTTAAAAGTTCTTCAATTTGTTTTTGGTTTAGCATGCTTTTAATATTGCCCTTATTAAGTTTTTTATACCTTTTTTACCCATTGTCAGTTTGAGGGCGGGTGGG
>CALZDP010000010.1 GCA_945638575.1 uncultured Clostridia bacterium | reverse complement strand
TATATTTCTCCCTGGCTATGTTTTTGTCGTTATTAACATTATACCATAGATTTATGTGAACTTCTTTTTTTTATTCTCTATGTGTTGCACTTAATAGTATAATTCACCAACCATACTAAAAAGGCAAGGAATAACCTTGCCTTTTATTATGTGCGCATAAGCAGACGGATTATTATTTTAAAAAATGAGGAGAAAAGATTTTTGGTAACAATATATTTTTGGTTTTAAAAGAGTCATAATACAATTATTTCGGTATTCTCTGCTGTGCGCCGTTAACGTTAAAATCGCTTGTTTTTAAGAATGAATTTTTTAAAAAGCCAAACTAACGCAACCGTACTTTTAGGGTAAGCGAGTTTACCCCATTTACAAGGCAACAAAAACGCCTTAAAAAATCAGTGACGGTAGTTTTGACGCATACCGGTCTTTTTATTTTTTGTTGAACTTCTTTCGACAAGATTCGAGATTGTTACAAAAGTTTGTATTTGCGTGTTTTGATGGCGCAAAATTCTAAGTAAAGATTTGCCTGCCTGCACGCCCAAGTCCCTAACGTTGATATCTACGATAGTCAAAGGCGGTTCCATAAATTGCGATAACGGATAGTCGTCGAAAGTCAGCACGCCGATATCGTCGGGTACGGAATACCCCATATCCCTTAGCGCGGAAAGGCATCCCCACGCTATGGTATTGTTTGCGCAAATGATTGCGTCGGGTTTGGTTTGAGCCTCGAGCATTTGTTTTGCCATTCGGTAGCCGTCGTCTCTTGTAGATTCCCCTAACCAAATGTAACCGTCTTCGAGTTTGCAGTTGCGTTCGTTTAATGCTTGCTTTACGCCTTGCAATCTGTTTGTGGAACCTAAGTCGTAATATTGACCGCCGATAAACGCTATTTTTTCATACCCCATCGAAAGCAAGTATGACGCGGCGATCGTACCGGAATAGACGTTGTTATTATCTATCCAACAAACCTGACTTTCAAAACTGGGACAGCCAAGCACGATATGCGGAAATTGCGATCGGGTAAGTAAGGATGAAAGTGGGTGAGTTATAACGGAAACGTGAATTGCCAAGGCATCCACGCTTTTACGAGAGATAAGTTCTTCTGTCTTTTCGTAAACGTTGGATTCTTCTACGCTTTGCAAAACCATTCGGTAGCCTTTTGCGCTCAAACTTTCTTCTAAGCCGGAAATTATCTCAAACATATGAGGATTTTTAAAGGCAATATCTGCGGAAAGATTAGCCAAAACGGCGACGGTTTTTGTTGAACGAGTAGCAAAATTTTGTGCGCTTGCATTGGGATAGTAACGCAAATCTTTCATTGCTTTGTGCACGCGTTCTACAGTTGCTTCCGAAATGCCGTAGTAGCCGTTGATTACTTTAGACACCGTTGATACCGACGTTCCCGCGCATTTTGCGACATCTTTAATAGTTACACTCACTTTGAACACCTCACAAATATGAATGAATAAATTATACTATCGGCGGCTACCGTTTGTCAATACACAGACAAAATCCGAAGCCATAAAGACCTTTATCGCAAAGACCGTTTTGCCACAGAAGTTCGCCCTGTATTTTGTCAAGTTGGACAAAGTTTTCTCCTGCGTTAAGATAAGCGATTACCGATTCGCCGTTATATGTACGAGAGTAAGCAAAAAGTTGACTGTCTTTTTGCGCCGATATCACTTTAAAATCGCCTTTTTTCAATGGTTTACAGGTCTTGCGAATTGCTATTGCTTTTTTGAAAAACTCAAACAACTCATCGTTTGGATTATCCCAAGGCATTGAAGCGCGATAGTCAGATTCTTTAGTACCGACAACCCCTTGTTCGTCGCCGTAAAAGATTGTCGGCATACCGACAAAAGACATCATAAACAGGACGGCAAGTTTGAATCGCCTTACATCCTCGTTACATAAGGACAAAAATCTGCCGACGTCGTGGCTATCTAACAGGTTTAATTGTGCAGGCAGAACGTTGAGTTTGTACCTTGTCAACATATGCGTTACCCTGCCGGCGAATTCTTCGGCGTCGATGCACGACTTTGCAAAGAACAGTTCGCTGTGCTTACGAAAATCATAGTTCATTGCAGAATCGAACATATCGCCTAATAGCCAATAATTTGCCGTTTCCCAAACTTCGCCGATGAGCAAAGCCTCGGGCTTTTCTTCCTTGACAGCCCTTCTGAATGAACGCCAAAATTCGCTGTTTACTTCGCTTGCGACGTCAAGCCTCCATCCGTCGATATCAAATTGCTTAATCCAATATCTGCCGACGTCGCAAAAATATTGTTGTACGGTTGGATTATCCGTTGCCAATTTGGGCATTAATCTTTCGTAAGCAAAGGTTGTATAGGTTGGATAATCTTCGGGATTATCGGGGCGAACAACCGGAAACTTAAGACCGTAAAACCAATCGCAGTATTTGGAATTTTGTTGATTTTTTACAACGTCTTCAAAGGCAAAAAAGTGCCAACCGCAGTGATTGAAAACCCCGTCTATAATGACTTTGATTCCTTTCGCATGCAACCTGTCCACCATATTTTTGAAGGCAACGTCTCCGCCGAAACAGGGGTCTACGTGATAATAGTCCAACAAATCGTATTTGTGGTACTCGCCTGCAACGAATATAGGATTTACATACACGCAATTTACACCTAATTGCGTCAAATAATCAACGTTATCCGCAACACCCTGCAACGTTCCGCCGAGTCTTGACGTAACTTTGTTTCCGTTATAGTCAAAACTTTGGGCTTTGCAAGAGATATGCTTGCGAGAAGTAGCAAAACTATCCGGAAAAATATTGTAAACAACGGCGTCTTCCACCCAACTTGGCACTTTTGCAATGTCTGCGCGGTGGTTTATGGGCATTTTAAAATATTGCGAACGGTCGTCCACAAGTTTGTCCGTGAACAAATAACCGTAATAGTAAACGGATTTAGTTCCGTCGTCGATATCGAAGTAATAGTAAACGCGATTGTATTTGCTGTCAACAATTACCTGCCAATAATCGTGCAGTTTGTCGCTTGCGACAATATCCATTTTTACGGGGAAAAAGGTTATGGGGGTAACACGGCAAGCCGTATCGCCGTAGTAAAGGGTAACTTTCTTTAAATCCCCCTTTGCGCACCGTAATTTATAGACGATATGCGTTTCGTCCAGTCCGTAGGCGTATTCCGACATAGGAATATGAAGCACTGCATCCAGTTTCATCCTTTTACACCCCCTGCGGTCAAGCCTGACGTCATGTACTTTTGGCACAAGAAGAAAATTATCAAAACGGGCAAAGATACAACTATAGAAGCCGCGGCAAACACAGGCCAACTGCCTTGCATTTCGGTTGCCTGCAAGGAATTCAACCCCGCCGCCAACGTATAAGTTTTTTCACCCGTCATAAAAGTAGTTGCATAGATATATTCGTTCCAAACGTAAATAAGCACCATCAAAGCAGTAACGATTATGCTTGGCCGTGCAAGCGGAAGTACGATTTTAATTACAATTTGAAAGGTATTTGCTCCGTCGATTTGCGCAGATTCTTCAAGTGCGGTGGGAATGGTGTCAAAGTAACCTTTTGTGTTCCACAAACTAAACACCGACATCGTGCCGACGTAGACTATTATCAAGCCCAGCCTATTGTTTATAAGTCCGAGCGGACGAAGCAAACGATATATGGCGAACATTGACAGTATCGCAGGAAAGGAATTGAGCAAAATCAAACACTTAATAATGGCTTTTCTGCCGGGGAATCTTCGGCGTGAAAAACAGTATGCCGCAGGAACGGCAACCGTTAACGACAAACCTACCGTTGCTACCGCCAACAAAATAGTGTTTCCAAACCAAGTCATTATATCTTCGCCGAACAAAACTTCCTTATAGTTGGCAAAGGTAAAATCTTTCGGGATAAAAGAAAAGTCGGATGACAGCAGTCCGTTTTGGTTGCTGAACGATACGCTTAGTGCATACAAAATGGGCACTAACGTTATAAAGCATAACACAATAAAGAAAATATTGAGGAAAACTTGACCTACAATCTCTTTTGGCTTCTTTGTCATCTGTCCCCCTCCTCTTTTAGTTTGAAAGTTGCGGAAAACACTATCAGCAAAATAAATATGATAATGGATATCGCCGAACTGTAACCGTAGTTGCTTGCGATAAAGGCGTTTTCGTATGCAAAAGTCAATATGGTATGAAACCCCGAACCGGTTTTCGAGCCTGCTTGTTGAGTAAGCAGATAAACGACGTCAAATTGCTTGAATGTGGTGAATATCGTAATTATCACCGCAGGGGCGATAATGGGTTTTATTGTGGGTACCGTTACGTAATAGGCGCGTTGTATCCAATTTGCCCCTTCCAACTTGGCGACTTCGTAATAACTTTTGTCAATGGACTGCATTGCGCCGTCTATAATCATTATCATAAATGGCAACGCCAACCATAAATTTACTATCGTACAACAAATAAACGCCGATAGGTCATTTGAAAGCCAATGATAGGTAGCCAAACCGAGTTTTGTCATTAACTGATTTAGTAAACCGAATTCCGTATTGAACATACCCGTTTTCCAAAGCAGTATCGAAACGTAACCGGGCATCGCCCAAGGAAACATCAACAGCGTTTTATAAAACCTGCGTAATTTAAGTTTGGGATTGTTCAAAAGAGTTGCCAAAACGTATGCAATAACCAACTGCAATATCATGTTTACCAAAGTCCAAATAATTGTTGCCAAAAGCGCCGACAAAAAGCCGGAATCAAACATAAACAATGCTTTGAAATAGTTGTCGAAACCGATAACGGTATAGTCAAACCAATGGTAAACGTTCATATTGGTCATAGATATATATGCGGTGTAAAATATCGGAAACACCACAATTAAGCCGATCAATAAAAGTGATGGCGATGACCAAAGATATGATTTTAATGTGATTTTGGTTTTCTTTTTCATGGCAGTATTATTTCATTGCGTCTATCAATGAATTTGCTTTTTCCAAAGCGGTATCGAAACTTGCGTCAATGTTCTTTTTCTTTAAATTTACGTCAATCAAAAGAGAATCGACAACCGTCCACATTACGTCCATTTCGGGAATATTCGGCATAGGAACGGCAATTTCCGCCGTTTGACGCATTATTTGTACCATTTCGTCCTTTTTGATGCGTTCGTCGTCGTAGCAATCTGTTTTTGCAGGCGCACAACCGCTTGCCATTGCCAATCTGATACCGACTTCCGAAGCAGTCAAAACATTCAAAAAGTCTTTGACCGTCTGAGCCTTATTTTCGGCGGCAAACTTGAGAACGTGTATGCCTTGAACGCCCGAATAGGGCGCCAAAGATTTGCGCGTACCCGTTACCGTCGGCATCGGCGCAATACCGAGTTTGATACCGGCGTCTCTTGCGGAAGGAACCATCCACGGTCCGCCGATAGTGGCGTCCGCTTTACCGTTCAAAAACAGGGTGTTTACGGTGTTATATTCCGACTCGCCGGGCATCAAATTCACAAATTGAGTATGGTAATTCAAAGCGTCCTTTACCGCTTGGCCATTGGGGAAAGGCGTTCCGCTGTCATCGATAATACAACCGCCAAAGGCATGAATCCAACCGGCGGAATAATAAGCGGTACTGTGCTGTTCCACAAACCCGTACCGTCCGCGGCCGGTGTTGTTTTTCATATACTCTAACAATTCATCGGTAGTTTCGGGAACTTCGTTTTCCAACATATATTTGCTGTTGTACATAAACAGTAAAGTTTCAAAGTATAGCGGAAGTTGATATAATTTTTCTTTGTAAGTTACCGCAGATAAGGTCATCGGCAGATATTCGGATTTGAAATCTTCACCGATAATATCGGTAACGGGCGTTAATATGTTCATTTCTGCAAACACGCCTATTTTGTCGTGCGCAAAAATAAACATATCCGGCGCAGAATTAGGATCGTTTCCGACCAATTTTAAAGAATCGGTCAGACTTGATTTGCGTTCAAAAGTTACCGTAATATTGGGTAACGCCTTTTTAACGTAGTCTTGCAACGGCGTAATTACGGCTTCTTCTTTGTCGTGCCATATCACCAGCGAAGAAGGATCTGTGTTCCCCGTCGGATTACACCCGACCGCTCCGCAAAATATGGTTGCGATTAAAGTTACTATAAGTAGAGAAATTATTGTTTTTTTCATAGTCTTTCTCCTATAAAATATAAAAAATGCGGGTACACGAAATATCATGTACCCGCATTTTGAATGGTTATCGGTTGCTTTGTGCAACTTTCATTACTAAAAGTTATGCAAGTACAGTGCCTATAAGACTTATTCGGCAGGTGCCTCGTAGGTAACGGTAGCCGTATATTTGCCGTCGGAACCGACTTCCTGAGAAAGAACGATCCATAAATCTTTACCTGCTTCAACAGAAATGTCGACCGTTTGAAGGGTTTCACCGCCCACTTGTCCGTTGATGATAATGCTGTTTATCCAACCGGGTACAGATAGTGTATACCATTCGCCGTCCTGTGTCAATGCCTCGCCCGGCCAAGAGCCGAAAGCATTCGTTCCGTCGGGGTGCGACCATGCCCAACAAGCGGGTGAAGTCCAACTTGCGGGAATCTTTGCGTATACCGTTATGTTTTCTACCGCCTTGTCGGGGTCGCTGTAACTAATTTCGTAAGTCAAATCTTTTGCTACGGTAATCCACATTTCTTTGGGTTCGCCGATTACCATATCGGCAGTCTTTTCGGCGTCGGTAGCCTCGTTTCCGTTGATAATCAAACGGTTAATCCAAGTAGGAACTTTTCCTGTGTACCAACCTGTAGGTTCGCCGTCTTTTGTTTCGGCAACCATGGTTTCGCCCGGCCACGTACTAAACGCGCCTTTTCCGTCCGGATGAGACCACGCCCACATTTGAACAGTTTCCCAAGAAATAGGAACGTTTGCGTGTACGACAAATTTTTCCACATATAAAGGTACAACTTCCGTATCGGGAAGATCTACTACCGTTGCGCTCTTATCTTCGGCAATAGTTACCAAAACGTTCTTTTCTCTTTCAATGGTAATACCGTCTGTTTGAATTGCGGCGTCCGTTCCTTGATTTGCGTTTACGATAATTGTATTAACAAATCCGGGGACGTAGCAGTAATATTTATCATTCATTTTAGTAAAAGGTTCGCCCGGCCAAGATGCGAACGCACCTTTTCCGTCAGGATCGGACCAAGCCCAAAGATTTGGATTCTGCCAATCTTCGGGTACGCTGATAACAACTGCGTACATGGGTTCGTGTCCGGCGCATTTTACCTTACATTCATCTTCCTTGCAATCGGCGTTCGTACATCTGTGACAAATTTCACAAACGGATTCGCAAACGTGTGGTTGCGGCGTGGGTTGCAGTTGACATGCAACAAGGCTAAACATCGTCATCATTGCCAATATTACAGCCAAAACGAATTTTGTCTTTTTCATTTTATTCCTCCAAAATTATTATTGCACCTGGTAAAATCCAGATTTACTATATTCATTTTATCAACGGAATTTTTCAAAGTCAATACCGAATTGCGAAACCGTTTTCCCTTAAATTTAAACAAAAAAAAGCCGTTTTGCATTATTTTTGCCCTGTTTTACCGATAATTACGTTATAATTACTTGCCGATTTTTTCAAATTAACGAAACCGTTTTCCCAATTCATCGTTTAATAGCAATAAATACAAAATGCGTAACGGCAAGCCTAAATACGGCAAATCCGCTACGCATTTTTTTAGTTATAATTTATTCTTCCTCACGCAACTCTTTACGTCGGCAATCTTCTTTATAGCAAACCAAAACGGTATCGTCGCCGATTTTATTTACGTCGCACAGACCGATCACAACTTCTTCCTTACAAAAAATCCCCTTATCGCTGCAAACAAAGTCGGAAATTTTGCCTTCGGGAAAGTCAAATATAATATCGGTAACAAAGCCCAATACCTTGCCGTCCAAAATATTAACAACTTTTTTCTTTTTGAGTTCGGAAAATTTTACTTCCATATAAACGCCGTCCTGCAATAATATATTATAAAATTTATGAAATAATGCCGAAGCACTGATATTAAGGCGTCGGCATATTAAAATTATATTTTGCAGATTTTGTTAAGAAATTTTGTTTTTTATCGATGACAGGGCGTTTTTTTCAAGCCTTGAAACCTGCGCTTGCGACAGTCCTATCTCGGAAGATATTTCCGTCTGCGTTTTACCCTCGTAATACCTCAAATAAATAATTTTTCTTTCTCGCTCGCTCAAATTTTCCATAGCGCATTTCAAAGCGGCGTTTTCCGTCCATCTGTCAACCGTGTTAAATTCGTCCGCAAGTTGGTCCATAATTAAAAGGGTATCCCCTTCCTTATTATATACGGGGTCGTAAAGGGACACCGTATCCGAAATAGCGTCCAATGCGTACGCGACCTCGCTTTCCCGAATGTCAAGCCTGCGTGCAATTTCCGCCGCGGAAGTTTCTTCGTGTTCCCGTTCAAGTTGATTACGGGTTTTTAAAACCTTGTAAGCGGTATCGCGAATGCTTCTTGAAACCCTCATGCTGTTACGGGTACGAAGATATCTTTTGACTTCGCCGATAATCATCGGCACCGCGTAAGTGGAAAACTTAACGCCCACGCTCAAATCAAAATTCATCGCCGCTTTAATAAGTCCTATGCACCCTGCCTGAAACAAGTCGTCCTTATTGGCGGAACCCCCGAACTTTTTGATAACCGATAAAACCAACCTCATATTTGCAAGTATCAATTTGTCTTTGGCTTCCTTGCTTCCCTTTTTCATTTCCACAAGCAATTTGTTACATTCGCTGCTGTTTATCTTAGGAAGTTCGGAAGTGTTTATTCCGCAGATTTCTACGCTTTTATTAGTCATAAAACCTCCTATGTATGTACCTAAAAACACAAAAAGTGCCCCTATAGGTCGATTATCGGTATGTTTTAAAAAACTTATAACAGCCTGTAATCGCTTGCTATTTGATTATTATCGGCAATCGGATTTTTTTTATACTTAATTTAAGCAACAAAAAAATCACTCAAAGTCAATAACCGTATTTTAATTAAATTATTTTTTTCAAAAACGCTTGAAATAATTATATATTATGCTATAATAATATGTGCATTTGTTCTTTTACGCATATCTCAAAATAAGTAACAAGGGGTGAAATATGAAAGGTTTTATAAAGCCGGATTTTACAAAAAGCGTACTAAATATATCCGCTACTTTGGCGGAATTTTTTAACGCGCCAAATAAAAATCCCGTCTTGCCTGTTTTAAAAAAGGAACTTGAAAAGGGTTACGATAAAATTGTTTTTATACTGTTCGACGGCTTAGGCACGCACCCTTTATCCGTAAACCTTGATAAAGACGATTTTTTGTTAAAACATACGGTAACCACCCTGACCTCTACATTTCCCTCCACCACAACGAATGCAACGACTTCTGTAAACACAAACCGCTTACCGCTTGAACACGGCTGGTTCGGTTGGACTATGTACTTTCCCGAAATAACAAAAACCTTGTCGATGTTTACGCACACGGATAGCCAAACGGGTGAAAAGGTCGACTACGCTTATCCGATAAAGGAAAGCGACGACTACTGGTTTAATTACGCCCAAACCGATTATAAAATTACCAGCGTAATGCCAAAATTTTGCAAGGGCTATAAAAATGCGGTGACCGCATATACCCCGCAAGAGGTTGTAGACGCTGTATTCGACCTTCTTAAAAATGAAGGCAAACAGTTCATTTTTGCTTACTCGCCCGAACCTGACGCTACCATGCACGATAACGGCGTAACTTCGGATAAGGCAAATAAAATTATAAACGAGATTTCCAAAAGACTGCAAGAACTTCAAAAAAACACCGAAAACACCCTGTTTATCGTTACCGCCGACCACGGGCAAACAGACGTAAAAGGCTCTGTGGAATTTTACAAAGACGAGGAACTGAACTCGCTTTTGGTAACTCCGCCCTACCTTGACGCCAAAACCCCTGCCTTCATAGTCAAAAAAGGACATAAAAAGGAATTTGAAAGGCTTTTTAAACAGCGTTACGGCGAAGATTTTGAACTGCACGCCTCGAAGCAACTTATAAAAGACGGTTATTTCGGCAGTCGCGGCGAATACGGATACTTACTTGGCGACTATATCGCTATCGGCAAAACCGACAAACTGTTTTACCCCTTCCCCGACGTTTACGATTTTAAAGGACATCACACTTCTTTAACCAAAGAAATGACCGTTCCGCTAATTATTTTTAACAGTTAATTACGACTAACAAATTTCACGAGGTATCTATATGAAAACTTACACAGTGGATATTAAAGGATACAAATTAGACCTTCCGGTGCTTCCGATTTCCCCTACCATGGAAATTGCCTTTTTCAACCTGCACGGCAACCAGCGTTTAACCGAGCATTGCGGTAAACAACTTGCCCTTTTACTTTCCGACTGCGACGTTTTGCTTACCGCCGAGTCAAAAGGCTTACAACTTACCCACGTTATCGCGCGTGAACTTAACCACGATTACTACGCCGTTGCAAGAAAGTCCAAAAAACTTTACATGCAGGACGGTATCGAAGTTAAAATCGACGCTTCCATAACCACAGGCAGAGAGCAGCAATTTTACCTTTCCAAACACGACGTGGACCTAATTAAAGGCAAAAAAGTCGGCATTATCGACGACGTTGTATCCACCGGCGCGTCGCTTATGGGCTTAGAAAAACTTGTGGAACTTTCAGGCGGAATAATCTACAAAAAAGCCTTTGTCTTAGCAGAAGATAAAGCCGCCGATAGAAACGACGTCATCTATCTTGCAAAAATCCCCGTTTTTCCAAAAAAAGACTAACGATAAGGTAAAATTTAAAAAAACCGAACCTAAATTTTAGGTATCGGTAGTTTTACTTAAAATTTTATATATCTTTTAAAACGAAAATTTATATTCCTTTTAAAAGAAAGTACCCGAAAAGTTTTAAAAACCTTTCGGGTACTATTTATATCTGTCGCTTTTAAAAAGGATTGTCGCTTATCGCGGCAACCCTATTTTTTATTAAAATTATACAAAAATCTATTTTTGTTTTTTTGCGCCTAAGGATTTAAACTTTTCTTCGATTTTGGTTTGGTATTTGCAATACAGCAAAAATCCGCCAATGCACACGACTGCGATTGCAATCCAACACGGTATCCCCCAACCGCTAAACGGTATAAGGTTACCGGTACCGAAGAAGCAAACGGCGGCGATATAGATAGGTCTTACCAAAATCATAACAAGCAAAAAGAACTTAAAACTCATCTTGGTAAGCCCTGCCACCATACACAAAATGTCGTCCGGGAAAAATGGCAGTACCTGCATTATAATAAACAAAACGTTGCCCTTAGTGCCTAAAAGTTTAAGGTATTTTTCAGTCTGCTCTTTACCGACGCACCAATACACCACCGGTTTACCGCAAAGCCTGCCGATATAAAAGGAAATTACCGAGCCTACTACCACCGAAATGTAAGAAATTATAAAGGCAACCGTCGGTCCGTAAATTGCGGTACCGGCAAGGTAAAATATAAAACCCGGAGCGGGCAAAATTATTACCTGAAACAGTTGCAGCAATATAAAAATTACGTAACCGTATGCACCCCAATCCAAAATTATTTGTTTGACCTTTTCAAGATCGCTCAAACTGTCGAAAAGTCCTAACAAATTCAATACGAAAAAGATTAGCACGAATACCAATGTAACTACGTTGCAAACGAACGTTGTTTTAAATAAAGCGTCTTTTTTTAAAAAAGCAAAAACCGCGCAGGAAACAGTAAAACCGCCTATTGCAAGATAAGCAATAAGTTTAAGATACCATTCCACGGTATTAAGAAAGACCAGCATAATAACGGTCATTATTATGCCGATCGCAAAGTTCGCCGTCAAAACGGTGATTTTTTGAGTTTTTTTAGTCATTTACCACCTTGTTATCACAAGATTTGATTCTGTGCATATTCTGTTTGGTATATACGCCTAAAGAAATGCAGACAAATAAAATACTAAGATAGATAAGCAAAGAAGAAAGCCAAGAAACTATCCCCCGCCACAAAACGTGAATGAGAATATTAGTATACAAAATTACCGTAGTTGCCTTGCCCCAGCCATTAGCGCTGTAAGTCGTTCCCGTCTTTTTGATAACGATTAAACCTTCAATACCCATGGTAAGTTCCTTCGCAACAAAGATACCGCAAAGGATTATAATCTGTAGCGATTTAAGATAATTACACATCAATACCAAAAGAGCCAAAAGCGTAAGTTTGTCCGCAACGGGATCAAGCGCCTTGCCAAGGCTTGTAACCATATTAAATTTTCTTGCAATAATACCGTCAACAACGTCGGTAACGCCGGAAAGCACTATTAGCCCTGCCATAAAATACAGCCTGTCAAGAAAATATGCCCAAATAATGAACGGAATAAGCAAAATTCTAAACACAGACAGTATATTCGGTATCGTAAAAACTTTCTCTTTCATTTGTCAACCGTCTTATTTTTATCACGTAAATTATATCACACCTGCGTGAAATAATAAAGGATTTTAAACGGAATAAAAAATTTTGCGTGAGAATTTAAAAAAATCATATCTATTTAGAATAAAAATTACATCAATTTAGCGGAAAATAAGGCGGATTTATCGGCAATATAACGGAAAACACATTCGCCGCACCCGTTACGGATATTACGGCGTTTCTTACGTAATGATACAATTCACGCGTGGCTTGTAACACAAAATCCTCGTAATCTTCCTTGCTTTCCGCCCCGTAAACTTCATAACAGCCGACAAAAGAAACGAAAAGATCGAATATCTTAGGATTATCCGCCGAAGATTCGGTTTTTGCAGTCAAAATTATCACCGTTTCATCGCTGTCGGACCTTTTAACCTGCCTTTGAAAAATAGGTTTTTCCTGCAAAGTTTCCTTGGTAGGTTTTACGGGATTAAGTTTAAAGCGGATTTCTTCGGCGTTTATGCCTTTTGTTTTAAAATTCATAAAAATCCTTCAACCTCGACAAAAAGTAACAAAAAGTGGGGCTATAAGCCCGTTAACGGTCGCCTTTGGCAACCTTCAATTAAGAATCTGTAAGGTCGGCACTGCCGACCTTCAATTAAGAATTAAGAATTGCGGTCGGTAAGTAATTATAAAAAATTACTCAAGTACCTTATTTAATTCTTCATTCTTAATTAGCGAAGCGACTTAATGAGGGTATAATGCGCCTTTAAAAGTCCGCCTATAAGCCCGTTAACGGGGCTAAAGCCCCTGCAATTAAGAATTAAGAATTTTGAATTAAGAATTGCGGTCGGAAACAATTATATAAAAAACTAATATGTAAGCAAAAGTTACCCGACAACTTTGTTGCAAAAATCGATAATATCGTCTTTTGCTTGCTCTCTTGAAGTGTCGTTAAGGTATTCATGAAGCACTCCGTCGTAAAGTTTTAATGTTACGTCCTTTACGCCGCACTTTTTATACATATCGTAAAGTTTTTCTGTAAGTTTTGAAAATCCGCCGACGGGGTCGTTACTGCCGCTGATTATAAGCATGGGGATATCCAAATTGAGTTTTGCAAGATTTTTCTTTTTATAAATCTCTCTTAAACCCTTAAAAAAGTTTACATAAAAATTATATGAACAGATAAATCCGCAATACTCATCGTCGTCGTAGCGTTTTGCTTCTTCGGGAATAGTGGAAATAAAACTATCCATTTTTAATTGCTTTTTGTAATTTTCAAATGTAATGTTGTTTATAAGTTTGGCAGGTTTATCCTTGCCCTTAAAAGTGTAACCTATACGGGCAACCATACCGCCCAACACGGGAAGCGCGCCTTTCATATTAGCGCTTCCGCCCAAAATTATTCCCGATAAATACCTATTATATTCTTCGATAAAGCGCTGACTTAAAAAAGAACCGTAACTGTGTGAGAACAATATAATTTTAAGTTCGGGATATTTTTCCTTGTAAATTTTGCAAAGGGACGCCATGTCCTTTAAGGTATCGTTATACATATCGCCTTCCGAATACCCGAAAGTTGCGCGGTCGGTTTCGCCGTGTCCGCGATGGTCGTCGCCGATAACAAGATAACCTGCTTCGTTAAGTTTTTGGGCAATATATTGATATCTCAATATATGTTCACACATACCGTGAGCGATTAAAACCACGGCTTTGGGATTTTCCGTTTCCCATTCCACATAAGAAATAATTTTTCCGTCAAATGCGGTAAAACTCAATCGTTTCATAAAATACACCTCTCTACGGCTTTTAGCCAATCGTTATATTCTTTATCATGACTTTCGGAAGGGTAAAATACCCTTTCGCCGGTTATATTGCAGTCGCCAAGTCCCAAACCTTTTGCACACAGTTTGATTGCGCCGAGAACGGTAGACTCGGTAAGTACGGGGACTTCCACGTTAACGCCCAGTTCGTCGGCTTGGAAGCCCATCAAAAATTCGTTAGCCGCCGCACCGCCGTCCGCACGAATAACCTTTAATTTTATACCGCTTTCCTTTTCCATAATCGAAAACAATTGACGTGCGGAAAACGCCATGGCTTCAAGCGACGCCCTTACAATGTGCGCACGCGAAGTATTACGCGTAATTCCCGTAATAAGCCCCGTGGCGTCAGGCTTCCAATAGGGCGCGCCAAGCCCTGTAAAGGCAGGCACAAAGGAAACGCCGTCGCAGTCTTTTACGGATTTAGCGAGCATTTCGCTCTCTTTGGCGTCGGTAATAATGCCCATTTTGTCCCTTAACCACTGTATAGCGGTACCGGCGTTAAAAACAGAACCTTCCAAAGCGTAACTTACCGCGCCGTCCACCTTAAAGGCAACGGTTGACAAAATTCCGCTTTTGGATTCGGTAATGTTTTTGCCCGTGTTAAACAGTAAAAACATACCTGTGCCGTAAGTAATTTTGCCTGTGCCTTCGGTATAACATCCCTGCCCGTAAAGCGCCGACTGCTGGTCCCCTATCACCCCGCAAATGGGGAAGGTTTTACCTTGATAATTATAAACGCCTGCAACGGCGTCGTTGTCTATTATATCCGGCAAAATTTCACGAGGGATGCCGAAAAGTTGTAAAAGTTCTTCGTCATAATCCAAGGTATGTATGTTAAAAAGCATAGTCCTTGAAGCGTTTGTAACGTCGGTAACGAAACTTTTGCCTTCGGTTAAACGATAAATAAGATATGTGTCAACGGTGCCGACCATAAGCCTGCCTTCCTGCAAAGCCGTTTTTACTTCTTCGACGTTATCGATAAGCCAGCGTATCTTACTTGCCGAAAAGTATGCGTCCACAATCAAACCCGTCTTGTCCTTTATAAGGTCTTTTTGTTCTTTTGTCATATTCTCGCAAAACTCTTTTGTACGGCGGCATTGCCAGATAATCGACCTATAGAGTGGTTTTTGCGTAATTTTATCCCACGCAATAACCGTTTCGCGCATGTTGGTTATGCCTATACCTTTGGCTTTTAGTTTGGAATAGTCAAGCGCATCGTTTAAGCATAAAAGGGTTGACAAAAAGATTTCCTCGGCGTCCTCTTCCACCCAGCCGAGGTGCGGATAATACTGATCAACCGATTTTTGCTTGACGATTTTAAGTTTGCCTGTTTTGGTGTCATAACACGCGGAACGTATCGAAGTCGTTCCTGCATCGATTCCTATAATTTTGCTCATAAGAATATTTTACACCAAAAATCAAACCATTTCAATACCTTTTTAAAAATAAATGCTTGTAAATTAACACATTCGCTTTAGTAATTATCAGTAAATTCAGCATTTTAAAATAAAATTTTACGGGTGCAATAAAAAAAGCAACTTAACGGCATAATATATATTATGAAGTCAATAGTTTTAACAGGTGGCGGAACGGCCGGTCATGTTATTCCGCACCTTGCGGTTTATCCGTATATCAAGGACAGTTTTGATAAATTTTACTATATAGGCTCTTACGATGGTATCGAAAAGCAACTTATTAGCGGTAAGTTTGAGTATTTTGCCGTACCGACGGCAAAACTTAAGCGTACGCTTACCTTTGACAATTTTAAAATTTTGCCTAATCTTTTAATGGGTATAAAACGGTCGGAAGATATTTTAAAAAAACTTAAGCCAACCCTTGTTTTTTCAAAGGGCGGGTACGTTTCCGTTCCCGTAATACTTGCCGCAAACAAACTTAAAATACCCGTAGTTACGCATGAATCCGATTACACTTTGGGGCTTGCCAATAAAATAGTCGCAAAAAAATGCGACTATGTTTTGACCTCTTTTGAAAACGCAGGCAGGTCTTTAAAAAACAACCTTTTTACAGGCGCACCGGTAAGAGAATTCGCTTTAAACAAAGCCGTCGCACTTAAATACTTTGGCTTTAGCGGAACAAAACCGATACTGCTTATTGTCGGCGGAAGCAGCGGAAGCCAAGCCATAAATAATGCGATAACCGACCTATTGCCCGACATATTACAAAAATATGACCTTTTGCACATATGCGGATACGGCAAAACGACTGAAAAATCAAAGGGCTATTATAAGACGGGGTACCTTGACGATATGTCCTTAGCGTATTCGGTAAGCGACGTTTGTTTATCGCGTGCGGGCGCAGGCGCTTGCTTTGAACTTATGAGTTTAAATATTCCGACCTTGTTTATTCCGCTATCCAAAAAGGCTTCACGTGGGGATCAGATTTTAAACGCCAAATACTTTTTAAATAAGGGCATGTGCAACCTTTTATATGAAGAAAATTTAAGCAAAAAATACCTTTTGAATCAAATAGACAAAACTTATAACGAGAAAAACTACTATATAAATAATATGAAAAAGTGCAAAACCATTTGCGGAAATCAAGCAATAGCAAACGTAATTAAAAAGTACGCGTAAAAAACGGTCGCCGTACGGCGACAATTAAGAATTAAGAATTTTGAATTAAGAATTGCGGTATTGGAGTAATTATATAATTTGTCAAAATTATGTGGCAATTAAAAATTATAAAACGTATGCAAAGTCGTTATTGACTTTGCATACGTTTTATGTTATCATAATTTAAGGTGATAAAATGAAGTATCAAATACTGATAGAACTTACCTTTATGCTTTTGGCGCGCAAAAAGGTTACCGTAACCGAAATAATGAATCGTTTTGAGATTTCACGCAGTACGGTTTTCAGATACATAGACGCGCTAAGCCTTGCCAAAATACCTGTTGCGGTAACCCACGGCAGAAACGGCGGATTTTTTGTGCCGGAAGAATACAAATTGCAATTCGGCTATTTTACCGATGAAGAATTAAGAATAATGCGTTCGGTTTTAGAGCTTATAAAAGACCACGGCAAAGATTTTGACTTAAACTTAGACTGTGATTTGAAAAGCATTACCCTTTTAACCGAAAAACTTTCCGCACTTATTGGAAAAAACTAAAAGACGCTAAATTGTTTAATTTAGACGTAAACCTATAAATTTAAGTTAACGGGGCGCTATATGATAAAAGTTAAAATAACCGTAATGAAAATCGCTTGCTACAAAGATTTAATGGCGGAATATGAAACCCCCATAACCAATGCCTGCGATATGAAGTTGGGCGACGTTTTTATTGCAAACGGTTGGCAAAAGCCGAACGGTTTTTGCGAAAGCGCTTGGCAAACCATATCCCCTTTTGTAATGGCGCTTGCCTGTGGCGGTGAAAATTTTTACGACGGTTGGATGAAAAACAAAAAATCGGCAATGCTATCCTGCAACGACGGGTTTAGACCTGTAAGTTTTTTGCTTGAAGCCTTACCCGACGACGCCGACAAACCTTTATGACGGCATACCTTTATAACGGCAGGCATTTAAAAAAATAATCTAATAAATAAAACCATTATAACTTGATTTTAAAGTTATAATCGCAAATTCCTAATAGGCAAAATATAACAATATATATAACGGCTTATGCCCTATAAAATATAACCCTTTATTTGTCGCAAAAAAAATCTTTATAAAGCATACTGTAAATTGCAATATAAAACGCAATTATATAAATACGAGCAAGCATAAAAAACCAACCCGACGTTGTAACATCGGGTTGGTTTTTTTATCAAATAACAGCGAATCAATTTTGAAAAAGCAAATTATTCAGCTTCTTCTTCGGTGATTAGGTCTTTATAAGTTTTTTTGTAAAGGGTAACGGCATACTGACCGTCTGTGTTTTCATCGTCAACGTAAGGATTGATCTTGGTTTCGACAAACTTGCTGATCTTTGTATTAACTACGGCGTTCTTTTTAACTTCCTTATAGTTATAAGCAAGGGTGTTTTTGGTTTCAAGGTCAGCCGTGAAAGCAGCCTTACCGCTCTCGTCTGTAGCGTAAGGAGCGGAAACTATCTTAGTGCACATAATGATGTGGTAACCGTATTCGGTTGCAACGATAGTGTAAGCGCCAACGCCTTTACCTACGACTAATTTTGCCGCTTCGGCGAATTCCTTAACGTAAGTGGTAGCGGAAGTAAAGTCGGAATACAAGTAGCCGTATTCTTTGTTAAGACAACCGGTATCGGTACTGAACGCAAACAACAGGTCGCAGAACTTATCGTAAAGTTCGTCGCTGTAAGTTGCCTGACCGAAAGCCTGACCGTCTTCGTAATACTTAGCGTCGCCGAGAAGTTCTTTTACGTAAGTATCGTAAAATTCCGTAAAGTTGATTTTGTCGGGTGTAACTTCCTTATAGGTCCAACTGCCTTTCTTAACGCCGTTGTCGTCTTCAACCAAAGTACCTTTCGGATCGGTTGCCTTAACGGTGCCGACAAAGTTTTTAACAGATTCTAAAGCAGAAACCCTGTAATCGTCGCCGAAAGTAAAGATGCCGTTGTTTTGGTCTAAAGAATCGGCTTCGGTATAGGTACCGTAGTTAGACTGAACCCAAGTCGTTCTTTGGTCGGACGCCTGTAAAGAACTTAAAAGACCTTTTCTGTAATTTACGACGTCGGCTTCGGTAACGCCTTTTTTGGAAGAATAATCTTTTAAAAGTGCGCTTTGTTCATCGCTGAAGCCAATCAAAAGGTTGGTAACGTAGCCGTAAGCGTTTTCATACGGAGTGTATAAAACGAAGGAAGTATCGGAAGCGTTTGATAAAGCGGTTTCGTAAGAAGTAATGTCGTTTCTGTATAAGGCTTCCTGCGTAGCGTATTCAACAAGGTATTGCTGCCAAAGACCTTCGGTTGAAAGTTCGCTTGCTTCGATACCGTCGATAAGGGAATTTTCGTACTTGGTGATAAGCGCGCTTTCCAAACGGGTAATTATCAAAGCCTGGAAATAAGTGCAGTTAAGAGCCTTTTCGGCGTCTTGTACGTCAAAATACTTTTCCTTATCGGACTTGCGGCCGTTTTCGGTTGAAGCCCATCTGTCGCCCTCGGTGTTAAGACCGTTGGTTTCAAGATAATCGAAAAGTTTGCTTGCGCCTTGTTTTCTTTCCTTTGAAGAATCGAAGTCAATCTTATAATTGGCGTAAACGTACATATTAAGTTCGTAAACGGAAGGTTCTTTTGCAACCAAATCGGTAAACGCTTGAGGAACGGTTTCCGTTTCATCGTAACCTAAAACTGCTTCCGCAACCTGAATTTCGTATGCGGTAGCCTTTCTTTCCTTTAAAGCCGCTTCGTCGGTATCATCGTCGTTTTCGATAGTGGGAACGGTACGCGGTGTGTAAGTTACGTCTTCCTTTTCGTCGTCATCGTCATCTTTTTCGGTAAAGGTGTCTACCATAGAGTTAACCGAAGAACGAACCATATAGATAGCGTTTGCGTATTCGTAATCGGTAAGGTATGCCTTAAGATGTTTGGCGTAATCTTGATTAAGACCGGTGTTGGCAGGGTCTTGGTCAAACTTTAAGGTGATACCGCTGATTGTCTTGGATAGTTCGTATCTTGCAAGTTCGGTTACGACTTTGTTGGAAATAATGTTATCCAAAACGATTTGGTAAGCCTTGCTTTGAGTGTAACCGTTTTGCGTAACGTACTGATATCCGTAAGACATATAGCCGGCAACGAGGTCTCTTTTGTAAATCTTATCGTCGTTAAGTTTACCTTTAAGGTCGCTATCGGTGGTGTTTGCGGAAATATTTACGGTTGCAACAACCTGTTCCATATCCCTGTCAAGTACGGTTGTAACCCAATTACATCCGGCAAACATGGACAAAACGAAAGTTGCCGCAAGTATTACGGTTACGATTTTAGCAATAAGTTTTTTCATAAAATCTCCCGCGTCGAAAACTCGCTTTAATTTAGTTGATACAAGCGAAACCCGACGGCATAATTTGGAATTTGAGCAAACCTTTTAAAGAATTTATCCTAAAATCCCCTTATGGTTGCTACTGTACCCGTCTATTATACTAAATTAAAAAAACTAAATCAAGGTTTTTCGGGCTTAATTTTAATCTATTTTATATTTATTTTATAATTATTGCGGATTTGTTACGGATTTTAAAGTCCTTTTATATGTTTTACGGGCGAAACCGACTTTTAAAGCGGTCGAAGCAATTAGCGACGGTAAAAGAACTAGCGACCGTAAAACGTCATTGCTTTTGATTTTCCAAAACGCAACGTATAAAGGCGATAACCATATTCAAATTTACGTTAGCGTCCTTAATCCTTTCGGTAAGAGTGATAACGGGATTTGCTTCAAATGAAAGCACTGCGTTTTTGTAGGCGTTCAGCGCAAAATTCAATCCGCCGCCCTCGAAAGCGTTTATATCTTTAAGGATAATTACGGCGTTTTCCTTATTGACGGTAACTTTAACCGCTCCGATTTTATTTGCCAAAAACTTGAGTTCCGCAACGGAAATAAGGTTTTCCGCTTCGCTCGGAAGTTTGCCGTAAACCTCGTAAAGTTGGCCTTTTACCGCTTTTTTATCCTTGTCCGAAGATATTTCCGCTATCATTTTGTAAATATCCATTCGGGTGGAAGAAACGGAAACGTAATCGTTGGGGATAAAAGCGTCCAACCTTACATCAAGTTCGGTTTCGTAATCTTTGGTTACCTCGCCCAACTGTTCGCGCAAAAGTTTTGAGTACAGTTCGTACCCTATCTTATCCATATGGCCGTGTTGTTCTTTGCCTAACACGTTGCCGGCGCCCCTTATTTCCAAATCCCTCATAGCGATTTTGTATCCGCTTCCGAGTTCAGAATGTTCTATTAAAGCGGAAAGTCTTTTATAAGCAGGGTCTGTTATAACCTTATCCGGCTTAAAAGTAAAGTAAGCGTGCGCCATTTTGTCGCTTCTTCCTACCCTTCCTTTAAGTTGATAAAGGGTAAATAAGCCAAACTTATCGGCGTCTATGACTATAAGGGTATTTGCGTTCGGAAGGTCGATGCCGTTCTCTATAATGGTAGTGCAAAGCAGCACGTCGTACTCCCCGTTATAAAAGGCCATAATGTTGTTTTCAAGCCGACGTTTTTCCATTTGACCGTGACAAACGACTATCCTTGCTTCCGGCAAAAGTTGGGCTATATGCCCGTAAAAGGCGTCTATCGTTTCCACACGGTTGTACAATATAAAGGTTTGACCGCCGCGGGACAACTCCTTTAAAACGGCGTCTCTTATTAAAACGTCGCTTTCTTCCAGCACGTAAGTCTGTACGGGTATCCTTTTAACCGGGGGTGTGTTGATTAAACTCATTCCGCGGATTCCGGATAACGACATATGAAGGGTGCGCGGTATCGGCGTTGCCGTCATGGTTAGGGTATCGACGTTACTTTTAATCTCACGCAATTTTTCTTTGGCTTCTACGCCGAAACATTGTTCTTCGTCCAAAATAAGCAATCCCAAATCGCTGAAACAGACGTCTTTGCCCAACAGCCTGTGCGTGCCGATTATAATATTCGCACTGCCGTCCGCGATTTCTTTAAGGTACTGCTTTATCCTTTGCGTAGACACAAACCTGTTTAATACGACGATTTTTACGCCGAAACCTTTAAACCTTTCCATAGCGGTGCGGTAATGCTGTTCGCACAAAATGGTAGTCGGCGTCATTATCGCAACCTGCTTGCCGTCAAGTACCGCTTTAAAGGCGGCGCGGAAGGCGACTTCGGTTTTGCCAAAGCCTACGTCCCCCATAAGCAACCTGTCCATAATCTTATCGCTTTCCATATCGTGCTTGATTTCCGCAACGGACTGCGCTTGATCTTCGGTAAGGTCGAATTCAAAAGCGTCATCGAACTCTTTTGTAATCTCGTTATCGGGCGAAAAGGCAAAACCCTTCTTTTCGGCACGCTCGCGGTAAAGTTTTTTAAGGTTTATGGTCATGCGGGAAATGGATTCCCTTGCACGTTGTTTGATTTTATCGAATTCTACACCGCCTATCTTGTTTAAGTGCGGCGATTTGTCTCCGCCGAGATATTTGGTAAGTTTATCCATCTGCTCAACGGGGACGTATAAAAAGTCTCCGCCGGCGTATTCGATGGCAATGTAGTCTTTGGTGCTTTCGGAAGTGGAAATTCTTTCCGTACCCCTGACGATACCTATACCGTGAGTTTCGTGTACGGCAAAATCCCCCGTTTCAGGCGCGGTAAAGGTGTCTTTACGGCGTTTAATAATCTTTTTTTCTCTTACACCGCTTAAAAAAACGTCGCAAGTGCCGATGACCGCAAGTTTTTCTTCGTGCAAAACAAAACCGGTGTTTAAAAAGGTCGGTATTATATAAACGCCTGCCGTTTCTTTCGGTACGGCGGTTACCGCAGCCATTACCCCGTCGTTATATAAATTATCCTTTAATTTGTTTGCTCTTTCACTGTTGCCTGCGGCGATAATCGACCTATAGCCCTGTTTTTGCCAATTTTTAAGATCGATTGCAAAGTCTTCGGGCTTAGCGGAATATCTGGGTACGGCGGTTGAATTTACCCTAATCGTTTTATTCGGGCGGAAAAATGAAGTAGTGGTAAGATTTTGAAAGGCTATGCCCTTTTTCGATTTGAGAAGGTTATATAATTCCTCTTTATCCGTCAACTGCTTTACGGAAAAATCCAAAGCCTCGCCTGCGTCATATAAGCCAAGACACCTTTCGCCGTTTTCCCTTATAATACCGTCAACCGCGTCGGATATCATTTTAGGCTCGTAATACACAACGGTTAAGTCTTTTCCAGTAAGTTCAAATAAATCCGACGTGCTGTTTTTTAAAAGCGGATAAAGATAGGATAAAGAATAATCGTAAAAATTTCCGCTGTCCAAAAGTTCTTTTAACTCGCCGACGATTTGCCTTGCTTTAGTGGTTTGACGGATAGTTTTCAACTTTCTGAAAGAAGATGAAAGTGCCCCTATAAGTCCGTTAACTTCATTTTCTTCAATTTCAAAGTCTATGGCAGGCAGAATTTTTACCGACCTGATTTCATCAAGACCAACGTGGTTTTCGGTATCTAAAATCCTTATTTTTTCTATCTCGTCCCCGAAAAAGTCGCACCTTACGGCGTCCGCACCGTTTATAGGGTAGACCTCGAAAATATCTCCCCTTAAAGAGAACTCACCCTTGTTTTCGGCAAATTCCGTACGCTTATATCCAAAGCGCGTTAATTGCTTTATAAGGTCGCCCATTGGGTGCTCGCCGGCGACCGAAAGAGTTAAAGAGTCCAATTTTTTTGGAAACAGTTGAAGTATGCTTTCCGGCGAAGCGGTTATAAACCTTGCGCCTTCTTTTATATCCGCAATAGCGGTAATCCTTGCATACAGACTGTCGCGGTTAAAAAACTTTTTATATAAAAGTACGTCGTCTTTTGGCGGTAAATAAACAGCCTTTTCCCCTGTGTAAAAGGCTAATTCTTCGGCAAAACTTTTTGCGCTTACGCTATCTTTTAACAAAATAAGAACTTTACCTTCTATTAAAGAAGCAAGGTAAACGCAAAGCGGTTTTGATACGCCAAATACCGCAGTGGAACTTCCACTGCGGTTATCTTCATAAAGATCTTTAAGGTCTTTTTGTAATATCGGTTTTATATATTCGGTAAGCATATCCTTATGGATTAAAGTAGACTGCTTCTACGCAAATTAATAATTAAAAATTTTAAATTAAAAATCGAAAACGGACAAGACAGACAAATTGTTGCTTTTGTAATTTACTGTTCTGCTTTCCGCCTTGCAAAAATTCCGTATTTTGCACTTAAAAAGGGCTGTTAATCGACCTATAGGGGCACTTTTAACTTTTAGTCCTTTTTGTTATAGCGTTGCATAAGGTCGTCGTAAGTTGCCCCGTTTAATAAATCAAAGCAAAGATCCGACGCCTTTTTTATGGCGCAATTCAAATCTTCATACTCGCTTTCGGGTATTTTCGAAAGCACGTAATCGACTAACGGAATACCTTCTGTGCGCGGTTTCGTACCCACCCTGACGCGGGGAAAATTATCGTCGTTTATTAAAAGATGAATATTTCTCATGCCGTTATGGGTACCGGCGGAACCGTGCGGACGGAAGCGTATTCTTCCTATTTCTATATCGATATCGTCGTACACGACAAGTAAGTCGGCGACGTTTGCTCCGTAATAAGAAAGCACCCTTTGAATACATTCACCGCTTAAATTCATATAAGTGGTAGGTTTAACGATAATATACTTTTCACCGCCGATAACCCCTTCCGCCAATGCGCATTTAAGCGAATTTTTAAGTTTGTAGCCAACCTTTAACCTTTCGGCAAGGTTATCCGCCACCATAAAGCCTAAGTTGTGGTAGGTATTTTCATACCGTTTTTCGGGATTACCGAGCCCTGCTATGATTTTCATAAAACTCAATCCTGATAAATATCCGCCATTTGTTTGTCGGAATACACAAACTTAATTGCCTTAGCCAAAAGATGGGCAACCGAAAGAACTTCTATTTTATCGATTTTCTTTTCTTCGGGAAGTTCGATGGTATCCAAAACCACAAGTTTGTCAATATATGAATTTTTAATTCTTTCTATGGCAGGACCGGACAAAACGGGGTGAGTACAGCAAGCGTAAATCTTTTCGACGCCGGCGTTATGCAAAGCCTCCGCGCCGAAGCAAAGGGTACCTGCCGTATCAACCATATCGTCAACCAAAAGACAGGTTTTGCCTTTTACGTCGCCGATGATGTTTAAAATTTCCACCTGATTTGCCTTAGGACGGCGTTTGTCGATAATCGCCATAGGTACGTTAAGTTTTGTAGCAACGTTTCTTGCTCTGCCGACGCTTCCGATATCGGGCGAAACCACTACGAAGTTATCGTCGGCGTACTTTTCAAAATATTCGCACAAAATGGGGTTTCCCACCAAGTGATCCACTGGAATATCGAAAAAACCCTGAATCTGCGGTGCGTGTAAATCCACCGAAAGCAGTCTGTCCGCCCCGGCAGAGGTTATAATGTCGGCAACGAGTTTTGCGGTAATAGGATCGCGCGGTTTGGCTTTTCTGTCCTGACGGGCGTAACCAAAATAAGGAATAACCGCCGTAATACGACCGGCTGACGCACGCCGCGCGGCGTCGATAATTACCAATAGTTCCATAAGATTTTCATTGACGGGATTGGACGTAGACTGAATAATAAAAACGTCTCTGCCACGAATGCTGTTTGTGATATGCACGCTTGTTTCACCGTCGGAAAAGTGCCCTACTTCAAGACCTGCCAAATTCATATTGAGTTCTTTGGCGATAGCCTCTGCCAAAGGCTTGTTGGAATTTCCGCTGAATAGTACCAAATCAGTGCTATGTGTAATCATCTTGCCTCCTTAAATACTTATGTGGGATAAAATATATCTATATGATAAAGTAAAATACCCGTTAAGTCAAACTATGTAAGGGCGGTATTTTTAAAATCTTCAATCTTTTTTGCGCGCCTTGATTTTAGAGCGAAAAATTCATCTTTTTTTTCTGAAAAAATCAGTAATTATTTGGGAACATTCTTCTTCCATAACACCGCCGATACATTCGGTTTGCCAATTTAACGCCCCCGAAGAAAGCAGGTCAAACCTACTTTGGCAAGCACCGCCTTTAGGTTCTTTTGCCCCAAAGTAAACCTTTTTTATCCTTGCGTTCAAAATAGCGCCGGCGCACATAATGCAAGGCTCTAAGGTAACGTAAAGTTCGCAGTCGTCAAGTCGCCAACTGTTAAGTTTTTTACAAGCCTTTTCGATAGCGATAATTTCCGCATGATAGGTAGCAATGTTTCGCTTTTCGCGAAGATTATGCGCCTTAGCGATGATTTTTCCGTCCTTAACTATAACTGCCCCGATAGGTACTTCGTCCTCTAAAAAGGCTTTTTGGGCTTCCTTTAAAGCCGCCGTCATAAAAACATCTTTCATTTGTGATAAGTTGCGTTGTTTATAATGGTAAAAGCGCGATAAATTTGCTCTGTCAAAACAAGCCGCGCCATGGTGTGCGGAAAGGTCATATCGGAAAAGGAAAGTTTTTTATCCGCTGAGTCTTTGACTTTTTTGGATAGTCCGTAAGAACCGCCTATCACAAAAGTAACTTCTTCACCGCCGTCGTAAAGATTTTTTAAGTAAGAAGAAAACTTTTCGCTTGAAAGTTTTTCCCCTTCGACGCAAAGGGCAATAACTTTTCCGCTTAATTTTTTAAGGATATTTTCCCCTTCGGCTTCGATTATTTTTTGTCTGTCGCCATCGGTTTCGCCGCGGGTAAAGTTTTCCTCTTTTACCTCGCATACGTAAACTTTTGCATAGCGCGATATCCTTTTTAAGTATTCGTTTATGCCGTCCGAAAAGTAATTCTCTTTAACCTTTCCGACCGCTACAATGTTGATTTTTATCATAATCGTTATCCTTAAAATCCCGAAAAGTCCGCCTATAGGTCGATTATCAAACAAAAAGGTTGACAATCCACATAACAAGGGCAATGACAAATCCGGGCGCTATCGAAAGCGCGTAATCGAATTTTTCTTCCTTACCGTAAACTGTTTTATCATTTTTAAAATCAAATTTGAATAGGGCTATAAACAGGCCTGCCGCCACGCATAAAAGTCCTATTACGGTAAGTAAAGTTTTTGCTAGGCCGACTATTACGAAATCGGGGAAAAAGTAATAAATTATTATTATGGTAAAGTTGTTTAAAAAGTGCAATATAACCGTAGGCAATATACTGCCGGACGACAAAGCGATAATCCCGTACAAAACCCCTATTATAAGTTGATAAACGGTCTGCGACGGGGACATATGATAAAAGGAAAACGCAAGCGCGCTTACTATTACCGCCTGAATTTTGCCAAAGTTTTCAGCCCCTTTTAAGACTAAACCCCTGAACAAAAATTCCTCTACGACAGCAGGTATTACGGCTATAAAAACAATACAGCAAAAGACGGTTAAAAAGGACTTTTCGGGCAAAGTAACCAAGTCCGGTTTATAACCGAATTTTTGTAAAAAGTCCACGAATAGGTCGTTTATTCCGCTTAATCCGAAAAAAGTTCCCAAAAACACAAGCAGGATTACGGCGATAAATTTCGGGCTGAATTTTATTGCGGTAACGTCCGATAAAAACAATTTTTGGCGTTTAAAAGTAAACGCAGAGCCAAGCGCCAAAGCAAAGCTTATTACAAAGTAACTTAAAAAAAAGTAAAATAAACTTTCAGTAAATTTTATTCCGCCCAGCGACGCCGACAGAACCGACATAACCAAGTACGCCAAAATAACCGCAAACATCGCTGCGGTGTAACCAGATACCGCCTTATAGGGTGTTAAAATTTTCTTGTCCTGTTTATCGCTCATTTTTTACCGCGCCCGTATTTTACAGCAACTTTTCAGCGGAAGATTGATCGGCGTTTTGTTCGCCGAAGTCTACATTTTTATCTTCGGCTTTTTCGGTGCTGTCAACGCTCTGTAAATCTTCGTTGCGCAAAGCGGCGTCATCGCCGACTTTTTCAAGTTTTGCTTTTTGCTTTTTAAGTTTCTTTTTTAATGACAAGTCCTTTATCATCTGCAACCATTCGGTTGGGTGTTCGTCGCCGGAAAGCAACCTTTTAATGTTTTGCCTGTGCGCAACCCACGTTAAAACAACGATTCCCATAATGAAGGCGTTTACAAAGATAAGGTAAGCGATTTTAAATTCAACTACCGGTTCTTTGACAAGGTAATCACGGTAAATCGCCATGCTTGCGAAAATCGCCGGCGGAGTAGTCGCCAAAAAGGACCCCATAGAGCCTATGCCCGTAAATAATATAAAGGCAAGCGCCACCACGGCAAAAATTACGGCAACCAAGGTATTGCACACCAAAAATACGCCTATGGTCGTTGCAATGCCTTTACCGCCTTTAAAACGGTAATAGCAAGGAAAGATATGCCCAAGCACCGCAAAAAAACCTGCCATGTATTTAGCCATTACCGAAACGGGAAGGGTGGAATATTCAAACAGCCAATCCCCGAAAGCGAAAGCGGCTATAAGGGTTGGCAAAACCCCTTTTAAAATATCCAAAATCAATACCACGACCGCGGTTTTCAAGCCAAGGGTACGACTGACGTTCATAGTGCCGGGGTTACCGCTGCCCATTTTGCGAATGTCTTTACCCATAAGTTTGGTAAGAATGATGGCGTTATTAACACTGCCGATAAGGTAGGAGCATATTATCAAAATAGCAAAAGACCACCACAAAGACTGAAAATTCATCTTCCTTATTCCTCGTTTTTCTCTCTGAAGATTATTCTTATCGGAGTACCTGAAAAATCGAAAGCCTTTCTTATGACGTTTTCGATATAACGTTTGTATGAAAAATGCACCAACGTAGAATCGTTTACGAAGATAATGAACGTAGGCGGACAAACGCCGTCCTGCACACTGTAATAAATTTTAAGGCGTCTGCCGTGGAAAGAGGGCGGTTCGTTCATTCTTACGGCGTCGTTTAACACGTCGTTTAAAGTACCTGTGGTAATTCTGCGCTTGGCGTTTCCAAGAGATTGGGTTGCGGTTTCAAGCACTTTATAAAGCCTTTGTCCCGTTTTGGCGGAAATAAACACTGCTTTATAGTAATCCATAAAGGCAAGGTCGCAATTAAGTTTCTTTTTAAAAGTTTCCACCGTAAAAGTATCCTTGTCGACGGCGTCCCACTTATTCATAACGATAACCGAGGGCTTTGCCTGTTCGTGAATATACCCTGCAATCTTGACGTCTTGTTCGGTAAGCCCCGCAACGCTGTCAACCACCAAAAGACTGACGTCGGCGCGGCGTACCGCACCTAAAGCCCTTACTACCGAATAATACTCGATATCTTCGTCCACCGCCTTTTTTTTGCGGATACCTGCGGTATCGATAATTTTATATTTTTGCCCGTCGACTTCGAAAAGGGTGTCGATAGCGTCCCTTGTCGTGCCGGAAATATCAGAAACTATAGTCCTATCGTAACCTAAAACGGCGTTAACCAAACTTGACTTTCCTGCATTGGGCTTGCCGACGACGGCGATTTTTACAACGTCGCTTTCGTCCTCTTCCTCTATTTTTGAAATATAGTTGCAAACCTTATCCAAACAGTCGCCAAACCCTTTGGACTGTTCGGCGGAAACCCCTATAGGCTCGTCAAGACCGAGTTCGTAAAATTCAAACAGGTCTTCTCGTTTATAGTTATCGAGTTTGTTAACAACCAAAACGATGGGCTTTTTGGAACGGCGAAGTTTTTCCGCTACCTCTTTATCAGCGGTGGTAACGCCGTCTTTGGCACTGCACATAAAGATAATGACGTCCGCCGTTTCGATGGCGATTTCCGCTTGAGTCTTTATATGCAGCCACATTTCGTCCTCGCTTTTAAGTTCTATACCGCCCGTGTCGACAAGGGTAAAATTATATCCGCACCATTCGGCATCGCAATATATTCTGTCCCTTGTAACGCCTGGTTTATCTTCGACAATGGCAATTTTTGTGCCGGTAATTTTATTGAAAAAGGTGGATTTACCCACGTTTGGTCTGCCGACTATGGCAATAATAGGTTTCATAAATTACTCCTTCCCCGTTAGAATGTTAAAAAAGTGGTTACCGGTTACCTCGGCAAGTTTAACGGGCTTGCCCACCAAATTTTGTAAAGTTTCCAAAGTCATGCCGTCAAGAAAGACATTTTCCGTTTCCTTCATCATGTTTTTGGGAAGCATAACTTCGTCGAACTCTTTATCGAAATTCAAAATCGCTTCGGAAATGTCTCCGCCGGTAAGAAGCCCCGCAGCCGTTATGGTAGGGCCGAAAAATTTGTTTACGGGCGCAATAACATACACCTTTAAACCGTTGCAAAAATCTTCGGTTTTTTTCGCGTATTCTTCTATAAACGGCTTAGCCGCAACACCCGTAACAATTAAAAAAGTGCGCCTATAGGTCGATTTTTGACATACTTCGTTATAATCGTGCATAAACGAAGCAAACATACCGACGCCGTTTTCTATCTGATCAAAGTTACCGTAAACTTCATATTCGGGAAAGGAAATTTTTGCGCGAACGTAAAAATCATCTGCGGCAAAAATAAAGTTTCTTCCCGACTTTTTATTTAAGGCGTCCACCGTCAAAATAAGATTTTTTGAATATTCTTGGTCGATATCGTCTATTTTTGTAAGCCCTTCACGGTGTCCGGAAATTCCGCAAGGCACAACGGCAAGGGTTTTTACATTTTTTATCTGCGAAAGCATAGCGCAAGTTTGCTCTAACGCAACGCCGTCGTTTACCCCCTTTACCAAAACTATCTGCGCGTGTATTTCGATTCCGCCGTCGCTAAGCCTTTTTATCATATCGTAAAGCCTGTCTGCAAAACGATTGTTTAACATCTGACTGCGAAGATTTTGGTATAGCGTATGTACGGAAATATAAAGCGGAGAGAGATGAAGCCTTATAATTCTTTCGATATCGGAATCGGTTACGTTAGTTAAAGTAACGTAGTTTCCGCACAAAAAACTTTGGCGGTAATCGTCGTCTTTTACGTACAGACTTTCCCTTAATCCTTTTGGTAATTGCGCCACGAAACAGAAAATACAGTTGTTTCGGCAAAGCCTCATTTCAAGCCCGTCGGAAACAAAGGTAAGCCCTAAAGTTTCATCGTCATCCTTTTCTATTTCGCACTCAACTTCTTTTCCGCGCGTGCCGATAGTCATGGTAAAACTTTCTTTTGAGTCGTAATATAAATAATCGAGAATATCTACCGTTTCGTAGCCGTCGAATTTAAGCACTGCGTCGCCGACTTCCAAACCGATTTCCTCACCTATACTGTTTTTTTCTATCTCTTTGATTATTAACATAGTAAATATATTTTATAATAAAAAAGGCGGTTTGTAAAGGAATAAACCTAAACCGCCGTAAATTTATCCGTCAATAGATAATTTCTTGGAAAATTCGCAACCGCAATAGTTCTGCCTATACAGCCCGTACTCTTTTGATAGTTCGATTGACCTAACGTATCCCTGCTTTTTTTTGAAGTCGGAAGGAAGAAATTTCACACCCAAATCCTCGCCGATTTTGTTTCCGATAAGGTTTAACTTTTCCGCGTTTTTATAAGGGCTAACAGATAAAGTAGTGCAATAACAGTCATATAGGCCCGCTTTTGCCGTTTTGGCGGTTTCTAAAAGCCTATCGTTATAACATAAAAAGCAACGTTCACCGCCCTCGGGCAAACCCTCTTTTCCCTTAGATAATTCATAAAACCTTTCGGGGGCGTATTCCCCTTCAGTTATTTTAACCTTGTCCCCGTAAACGGCGTTGACAAAACGATAAAGTTCGGACAGCCTGTAATCGTACTCTTTTTTATCGGTGATATTAGGGTTATAAAAAAATAAAGTTACGTCAAAATAAGGCGTTACCCTTTCTAACACGCTTGAAGAACAGGGTGCGCAGCAAGCGTGCAGTAAAAGCCTTTGCTTTCCGCTTAACCCATCGACGTATTTTTGAAATTCCAAATCGTAATTTATCTTCATATTTGTATAAAAGTGGGGCTATAAGCCCGTTATCTAATGTTTTTTGCTTTTTAAGATTCCGCTTCGGGCTTTGACAAAACGATTTTTACAATTAAAACTATAAGCATTATAATTGCCAAACAAAGCATACAGGCGATAATTATATCGACGTAATCCCCGAATAAAAAGGTTATTAAGGTAATAAAACTGCCGGCTATAAAATTGCCAAGCGCCAACGGTAAAACAGAGTCTTTAAAACTCATATTCAAAAACACCGCCACGGCAGCCCCCGTCCATATACCGGTAAGCGGAAGGGGTATAGCCACAAAGATAAACAACGCAGTCATTAAAAACTTGCGTTTAACCTCATCCGGCTTGCCGTCGGACTTTTGGGCGATTTTTTCCGCTTTGCTTTGAAAAAGGGCTTCCAACTTATAAACCAATCTTTTAATAAAGGGGATCTTTTTAAGCAGTTTAAATACGTAAATCAGCAAAAAGAATATCGGTATAACGATAAGCGTAGAACCTAAATAGGACAAAAGCGCGCTTTCATGCAGTTTTAGTCCGAGTTTTAGCCCTATGGGTATCGCGCCTTTAAGTTCTATAAGCGGAAACATCGCTACAAGCAAAGTCAATATATAAGGGTTTTTTATGCCCGATTGTAAAAATTCGACAACTATATCCGCCATTATACTTCCAAAAAATTGATTTTTTACGCAAAATATTATATTATTGTAGCAACAAAAAGATTACTTTGATTTATTATATCATACAAGGTAATTATTTGCAAAGGTTTAAAATAAAAAGGTTTATAAATATGACTACCCAACAACTTTTGTCCCCTTTTAGGCGCGCAATCGAAGATTTTAGTATGATTGAAGAAGGCGACCGTATTGCCGTAGGGCTTTCCGGCGGTAAGGACAGCGTTACCCTTTTAACACTGCTTGCAAATCTTCGCATTTTTTATCCGAAAAAGTTTTCAATGGTCGCTATTCGTATCGATATGGGGCTAAACTATGACCAAAAAGAAACTTCCGCCATGGAAGATTATTGCCGTAAACTGTCCGTAGAATACGTTACCGAAAAAACAGACATCGGCGAAATATTGTTTAATATAAGAAAGGAAAAGAATCCTTGCAGTCTGTGCAGTAAACTAAGGCGCGGCGCTTTAAACACAGTAGCAAAAAAAATGGGTTGCAACAAACTTTGCTTAGGGCACCATGCCGACGATTTAGCGGAAACCTTCTTTTTGTCAATGATTTTTGAAGGAAGACTGTCCACCTTTGAGCCCGTAACCTTTTTATCGCGTACCGAAGTTACCGTTATCCGCCCTATGATTTATATCGAAGAAAAGGATATCGCTTCCTATTCTAAAGACCTGCCGGTAATCCACAACCCCTGCCCTGCCGACAAACACACCAAGCGCCAATACGCCAAAGAGTTAATTGCAAGCATTAAAAAGGATATCCCCTTTGCCAAGGACAGAATTTTATCGGCTATCTATCATCCCGAAAGAAACCACCTTTTTGATAAATCCTTGCAAAAAGCGAAGGAATTTAAACTGAATACCGCGCCGCCGCAACATACAGACGACTAAGACGAATAAATTAAACTTTAAAACCGCACCTTATTTTGGTGCGGTTTATCTATTATGCTTTAAGAACCTTTTAAGTTAACGGCAATATGATACCTGCGATGAAATTTCAAGACTACAACCCTTTGTCGGCGTACCCGACACCGCCAATCCCTCAGTCGCCATACGGCGACAGCCCCCTTTGCACAAGGGGGCCAATGCGGTCTTACGACCGCGAATGAAGAATTAAATAAGGTAGTTGAGTAATTTTTTATAATTTACTTCCGACCGCAATTCTTAATTCTTCATTCTTAATTCTTAATTGACAAAAGTCCGCCTATAGGTCGGTTTTCGACCTAAAAGCGGACTTTTTGATGACAAATTATCTTTTATTGATTCTCAGTTTTTTCAAAAGTTCTTTGTCTTCGGCAATGATACCGCCGCCCAAAATAGCGGCAACCTGTGCGTCGTCAAAAATATTTGCACGCATATCCATGCTTTTTTGGAAGTATTCTTCAAGTCCTACCGTTTTAGATACGCCGCCAGAAAAATAAATTCCGCTTCTTCTGACGTCGGCAGAAACTTCGGCAGGAAGTTTAGATAAAACCATACCGATAATTTGAAAAATTTTATCGAAAAATATAGTGATAGGTTCCCTTATATCTTGTGCGGAAAGGCGTACGCAGTGCGGTCTGCCGGTACTTACCGACTGTCCGTTTACCGAAATGCTTGTTGAATCGTTTTCGATAAGAGAGCCTATTTTTTGTTTAACCGTTTCCGCCGTAAGCATACCCATCTTAATACCGTAACGTTCGCAAATAAAATTTGTAATGGTATTATCAATAGTCATACCGCCCATATTTACGGTAAGTCCGCAAATAATACCGTCAAGCGAAACGGCGGCAATTTGGGTAGAGCCTCCGCCGATATCCACGATAAACGCCGGCGAAGAATCGGTCATAGGTATACCTAAGCCCAAAGCCGTTAAAATGGGGGATTCCACAAAAACGTAATCGGATACACCGCAACCGCTTAAAACCTTTTCTGCGCTTTTAATGTATTCCGCAGTGTAACCGCAGGGCACCGAAAAAATAACCGAAGGTCTTGAAGAAAATCTTTTTACGGTAATTTTATTCAAAAACCTGTTAAGCATAGCAGTGCAAGCCCTTTCATTGGCTATCTGAGATTCAAAAATGGGCGGAATGACAACCGTACTGCCGGTGGTTCTGCCAACCAATTTTTTTGCTTCAAAGCCGACCTCTCTCACAGTTTTTTCATCTGTAGAAAAGGCAACCAAACTTGGTTCAAACAAAACCACGTTTGCGCCGACTTGATATATGCCCGTATTGGAAAAGCCTACATCGACAACGACTGTATTACTGCTCATAATAACTCCTTTAGTAATTCGTTTATTTTTTCCATAGGAAGCCCTATAACGTTGGTGTAACTTCCGATATATTCCTTAACCAAGGGATAATCGTTTTGTATTCCGTAACCGCCTGCCTTGTCAAGCCCCAAACCCTTTTCGACGTAATCGTTTATAAGGTCGTCGGATAAACGGTTAAAAACCACTTCCGTCCGCACAAATCCGCTTATAATTTTACTTCCGTCGTATATGGCATAGCCCGTAAAAACATCGTGGCTTCTACCAGACAGTTTTTTTAAAAACATAGCGTTTTCCGACCTATCGGCGGGTTTTTCTAAAATTTTGCCATCCAAAACCACCACGGTATCAGCCGCCAAACATAAAGTTTTTTCCCTTGAATACACGTCCTTTGCCTTGCTTATAGCAAGCCTTTCAACGTATACTTCCGGCGGTAAGTTATGATTTTCTTTTTCGGGAAGGTTAGACGGAACAACTTTGAATCGATAACCCTCGTTAAGCAAAAGTTCGCGCCGCCGAGGCGATGCGCTTGCCAAAACAAATTCTTTCATAAGTATTTATATATTGTATTTATGTATGCACACCCGTAAATATTATCACGGCTTTAGTATTATTGCCTGCGTCCGATTTATATACAAGTAATCTTTTAATTTTGACCTTTTCGGTAAATTAAAAAATTTAGCGCGGCATAAAAGCGAAACTTAGACGAAACTTGTAAATATATTGATTTTTTATTGTATTTTTGTAAGGGAAGCCGCCGCAATACTTTGACCGACGCGTTTAAATTCTTCGTCGGGTAAGGAAATTTTTATATCCTTATATAAAGGATATTCCGCTTCAAGCACCTTTTCGGCGTACTCTTTTATGATACTGCCGCCGCGACCGCTTGTAACTCTGCCTAAAAGCAGAAGATTTTTGATAGTGTAAAATTCCGAATAATAAGCGATGGCATAGCCAAGATACATGCCGACGTCCTGATAAATTTTTTCGGCAATCTTACTTCCGTCTGCAAGCATTTTTTGTACCGCGGTAAGTTTTTGCGCAGGAGTAAGTTCTTCTTCAAAGGTAACGCCCGCTAAACCGGCAAGTTTAATTATGCCGTCCTGCGAAAAGTATTTTACGCCCACGCCGATATCGCCTGACCATTCGTCAGCCATAGCGTTCTCGTTTAAATCAACGGGAACGAAAGCAAGTTCGCTTAGCCAATCGTTAAGGTTTCCTTCTTGGTTGATGTAACCGCCTGCTTCGCTGGTTCCCATTGCAATACCCAAAACGCAGTTGGATTTTAGGTTGATAGCCCCTGCCAAAGCGGTAACGTCGCCGTCGTTGGCAACCTTTATGGGTGCGTTCATTTCACGCCCGATATCTTTGTACATATTTTTTACGTGCGCTTCGTAATCCTTTTCGGGGATTTTTATAAACAGCGAGGCAACCATAATCTTATCGTCTACGTATACCCCTGCGCTTGAAACGCCGATAGCGTCCACCCTAGGCATATAGGAAGCGGCACGCTTCATGGAATCCATTATTCCGTCGTATTGATAATGCCAATCTTCGGAAAGTTTAGGGTTCCAAACGACTTCTTCGCTGTAAACCGCTTTGCCGTCGATAACCGCGCTTACTTTGCGGTCGCTTCCGCCGGCGTCAAAACCTATTCGGCAACCTTCCAAATGTCCGCCTATATCTAAGGAACATTTTTTTTGTGCAGGAAGTTTATCTTCGGTAACTTTTACAACTTCAAAAGGCTTTTCGTAAACGCCGGACATAAAGTCATAGTCGAATTTGCGTTTACCATGCTTAGAATAGTCTTTTTTAATAAGTTCGTAAAGATAATCGGGGGCGCAAACATAAATTTTATATCCGCCGGCAATCCACAAACAAGACTTTATCAGCCTTTCTATAATGCGGTAATTTTCCTTTGCAAAACTTTCGGAAGCAAAAATCTTTTCCGAAATGCGATAGTTAAAACCGCCGTTTCTTTCGATAACAAATCTTGCGGTGATATTTTCCGCATTTTTTACGGCTTCACGGAATTTTTTCAACTCTTCGCTAAGGGGTAAAAAACCTTTGTCGTAATTTAAAGTAAACTTCATAAAATCTCCTATTAAACTAAGTCAAAATATATTATGAAAATACCTTCCGTTTTGTTTCAAAATATTTCATATGCTTAGTTGCATATATGTGCGTATTTAGACTTTTGAATACAAGTTTAAACTTAACTTCAGCAAATTTTTACCTGCGCCGCCGCATTAAGGGTAAGGTCTGCAAAATCACGGTTTATATACCTTATATACCCTTCCGCCGCTATCATGCAAGCGTTGTCCGTACACAATATTTTAGGCGGAAAAATAGCGTTAATCGACTTATAGCGGCACTTTTTTGTAAGTTGCTCTCTTAAATATCCGTTTGCCGCAACGCCGCCGCCCACCGCAATAGTGGGTATCGAATATTCCTCTGCCGCTTTTATTGCTTTGTCGCAAAGGACGTCTATCGCCGCCGATTGGAAGGAACACGCTAAGTCCGCTTTACAGATTTCTTCGCCTTTTTGCTCCTTTGTATGTACGAAATTTATGACCGCGGTTTTAAGTCCGCTGTAAGAAAAGTCGTAAGTGTCCGAATTTTTCAACACTTTAGGAAGGGTTATATTGTTGTTTCCTTCCTTTGCAAGCCTTTCTACGTTCGGTCCGCCGGGGTAAGGAAGCCCCAAAACACGAGCCACTTTATCCAATGCTTCGCCTACGGCGTCGTCTAAAGTAGAACCCAAAACCTGCATTTCGGTATAACTTTTAACAAGGCAAACGGCAGTGTGTCCGCCGGAAGCCAACAGTCCTATAAAGGGCGGTTGTAAATTTTTGTCGGCAAGATAGCACGCCGCCATATGTCCCCTTATATGGCTTACGGGAAGCAACGGAATGTCAAGCGCATACGCCAAAGACTTAGCGTAAGATACCCCTACTAGCAACGCGCCCAACAGTCCCGCGCCGTAAGTTACGGCAACGGCGTCGACGTCGGAAAGTTTCATACCTGCCTCCTTAACCGCACGCCTTACGCTTTGCGATACCGCTTCGGTATGCGCCCTGGAAGCGATTTCAGGCACCACGCCGCCGTATTTGGCTTGCTCGGTTGCCGAACTTATTATGACGTTTGACAAAACTTCTCTTCCGCCCTTGACGACCGCCGCGGCAGTTTCGTCGCAAGAAGATTCTATCCCCAAAATAAGAGGGTCTTTTTTTATGGGTTTGGATTTAACCCTTTCAAAGTAATTCATAAGCAATAATTTTATTAACCGCCGCCTTGAAAGGCTTATTATAAAAGCGAAAAGGCGCGGTCAAAGGGAGTATAACCCGAAACTAACTTCTTTTTAAATATTCCACGATAAAATTATCCAAATCGCCGTCCATAACAGCCTGAATGTTACCCGTTTCACAGCCGGTACGATGGTCCTTAACCAAAGTGTATGGGCAGAAAACGTAACTTCTTATTTGACTGCCGAACTCGATTTTTTTGATATCGCCTTTAATTTCTTGAGCCTCTTGCAACCTTTCGCTTTCACGAAGTTCAACAAGTTTGCTCATAAGCATTCTCATAGCCTGTTCACGGTTTTGCACCTGACTTCTTTCGTTTTGGCAAGCAACGATAATGCCTGTAGGAATATGCGTTATCCTTATAGCCGATTCGGTCTTGTTGATGTGCTGTCCGCCGGCACCCGAAGAACGGTAAGTATCCACCTTTAAATCTTCCGGACGGATCTGGATTTCGTCGGAATTATCGATTTCCGGCATGACTTCTAAGGAAGCAAAGGATGTGTGCCGTCTTGCGTTGGCGTCAAACGGGGATATCCTTACAAGCCTGTGAACTCCCTTTTCCGCTTTTAAATATCCGTAAGCGTTTTCCCCTTCGATTTTAAAACTTACGCTTTTTAATCCTGCGTCGTCGCCTGCCAACCTGTCAAGTTCAGTTAAGGTATATCCGTGTTTTTCGGCATAGCAAATGTACATGCGGTAAAGCATTTCCGTCCAATCGCAAGCCTCAGTTCCGCCGGCGCCCGCGTGCAGGGTAAGTATGGCGTTAAGGTCGTCGTACTTGCCTTTAAGAAGGGTGCGTAAACGCAACTCTGCAATTTCCTTTTCGGCGCTTTTGAGTTCTTTGTCGACCTCCGGCAAAAAGGAATCGTCGTTTTCTTCCACGGCAAGATTTACCATTTCTTCGGCGTCGCCGAGAATTTTGTAAGTCTTTTCAACCAGTTCGATTTTCTTTCTGTACGACTGTGCCTTTCTGGCAAGTTCAGTGGAAAGTTCAAGGTTGTTCCAAACTTCCGGATCTTGCTGACGCTCTTCGATTTTACCGAGTTCTATTTTGGCATTATCGATATCGAGGGAATTTTTAGCCTCGTCCAAAATGCCTCTTAATTCTTTAAATTTGTCGTAATATAAGTCTGTTCTTATCATTTTTACCGTTGCTAATTTTATATTATTTGTTTAAAAAAACATTCTTAAACAATGAGGAAATCCCTTGTTAACCGACCTATAGGCCGATTTTTGTAAAAATCATAAACTAAACGGAACAAGATAAACGGGTTTTTGCAGCAATTTATTTTTAAACTTTTTTAGCCTTGCAAGCCAAAAGCCGAATATTATATAATTTGCTTTCGCTTATAGAAAAACGCCCCTTGCTACGTTATTTAAAATATCACGCATTTTTACCGCAGCAGTTCTTATACTTTTTACCGCTTCCGCACGGACACGGGTCATTTCTGCCCGGTGTTTTTTCAACTTTGACTTGACCTAACTGCGGAGGAAGATTGCTCTGCGCCATGTTATAAGTCTTTTTCTCCACTTCTTTTGCGGGCATCCTGTTTATGTTTACCTTAAGTTTAAGTAAAATCCTTGCCGTTTCGGTCTGAATGGCTTCGGTCATTTCCTCAAACATCTCGTGCCCTTCCTTTTTGAAAGCGTTGATAGGATCCTCGTTAGCGTAAGAACGCAGGGATATACCGCGTTTAAGTTTATCCATGGCGTCGATATGGTCTATCCAATGCTTGTCTACCGTACGAAGCATGATAATCCTTTCTATCTCGTTATAGTCAACGCCCTCTTGTTTGTAACCTTCGATCTTCTTTTCGTATTCTTCAACGGTCTTATCTGCGCACTTTTCAACAAGTTTTTCATACGTTAACATTTCCTTGTCTTCTTCGGTAACGAAGTCGGAACCTTCCGGTATGCAGTAACGTTCTAAGGCAAGGTTCATCTTGTCAACGTCCCAGGTCGCCACCTTAGTCGGATCGGGTATACCTTCGACCAAAACGTCGGCAACGTAATCGGGAATAAGATTAAGCACGTCTTGATGAACGTTTTCACCGCGCAAAACCTTCATTCTTTCGCTGTACATAACGTGACGTTGAGTGTTCATAACGTCGTCGTACTGAATGATACGTTTTCTTATGCCGAAGTTTCTGCCCTCAATGTTTCTTTGTGCGTTTTCGATACCGCGCGAAAGCATTTTTGCGGACAGCGGAGTATCGTCGTCCATTTTAAACGACTTGTACATCGCTTGCATTCTTTCACCGCCGAAGCGTGAAGCCAAATCGTCCTCAAGCGAAATATAGAAAATGGAAGAACCCGGATCGCCTTGACGGCCGGAACGGCCGCGCAACTGGTTGTCGATACGGCGTGATTCGTGGCGTTCGGTACCGATAATTCTTAAACCGCCGGCTTTTATTACTTCTTCCTTTTCGGCGTCGGTAATGACGGAGTGTTTTTTAAGCAGTTCCGCGTATTTTTCCCTTAATTCTTTTACGTTTTCGGGAACGTCCTGCACGAAAGATACGGCAAGTTCGATATCCTGCTCTTCATAACCTTGATTGCGCAAATCCTGCTTAGCCATGAATTCGGGATTACCGCCGAGAAGAATATCCGTACCACGGCCTGCCATGTTGGTTGCTATGGTAACGGCGCCCTTTCTGCCTGCCTGTGCGATAATTTCAGCCTCGCGTTTATGGTTTTTTGCGTTCAAAATATTATGTTTTATTCTTTCGCGAAGTAGCGCACGCGAAATCATTTCCGACTTTTCAACGGTAACGGTACCGACTAAGATAGGCTGACCTGCCTCGTGATGGGCTTTAATATCTTCTACGATAGCCTTGATTTTACCCTTTTCGGTAGGATAAATCACGTCGTTGTTGTCCTGACGAATCATCGGACGGTTTGTAGGTATTTCCAAAACGTCCAACCCGTAAATGGTTTTGAATTCTTCTTCTTCGGTTTTTGCGGTACCCGTCATACCCGAAAGTTTACGGTAAAGCCTGAAATAGTTTTGGAATGTTATGGTTGCCAAAGTCTTGTTTTCGCTTTTAACGACAACGTTTTCCTTTGCTTCGATTGCCTGATGCAGACCTTCGGAATAGCGTCTGCCAAGCATCAAACGACCGGTGAATTCGTCAACGATGATGATTTCGCCGTCCTGCACGATGTAATCGTTATCGCGCTTAAAAACGTAATGGGCTTTTAAGGCTTGCTGAATGTGATGGTTAAGGTCGGCGTTTTCGATATCCGCCAAATTTTGTATACCGAAAAATCTTTCCGCTTTTGCCGCACCGCTTTCGGTTATCTGAACGGTTTTTTCCTTTTCGTCAAAGGTAAAATCATCGTCTCTGCGTAAAGATTTTACAAAGCGGTTGGCGTCTAAATATAATTGTGAAGACTCTCCGCCCTTGCCTGAAATAATAAGCGGAGTCCTTGCCTCATCGATTAAAATAGAGTCGACTTCGTCCACAATGGCGAAGTCAAGTCCGCGCTGTACCATTTCCTTCATATCGACTTTAAGGTTGTCCCTAAGATAGTCGAAACCGAATTCGTTGTTGGTACCGTAAGTTATATCGCAAGCATAAGATTTACGCTTTTCATCGTCGGTCATGCCATGAACGTTTACGCCGACCGTAAGCCCCAAAAAGCGGTAAATTTTACCCATCCATTCGGCGTCGCGCGCGGCAAGATAATCGTTTACGGTAACGATATGAACACCTTTACCGGTAAGCGCGTTAAGATATGCAGGCAAAGTTTCCATAAGGGTTTTACCTTCACCTGTTTTAAGTTCTGCAACACGGCCTTGGTGGGTACAAATACCGCCCATGACCTGTACTTTATAATGGCGCATCTTTAATACACGCCAACTTGCTTCCCTTACGACGGCGAAAGCGTCATACAAAATGTCGTCCACCGTTTCGCCTTTTGCAAGGCGGTCTTTCAGCAAGTTCGTTTGCGACTTGAGTTCTTCGTCCGTCATGGCTTCGTACTTCGGCGAAAGCGCCAAAACTTTATCCGCCATTTGACCGATTTTTTTAATGCTTCTTCTTGAATCTGATTCTAAAATGTATCTGATTAGTCCCATATCTGTCCCCTTTGGGCTTATTTTTTGTTGTTACGTTAAGTTTTAGATTAGGTTTTTGCTTCAAGCGTGAAAGCGTATGCTTCCCAAAATAACTTATATTTTATATAATACTATATTTTAACAACTTAGTAAACCTTTAAAAGCGATTTTTAAGAAATTTTTTCAAATTTAGTTTGGCAAAACGGAAATTTCAGTTAAACAAGTGCAGCGCCTACCACTTGTTTTATTCCGTCTTGCGTTTATTTTTTGTCGATTTTTCAATTAAAAAATGAAAAAGTCCGCCTATAAGCCCGTTATCAAACATATTTCACACTTCAATTAAGAATAATGAAGTATAATACTTAAACCATTACTCGTATAAATTTTTGCCTTACGACAAGTTTAAGGGCATGCAAAACGACTAACGACATTTTATATTCCTCACATCTATTTTTTGTCCATTTATCAATTAAAAAACGTCAAAAGTCCGCATATAAGCCCGTTATCGTGGTATTTTTAATAAGTATGAAAATATTTATAGCACAACGGATATATCAACTATGTTGACATCTCCTCTAAAAAGGGCGACACATGAAGATAGTTCGGTACTTAATAGTATTCTGTATAAGTTTTTTGCCGTTGTTAGTTTTGCGGGGTGGGCGGGAAAAGATAGGTCATTGTTACCGCTTAGTTTACGAGGGAATTCATAGTATGTGGAAAAAAACTTTCTCAACTAAATTTTATTAAATTGCGAATATCGACCTCACTATAATATACTTTAAACTAAATATATGGTATGATATCCTCATGAATATTACGTCGATAATGATTTCGGTTTTAAGTTTAATAGCCGGCGTAGGTGTATTTTTAATCGCCTGCACAATGATGAGCGCTAACTTGGAATCTTTGGGAAGTAAAAAATTAAAATCGCTTTTTGCAAAAGCCACCAAAAGCAAGTTAGTCGGCATAGGCGTCGGCGCCGTTACCACGGCGGTAATACAAAGTTCGACGGCGACTTCGGTAATGGTAATCGGTTTTGTAAACGCCGAATGTATGACTCTTGCCCAAGCGGCAACTGTTATATTCGGAGCCAATATCGGTACCACGATAACCGGTCAACTTGTTGCGTTGGGGCTATTTGGCGCAAACAGTATACCTACCTCGGTAATCTTTGCCGCTTTTGCAGGTATCGGCGCTTTTATCACTGTGTTTGCAAAAAAGGATAAACTGCAAAAAATCGGCGGAATTTTTGCGGGTTTCGGAATGATTTTCGTCGGGCTTTCGCTGATGAGCGATTCTATGGAAAGTTTTTCAAAACTCGATAATGTTAAAAACTTTCTTGCCATGTTCGATAATCCCCTGCTGTTAACCCTTATCGGCGCAGTATTAACGGCGGTTGTACAAAGTTCTTCGGTAATGACTTCGATGGCAATAACAATGGTGGTAACGGGACTTATCAGCCTAAATCAAGGCATTTACATAACCATGGGTTCCAACATAGGCACTTGCGTAACGGCAATAATTGCAGGGGCAACAAGCAGCAGCAACGCCAAACGCACCGCGCTTATACACCTTATCTTTAACGTAAGCGGTGTAATCGTGTTTATGGCGATAGGGCTGATATTAAAAATTTTCGGCGTTGATTTCGGTTTCATTTTTGGAAGAATGTTCCCTAACGCGCCTCAAACCCAACTTGCAATGTTCCATACCGTTTTCAATTTAACCACGGTTATAATAGTATTGCCGATGACCGATTTGCTTGTTAAAACAGTAACCAAACTTACGCCGGACAAAAAAGAGGTCAACAAAAAAGACGTCGATAAAAAAAACCAATTCCGTTTTGTCGACGAGCACCTTTTAATTACTCCGCCGCTTGCCGTACAGCAGGTAAAAAATGAAATTTTAAATATGGCGCAAATTTCCGTCGATAATTTTCAAGTCGCCATTGACGCCATTTTGACCTTGGACTTTTCAAAAAACGAAGAATTCCGAGAAAGAGAAAATCAATTAAACTTTTTAAATAAGGAACTCGGCGCATTTATCGCCAAACTTATAAAAACAAAACTTTCCGAAACCGACCGTATTTACCTTACCACGGCAATACGCACAATTTCCGATTTGGAAAGAGTCGGCGATTATTCCGAAAACATTATCGAATACGCCGAAAAATTAAAAAACAGTAACAATAAGTTTTCCGATAAAGCCGTTAACGAAATCGGCGATTTGAAAAACACCGTTCTAAGCCTTTACGATAAAGTCGTCCTTTGCTATAGGGACCTAAACTTTACCGCCCTGCAAGAAGCGCTTGACATCGAAGAAACAATCGACGGCATTACCGATAATATGGCAAACAACCATATCACCCGTTTATGCGAAGACCTTTGCACGCCGGAATCGGGCGCACAATACCTTTCGTTGTCATCCGACGTCGAAAGAATCGCCGACCACTTTATAAACGTTGCACAAACCATTAAAGAATACGCTTAATCAAGCCCCCTTTTCGGGGCTTTTTTTGATTCGGTACTTTTAATTAAGAATTTCAGATAACCGCAACTAATGTACGATAAGAAACAAACGCATAACGAAAATTGCCGTTTGAATTTTAACTTTATATAAAATATAAGATTTCGGCATTTCCTATTCACGCCTGTTTGAAAGGGGCTAACTTATGCAGACTAAGAAATTTTTACCTATTATGCAGACTAAAAAAATTTTACGAATTTGAATTGCTAAAAGTAAAATTACTTTCACCCAAAAATTTTATGATTTTTTGCCTATAATTTGCAATCACCCACTTAAACTCGGTCATACGCAAACCTTTCTTTCCCGCCCACCCCACAAACTGACAATAACGCAAAAAATCATACACGATTCGTGTTTTATATAGAATTTTCTATACAAGTCTGTTTTCAATATTATAATTGCTTGCGATAAATAATAACATCTAATGTTACGTCGCAAAACTCCGCGCCACGCTTTACGGCTTCCGCTACTGTTTGCGCCTTGCTCTCAATCAACTTTGCAAAATGAATCTTCTTTCTTGCCATAAAAAATGCACCTCCAAAAGTGTCTAACTTT
>CALZDP010000009.1 GCA_945638575.1 uncultured Clostridia bacterium | reverse complement strand
CTGCTTTTTTTAAAGCAATTCACCCCTTGTAGGGATTTTTATAAGATTATTTTTATTATATAACTGTAAGTTAACACAATATTTTGCAAAATACAACAAATTGTTTAGCAAATCAACAAACTGTTTAGCAATTTTAGATGAGATTTTGTTGCACTTGTGTTATAATAGAATCGTTAAACGGCGATATTCAGGAGGCACAGATGATATCACAACAGATTCAAAAATACAGAAAAGAAAAAGGCTTAACACAAAAGGAACTTGCGGATTTATTATTAGTTACGCCTCAAGCGGTTTCAAGATGGGAGAAAGGCGACGTCGAACCTTCGATAGACACTATAAAAGATATGTCAAGAATCTTCGGCATTACAATTGACGAATTATTAAACGACGGCGTCGATAATGATAAAAACGAAAAAGGCATTGACGAAAAATCCGTAAATGAAATTGCAAAAAAGGTTGCGGAAGAAACGGCAAGCCAAACCGTAAAAGAAATACAGGACAACCCCCCTAAGCAAGTTTTGACGATATGCGCTTGTTGCAAAAAGCCCATATACGAAAGCGAAGACATAGTCAGCGAAGAATACTATTCAGGCAGGACAAAGTCCAGCCGTTTTATTTGTCGCAAATGCGATAATATGAAAAAGGAAGAAGCAAGAAAAGCCCAGATAGAACACAGCGCGTCGCAAAGAAAAAAGTCTTACATTTGGAGCGCTGTTTTTGCGGTAGCCATACTTATAATATGCGTAATTATAGCGTCGTCAAATAAGGACAAAGGCTATTTAATTGCCGTTGCGATAGTTTTACCGATACTTACGTTTGCTTTTTCATCCTGTATTTTTCTTAATAACAACTTTATCGGGGATACCTTTATGGCAATCGCTTCATGGGGATTTGTTAAATTTCCGGGTATAATATTTTCCTTTGATTTAGACGGACTTGCCTTCCTTATAGTTATGAAAATACTGTTTGCCATACTCGGATTTTTAATCGGTTTGGGCGCGGTTTTGTTGGCGTTGGTAATTTGTATGCCGTTAAGTTTATTCGTCTACCCGTTTGCACTTAAAAAAAGCATCAAACATCCGGAACTAACCGAACTGTGTTAATAAACCGAAACCCTTCAAATTCAAACTGCATATCAATATAAATACTTTAACTTTACAAGGAGAATTTATGAAATATATCAAAAATCGTATAGCAATTTTGGCAATACTGATTTTAGCGACCTCGCTTTCCCTTTTGTTTGCTTGCGATAAAGACGAAGAAAGCCAACTGAAAAAATTTGAAAACATAACTTTTACCGACCAAACGGTTGATTACGACGGCTATGAACATCAAATCAACGTAAAAGGCAATCTGCCGGAAAATGCAAACGTTTCCTACACGGAAAATAAAGGGATAAATTCCGGCGTTTATAAGGCAACTGCGGTCGTAACCTGCGACGGTTACGAAAGTTTAAGTTTAAACGCAACCCTTACCATAAACAAACTTAATTACGACACATCCTCTGTTACGTGGAATTACGCCGAGCCCTTCACCTACGACGCTACCGAAAAGTCTGTAACCATTGAAAACCTGCCGGACGGCGTTAGCGTCAAAAAATACATAAATAACAAAGCCGCCGACGCAGGTAATTATACGGCAAGCGCGCAACTCGATTACGACACGGTTAACCACAATGCGCCGGCAGTTAAAAACTGCGCGTGGCAAATAAACAAGGCAACGATAACGGGCATCAGCATGGCAGACGCAACGGTTGAGTACGACGGGCTTTCACATTCGTTACAACCTGTCGGCAATATTCCCGCCGATTCAATTACAAAAATCACCTATAACGGCGAAGAGGTTGATTCCGTAACCGCAGTCGGCGAATATACCGTTTTGTTTACCATAACCAACGATAATTACAATACCTTTACAATAAGCGCAAAATTGAATATCAAGTCTACGGAAGAAAAGTTGTACTCGATAGTATATAACAACAAACTTTACTTTCAAAACAACTTAGACGGAAACACTTTGTATAGTTATGACGGTAACCTAACCAAAGTTAACAACGATAAAGCGGAATACTTTTTGGTTAACGAAAGCACTTTGTACTACTATAGTTCCGGTATGTTTTCAAAGGTAATAAAAAGTTATAACGGGGTTACTGCGAGCAATTTAATTGAAACAAAGGGGGAATATTTAGCCACCGACGGCACTTATATTTACTATGCAGTAAACAATTTAATTAAGACTTCCGATAACGGAATCTATAAAATGAAACTTGACGGAAGCGATGAAACCGCAACAAGATTAGTTAAAAATAAAGCCGAATATTTAACTTACTATAACGGAAAAATCTATTATTCCAACGCAAGCGACGGCGACAAACTATATTCGATTTCGGTAAATGACAAGGAACGGGAAAACGGAGATCTTATTTACGACGAAAAGGTAAGCGATATCATATTAGACAACGGCGTTTTGTACTTTAATTCCACAAAAACAAAACTCGGTATCGGGGTCGCAAGCGCCATAAGAAAATACGTTATTTCAAGCGGTAACTGCATAAAACTGACGACCGACAGCGGTAAATATCTTACGAAGGTCGGAAGTTATATCTACTACGTCAATAACGACAAATTAACAAGCACACTTTTCGGCGACGGAATATATTACGTCAGCGCATTAAAAGATTCAGACAGCGATATGTCGGGAAGTAAACTTATTTCTGCCGAAAACAACGGGTATTCTTCGCTGTCAAGTAACGGGAACGACCTTTACTATTACAAACTCAGCGACAAGCACATATATTCCTATAATTTGTCTACTAACGAAGAAACCGATATAATGGCAAATTTTGTGATAAAAGAAAGCGTTGTAAGCCCAACGGGCTACGCAAAATTAACGGAATATAACGGCGAAATTTATTACGTTAACCCTTTGGATAGCGGTTGTTTGTATAAGTATAACCCTACGACAAAAGCCAAATACAAGGTTTTGGCAAACAGCGTTTCAAACGTATACTTTTATAATGGCGCAATGTATTACAGCACATACGTGCTGACAAATTACGCGCTTTGGAAGATGGATCTACTTACAAACGAATCGGTAAAAATTTCCTCTTCACGTTGCGATAATTTAATTTTTGACGGCGATACGATATATTATGTCAAAGTAGGTTCGGCATACAATAACCACATTATGAAGATGGGTTTAAACGGTGAAAACCCCACCGAGATTTACGGCGATAAAAATCTTTGGGTTGCAAGTTTTGAAAAGGTAAACGACAATATCTATTTTACCATAAACCCGACCATCGGCAAAAAATACGTTTACTGCTACAACCTAACGACTTCGGAGGGTAAGTCGCTTGGACTTCGTTCAAACTATATGACGGTTGACGGAAAAATAATGTATTACTATAACATAGAAGATAATACGTTAAATTCTTATAACCTTGAAACAAAAGTCGATACCGTTTTGGTTTCTAACGTTAACATAAACAACATGACGGTAAGTAACGGATATATCTATTATTCGACAAAAAGCGGTAATATCGGCCTTTATAGGTATAATATTGCAAACGGTAGCAATACCAAGATAAGCGATAAATGCGCCGACGGCATGATAGGCGTAAACAACAAAATTTACTTTATCCAAACTGCAATATCCTACACCAACGATTATCCGTATAATGCGCTCGGCGACGGTAATTTATATTGCTATGACGGTAAAAATGCAACAAAACTTTAATCAAATTATTTTCATTTAAAAAACGGCAAACATTACCGCAAAAAGTGGGGCTATAAGCCCGTTAATCGATGTTTTTTTGTTGTCTGTAACGTAAAAAAACATCAATGTTTCGCCTGTTTTTAATATTTTTAAAGCCATAAAAAGACAAGAAGCGGAAGGCAAAAATGCCTTCCGCTTTTAAAGTTTTTTTAAGTTTATTCTACAAGCATATCTTTAATTGTCATTTGGTTACCCGTAACAAGGTAAGTTTCTTTGCTTCCGCAACTTGGGCAAATCTTAGCGTGTTCAACCGTTTTATAAGTGGTTTTACAGTTAGTGCAGTAAGAAATGCCTTCGATAATAACCAAATCAAGCAAGGTATCCTGCATATACTTAGTCTTTTTTTTGTACCATTCAAAGCAGTCTTTAAAGTAGTCAGGCACGATAGAAGAAACTTCGCCTACTTCAAGGGTAAGTTTTAAAACCTTGTTAACTTTGTTTTCTTCGGCGGCTTTTTCTACCTGATCGACGACGTGCTTAACAATTCCGAGTTCGTGCATTATTTACTTTTTTGGGCTTTTTTGAATGCCTTACGTTTAAGTTTAAGCATCTTGGCTTCTTCGGAACCTAAGTGTCCGACAATCTTAAACGCACGTTTGACCGCATAGCCGAGTAAACCGGTAACCTTCTGTTCTGCGGCGCGCATATTGGTACATTCCGGATGATCGCGTACAAGGTGGATAGCGTCGAATTCGCATCTTGTGGTGCAAAGACCGCAACCGATACACTTGTTGGGATCGACGTAAGAAGCACCGCAGGATAAGCACCTGCCCGTTTCCGCCTTAACCTGTTCGGAAGTAAGGGTACCGTGTGCGTCGCGGAAGGAAGTCTTACTGTCAATTGTGTCGTCATCCTTTTCTGTCTGTCTGGGAGTCTTGTCGTAAGAAGGATAGGTTACGTCCTCTTTATCCAAAGTAGCGTAATATCTTCTGTCTCTGCCGATAGTCATATGAGCGTTGGGACGAACGTGGCGGTGTAAACTTTCAGCCGCCTCATGTCCCTGTGCGATAGCGTCGATTACAAACCGAGGACCTGTAAATACGTCTCCGCCGACAAACACGTCGGGATCGACTGTTTGATAGGTAAAGGCGTCCGCAACGGGGTAATTACCTCCGCGCAACGTAACTTTGGTACCTTCTAAAAGTTTGCCCCATTCCACTGCCTGACCGATAGCGAAAACAATCTTGTCTGCGCTGACTTCGATAGTTTCATTTTCATCGTATAAGGGCGAGAATTTTTTGGTTTCGGGGTCAATGGTTCTTGTGCATTTTTTAAAGACTATACCGCAAACTTCGCCATTTTGGTTAACCTTAACTTCTTTAGGTCCCCAAGAAGGATTGACCGAAACGTTTTCTTCTTCGGCTTCTTTGATTTCCTGAACGCTTGCAGGCATACTTTCTCTATTTTCAAGGCAGTACATACTGACGCTTTGAGCGCCTAATCTATGCGCGTTGCGCGCGCAGTCGATAGCAACGTTACCGCCGCCCACAACTACCACGTTGCCCGTAAAGGATTCTCTGTTTTCATAACTGTTACGAAGGTATTCAACGGCAATTTCACAGCCTTTTGCGGTGTCGTTGTCAACGCCCGGACGTCTTCCGCCCTGACAGCCGATTGCTATATAAAAAGCCTTATAGCCCTCTTCTTTAAGTTTGGCGATAGTGGTATCTTTGCCTACTTCCACTCCGCATTTGATTTCAACGCCCAATTCCTTCATAACCTCTATTTCGGAAGCGATTACGTCCTTTTCGAGTTTGTATGAAGGAATACCGTAGGTCAACATACCGCCGGCAACGGGGTTCTTTTCAAACACGGTGGGCTTGTAACCCATCTGCGCCAGATAATAGGCCGCCGAAAGCCCTGCAGGGCCTCCGCCGATAATAGCAATCTTTTCATCGAACTTGCCGTAAACCGACTGAACGACCTTTTCGGGGATATAGCGGTTATCCGACTTGATTTCGAGGTCGGCAACGAATTTTTTAACCGCGTCTATGGAAACGGGCGCGTCGATGTCGCCGCGGGTACAAGCGAGTTCGCAACGCTTATTGCATACCCTTCCGCAAACCGCCGGGAAGGGGTTTTCCGTCTTAATCATTGCAAGGGCTTCCCTATACTTACCCTCGTGGGCAAGTTTAAGGTATGCCTGAACGGGAACGTGCGCAGGGCAAGCCGCCTTACAAGGCGCGCTTCCGCTTTCGTAAGTGTTAGACAAACGCGCGGTGTCGCGGTATTCTTCATCCCAAGCGTATTCGCCCCAAATATTGTTGTCGGGCAGGGGTGCGTGGGGATATTTTACTTCACTGCCGTCTTTATGGCAGAGTTTTTGACCTAATTTTACTGCGCCGGCAGGACAAACTTCAACGCATTTACCGCAAGCAACGCAGTTTTCTTTGGTAACTTTGGCAGTATAAGCGCTGCGTTCCATATTGGGCGTGTTGAATAAAAGCGCCGTCCTTAAAGCGTTGCAAACTTTTACGTTGCAGTTGCAGATATCGAAAATCTTGTTTTCGCCGTCGATGTTGGTTATTTGGTGAACGTAACCGTTCTTCTCGGCAAGTTCCAAAATTTCCAAAGCGCGTTCTTTGGTTATGTAGTGAGCACGGCCGGTTTCCACGGTGTAGTCCGCCATATCGCCGAGTTGGATACACCAATCGTCAACGTCGTCGGTACAGCCGTCGCCGAGTATTGCGCGCGAAGCACGGCAGGAACAAATACCTGCGGAAATATGCCCTTCGTATTTTTTAAGCCAATAGGAAATATGTTCTAAGTCCACCGACTGATTTTCAGCGTTTATTGCCTTTTCGACGGGGATAACGTGCATACCGATGCCGTCGCCTCCCGGCGGAACCATTTGGGTAATACCTGCAAGCGGAATAAAGGTCATTCTTTCAAAGAAAGAAGCGACCGCAGGATTTTTGGCAATACGGTCTACCGATGAATTGAAAAGTTCGGCAGAACCGGGCACGAAGAAAGGCAAGCGGTATCTTTTTATACGGGGCTTGTCTTTAAGTTCGCCGTAGTGGTCGTAATTATCGCCGTAATCGTATTCCAAAATACCGATATAGGACATTTCGTCAAGTAACTTTTGCAAAGCAGCAGGCTCTACGTCCTTATTCATTTTTAAAAGTTGTTCAAACGTGTAAAATTTGCGAAGTTTCATTTTGTTGGCAACGTCGCACATTTCAGGCGTTAAAACCTCTTTAAGCCCCCAGTATTCGGGATCGTCCGATGTAACGCCGGCAATTTTATGCACTACTACGTCGGTGATTTTTTTACCGAGTTTTATATAGCGCTTATCCGGATTTTGTTCGCCTTGATATTTACTGATTATTTTATCGTTCTGCTTGGGCATCAGTGCCACTCCTTTATTGTTTTTTTAATGTAATTTGTAAGTTCTTCCATTCCCTCGCCCGTTTTTGCGGAAACGGTAAATATTCGAGCGTTGGGATTGTTTTCCAAAATATTGCGCTTACACTTTTCCGCGTCGAATGTAAAATAGTCTAAGGCGTCAATCTTGTTTATTATGACAATGCTTGCCTTTTGGAAAACCAACGGGTATTTTAAAGGCTTGTCGTCCCCTTCCGGCACCGAAAGTATAACTGCGTCCAGATGCGCGCCGGTATCGAATTCCGCAGGGCAAACGAGATTGCCTACGTTTTCGAGAAATATAAGGTCGGGGAAACTTCCCAAACCGTCTATTCCCTGTTTCGTCATTTCGGCGTCCAAATGGCACATACCGCCGGTGTGAAGTTGAATAGACGGACAGCCCGTTTTGTCCGCAACGCGAACGGCGTCGATATCGTAATCGATATCCGCTTCCATTACGGCGATATTCATAAAACCTTTAAGCCTGTTGATAAGCGAAACAAGGGTGGTCGTTTTGCCTGCCCCCGGCGAGGACATAACGTTTATTAAAAACGTACCCTTGCTTTTAAGATAATCTCTTAACTTTCGGGCTTGCAAATCGTTGTCGTCAAAAACCCCTTTTTGTAACAGTATTGTTCTAACTTTTCCCATGATCGCCTTAAAGAATAGAAGATAAAAATTATTTAATCGACGCCTTTGCCGAAACACCCGAAAAGCGCTTCGGCAAAGGCAGATTTAATACCGATTATTTATTAAAGAAACGACGGATAAGATCACGGCTGTATTCGACGGTTTCTTCCATATCGCCGAAAGCCATAACTTCGCCTGCGTAGTAAGTATTGTCTTTTCCTTGCATTGCTTCGACCTTGTCGTACCAACCGTCCGCATAGTCTTTTGAACTTACGTGGGGGAAGTAATACCAGTCGTCTATACGTTCGGTCTTTTCAACGGGCAAACCGCACTTTGTCATGTCGGCAAGAGTGGTGTCGCGCGCTTGCTCAAACGGCACGTCTTCCATACCTTCGTGGTTCCTTAACGTGAAGGTAACTAAAGGTTGCTCGGTGATTTCCGTCTGCGGCCAACGGTGATAGAATACCATAAGGTGTCCGCGCGTTTCGTTTGTCATGTTTTCAAAGAAGTAGTAAGAAATATCGGGGCAGTTGCCTTCTTCCGTTCTTACAGCCATCGTGAAGTATTCTTTATGTACGATCTTAGAGAACAATTCCTTTTCTTCCTCACGCGGATCGCCGTATTTTAAGAACATTTCGAGCGGTGTGCAGATTATAAGTTTATCGAAAACTTCGGTATTGCCGTTTACGGTAACGTAAACTTTGCCCTCTTTACGTTCGATACCCGTAACTTCGGAATTAAGAAGCGCAGGGTGTTTAAGGTGATTGTTTACCCCTTCCCAAATGGACTGCGTACCGCCGCGCCACGTCCAAAGTTTACCTGTTGAAAGGAATTGCTGAACGGTGAATGCGTCAAGATACTTCAAAACATACGCCGCGGGAATTTCATCAAAGTAACCGTACCCAAAAGACGTGAAAGGTCCTTTCCAAACCAAAGTAGCGTCTTCGCACTTGTTCATTTTAAGGAATTCCGAGAAAGGCATCGAAAGATCTTTTAAGTTGGGGTTTTCGCCTTCGATATGCTGAAGTTTCATTTTAGGCGACGGGCAAGGTCCTTCGTATCTGCCTTGAGCAACACCGCGGTGTCCGTTTACGTCGTAGCCGTAATATTTTTTGGCGAGAAGTCTGTTTAACTTCTTCATTTTTATAAACTTTTTCAAAAGAGCAATTTTAGAAGACTTTTGGGGCGTGCCGTCGGTCATCATAAAACGACGTCCCATCGGAGGACCGTCATGGTGGGTGGTTCCGCCGAATTCTTCACATTCCTGAACGGCAAAGTAGGTATCGCAACCCATAACGGCGCCCATTTCAATGGTTCTGTCTTCCCACTTTCCGTCGGCAGTTTTACATTTCATCATAGGCGAAAATGCTTTACCGCCTACACGGTTGGTCTTTTCGTAAATAACATAGTTGTCGTATCCGTTTTTTTCAAGATACATTGCAGCGCTGGTACCGGCAGGGCCTCCGCCGATAATGCAAATTCTAACGTCCTTATTCATAAATACTCTCCTTATAGCAGAAAATCGCTATTTTTTTATATTATACTATTATAAAACAAAAATGTAAATAGAGCAATTCAAAAATTTTTCAATTTTCGACAATATTTCTTTTTTCGACAACATTTTTACCGACGTTTTTTAATTTTGCAACTAACAGCCGAAAATTTGTTTACCGATTGTGAATTTAAAGTTTTGAATAGATAATTGCCGTATGTCGGGGAATTTATATAAAACAATTACCCCAAAGTCATATTCTTTTTTATCGTTAAACGCCATAAAAGTCCGCCTATAGGTCGATTATCGACGTTTTTTAAGTCTGTAGAGCCCGATTATATGCTTTATTGCACCGTCAATCTATCTACGCTTCCCCTCGCAAAAGCCCTTTAAAAAGGAAAATGCGCACCGCTCGGGTACGCATCCATTTAAATTCAACAAATTTTATCAAAAGTCAATTAAGTTAACCGCGTTTAACCTTTTCTATTTCGCAACGAAGGTAATTTACGACTTCGTCTACGCCCTGCTTTAATTTTGCGGAAGTTATAAACACGGGAACGTCGGGGTTGCGTTTATGTATGTTTTCAACCGCACGCTCGGGCGAAAAGTCGAAAATTTTTCCGACGTCGGTTTTGGTAATGGCGACAACGGACGCGACTTCAAACATAAGCGGATATTTAAGCGGTTTATCGTCGCCTTCGGGAACGGACAACAAAACCAAATTTTTATTTGCGCCGGTATCGAATTCCGCAGGGCAAACAAGGTTGCCGATATTTTCCAAAATGACCACGTCAAGACCGTCCGTACCGAGCGCTGAAAGGCTTTCGTAAGACATTTGACAGGTAATATGGCAGGCGCCCAAAGTATGAATTTGCACAACTTTTACACCCGTCTTTGCAATGGTTTCGGCGTCGACCGCGGAATCTAAGTCGGCTTCGATAATACCTATCTTATAATCATTTTTCAAGCCGTTGATGATTTCGGTGATAAGGGTGGTTTTACCGCTCCCCGGCGAGGACATAACGTTTAAAAAGAATATCTTTTTTTCCCGCATTTCACGGCGGATATCTTTAGCCTGTTCGTTATTTCTTGAAAGAATGTCTTCCTTTATTTCAACAATTTTAAATTCGTCCATAGTTAGATAATAAACCAATTATAATTTTTTGTCAACAACAAAGCCGATAGTAAAGCGCAAGTTATAAATTCTTTGATATCTTATATTCGATATTCCATAAAAGTTTAAACGTCTTATAAAATATTTAGCGCTTTATTAAGGATTACGCTGATTTTTGCGGTTAAAATCGTTGTACCCCGCAATATACGAATACGCCCCGAATAAATCTTTATCCTCCAAAGATTTGCTTAAATACTTACGGCATTTTTCTTTGTCCTTTCTTTCGAAGATAACGCTTAAACCGTAATTTAAACAGCAACGGTTAAGCGCTGTATCCTTGTCACAAAAAGATTCCGCCTTTGCTTCGCTTAACATATCAAGCGCAAACCGCACCGCTCCGTCATAACCCAAGTGATGACCGCAATCAAAATTGTAATTTTTTGCCAAGTTTTTCAGTTCGTCAAAAGAATGGTTAAGTCTTACCGAACAGCATAAAAACCAATACAGCACCGCAACGTACATTTCACCGTCGTCGGCGGAAAGTACGGCGCACCTACTTAGCAAACTCTTTGCCCTTTGATAATCTTCTTTATAGTAACAGACTACAGCCAAAATATAAGTCAGTTGTAATTCTTCATCGGTATCGAAAAGACACTTTGTCAAAAATTTTTGACTTTCGTCAAATTTAAGTAACTTAAAATATAGTACGCCAAGCCGTCTTTCAAGCCTGTAAACGTTAGGATAGGTTTTGTACAAACTTTCGCAACAAGCCAAAGCCTCGCGGTATCTTAACTGAAAACAAAGGGCGTCGACGTAGTCCATGACTTTTTCGTAAGTACCGTCTGAACTTTCTTTTGCCGAAAGCGTTCTTTCGTCGTCGGGAACGGTTATATCCATATAAAGCCATTCCTTTTCTATACAGGAATGTATATCCGAAAACAACTTGCCGTGTACGTGCGGTTTCCCGTGGGAATGGGTATCGTTTTTCATTGAACAAACATCTTTTTTATTAGCGCCGTTATCGTTAGGTTCTACGGCGTTAGCGTTAAGCCCTGCGCCTTTCGGCAAATTCCCCTTACAAGGTCCTTTTTTGCGTGGTTTTTTCATTTTAATTCTCCTTTTTAAGCGCTAATCCGATAAGGTAAAATGCCAAAACCAGCAAGGATATGCACACCGCCGGCATAAGCAAATAATTGTAAGCCCCCCTTATAAACGCACCGCGCCTGAACGCCAAATTTATCATTGTGCCCCAAGTGGGGTTATATAGGTCGCCTATTCCCAAAAAACTTAGGGCGGATTCCGTCATTACCGAGCCGTTTACGCCGTTAAGAAACCTTGCAAACAGCAAATCAAATAGGTTCGGAAGTATATGGAAAACCGCGATATGGATTTTTCCGAAGCCGTGTATTTTGCAGTTTTCTATATAAGAAGAACTCTTGATTTTTATGGTTTTGGCACGAATTTCCCTTGCCGTTTCCACCCAGCCGAAAAGGGCAATCAAAAGTATTCTGTTTAGATAGCCGTTTCCAGCAAACGCCGCCAAAACTATCAAACAGACAAGTTTGGGCAACATTACAAACAGGTTAATAAGTCCGCTGAAGATTTGTCCGATAAAGCCGTTTTGGGCGGATAAAACGCCGATTAGAGCGCCGAGTATTAGGGCAAGCAAACTTGAACTTATACCTATAAAAAATGTTTGCGAGGTGCCGTAAACTATTTCCGTAAAAATATCGTAACCGACGTCGTTTGTTCCCAAAATATGCGAAGCCGACGGCTTAAGCCACAATTCAAAAGTCTGTTTGGGGGCGTACGGGGTAAACACCTTAGGACAGACCGACATAAAAACAAATAACGCCAAAATCGTGCAACCTAAGATAAGGGCAACTAAACGGGACTTTATCATAGGCGCGCCCTCCTTAACTTAGGATCGGTCAAAATACATATTACGTCCGTAATTATTATCGATATAACCGCAATAAACGCCGTTACGAACAAAACCCCTTGCATAAGCGGATAGTCAAGCGCATAGACGGCGTCGGTAAGAAGGGTTCCCATCCCCTGTATGGAAAAAAGATTTTCCACAACCACCGAACCGCCGATACTTGCGCCGACGCTCATTCCAACCATTGCTATAAAGGGTTGCGCAACGTTTCCGAGAATATACCCGTATTTGATTTTCCGCCGTCCAAGCCCCCTTTGACGGGCGAAAAGAAGATATTTTTCATTTAAAACGGCGCGCGCCGTGTTACGCACAATTAAATACCTTGACGGTAAAAACGTCACGGTCAACGTAGTTACAGGCAAAATTAAATGATAAATCCTGTCAAAAAAATATTCCGCCGTTCCCTTTTCTATATTCGGCGAATTTAATCCCGAATAAGGGAAGATTTTAACCCCGAAACAAAACAGAATTATTAGCAACATTCCGACGGTAAAGGAGGGCAACGTGTTTATAATTACGTTGGCTGTGGTTGAAATTTTATCGAAAGTTCCTTTTTTACTACCTGCCGACAAACCCCACACAAGGGCTATTCCGCAGGAAACCACCACGGCGACAAGTGATATTTGCAAGGTTGCGCCTATCCTTGAAAGTATAAGTGAAGAAACCGTTGCTTCCATTCGGTAGGAATACCCCAAACTGCCGTCAAACAGACTTTTAATATAGTACCCAAACTGTACGAAGATATTGTCGTTTAAATGAAGGGCGTTGCGATAATACTCATATTGCACTACGCTCATAGATTCCTCATCCACGCCCGTTAAATAGGCAACGGGATCACCGCTCATAAGCCTCGGCAAAGCAAAATTCAGTATGACTATAAAAATAAAACAGATAACGCAGGTTATTAAGTTGTTTAGGTATTTTTTCATATCTTTCACCCTCTCTCTGCGCATTACGCCGTTTTTTACCGTTAATCTTACGGATATTGCTTTAAGTTAGTGATTGCTTTCAGTCAAAAATCCGCCTATAAGCCCGTTATCGCACATATTTTACTTAAACCCGACGAGGCGCGCGCTTTTTTGTTTAAAAAGCACCGACAAGAAACTTGGGATAGACGGCTAACGCCTATACAACGGCAAATTTACAGTAAAAGTCCGCCTATAAGCCTGTTATCGCTAAGTTTAAAATATTTTAGCGTTCCGAAATATCTGCGTTCAACCAACTTACGACGTTGTTTATGCCAAACACCGCGTCAGTCTTTAAACCGCTTAATTTGGAAGAATGTACGTAATTCAAATTATCCCAGTAAAGTGCGATAAGGGGTACATTGTCCGCATAATAGTCCTGCAAACTTCCTGCGGCCGCGTTATATTCCTCTTTTGTTTTTGCCTTACGCATATTTTCTAAAATGCCCAAGAATACTTCGTCGTCAACCTGACAACCGCCTTGAACGGGGTGGGATTTATCTACGTAAATACTTGCAAAACCGTCTTTCATACCCATGCCTGCCTCGGTAAATCCGTTAATTGCCGCTTGATGTGATACGCCGACGCCGTTATCGGAAGAAAATTTATTGCTTGTTTTGACGTTAAAGGTGTTGCTGTCCACTGCATCAAGGTTAACTTTTATACCAAAGTCCTCAAGGTTATTTTTTACAAGTTCGGCATACCTAAGGTGAGTAGCGTTTGAAGAACGCACCGTAAGCGCAAATTCAAGTTCCGCCCCATCTTTTTTATAATATTTGCCGCCGTTTGCCTTGACGTATCCGGACTTTTTAAGATATTCCGCCGCCGTAGCATAGTCTTTTTTCAGTTTTTCGGTTTGCTTCGCCCCCGAAACGGAAGCCGGAACAAATCCGCGGTTTGCAACCGAAACGCCTGCACTGCCGAAAGTGTTTTTAAAGGCTTCGTAATCTAATGCGTAACTTACGGCTTTACGCAAATTGCCGTCGTTAAACGGAGCAATCGAAGTATTAAACATAACAACCGCGCGCACGCCGACTGCAGGGGTTTGAATAAAATCAAGACCGTCTACCTCTTTTAAAACATCGTAATAGTTGGCGTTAACGCTTTGCGAATACGCCCAAACGGTGTCGATATCACCATTTTTAAGCGCCATATACATTAAATCTTCGTTGCCGAAAATCCTGTAAACCAACTTTTCAATCTTCGGTTTTTGGGGATAATAAGGATTAACTTTATAAGTCAAAACGCCGGCTTCTTTATTGAAACTTTCCAAAACAAAAGGTCCGCAAACCACACGTCCGTCGGCGTCTGTAATCTCATTTTTGCCTTCGTAAACGTGCTTAGGCATTATTCTGAATGAAGTCATATTTGAAAGTTCACGCGCGTTTTCGGTTACTAAGGTAAGGGAAATGGATTTTTTGTCCGCGGACAAGGCGTAACCCTCGTACTTTTTTTCGGTAACCTTTCCGTCTGTTGCGGTTTTGTCGTTAAACACCGCTTCGCCGTTAGCGTCGTCGTAGTTTAAGGTAAACAAAATATCTTCCGCCGTAACCGGCTTTCCGTCCGACCAGGTCATCCCCTGTTGTACGGTGTAAGTCCACGTTTTATTGCCGACCGTTTGGTAACTTGCAAGAAGCGGTTTGTATTCATGGTCCGCACCGTCCTGCCACACCAAAGGGATTTCGGAATTCCCCGAGGCAAACATGTCGTAATTGTATTCGCCACGCACCGCTTTTTCGATAACGGCGGTAGTGCCGATATAGACTGCTTTCTCTTTTTTTAGTTCGACGTTGCACGCTGTAAGCGAAAATATAACCGCTAACGCTAAAATCAGCGCAATAACAGTATGTTTTTTCATAAATGTATCTCCTTCACATTATAATTTTCATATGAATACACCCTATCGCAAAAATAATTTACAAGTTCCTTGTCGTGGCTTATAAATAATACCGCGATACGGTCGGTTTCAACTATTTGCTTAACTTTTGCAAGCACTTCCGCCTGCGTGGAAAGGTCGAGCATGGAAGTCGCTTCGTCCAAAATCAAAAGTTTGGGGCTGAGCATAAGGCTCATTGCCAAATTTACCCGTTGCGCCTCTCCGCCGGAAATTTCAGATGGCAGTTGATTTAAAATTCTTTCTATGCCCATCATAACTGCAACCTTATATGCAATTTTTTTTATATCCGCCCGGCTTTTTGCCAAACGGTTGTACTTCACAATCTCATACAACGCAGAACCGACTTTTTGGGAAGGATCGAGAGCGGAAAATGGCTGTTGATAAACCATTTGTATAAGTTTACCCGCCTTTCTGTCGTACTTTTTCGCAGAAAGCACCAAAACGCCGTCTATAAAAAGTTCACCGCCGTCGGCGACTTCCACACCGCACATAATTTTTGCAAGGGTGGACTTTCCGCATCCGCTTTCCCCGTAAAGGCCGACTATCTCGCCGTCGTTTATTTGTAAGGACAGATCTTTTAAAACCTTTTTGTCGCCGAAAGACTTACTAACCGATTTTACGCTTATCATAGCACGCACCTGTACATTGACACGCCGTCGGTTTTTTCCGGAACTTCCGAAAGACAACGCTCGCTTGCGGACGGGCAACGCGAATAAAAGGGGCAATCGCACTTGTCGTTACGCAAAATCGGAAGCCATTCCATGCCGTTTTTTACAAGAGAATTTATTAAAGATTTGGTGTAAGGGTGCTTCGGACTAACTAAAACCGACTGTGCATCCCCCCTTTCCAAAAGTTTTCCTTCGCACAAAACCCCTATTTTGTCGCAGGATTTTGCAACGCTTATATCGTGGGTTATCACAAGTTTGGAAGCCTTCGGAAACAGCCTGTTGATTTCAAAAATAAACTCTTTGGTCGCTTCATGGTTTAGCCCGTTGGTAGCCTCGTCGCAAATAAGAAGTTTGGCGTTAGAACATAGCGCAAGCGCTATCGTTACCCTTTGCGCCATTCCGCCGGAAAGTTCAAACGGGTAAAGTTCCATAACCTTTTCAGGCTCGCTAAGTCCTGCCTTACCAAGGTTTTCTATGGCGCGGTTTTTAATATCTTTCCCTTTAAAACCAAGCCTTTTTAAAGAGTCCGCAAGTTGTTTTTTTACCGTCCGCGTCGGGTTAAGGTAATCGCCACCGCTTTGCGGTATATAAACTATCTCGTTACCGAGAAGTTCTTGTAAAGATTCCCCCGTCAAAAAACGCCCGCAAAAATCAAACTTACCGCCCGTTTGTACCGCGTCCTCCGGCAAAAGATTCATTATGGACAACGCTATCATGGTCTTGCCGGAACCGGTTTTTCCTATAAGCGCAAAGGTTTCGCCGTCGTCGATATCAAAATTTACGTCGTCCACCAAAATGCGACTGTTTTTTGAACATTTTACGGAAATTTTACCGCTTGAATATCTTATCACCATATCAAATAAACTTTAAATTTTGTTCATTACCGAACAAAACAAACCTATTTGTTTTGTATTATAACACAGACTCATATATATGTCAATAAATAATTTTAAAAAGACTCTTTACAAAAGATACCGAACATTGTATAATGTTATCGAATAGATTGTCCGTTAGCGGATAGAGGTGTATTTATGGACAGACGACAACAAAAAACCCAACAGGCTATTATGGAAGCCTTTTATGCCCTTATGCAAAAAAAAAGTTATTCCAAAATCACCGTACAGGATATTTTAGACCAAGCAAACGTCGGCAGGTCTACCTTTTACGAACATTTTAAAACTAAGGAAGAACTTCTTCACCTGATTTGTACGGATATATTTTCGCACGTGTTTTGCCCTGAATTAGAGCCTGAAACCTATCACAACTTTTCTAACACAAACGACTTTAAACATATCGTTATTCACCTTTTTTACCACTTTTACGAAGACAAAGATAAATTAAAAGGCGTACTGCAATCGGAAAGTAAGGAAATTTTCATCAAAGACCTTAATAAGCACCTAAACGAATTGGTTTACGACTACGTTTTTAAAACCTATAAATGCACTAAGTTTCCCGAAGATTTACTTGTAAACCATTTGATTACCACTTTGACCGAACTTACTTTATGGTGGCTCAGCCGTGATTGCAAAGAATCCCCCGAAAAGATTTCTTGCTATTACTTTGACCTTATTATCCCCGTTTTAACTGCTTGACTTTTGAAATTTGATATTAAATAAAAAGGTAATTACCGCTTTTTGTTAAACGGAATACAGGCTTTTGGGTTTATGCGTTGTTGCTTTATTTTTACGGCGTAAAATTTTAATATCTTGGTCTATAAGCCTGTTTTCGGCATTTTTTGAAAAAACGTAACCAATATTATTTTTTTAATTTAGCAATGCTTCACACCTAAAATTAACTGCCCTTAGTCTTTCTAAATCGCAATAATTTTACTATTACGATAACTGTCGCTATTACAAAATTTATCCGTTCGCATTTTTTATAAATCAAAAAAAGTTTAACGCCGTGTTTATTTTAAACACGGCGTTAAACAATAAGTAACGTTATTTTAACTGCTTAAAAAATATCGATAATCGACCTATAGACGGACTTTTTTATTGTTTACATAGACGGACTTTTTTATTGTTTACAAGGTCTAAGCCGTAAATTTTGCAATCTTTAAACTTTGAACATATCGCCGTCAAATAGCCTTCGGCGCTACATTGTAAACAATTATCCAAAGCGCCAAAACCGTACAAAGCGGAAACTTTGAAACCTTCGCCATCTTCCGCTAAAAAAGCATAAAAGGTTTCGTTAACGTCGACTTCGGTACTTCGGGGTAAAAACACCTTTTGATTGTTACGTTTAAAATTACTTTCTTTACCCGTCCAAAGTTGCAATAACCGACCTATAGACGGACTTTTAATTATTTCCAGTTCTTTTTTAGCGGCTATTTTTTCAAAAAAACCCTTCCTATTTTCAACCCTGCTTGCAAAATCCGTTATATTCTCGATATCAACCCCGACGGGGGCGTCGGATAGGGCTAAACAAACAAGTTTTTTTGTGTGAGAAATTGAAAAATAGAATCCGTCCGTCTGCCACTTTCCGTTTTCGCATTTAAAAGTAAAATCTTCCGTTTTTTTATTAAAAATGTCTTTTACGGCGAACTCTAATAACTTCCACGAAGTCTGCTTTTGCGCTTTTAAATTGGGATTATTTACCGAATCTATCTCTTTTTGTCTGTCTATCGGGTACAAATTATCGTTAAAAGATTGAACTTTGGCAAAATAAAGGTTTAAAAAACCTATGCTTTCGGTATTATTTTTTATACTGCTTGCAAAGTTCTCGTTTACCATACTTTACCGCCTTAATATCTTTTTCAGTTAAATTCCGCTATAATGCGTTTGGCGTACCTAACCGCTTTTTTAATGGAATAAATTTCCTACCAAATAAATATGGCGTTTGCCGATAAAATATAAGGTATCTGCAATCGGTAGGTTTACGGCAATCTGCATTTAAAAAAATTGCTTTAAAATACAAAATGTTTATCAAAACACTTGTTTTTTTTATAAAAATTTGCTATCATTATCTTTGCAATTAAATATTGGGGATTCGCCAAGCGGTAAGGCTACGGACTCTGACTCCGTCATCCGGGAGTTCGAATCTCTCATCCCCAGCCAAATGCCGTCGCAGTTTAAAATGCGACGGCTTTTTTGTATTCAATTTGCTATTATACGCCATAAAAAACTATAATTCTGCCATACCGATGCAAAAAACAAATTGAACTTAACCGTATCCTTATTCTGCCTATATTTTTTAAGTTTTAATACGTCCAACCTATCTTTATCAATAAACTTAATAGGCTGCCTTATATTTTAAACTTATCGGTTATAAGACCGCTGACGCCGTGTAAGTTATTATACTTCCGTTTTATCCGATTGTCAAGGCGCTTAAATTTTTTTACTTCAACGCCTTCCAAACTATGCGATTTTTTTTAAAACAAAAGTCCTATTTATGCAAATTTAAGCCTTACGTTAAGTTTGTAAAAAACGACTAAAAACAACGAATAACGGGCTTATAGGCAGACTTTTTATTTTAAAAATCTTCCGTCAAATTTATGACGGAAGATTTTTTTAGTGATGACAATGTCCTTCTCCGCAACCGTGGTCGCCGCAAGTATGATTTTCGCCGTGTTCATGGTCGTGGTGGTCGCAATGTACGTTTTCATCGAAGTTTAAGTTTCCGCTTAAAAAGTCCGCTACCGCTTGGTCTGCGTTACCGCTTGCACCGCCGTAAAGTTTTATTCCGCTTTCGCTCAAAGCCATTTGAGCGCCGCCGCCGATACCTCCGCAAATAAGCACGTCTACGTTTGCGGCAGAAAGTACGCCGGCAAGTGCGCCGTGTCCGGAACCGTTAGTTCCGATAACCTTAGTTGCGACGATTTTGCCGTCTTGTACATCGTAAAGTTTAAACTGCTCGGTCCTTCCGAAATGCTGAAAAACCTTTCCGTTTTCGTAAGTTACTGCTATTCTCATAATATTTTCTCCTTTTTGTTTACACTCTGATTGAATTTTGCGTTTTATACAGTTGTTGTTATAACACAAGTCCGAACTTCCGCGGCACAAACGGTACTGTCCGCCTTCGATTTTTAGCGCACAACCGTTAACTAAGGCGTTTGCTATCTTGTTTCTGGCGGTTTCATATATTTTTTGAGCGGTAGTTCTTGCCACGCCGAGTTGGACTGCGCAGTTTTCCTGACTTAAACCCTCTTTATCGATAAGGCGTATCGTTTCAAATTCGTCTACCGTTAAAGTAACAGGCTTGCCTAACGCACCGCCTATGGGCGAAAAGCCGTAAACTGTAGGGTAATTGCACACTCTACGGTATTTTGTCGGTCTTGGCATATAATCACCTGCTGACTTAAATTTATTTTCTTATCGATATTATAGTCTTGTTTTTGACATATGTCAATAACTTTATTGACTTATAACAAAAAAAGTGATAAACTAACGTCGTAGAGTTTTATATGATCGGAGAATTTTATATGAATTATTTAGATTACCTACCGATATTAAAAAAACTAAACGCCGTCGAGCGTGAAGAACTTTTAAACGCCGCCTTTACACGAAAATTCGGTAAAGGGGAACTTTTGCATAACGGTAACAACGACTGTACGGGGCTAATAATCGTACTTTTTGGGCAACTTCGCGCGTACACTTCCTCTTATGACGGCAGAGAAATCACCCTATACCGCCTTTTTGAAAGGGATACTTGTTTGTTTTCGGCTTCCTGTATGCTGAATAACTTACAATTTGACATAACGGTTTCCGCCGAAAAAGACAGCGAGGTTTTAGTTATCCCGTCCGAAGTTTACAAAAAAATTATGGAAGCGTCGGCACCGCTTAGCAACTACACAAACGAAATAATGGCAAGCAGGTTTTCCGACGTAATGTGGCTTATGGATCAAATTATGTGGAAAAGTTTTGATAAAAGGCTGGCTGAATTTTTAATTACCGAATCGGGCGTTGAAGAAAGCGACACCCTGATAATTACCCACGAGGTCATAGGCAACCACCTTGGCAGTCCGCGTGAAGTAGTAACAAGAATGTTAAAATACTTTGTAAACGAAAAATTTATTACCCTTTCACGGGGGAAAATCCAAATTATAGACAAAAAGGGCTTGCGAAAAATCGCCGAAATTTAAACAGCCGTTAAAAAAACAGGCATTGAGCTTTAAATTACTCAACGCCTGTTTTTTATTGATCCATTCCGCAAGGGGCGGAACGCATATTTAGGGCTTTATCGTTTGTTACCGAATCGTAAAACCTATATCCGCCTGCAAAATTGAAAGAGGTAAACCCGTTGCCTTGCAAAATTCTGCTTGCGATATAACTTCTTAATCCGCTTTGACAGATTACGTATACCGGCTTAGCGATATCAAGTTCGTCCAACCTGTCGCGAAGGCTGTCCACGGGGATATGAACAAAGCCGTCGATATGTCCTTGTAAAAATTCGGCATCCGTACGGGTATCCAATAAAGTTACGCCATCATTAGCCAAAAGGTCTTTCATATCTTCCAAATGCCACTGCCGTACCACGCCGTTTTTAATATTTTCTATAACGTAGCCTGCCATATTGACGGGATCTTTGGCGGAAGAATACGGCGGTGCGTAACTTAAGTCGAGTTCGGTAAGTTCATCCCCTTTTAGTCCTGCGTAAATAGCGGTTGCGATTACGTCTATACGTTTATCTACGCCGTCGTACCCTGCTATCTGCGCACCGAGAAGTTTATAAGTTTCCTTTTCAAACAAAACTTTTAAAGTCATAATTTTACCGCCGGGGTAATATCCCGCATGGCTCATGGGTGAAATGATGACTTTATCATAGTTTATACCCATGGATTTGGCGGTTTTTTCATTTATGCCCGTAGCGGCGGCAGTAATGTCGAAAACCTTTATAACCGAACTGCCCAAACCGCCTTTGTAACGTTTGGCGCCGCCTAAAATATTGTCGGCGGCGATTCTTCCCTGCTTGTTTGCAGGACCTGCCAAAGATATAAGGGCGTCCGCTTTAGTAACGTAATTTTGTATCTGAACGGCGTCGCCGACCGCATAAATATCGGGAATGGAAGTTTCCATTTTATCATTGACAACGATACTTCCTTTTATACCGAGTTTAAGACCTAAATCTTTGGCAAGAGAAGTTTCCGGAACAACGCCAATATTTATTACCGCTATATCCGCGGATAAAGCAGTTCCGTCTTTAAATTTAACTGTAATACCGTTATTTTCGCTAAACCCCTTAACAAAGGTGTTTAAAAGAAGGTTTACGCCCTTTTTTCTTACTTCGGCGTGGATAAAGGACGCCATGTCGCTGTCAAACGGCGCAAGAAGTTGGTTTGAAGCCTCTACCATAGTAACTTTAATGCCAAGTTTTGAAAGGTTTTCGGCTACTTCGATACCGATAAAACCGCCGCCCACAACAACCGCCGATTTAGGAGAAGCGGTATTTATATATTTTTTGATATTTAAAGTATCTTCAACTGTGCGCAAGGTGAAAATTTTATCGCTGTTTATGCCTTCAAAGTCGGGAATCAGCGGTTTCGCGCCGGTAGCAAGTAAAAGTTTATCGTAAGTTTCCGTAAAGACTTCACCGCTTACGAGATTTTTAACCGTTACCCTTTTATTTTGCGCGTCGATTTTTATTGCCTCGTGATTAACTTTTACGTTGATGCGGAAACGATTGAAAAAACTTTTCGGCGTTTGCAAGGTTAACGCGCTTTCTTCCTTAATGGTTCCGCCGATGTAATAAGGAAGTCCGCAGTTGGCGTAAGAGATAAAACCCGAACGCTCGAAAATGGTTATGTCCGCGGTTTCGTCTAATCTGCGAATCCTTGCGGCGCAGGTTGCACCGCCTGCCACTCCGCCGATTATTACAACTTTCATTTAGTCTGCCTCCTTAATGCGATAATTTCGGATGCCGCCGATATCGGAAGCATTTTTGTAACCCACCTTTTTTAAGTAGGATACCGCCTTTCCGCTGCGCATACCGCTATAACAGTATACGAAAAGCGGTGTGGTTTTGTCTTTTATCAAACTGTCTACGTCGGAAATTTTATCAAGCGGAAGATTTACACTGCCCTTTATGTGATAATCGCCGTATTCTTCGGGCGTGCGAACGTCCAAAAGTACCGCGCCGGGAGTGTTTTCATACTTTTTAATGCCGTCGTTGATGTTTGTGCGGAAAAAATCAAAAAATCCCATACCTATTTTTTTATATACCTATTATTTTAATAAAGAAAGCACTTCTTCCTTGGGTTTGTAACCGACGGACTGCTTATATACCTTGCCGTCTTTTATTACAACTAACATAGGAATACTCATAACGCGGAATTTCGCGGCAAGGGCGGATTCTTCGTCAACGTTTATTTTGCCGACTTTTATATCCGAACGCTCGGACGCGATTTCGGAAACTATCGGGGAAAGCATACGGCAGGGCGCACACCAATCGGCGTAAAAATCCAGTAAAACGGGTTTGTCGGAATTCATAACTTCCGCTTCAAAATTAGTATTGTTAATTTTTATTTCAGACATTTTCAAGTCCTCCTTAACTTAATTATGGTCTTATTATAAAGGTTTTAAAATAAAAGTTCAGTGACCTTGTCACAAAAGTACAAAGTTTTTTAAAAGCGCTTGCCGTAAACGGTAAACGCTTTTTGATATTTTAATAAACGTAAGGCTAAAAATCCCGTTGTAAATATTTTATCGTCTGTTTTAAAGGGTGAAAACGATTTACCGTTTAAATAATCCGCAGTAAATTTTTTGACTTATAAAAAGATAAAAATATGATTAGAAGGCCTATAAGCCCGTTATTACACATTTTTGAAACTTTTATTTTAGGAAAGACCGCCCGCTTTTATATAGTCGGCAAGCAAATCCCTTGCGTAAACCCCCTCTTTAGAATAACGCTTGACAACGGTCAAATGGTTCGGCGCATAGTCGGAAGTATAACTATCGACAACTATATAATAAATTTCGTCGTTTTTTATGGAGTTTTTGTTTTCACTTCCGTATGCGGAATAACTGCAATGATAATCGTTATTGGAAGTCGATACGAACTGTTTGTTCAGATAATATCCCGAAACCGAGCATAAAACTATATCGTTATCGAAGGGGAAAAGGGACTGTAAATCTTTATAACAGACGTCGCCCGATTTTAAATTGTAAGGACTGCGCGTGCGTAAAAACCCACCGCCCAAAAAGATGGGATAATCGCCCCATTCTTTTAATCCTGCTTCCAAATACAAATTTGCCGTTAAATCTTCCAAATCTTCGGAATACCTTGTACGGTAATTTGTGCCTAAAACTTCGTAAACGGCGCCGATTTCTTCCGAATATTTATCGAAAAGTTTTTCGGTTTCTTCGTCTTTCAATAAAATCAATGAATCGGTTTTGGTAAGTTCCGCTTTATTAACGGTTACCTTGCCCGTTTTTTTATTGTAATCGGCATCGACGTGGGCTATGGCGCGATTGTTTGACGACGCCTGCAAATGATATACGCCGTACTCGTCTTTATAAACGTAACTTTGGTGAGTATGGGCTTCAAATACCACGTCAACGTAACCGTCTGATAAACTTACATCGTAAAAATAATCGAGATCGGAAGCGTTTAAAGTGGGTGGCGTATTGTCGTTAATGCTGTTTTCATAGCCGTCGTGTATGGAATATACTATAAAGTCTGCGCCGTTGTCTTTTAACTTTTCGGATTCCGCTTTTACAAGCGCAGTCAATTCGTCCCCCGTTTTAAAGTAGTAATCGGTTACCTTGCTTGAAGAAATAGAACTGTAACAATCCCCTATAGCGCCTATTATGCCGACGGAAAAATCCTCTGCTTCGATAAGAACGGAAGTTTGAAAGACCTCCGAACGAGCGTTAGTCGATTTTTCGTAAACGTTTATGCCGAGAATGGGAAAGTCCGCCAAAGCGGAATTTTCTTTTATAGCGTCTATACCCCAGTCAAATTCGTGATTGCCTACCGTCATGGCGTCGAATTCGTTTAAATTCATCCAGTCGGTTACGATTTTACCTTTTGTGTTGTTGGCTTCGGACGAGCCTTGCCACATATCGCCGGTAGATAAAACAAAAGTGTTTTCGTTCATACTTTTGTAACTTTTTAAAAAGGAACTCGTTTTGGAAACTCCTATACCGCCCGTACGGTCATTGCTGTCCAATAAATTGCCATGCAAATCGTTAAAGGCATAAAAGTCCATGTTGACCAAATTTGCGCTTACATTTCCGTTATTCGTACCGGAATTTTCACCGCCTATCGGCGTACAAGACGCAAAGGAAAACAGGATAAAGAAACAAACAATCAAAGATAAAATTTTACGCATATATCACCTTTTGGGAATGTGGAATTTAACGGTTGCCGAAACTTAAACTGAAACGCACTTCAAAGGCACAACCCCACTGTCACTTTGTGACATCTCCCCTTACACAGGGGCGACGTCCGTTGATAGTTCGATACCCGGTAGTATTCTGTATAAGTTTGAGATTGCGTCAGCGTTTATAATATAAATACTTTCAACCGACCGCAATTCTTAATTCTTAATTGAATCGGCTTTGCCGCGTTAACGGGCTTATAGGCAGACTTTTTATGATTTGCTTACCAAATAACCACGCGCTTTTGGGGGGCTATATACATTTTGTCCGTCTTTTGTACGTTAAAGGTTTTGTACCACTCGTTAAAGTTTCTCGGTTGCATATTTGCACGAAGAACAGCCGGCGCGTGAACGTCAACTTGAAGCAAAAGTTTTGCGTATTCTTCACGCTGTTTTTGACACCAAACCCTTGCCCAATTATAGAAGTAACTTTCGTAGTCGGCGTCCTTCATTTTGGACATTATTTCCAACGTAACAGCCATTCCGCCGTTATCCGCTATGTTTTCGCTGACAATAAATTTTGCGTTAACTTTGCCCCAAGGAAGTTCTATACCGCTAAACTCTTTAATCATTTCTTTGGTTTTTTGGTTAAAGCGTTTTTCGTCCTCTTTTGTCCACCAGTTGTTAAGGTTGCCGTTTTCATCGCATTTTGCGCCGTTGTTATCGAATGCGTGGGAAATTTCATGCCCGATAACCGCGCCGATACCGCCTAAATTTTCACTTCTCGATTGCTTTAAGGAATAGAAAGGTTTTTGCAAAATGGCGGCAGGGAAGGTTATATCGTTTGTAAACGGATTATAACACGCGTTCACCACGTGCCCGGCCATTACCCATTTACTGCGGTCCACGGGAAGGGTTAATTTTTCAAGGTTATCCTTGATAACTTGTGCTTTTAACTGCATAATTACGTTATACAACGAGGCTTTTTTTGAAACTATTAGTTTATCGTAAAGTTGGTCGCATTTATCGGGATAACCCATTTTTATTACTATTTTATCAAGTTTTAAAATCGCTTTTTGTTTGGTTTCTTCGGACAAAAAGTCGTTTTTTTGAATACGGTCTTTATAGGTTGAAATAATCTCTTCAACCATTTCGGTTACGTCTTTTTTTGCGGTTTCGCCAAAATAGGTCTTGCCGTAATACAGCCCGATAGGTTCGGCAAAATGCCCGGTCGCAAGCCTGTACGCCTGCTTTTCGATGGTGGGTAAAGACTGAAGTCCCGACAAAATCTTTGAATATTCCGAGCCTACTTCACGGATTTCTTCGCTAAGTAAAGGACTTGCCGAAATCAAAAGATTAACTATTGCCCAACTTTTATACAGACTGAAATTTTCTTCGTTAAGTAGCCCTTTGAAGCCTTTTAAAAACCGCGGATCGGCAACGATAATTTCTTCGGGAATGTTTTCGCCGTAAAGGTCGGTTAAAAGTTTCTTTAATTTTAAGGGTTTAAGCAAGGTTGCCGTTCTTTTTAAAGAAGTAGGGTTGTACATTTTGACGTATTCCGACCATTCTTCGCTGCTTTTTACCAATCCTGCGATGATTTCGTCGAACTTTAAGGCTTCGGCAAGAATTTTTGCCCCTTCTTCTTTGGAATAATCGGTATAGGAAAGCAGTTTTTCCACCATTTGCGACCATACGCCGATAAGCGCGTCGTGTTGCGGTTTCATTTCTTCCTTATAATAAGTAGTGTCGGGAAGGAAGGTTTCGGGACCGGAAAGAATCAAACAATGGTTTAAGGTGTTTTTCATATCCTCGTTTACGCCAATCGAAACGGGAAGGGGTAAACCTGCCGTCAAAAAATCCTTAAATTTGCGATTAAGGTCGGAAACTTTGTTTAATTTGTTGAGTTTGTCAAGATTTTTAAGTATCGGTTTTATACCTTCTTTGTTACGCTTTTTTACGTTTTTGGCAAGCACAAAAAGGTCAACCGCTTTTTGTACGTTTTCGTTAGGCGTCTGCCGTCTGCCCTTTGCCATTTTGTTAAGGTCGCCGATTAAAAGATCTTCTACGCCGGTAGCAAGTTCGTTAAATCCTCCGCAGGCGGGTTTATCACCGGGGATTTCCGCCTTATCAAGCCATTCTTTGTTGACGAACAAATAAAGATCGTCTTGTACTCTTACCTTGTTTTCCATAAATATTCTCCTTATAATTTAATTTATTTTATGTGATAATTGTATAAAAAAGCCGTTAACGGGCTTATAGGCGGACTTTTACAGTTTTAAACGGCAATACCGCCAAAAACAGAAACCGCTTATTTGCCGTATAAACTGTTTTATAAAAGGGCAAAAAACCAAACAATATTTGCACCGTTATATAATTTTTGCGACGATAAACATCGATTTTAATTATGTCTTTTGGTATGCGACAAAATTTTACGAAAGGTTTGATGTTTTAATAGGGATATTTTATATAACTTATTTAATTTCGTTTATCCGAAAAGCCCGATACCGCTAAAACCCAAACCGCGCAGCGTTCGCTTTACGGCGTTAATTTATCGATCGCCCACCGTTATACCGTCGTGCCGAACGGGATATTTAAAATAATTTTACCTATCCTTAGCCGATATTTACTTGCGTTAAATATGATAAACAGCGACTTTTTATCGGTTATATTTATTATATTGTAACAAAAATTACGCCATTTATAAAGTAAATAGTATAAAAATATTAAAAATTTTTTTATGCTTTAAAGGGTAAAAACGACAGGTATTAACCTGCCGTTTTTTATTACTTGCAAATAGGTTACTTATCGGTCAACTCTTTTACCGAAAAGATTTTATCGTTTAATATTTTAAGATTAAGCCTTTTAAAGGTCGGCCGCAATAATGAACCCTATATTAAATTATTCTTGGATATCGGTCGGCGCTTCGGCTGAAACTTCGGTTTCGCCTGTAACTCCGCCTTCGCCCTCGGATTCGAGTTCGTCTTCTTCATCGTCTCTCGGTGTAACCGAAATAGTAGCAACTTGGGCGTTGTCGTCGGTACGCATAATGATTACGCCTTTAGTATCTCTGCCGATTTTGGAAATCTCGTCAGCGTGGATGCGGATTATGGTGCCCGTATCGGTGATAATCATTATATCTTCGGCGTCGCTAACCTGTTTTAAGTTGGCAAGTTTGCCTGTTTTTTCGTTAAAATTACCGGCTTTGATGCCTTTACCGCCACGGGTTTGCAGACGGTAATCTTCGACGTCGCTGCGTTTACCGAAGCCGTTGTCGGAAATGGTTAAAATATCGTAACCTTCTTTTAAAATTACCATATCTACGACAAAGTCGTCATCATCGAGTTCCATAGCCTTTACGCCTTGGGTGTCGCGACCGGTCGCACGAACGTCGGATTCGGCAAACCTTATGCACTTACCGTTATGGGAAGCAACGATGATTTCGTTAGTGCCGTCGGTAAAGTCAACGGAAATAAGTTGGTCGCCCTCGTTCAAACTAACGGCAATCTTACCTGTCTTTCTGATGTTGTCGAATTCTTTCAAAGCCGTCTTTTTAATCAAGCCCATTTTGGTTGCCATAGCGATGTAACCTTCTTCGCCCTCGTTACCGGCGATAACGGAAGTAACCCTTTCGCCGTCGGAAAGTTGCAATAGGTTAATAAGCGCTCTTCCGCGTGCAGTTCTTTGGGCTTCGGGAATGGTAAACGCAACTGCGGAATACACTTTGCCGAAGTTTGTAAAGAACAACAGTCTGTCGTGCGTTGAGCAAACGAACATCTTTTCGACAAAATCTTCTTCCTTAGGCTTGTGCGCCGTAACCCCCCGGCCGCCGCGACGTTGCGAACGGTATTCGGCAACCGGCAAACGTTTGATATATCCGCCGTGAGTTAAGGAAATTACCACGTCTTCACGCGCGATAAGGTCGGCGTCTTCTATGCTGGACGGGTCGTAAGAAAGTTCTGTACGGCGAGGAGTGGGATATTTATCTCTTACCGCAGTCAAATCCTCTTTAACTATTGCGCGAACTCTTTCGGGTTTTTGAAGTATATCGGTCAAGTCGGCAATAGTATTGTCGAGTTCGATAAGTTCTTCCTTCAACTTTTCCACTTCCAAAGAAGTAAGCCTTTGCAAACGCATTTCCAAAATGGCATTGGCTTGTTTATCGGAAAGTTCGAAGTTTACCATTAAGTTGGCGGCCGCTTCGAACCTGTCTTTTGATTTTTTGATGATTTCGATTACTTCGTCGATATTGGTTAAAGCAATAACCAAACCTTTGACGATATGTTCTCTTTCCTTGGTCTTGTTAAGATCGAAACGGGTTTTTCTTTCGGTAACGGTAACCTGATGCTTAACGTATTCTTCCAAAATCTGCTTCAGGTTTAACACCTTAGGCTCGCCGTCAACCAAAGCGAGCATGGTGATGCCGTCGCTGGTTTGAAGGGAAGTGCGTTTATATAGGGTGTTAAGCACAACCTGTGCGTTAGCGTCCTTTTTAACGTCGATAACGATACGCATACCTTGACGGTCGGATTCGTCGTTTATGTTTGAAATGCCGTCAAGTTTCTTATTTTTAACCATATCCGCTATGGTTTCGATAAGTTTTTGCTTGTTTACCTGATAAGGAATTTCGGAAACGATAATTCTTGTACGTCCGTTATTTAACTCTTCGATTTCGCATTTGGAACGAAGAATATAACTGCCTTTACCCGTTAAGTATGCCTGTTTTATACCCGCCCTGCCCAAAAGCAATGCGCCTGTAGGGTAATCGGGCGCCGGAATATATTCCATAAGTTCGTCTATGGATATTTCGGGGTTGTCCATAAGGGCGATAACGCCGTTGATTACTTCGGTAAGGTTATGCGGAGGAATATTTGTCGCCATACCGACGGCAATACCGTCCGCGCCGTTTACGAGAAGATTGGGTATCCTTGCCGGAAGTACCGTGGGCTGCATACGGGTGTCGTCGAAGTTGGGGTAGAAATCAACAGTTTCCTTATCGATGTCGCGAAGCATTTCCAAAGCAAGTTTGCTCATTCTGGCTTCGGTGTAACGGTAAGCCGCCGGGGGGTCGCCGTCGACCGAACCGAAGTTGCCGTGGCCGTCGACTAAAGGTAGGTTTATAGAAAAGTTTTGTGCAAGCCTTACAAGGGCGTCGTAAACCGAATTGTCGCCGTGGGGGTGATACTTACCTAAAACGTCGCCGACGATGGTAGCGCACTTTTTGTAGGCTTTATCCGGCGTTAAGCCGATTTCGTTCATGGAATAAAGAATTCTTCTGTGAACCGGTTTTAAACCGTCCCTGACGTCGGGAATAGCACGGGAAACGTTTACCGCCATAGCGTAAGCGATAAAAGAACGCTTCATTTCGTTATCCACTTCTACGTTTATGACCTTGGTTTGTTCAAGGGTTTTTTTGAACTCCGAAGTAAGTTCCGGACTGGATTGTTTTTTTACCATAAAATTTTCCTCCTATCCTTAAACGTCTAACGTGTCAAGGTCCGCCACGAGTTTAGCGTTTTCTTCAATGAAAGCACGCCTCGGCTCCGCATCGTCGCCCATTAAAAGCGTAAATATGCCGTCGGCTTCGATAGCGTCTTCCATGGTTACGCGAAGCATAGTTCTTGTTGCGGGATTCATTGTGGTTTCCCAAAGTTGCTCGGCGTTCATTTCGCCTAAGCCTTTATACCTTTGTACGTCGCACTTGCCGTTTTCCGCCAAAAAGTCGGAAAGTTCTTTATCGGAATAGAAATAATTGTCTACTTTATTTTTTGTTACTTTATATAACGGGGGTTGCGCAATATAAACATGACCTTGTTCGACCAAAGGACGCATATACCTGAAGAAGAAGGTCAACAAAAGTATCCTTATGTGGCTTCCGTCGACATCGGCATCGGTCATGCAGATTATTCTGTCGTAACGAAGTTTGCTAACGTCAAAGTCCTCTTGCATACCGCCGCCGAAAGCGGTTATCATGGCTTTGATTTCTTCGTTTTCAAGCACTCTGTTTACCCTTGCTTTTTCAACGTTTAAAATCTTGCCCCTTAATGGCAGAATGGCTTGGAAACGTCTGTCCCTGCCCTGTTTTGCCGTACCGCCTGCGGAATCCCCTTCGACAAGGAAGATTTCACATAAATCGGCGTTCTTTTCCGAACAGTCGGCAAGTTTGCCGGGAAGCGCGGAACCTTCAAACGCACTCTTACGGGTGGCTTCACGGGCCTTTCTTGCCGCTTCACGGGCACGCTTTGCCGTTACGGATTTTAAAATAAGTTCCTTTGCCTTGGAAGGATTTTCTTCAAGGAAGGTACCGAAAGCCTCCTGCATGGTACGTTGCACAAGGTTACGCATTTCGCTGTTGCCGAGTTTGGTTTTGGTCTGTCCTTCAAATTGAGGTTCGGGAAGTTTAACTGAAATTACCGCCGTCAAACCCTCTCTTACGTCCTCACCGCTCAATTTATCGTCTTCCTTCATAATGTTGGACTTATGAGCGTACTCGTTAATAAGTTTTGAAAGCGCGGCTTTGAAACCGTCCACGTGCGCACCGCCTTCTTCGGTGTTGATGTTGTTGGCGAAAGCAAATAAAGTTTCCGTATAGGAATCGTTATACTGCATTGCGATTTCTACAACGTTATCGCCGTACTGTTTTTCCAAATAAATAGGCTCGTCAAGCAAAACGGTCTTGTTTTGGTTAAGATCGTTTACAAAGTGGATGATTCCCCCCTCGTAACAGAAGGAGTCCGACCTTTCCTGACCTTCGCGCAGGTCCGCTATTTTAATGGTTAATCCTTTATTCAAATAGCAAAGTTCGCGCAGTCTTACTTTTAAGTTGTCATAGGAAAATACAGTGGTTTCAAAAATTTCGGAATCCGGTAAAAAGGTTACCAAAGTACCCGTTTCGTCGGACTCACCCACCACTTCCAAACGACGCTGAGGAATGCCTCTGTTATAAATTTGTTTAAAGTGTTTTCCCTTTTGGAAAACTTCCACTTCAAGCCATTCGGACAGCGCGTTAACAACGGATAAACCTACCCCGTGTAAACCGCCGGAAATTTTGTATCCGCCCCCGCCGAACTTACCGCCTGCGTGAAGTTTTGTTAAAACGACTTCTACCGCCGAAACGCCTTCGCCGTGGTGTATGTCGGTAGGAATCCCCCTGCCGTTGTCCCTTACCGAACAGGAGCCGTCTTTGTTAAGGGTTACGGTTATCGTGTCGCAATAACCCGCTAAAGCCTCGTCGATAGAGTTGTCGACGATTTCCTGCACTAAGTGGTGTAGCCCGCGCGTATCGGTTGAACCGATGTACATACCCGGTCTTTTACGTACCGGATCAAGCCCTTCTAAGACCTGAATCTGCTCTTCACCGTAATTTTGTTGAACTTTGTTGGTTGACATTGTTTTCTTCCTTTACGATTTTTTAGGTTTTCGTTTATTGTTTTTGGTTTTGTTTGCCTATTGTTTGATTAAATTTATTACCGAGCAATTTTTTTGAAAAACGCCCCTATAAATAAATTGTGTCGCAGCGCACGTGCGCATCGCGTGTGCGTGCGTGTTTGTTATATTATATATAAATTTATTATATAAGTAAAGTGTTTTTCAAATTTTTTAACAAAAAAAGTGTAACAAATAGGTTACACTTTCGATATTTTATAAAATTTTCGGTTACCGCGTTGTTTTAAAATGAATTATAAGCGAAAATCCTTTTCGGCAGGGGCAAATCTCAGGTAAATTTCACGCTCAGTTTGGGCTAAACCCGTTAAAGGATGCTCGTTTAAAGTCTTAAAATAGGTTTTTTCGAGGCTGTCCGCCCAAAGGTCGTCTTTGGTGTATCTTCTGTAAAAAATAGCGGTACGCATGGCTTGCGGAGAGTTAGGTTCTAAAAGATAGCCTTCTAACCTTTCAGCCAAAGCCTGCACTCTTTTTTGGTTGTCCTTTAAAATATTTACAAACAAATCTTCCAAAAGTAGGTCTATACGCCCGTTATATTCCTTTTCTCGACCGTAAAGCGCAGAATGGATAAAGGCTTCGGCGCCGATTATATCGCCCGTTTGCAAACACTTTTGCACGTCGAAAACGGTATAAAAGTTTTCTTTAATCAAACGTTTGTTGATAAGATAATCGATATCTTTTGCGGACTTTCCGTTTAACATATGGGATTGATATTCCAAAAGTAAAAGTCTATCGCCGAACTCTTTAGAAAGGTCGCTTTTGTTTTTGGAAAACATCGCGCCGTCCGTACCCGATTTATCCGAAAAGAAATTTAAAGAAATCATATATACGTTTACGGCGGTATAAATTCCAAAAACCGCAATTAAGGGATAATTACCCGTCAAAAGTCCGGTTACATAAAAGGCAACGCCTAAAACCAAGGAAATGAAACTTCCGAAAAATCCGCCGATAAGGGAATTACCTAAAACCCGTAATGAACTTTTCGGCGATTTAGGTACGAAAGCCGTCCAACCGGCAACACCGCTTTTTAAATCTATGCGCGGTTTTTTGCCTTTTTCAAAAACAAGACCGCTTACCGAGATACCGAAAACGATCGCTCCGTAAGATTTAGCGCCTAAGGCATGCCCTGTTTCGTGCAATGCGTTATGGATAAAATATCCGCCTATAAGCCCGATAACGACATAAATTGCTATCATATAATATCTGTTATCACTGTTTTTGCAAGCGTAAATTGCCGCAATAACGGCAAGTACCGATACCGCTATCGACAAAAATATGCCGATAAAAAATTTAAACTTTTGTTTCATTTTTCTCCCGTTTTATAAAGGTAGTAACCTTGCAAGTTGTCGCTTTCACTGACGGTGTAACCTTTAAGGCCGAAATACTTTAGTACGTAATATATTAAAATTCCGCCGCTATAAATTGTCTTTGCGCGGGATTTTTCTAAGTTAAAAATCCGACTTCTTTGCTCTAAGGAATAACCCTTAATTTTAGATAAGTTAGCGTATAGGTCGGTTATCGGCACAAATCTGCCGTGATTTTTTTCCACGGAATACTCTTTATCACCGCTTAAAACATGTCCTAAAGCGGTTGCCGTACCGCCTATAGCCGTAAGAAATGGTATTTTGACTTCGCCGTATTCGCGAACCTTTTTATCGACGTATTTAAAAAGTTCGGCTTGGTCTTCGCAAAATCTTTCGGTAAGTTTTACCGCGCCTTCGTCAAGACTTTTTTCATAGGTGATTTCACCCTTTGACTGCACTATAAGTTCGCTTGAAGCACCGCCTACGTCTAAAACCGCGCCGTCACTACGCCCGAGCGCGCCAAGAGCGGCAAGTTTACATTCGGCGTCCTCGGACAAAACGTCGACGCAAATGCCCGTATCGTCAAATATTTTTTGAACAAAATCCCGACCGTTACTGCTTTGGCGTACCGCCGCGGTAGCAAAAGCGAAAATATTTTCCTTATTAACGCTTAGATTTATCGAATACTGTATAAATGATTTTATCGCTTCTTGTGTATTTACTGCGGAATGAGGCAAAATTTTGCCGTATTTTACCAAACCTTCGCCGAGCATCGAGGTAACTTTATCCCTAAAAATAATACTTCCGTCCGCAAAAACTGCTAAACGGACGGAATTGGAACCGATATCTATTACGGAATATTTCATTATTTATCCTTTTCGTACACCCAACCGAGTTCACGCTGTCTTTCTTCGATCTTCCAATCGGAAAGCCAAAGTTCGATTTCATCTTGCGTTTCCGCTTTTTCCGCTTCCAAAGCGGCGATTTGTTCGTTTAGACCGTCGATTCTCTTTTGAACGTTTTTCAGGGCGATCATCTGATACACCATAATACTCAACAGTATAAACAGAAGCAGAACTGCCGTTACGACCGACGAAACTATTAACTTTTTTAACTTTTCTGCCGGCATTTTTTCTCCTTGGCAAGGCTTTTTTTAGTGTATTTTTTGCCAAAACACAAACTTTTCTAACTACATTATACACTTTGCTATGCAAAATTGCAAGTGTTTTATGAAAAAATTTATGGCTTATAAACATACCCAAAAGAAAAACAAGGGGCATATACAGTCTTATATTCCCCATGTTTTTGTAAAATCTTACCAAAAAGCAGATAATAAAACAGCCTGTAAAATAAACCGCAGTGCTCAGCGTTTTTATTACGACCTTTTTACAGTCTTTGTTAGGCGTAAGTAAATCCATAATAAAACCGCCTAAAAGTCCGAAGCCAAACAGAATAATTAGGTTTTGAGGCTGACCTTTGGTTACGAACATTACTTAAACAGCCTTTTTAAAATCTTTTCGCCCTTTTCGCGGTAACTTACCCCGGTTATTTTACCGACAACGGAAAGTTCGCCCGTCGCCTTTGAAAAGTTAACTATCTTTAAGTCATCGCCGTTAACGGTAAGTTTTCTTTCGTCGCATAAATTAAGGCGGATTTCTTTATCCGAAAAGGAAGTTACTTCCGCCACGCTTACGCCGCTAAGCCCGTTTTTAAATAATACAAGTTGATGTTCGCTCATTTTTACACCTTTGTATTATATTATTTGATTTTTTGGCGGTTTATGATTTTTGCCCATCAGTTGGTGTGCTTTTTATCTAAAAAATAGGGCGCAACGTTGGTGCTGAAGTATTGACGCTTTAAGGCTTTAAGTTCCCGTGAAAGTTCTTCGTTTTCCTTTTTTAACTTTACGCACTCGTTAGCATACTTGTCTTTTATTTTTTCCACCAATCCGTCAATCTCACGCGAGAGTTTGGTAAAATATCTGAAGTCTTCGGCACGAACGGGAATACTGTCGAATTTTGCCTTTCCTTTTTTAAGATAATTGCGGTACTTGTTTTGATATCTTAAAGCAAGTTTGTCATTGCCGTTGGATATTTCCATAATAATGCGCCTTACGGACTTACCTTCTTTTTTGCCTTGCTGTATAGAAGTAAGCAAAAAATCTTCGTCCTCTTTGGTAAAACTTTGAGCGCGGTTAGCCGACAGTTTGTTTACCCCTTTGACGTACTGTTCCATTTCCGTCTTTTTGTCCTCGTTTTTTATAAGGCTGTAATAATAGTTCCTTACGCTACCCTTTGCACGCCCGAATTTTACTGCGACTTCCTGAAAAACCGTACTTAACGGACGGCCCGTTTCACCTGCCTTTATGACTTCGCTCAGCAACAACTCGGTTTCGCTTTTTGTAAATCCTTTCATATAATCGCTCCTTTTTTAAAAACTGATTATATTGTTGACAGAAAAAAATACTTTCAAACATCAAAGTTAAAGGTTTTTGGCATTGACGTTGAAACTTCGCAATATATTAAAATATGAATATGTTTGTGTACTCTTTAAAAAATTGTCTGCTTTGCAGCGGTAATAAAAGTGTTACGGTTTCCCGAAACCTACTTAGATTAACAGTTGATAAAGAGGAAACTTTAACCTTTTTTATGGGAAAAGATTTTGAAACCTGTATGTATTCCCATAAGCGTGAATTTTGCCAATATGTAGAGATAACCGACCTATACGGCGACATTTTGTGCTATCCCGTACCAAAACCCAAAAGAAATTTACGTTATAACAAGATTGCGGAAAAAACCGTGGTTATAGATAACATCGAGTATTTTATTACCGTTTACTCAGACGGGGCTATTTTTTTAAATTGCCGCGGTTTTAATGAGGAAGTCAGGCTTGAAGTGCCTTTTGCGCCCACCGATATAGAAGTTTATCCGGTAGGCGGAAGCCTTTTTTTAGCCGATTTAAAAGGAAAAATGCACTTTGTGGTGATATTTTCGGTACCCAGTTTGAAAGTTGAATTTACCGACCTTTGCGACGAGTTTACCATAGGCGAAATACTTTCGGTTACAAAAATACATAACGGCATAGGAAGGCACGCCGAAACAAGACAATATAACTACGACGGAAAGGTAAATTTAAGGAATATATCCTTTCAATCCCGATACCCTTACGGGGTGATGCCCAAAGAGATCATCCCCCTTGCTTTTTTAGAAGAAGTGCGCCTCGGGGTCGATTATCGGCACTTTTTAGGTGATAACCTTGTAAACGATTACACCGCCGTCAAAGAATTTTTCGGAAAAATAGATTTTTGCTTACCCCCTTTTTACAAAGAGTTTAAAGACACTTTTTCAGTCATCGGAAGCGGAAAGGTAAAATACGTTAAGTTCGCTTTGGAAAACAGAAAAATAACAGACATATCGCTTGAAAGTTATCCCTTTTAATTATAAAAAACCTTCCGCAAAAAGCGAAAGGTTTTAAAATTTACATTAAAGATTTCGGTTACAGCATTTGCATTTTTGTAACTTTTAATTTTTTATAGATTTCATTGTACTTTTCCTTTGTGAAAAGACTTGTACCCGAAGTTATTACGGAAGCCGTTCCCGCGGCAACGGCGGAACGTAAAATTTCTTCATCGGAAAGCCCGTCTTCTAAACACACCGAAGCCGCGGCTATCATGGAATCGCCTGCGCCCACGGTGGAGTTTACCGCAACGTTTTCGCTTCGGCAGTATAAACTTGTTTTGCCGTCCGTTAAAATCGCACCGCGAATACCTATGGAAAGCAAAACTTTTTTTACGCCCAAATCTATAAGTTTGTAACAACCCTTTAACATATCCGTATACGATTTGTAACTTTCGCCGTTGAAAGTTTCAAGTTCGTACAGGTTGGGTTTTACCATATATACCCCTGCCGACACCGCAGAACGCAGTTTATCCGTTTCGCAGTCGGCGATTACTTTGCCGTGTGAAGCCTTTACCAAATCGCCGTAATAGGAGGGGTCTACCCCCTTAGGCAGGGACCCCGATATAACGGTTACCGAAGCAAACTTCGATAGGTCTGAAACCATATCCAAAAGTTCTTTTTGCTTGGAAACGGAAACTTGCTGACCGCTGTCGTTAAGTTCCGTAAGCATCGACTTTGAGTCTATTATCTTTATGTTTACGCGAAGACCGCCTTTGTTTAAAACAAAGTTGCACCTTACGTTTTCCTTTTCAAGGTAATTTATAAAACCCCTTGCGCCTTTTTCAAACAAAAATCCGCTGGCGGTTACCGAACGGTTCAGTCTTGCTATACCTATTGCGGTATTACAGGCTTTGCCGGCAAACTGTTCTATTTTATTTTCAATGCGGTTAAGCCTGCCGACGTTTAACGTATCTACTTCTATAGTGTAATCTATACAAGGATTCGGACAGATTGTCAATATCATAATTTTTCAAAAATAAGTTGGTCTATAGGTCGATTATTCAAGGTTTTACAAAAATCAAGCGCACACAAAACATATGCGTGCGCTTTTATTTTGAAATTATTCTTTAGCCGCTCTTTCCTTGGCTTCTTTGATAATCTTATCTTGTGCCATAGGCGGAACTTCTTCATAACGAACGAATTCCGATTTAAATCTGCCCCTGCCTTGCGTCATGGAACGAAGGTCGGTTGCATATTTGGAAAGTTCGGACTGAGGCGCTTCTGCGGAAACGATAGCCTTGCCTTCGACTTGGTCGGTGCCGAGGATTCTTCCGCGACGTTTGTTCATATCGCCCATGATGTCGCCCATGAAGGAATCGGGAACGGTTACTTCAAGGTGCATAATGGGTTCCAAAATAACGGGGCTTGCCTTTGCGATACCTTCGGCATAAGCAAGTTTTGCCGCGGTAACGAAAGCGATTTCCTTAGAGTCAACTGGGTGATACTTACCGTCGAAAAGCGTACATTTAAGGTTAACCATAGGATAGCCTGCCAAAACACCTTCCTTAATTGCTTCCCTTAAACCCTTGTCTACCGCAGGGATAAACTGTCTGGGAACAGCACCGCCGACAACTGCGTCGACGAATTCGTAAACGCCGTCTTCCGCACCCGGTTCAAACCTTACCCAGCAATCGCCGAACTGACCTGCGCCGCCGGACTGCTTTTTATGTTTACCTTCGGCTTCGGCAGTCTTTCTTACCGTTTCACGATAAGCGATACGGGGTTCTTTTAATACCGCTTCGCAACCGAATTTGCTCTTTAACTTTTTGCAAAGAATGGAAAGTTGAGTTTCGCCTACGCCGGACAACAACATTTCGTTGGTTTCGGCATTCTTGGTAACCGTGAAGGAAATATCTTCGTCTTTAAGTTTGCTTAAACCGCCGAATACTTTATCTTCGTCGCCCTTTTTCGCGGCAAATACCGCCATGGAATATACGGGATCGGGTGTAACGATCGGGGGGAATTTAACGGAAGGATCTTCCGAAAGGGTATCGCCGGTGGTTACGTCGCCAAGTTTAGCCAAAGCGCCGATGTCGCCTGCAACGATGGTAGAAGTCGCTTCCTGCTTTTTACCTTTAATATAATATATGGAACTTATCTTTTCGTCGTTTTCTTTGTTAACGTCGTTTAAAACCAATCCGGAATTAAGCGTACCGCTCATAACTTTAAACATATTGAGCCTGCCGACGAAGGGGTCGACGATGGTCTTGAATACGTGAAGAATAACCTTACCGTTTTTGTCGCACTTAACGGAAACGACGTCATCGCCCTTTAACATAACCTTTTCGGCTGCTTCTTCGGGAGAAGGCAAAATTGCGATAATTTTATCCATTAAGTTGAATACGCCCTTGTTGGAAGCGCCTGCGCCACCGAGTACGGGGATACAAGAACAGGTTTTTACGCCCAGTTTAACCCCCTTTAATACGTCTTCGGCGGAAAGGGTTCCTTCTTCAAAGAACTTTTCCATAAGTTCTTCATCGTTACCGGCAGCAACTTCCGCAAGTTCTGCAAAAGTGTTTTCGTATGCGGAACTTAAAGAGGCGGGAACGGCGCCTTTATCGTTACCTTGTAAATCGAATAACTTGCCGACTGCAACGTCAACCCAGCCTGCGAACTTGTCGGATTCCTTGTAAGGAATAAACATAGGCGCGATAAGGTTGGGGTATTTTGCGCGAATGGCTTCAACCGTACCGTCGAAGTTCGTATTTTCTTTATCGAGACCGCTTACGAAAATCATGGTAGGAATATTGTTTTTGATGCAGTAATCGAGGGCGAGTTCGGTACCTACGGTCATGGAGCCGGATGCGCCTGTTACAACGATTGCGCCGTCGGCTACGGTAAGCGCCTGAATCATTTCACCTTCAAAATCAAAAAATCCCGGTACATCCAAAAGGTTGAATTTGTATCCTTTGTATTCGCCGTACGCACAGGCAAGTGATATAGAAGTCTTTCTTGCGATTTCTTCGGGATCGAAGTCGCAGCAAGTGTTTCCGTCGTCAACTCTACCTTGACGGTCTATGGCTTTGCAATTATACAAAATCGCTTCGGCTAACGTGGTTTTACCTTCACCGGCATGTCCGATTAAAGCAATGTTTCTGATGTTGGAAGTAGAAATTCCCATAAATTAGTTCCATCCTATCTATAATATTTTTTTCTTTTTTTGCGATATACAACCGAAATTATGCGTTTTATCGGCCAAACGCCGTTAAAGCGCGCTGTTTTTCAAAATATCCGACTGTACCTTTCCCATTATACAGTAATTTTAAAAATTTTTCAATAGTTTCCCGATAACTTTTTTATATTTTTTTATTATTTACCCTAATTTATTTAACTTGTATTGCGGTATTTTGACTTTTTGTCGGATATTAGCAGAGATTAAGCGCTGCGGATTTTTGTTTTTTGTAAAATAAAAGCCCCTTTTTTGCCTGAAAATCAAGCGTAAAAGGGGGTTTTCCGAATCACCGTTTTATCGTCGGCAGAGCATCGCTACTTAATGTCGCTTAACCGCAAAGAAACTTCTTCGGCGGTTAAAACTGCGCCGTTACAAAGTAGAAGCCTGCCGTCGGGCAAAATCTCTTTTGCAACGGCAAAATAAGGTTCTTTACCTATGGGCATTACTTTGACGGTTTTACCCAAAACCACGGAATAACGGGCGTATAGGTCGACTTTTTCCGGATTTAAAAGGTTATATATAAGGGTTGCTGTCAGGCTTTTTAAGTCGGCTTCCCGTCCTAAAATCTGTTTTACGGAAGTTGCGATTTCAGATAATTCTTCGGGTAAATCGTTGTTTACGTTTATGCCTATGCCGGTTACGGTATAGTCGATATAGTCGCCGACAAAAGAGTTTGTTATAAGCATACCGCAAATTTTTTTACCGGAAACATAAATATCGTTCGGCCATTTTATGCCCGCATTTATGCCGAAGCCGACAAGGGTTTTTACCACCGCTACCGAAATCGCTTTATTTATATTGAAACCTTCCTTACAAGGCAAACCGTTATGAAAGTGCAAAAAGGAAAGATAAAGACCGCCTTCTAAGGAAGAAAAACTTCTGCCCTTGGTGCCTTTGCCCCCCGTTTGGGTTTTGGCTATGACAAAAAGATCCTCGCGAAGTTTTTGCTGTTTTTTAAGACGGCGCTTTATATAATCTTCGGTCGACTTGGTTTTGTTTAAATAAATTATCTTCATTTTTAAAATTTTTTAAGCGCAATTAAAAGTCGATATCGTCGGTAAAAAGTTTATCTACGGCGTATTTTGCGCTTTCGTAAGAAAACCCTTTTGACATCACGTAACGAAAACATTTTTGCTTGGTTTTTATGTCCAACGGTTTGTTTTTTAGGTATTTTTTAGCGATTGACAAAGCGGTTTCGTCTTCGTTTTCCACTTTTAAAAGAGCAGATTCGACGTATTCTTCTTTTATCCCTTTTTGCCTAAGTTCTGCCGCCAACAGTCGTTTGCCGTGTTTGGCGCTTTTAATTTCAACGTAACTATCCGCAAACTGACCGTCGTCAAGATAGCCGTAAACTTGCAATTTATCTATGACCTTAGCGGCGATTTTTCCGCCGTAACCCTTTTTAACAAGATATCCCGCAACCTGTTTTACGGTATGACTGCCTTTTAAAATGTAGTTAGACGCTTTTGAAAATGCTGAAGTATATTCCGATTCCTCGATTATTTCGGAAAGTTTCTTTTCGTCGACAAAATCGCCGACGTGAAGATTTTCGGTAAGTAAAACTATTTTTTCCACCCCCGAATAAAACACTCCGTCTATATACAGATTAGCGCGCTTTTTATCGTTTTTTTGGGGTAATATATCGGTAATTTGCTTCATTTAGTAATAACTTTCCCCTGTTTTTTGAAAAGTTTTATTGTAAAAAACTTTATTAAAACCGTCGATAAACGGCTTATAGCCCGACTTTTTAACGGCAAAGGTAAGTTTTATACTCTCGCCGTACTCGGTGTTTAAAACTAAAAAGCAAAGGGGTAAAATTTCCTTTTTAAAAAGGTTTAGTTCGTCATATTTTACTTCGGCGGTGAAAATGTCGCAAATAAAAAACTCTTTGATTTTCGCCGACATAACGCCGTCTGCCGCAGATCCGGAATATGCGCGCACCAAGCCCCCCGCACCCAATTTTATACCGCCGAAATACCTTGTTACCACAACCAAAAGGTTAACAAGTTTTTTATTTTTTAAGACTTCTAAAATGGGAACGCCTGCGGTACCGGAAGGTTCGCCGTCGTCTGAAGACTTGGTTACCCTGCCGAAATCGGTTACGTATGCGTAGCAATTATGGGTAGCGTCGGAATACTTTTTGCGTATTCCGTCAAGATACCCCCTTGCAACGCTTTCCGTTTCCGCATAAAAAACATGGGTAATAAAACGCGAACGTTCTATTACCGTTTCTATGGCGGTATTATTTTCAACCGAAAGGAAACTTTCCATGTTTTACCCGTGTTTATTGTGATTTTTTAGTCTTTCGCCGATGATTTATATTCTGTTAAGCAGATAAAAAACATCGAATAATCGACCTATAGACCGACTTTTATTTTAAGATAACTTTTACGTGAACCTTTTTGCCCTTATGAAGGATAAATTCGCCTTTATCTAAAACCGCCTTGTCTAAGGTTAAACCCGTAACTTTTTGGTCGTTTACGGAAACACCGCCCCCGGAAATCAAAGTCCTTGCCTCGCCTTTAGATTTGGTAATACCGGCAGACACCATTATGTCGGGGATAAAGTCGGTCTTTTCGACTTCGACGGTAGGCATATCGGCTTGGTTTCCGCCGAAAGCGCCCTGTGCTTGTTTTCTGGCTTCGTCGGCCTTTTCAACGCCGTGAACAAGTTTGGTTACCTCGTAGGCAAGCCTTTCTTTGGCAACGTTGATTCTTTCGTCCTTATATTTGGTAAGTTCGGCGATTTCGTCAAGATCCATAAAGGTAAGAAGTTTCATACATTCTTCCACTTTAGCGTCCTCGACGTTTCTGAAATATTGATAGAATTCGTAAGGGGTTGTTTTATTTTCGTCAAGCCAAAGAGCGCCTTTTGCGGTTTTGCCCATCTTTTTACCTTCGCTTGTAAGCAGCAGCGTACAAGTCATGGCATAGGCTTCCTTGCCGGTTTTTCTTCTTATCAAATCTTCGCCGGCAAGCATATTAGACCACTGGTCGTCTCCGCCGAGTTGCAAAACGCAACCGTAATCTTCGTAAAGCCTGTAAAAATCGTAGCCCTGCATAAGCATGTAATTGAATTCCAAAAAACTTAAGCCACGTTCCAAGCGCTGTTTAAAACATTCCGCGGTAAGCATACGGTTTACCGAAAAGCATACGCCGATATCGCGCAAAAAATCTACGTAATTAAGGTTTAAAAGCCAATCGGCATTGTTAACCATGATGGCTGAGTTTTCCCCATCAAAGTCCAAAAAGCGGGACATTTGCGCCTTAAAATGTTCGATGTTGGAAGCGATTTGCTCTTTAGAAAGCATGGAACGCATATCCGTTCTTCCCGTAGGGTCTCCGACCATAGCGGTGCCGCCGCCGAAAAGACAGATAGGTCTATGCCCTGCCTTTTGCATATGCGCCATTGCCATTATGGGAATATAATGCCCGATATGAAGAGAGTCCGCCGTAGGGTCGAAACCGACGTAGAATGTTACTTTTTTACTGTCAAGAAGTTTTTCAAGTTCTTCACCGTTGACGGTCTGTTTTAAAAAACCGCGTGCTTTTAAAGTATCTATAACGCTCATAAATAGCCTCTTTAATAAAAAAATGTTTATTTTAGTGATATTTTACCATTGAAAATGCCTTTTGTAAAGCAACTTTTCGGGTTTTTCGGTTTGCGACGGTAAAAGGACTATAAAAAACGCAAATTTTTAAATACCGAAAAGCAAAAACAATGCGTAAACGGCGGCTGCGGAAATTAAAAACATTATACAAGGAATTTTGGCAAGATAAGAAAAATCTATCATGGACGAGAGTCTGTGATGGATTTTTTCGTTGTGGCGAGAGTTAACAGTTTGTTTACTGGACTTTTCTCTCTTTCTGTGGTAGTGTGTTGTACTAACAGGAGGTGCAACACATGAACAACCCAATAAAAGAACTATGGCACGGAAACATAATACCGCAAGAGGACAGCCGAACAAACTCCAAGGAGATGAAGGAACTGCTCGGCTATATGGCAAGACATCATGAGAACTTGGAAAAGAGCTTCACAGACGAGCAAAAGGAAACATTTGAGAAGTTCCACGATTGCTGGAGTGAGTACATGAGCCTCGCTGAAGCAGCCATCTTCGAGTATGCCTTCAAGTTAGGAATGCAGATAGCGATAGAAACCTTAATTAAGTGAAATCAAGGAAATCCATCATGGGCAATAGTCTGTGATGGATTATCTCTTTTATACGGGACTAAAATATCAATTGTTTAGGAATTATTCACACGGAAATAGACTTTTTGACCACAAATCAATCAAAAATTCAAAACAAAATAGCAAAATCTCTTGTAATTATTTATGCGATGATGTATAATGGTATAAAAGATTTATATTTCGAGGTGCAACATGGCTATTTGTTACAACAAACTATGGAAGCTTTTAATAGATCGAAAAATGAAAAAGAAGGATTTGCTTGAGCAAGCCGGAATTAGTCGTGGAACATTAACTAAGCTCAACAAAGATGAAAATGTTTCAACAGAAACCCTTGTTCGTATTTGCACTGCTTTAAAATGCGATATCAGCGATATTGTTGAAATCACTGATATTGAGAATTAAGAGAGATTTCCTCATGACAGAAATAGAAAAGATTGCTTACGCAAAATCATTTATTGATAAATTAGCCATTGGTATTGATCCTACTGACGGCACACTTATCCCCGACGGCGAGGTTGCTCTCAACCCAAGACTATCAAAATGCTTTTTATATGTAGCGGATATCTTATCTAAAATTATTGAAAATCCGTCTGCATTGGCAGAAATGTATAAGACTAACGAGTGGATCGTCACGCCCGATGTTCTCGCAAGAATCGAATGCTCTGCATTGAGAGTGGGCATAAGCACTTTTGCAAAGCGAGTAAACGATGCATTAAGATCAACACACAAATTTACCGCAACCGAGATAAACAATTGGCTCTTGCACGAGGGCTATTTGACGAGAATTGCAACGAGCGATAATAAGATGACAAAACGCCCTACACAAAAAGGAATTAATCTCGGTATTACCACAGATGAGGTAATGAAAGAGAACGGTCGGGCAAAATATTATGTTCGTTGCGATGTGAATGCTCAACGCTTCATAAGAAATCATCTTTCGGAAATTATTGAATTCTCTAAAACTTACGTATCATATTCGGATACATCGGTTAGGCGCAAACCTTCCGAGCCATTTGAAATCACTCAGGCAGAGCTTGCAAAATTTGAATTCTCCGAAACACCTTTGATGATAAGTCAGATTACTGACAGAATAAATGCGTTAAAGACAAGCACGAGTGCAGCGAAATTAAAGGCGACGGATATTACAGAGTGGTTGTTGAGCGTTGGAATTCTGAAAGTGGTTTCGCTTGATGCAAAGAACTATAAATTGCCAAGCGATATTGGTAGCGAAATGGGTATTAGCGTTGAGCGCAGAAGCAGTAGCAACGGTGAGTATAGCATTGCACTTTACAATATTGAGGCGCAAAAATTTATAATAGATAACTTGCACGCAATTGTAAGAATTATTTGATAAGAACAATCTGGAGGCCAATATGGCAAAAAGCATAGTATTCTTCGACACAGAAATAAGTGTTCATGAAAACAAAATACTTGACATAGGCGCGGTCAGAGGTGATAAAACTGTTTTTCATTCTCCCTCCGTGTCGGAGTTTTGTGCCTTCGTGGCAGGTGCGGAGTTTCTATGCGGACACAATGTCGTTCATCACGATATGAAGCACATCAAACCACATATCGGGGATGCTCTGCAACAGAAAGTGATAGACACTCTCTATCTTTCTCCTCTGATGTTCCCCAAGCGTCCTTACCACAAGTTGCTTAAGGATGATAAACTTCAGGTCGAAGAATTAAACAATCCCGTCAACGATAGCCATAAAGCATCCACCTTGTTTTATGACGAAGTGAATGCGTTTTATCAATTGTCAAAGAATCGCAAAATGATATATTGCGGTTTACTTTATAGCCATCCGGAATTCCAAGGATTTTTTGACTATGTGGATTTCAAACCCTATAAATATAACTTAGCACAACTGATCAGTGATGAATTTTCAGGAAGGATATGTGCAAACGCAGATTTAGATG
>CALZDP010000008.1 GCA_945638575.1 uncultured Clostridia bacterium | reverse complement strand
TAACGGTATAACGTTTAACGTTTCGGGAGAAGTTGGCGGTATTACAGGCAGAAACGCATATAGCGTTGTCGACTGTGATACTTACAGTTTAACAATGAATTATTATTGGGATACCGATAACGGAAAAATCGGTGGTGTGGTAGGATATAATTTGTCAAACGGATATGTGAAAAATTGTAGCAGTAACGGCACGATTTATTGGACAAGCCCGAGCAGAAGCAATAAAATTTATCCTGCAATCGGTTATGTGATCGGTTATAACGCCAAAAACGGCAACTATAGTAATTGCTCTACTTCAATGACAAGTGATTTAGATTATCATTATTGGCATTTTGCTATAGGATATTTTGATCAAGGCGGTCAATGTTTACAATTCGACAACGGTAAAATCGGTTGGCAGGAATCTTAATTTAATACGAAAAATACAGCGGTAAATACATATCGTAAAAAACAAAAAAGTGGCGAAAACCGACCTATAGGCCGATTTTCGCCGCTTTTTATTGCTTTAATTTAATTTATTTCAGTAAAGTTTGTCCGCCCATAAACGGTCTTAAAACTTCAGGAATGGTAACTGTACCGTCGGGGTTTTGCATCTGTTCGATAAGTGCGGGGAAGACGCGGCTTGTCGCAAGACCGCTTCCGTTTAAGGTATGCACATAACCGAGTTTTTTATCTTCGCCCTTATAGCGGGTGTTGTTTCTTCTTGCTTGGTAATCGTTTGCGTTGGAAACCGAACTTACTTCCTTATAAATGCCCATGCTTGGGATCCAAACTTCGATGTCGTAAGTTCTTGCCATGGAAGCAGAGCAGTCGCCTGCGGCAAGTTTGGAAAGTCTGAAGTGAAGCCCTAACTTTTCCATAAGCGAGCACGCTTTACCGACCAACTCTTCAAAGGCTTTGGGGGAATCTTCCGGCATAGTGTACTGAACCATTTCGACTTTGTTAAACTGGTGTCCGCGTATCATGCCTCTTTCTTCCGCGCGGTAAGAGCCTGCTTCTTTACGGTAGCAAGGGGTATAAGCAAAATACTTCATAGGCAGGTTTTTGCTGTCTAAAATTTCACCTGCGTGCATATTGACAAGCGCCGTTTCCGCCGTAGGTAACATAAAGCGTTGCTGTTTTCTGTCTTCACATTCTTTATCTTCTACCCAGTAAACTTCGTCGGAAAATTTAGGGAACTGTCCTGCGCCGAATCCGCAGTTATATCCGAGCATATGCGGCGGAAGAATAAACGTATAGCCGTCTTTTAAGTGTTCCGAAATAAAGAAGTTCAAAAGCGCCCATTCCAATCTTGCGCCGTCGCCTTTATAAAGCCAATATCCGCCGCCCGAAAGTTTAACGCCGCGTTCGTAATCTATAAGATTAAGCGAAGTGCAAAGATCGACGTGGTTTTTAAATTCAAAGTCGAATTCCGGCTTTTTACCGAAAACTTTTACAACTTGATTGTTTTCCTTTTCGCCTGCCAAAAGGTCGTCGTCGGGAAGGTTCGGAAGTTTTGCGACAAAATCAAAAATTTTGTCTGAAAGTTCGTTTACCTTTTTGTCCTGTTCGGCAATATCTTCGCCGAGTGCGCGCATTTTGGCAAAAATTTCGTCAACGGGTTTACCTTCCTTTTTAAGGGCGGGAATCTGTGCGGAAACTTTGTTTCTTTCCGCTTTGTCGCTTTCAACCTTTTGTAAAAGGGTTTTGCGGTCTTTTACCCATTGTAAAAGTTCGCTGAAATCTACGATGCAGCCCTTTTTTGCCAAGGAATTTTGCACCTTTTCCGGATTATCGCATATCATCTTAATATCGAGCATACCATATACCTCAAAATAACATCTAATAATTTTCTTTTATTATTATATCCCAAATAACCGCCGTTTGCAATCGTTTTTTCGATTAATTGCGATTATTTAGCCTTAAATCGCAATAATTTGCCATTTTTAAGGGCAATAAATTTTCTGCGCTTTCGTAAAAACTCCCGTATTCGTTTGCCAAAAAGTAAAGGGTTGTGCTATAATGACCGATGTATATAAAGGTATTACTATGAAGATATATAATTCTTTGACAAGAAAAAAAGAGGAATTTATTCCCCTTTGCGGTAATAAAGTCAATATGTACGCGTGCGGAATAACCGTTTCCGGCGAAGCCCATATCGGGCACGCTTACCAAGCGCTTATTTACGACGTGGTAAGAAACTTCCTTGTTAAAAAAGGGTATGACGTAACTTACGCAAGAAACTACACCGACGTTGACGATAAAATTATCGCTAAATCTAAGGAAACGGGTATTCCTGCTTTGGAATACGCCAAGCAAATGATCGACAATATAGATTTTCAAATGCGTCGTTTCGGCGTCGGCGATCCGGATACTTGGATGAAAGCAACCGAAAATATCGGCCAAATCATCGATTTTATTTCCGCGCTGATAGATAGCGGACACGCTTACCCGACCAAGGACGGAAGCGTTTATTTTTCGGTGGAAAGTTTCCCGTCTTACGGCGGTTTATCCAATCGCAAACCGGAAGATATGCTTGACGGCGTAAGGATAAGCAACGACGAACAAAAACGCGCCCCCTTAGACTTTGCGCTTTGGAAAGCCGCTAAGGAGGGTGAAGTCTTTTGGGATTCGCCTTGGGGCAAGGGCAGACCGGGCTGGCACATAGAATGTTCGGCAATGAACCGCGCCGCTTTCGGCGATCAAATCGATATCCACGGCGGCGGAAGGGATTTGATCTTTCCTCACCACGAAAACGAAATCGCCCAAACCGAGGCTTTAACGGGCAAACCTTTCGTTAAATACTGGATGCATAACGGGCTTATAAAGGTAAACGGCCAAAAAATGAGTAAATCGTTAGGCAACTCGTTACTGCTTAAAGACCTGTTGGATAAGTTTAGTCCCGACGCTATAAAGTTTGCCATGCTGGAAACTTCTTACCGTAACGATATAAACATTACCGACACCATTTTCCCTGACGCCGAAAAGCACGTTGCGGATTTTTACAAAGTGATTTCGGAAGCGAAAAAGAGCGGTCTTACTCCTCTTGACGGTTACGATAGCGGAATAGATAAAGATTTTGACGACGCTTTATCCGATGACTTTAATACGGCGCTTGCCATTGCCAACCTTTACGGATATTTTAAAAAGGCAGATGCCTTTATTAAAAACGGCGACGGCAGGGGGGTAAATATTGTTAACGACGTTATTAAAAACTATGCCGTTTTAGAACTGTTTACCATGGACGCCGACGACTATTTAAAAACCTATAAAAAGGAAGATTCCGTTCCCGAAGATATTATGGATCTTGCGAACAAAATGCAACAGGCAAGGCTTGTCAAAAACTACGCCTTGGCGGACGAACTTCGTAAAACCATTACCGAAAGCGGTTACAAAGTTATGATCAAAAAAGACGGCTTCACCGTCGAAAAGGCTTAATAACCGACCTATAGCGCCGCTTATTACAAAAATTTACACTTAAATTACAAATAAAATTTTAATTAACGCTGTCAAATAAGGATAGATATATGAAAAAATTTACTGCTGAAGAATTAAGAAATTTATACTTAAAATTTTTTGAAAGCAAAGGTCATAAAATAATACCTTCCGCAAGTCTTATTCCGGAAAACGACCCTTCCGTTTTGTTTACAACGGCAGGCATGCATCCGTTGGTTCCCTATCTTTTAGGTGAAAAACATCCGGAAGGCAAGCGTTTGACCGACGTTCAAAAATGCGTAAGAACGGGCGATATAGACGAAGTCGGCGATTTATCTCACCTTACTTTTTTCGAAATGCTCGGCAACTGGTCGCTCGGCGACTACTTTAACTATGAGTCAATCGGTTGGAGTTATGAATTTTTAACAAGCAAAGAATACCTTGGTATTCCCGTTGAAGATTTAGCCGTTACCGTTTTTGCGGGAGACGATGACTGTCCGAGGGATGAATCGAGCGCGAATCGTTGGAAGGAATTAGGTATTCCCGAAGATAAAATCTTCTATCTTCCCAAAAAGAACAACTGGTGGATAGCCGGCAAAACCGGACCTTGCGGACCGGATACCGAAATGTTCATCGACAGAAAAATTCCCAAGTGCGGACCCGACTGCACGCCGGCGTGCGACTGCGGTAAATACCTTGAAATCTGGAACAACGTTTTCATGCAGTATTACAAAAACGAAGACGGCAGTTACAGCAAGTTAAAACAAAGAAACGTCGATACGGGGATGGGCTTAGAGCGTACTTTGTGTATTTTAAACGGCGTCGAAAGCGTTTACGATACAGAACTTTTCGATGAAGCCAAGGCGGAAATCGAAAGTTTGACGGGCAAAAAGTACGGCGAAAGCGAGGAAATCACTAAGGCATATAGAATCATTTTGGATCACGTAAGAACGGCAACTTTCTTAATCGGCGACGTAAAAGGCATAGTTCCTTCAAACGTTGACCAAGGCTATGTTTTGCGCCGTCTTATTCGCCGCGCGGTAAGGTTCGGAAGAAACCTTGACCTTTCCGAAGGAAGCCTTGCAAAAATTGCCGCTTGTTATGTGGAAAAGTACAAAAACGCTTATACCGAACTTTACGACAATAAAGAAAAAATTTACGCGGAACTTAACAAAGAAGAAGAGAAATTTTCAAAAACTCTTACCGACGGTCTTAAAGAATTTAACAAGGTCGTAACGCATATTCAGGGCACTACTTTCCCCGGAAAAACGGCGTTCAGGCTTTACGATACTTTCGGCTTCCCGTTGGAAATCACGCAGGAACTTGCCAAAGAACAAGGATTTACCGTAGACGTGGACGGCTACAACAATGCGTTTTCGGAACATCAAAAGAAGTCCTCGGTCGGAAGCGAACAAAAATTTAAAGGCGGTTTGGCGGATCAAAGCGAAACCACCGCAAAACTTCATACCGCAACCCACCTTATGCAGGCGGCGCTTAAAAAAGTTCTCGATCCTTCCGTTTCCCAAAAGGGTAGTAATATCACCACCGAAAGGTTAAGATTCGACTTTAACTTCGAACGCCCCATGACTTCAGAAGAAATCAAAGAGGTCGAAAGGCTTGTTAACGAAGCCATTAAGGCAGACGTTCCCGTTACCATGGAAGAAATGACCGTTGAAGAAGCCAAATCTTCGGGTGCAGTCGGCGTCTTTGAATCTCGTTACGGCGATAAAGTAAAAGTTTACACCATGGGTGAATTTTCCAAGGAAATCTGCGGCGGTCCTCACGCTAAAAGGACGGGCGATTTAGGGGAATTCCATATCGTTAAAGAACAGTCTTCTTCTGCAGGTATAAGAAGAATTAAAGCAGTTCTTACCGAAAAGGCTCAATAATAAAGCAAATATTGTCCTTGACATTTTACAATAAAAAATATATAATATATGATATTCGCCGTATAATAAATCGGGTGGTAGCCCAAAAGTCGGCGCAAGGTAAAAGGTTAATAATATGAACGAAAAAATTTATCTCAGCCAAGAAGGCAAACAAAAACTTGAAGAAAAGTTGCATTATCTTATCGAAACCGAACGTCCTCAGGTCGTTGAAAGATTGAAAATCGCCCGTGAATTCGGCGATTTATCCGAAAACGCGGAATACGACGCCGCTAAAAACGAACTTGCTAGGGTATCGGGCGAAATCGAACAGATCGAAGCCCAACTGAAAGTTGCGGTTATCTACGAATCTTCTGCGGATAACAATACCGTTACCATGGGGTCTAAGATTAAAGTTTACGACCACGATATGGAAGAAGAAGCTGTTTATTCCATCGTTGGTACTGCCGAAGCCGATATTACAAACAATATGATTTCAAACGAGTCCGCTGTCGGCAAAGCGCTTTTGGGTACAAAAATCGGCGATACCGTAACCGTTGACGCCCCCGGCGGAAGTTATCAACTTACCGTTAAGGAAATCATCAAGTAACCGAAAACAATTAAAGGACCGCGTTTAGGCGTGCCTATTATCACCGATTATTTTAGCGGTAAAATACTTTGAAAGATTTTTTGTCTTAAAGGTGCTACAATACGGTTATTTTGTATTCCGTGTTTTTTACCGCTAAAATTGCTTCGCATTTTTAAAGGATGAATTATTGTCTTTAAAAAGGCAAACGAACGTAGCCGTACAAGATACGGTAGCGAGTTTAACGCATTTACAAGGCAACAAAGACGTCTTTAAAAAATCTGCGATGGTGATTAGCACACTGAAAAACGGTTTTTTTTATTAAGTGGGTATTTATCTGTTTTTGGTTTTCAAAAGCAGTATAAAAGTTTAAAAGTGGGGCTATAAGCCCGTTATTGACGTTTTAATGTGAGAGGCGGATTTATGAAAGGTAAACTTATTACTTTTGAGGGTTGCGAAGGTTCCGGCAAAAGCACGCAGGTGCGTCTTTTAAAAGAATATCTTGAAGCAAATTCTATCCCGTATTTTATGACTCGCGAACCGGGCGGAACGGAAATTTCGGAAAAAATTCGTTCCATAATTTTAGATAAAGATAATTCGGAGATGGCAGACGAATGCGAGGCTTTATTATACGCGGCTTCACGCTGTCAACTTCTTAAAGAAAAGGTTTTACCTGCCTTAAACGAGGGCAAAATGGTAATTATCGACAGATATTACGATTCCTCTTTTGCCTATCAGGCGTATGCAAGGGGTTTGGGGTATGATTTCGTTGCCTCGGCAAACAATTTTGCGCTTTCCTATGCTGTGCCCGATTTAACCGTCTTTTTCGATATCGATCCCTATTCCGCATTTATAAGGAAGGGGGGTGCGGACAGTACGGATAGGTTGGAACTTGCCGGACAGGAATTTCACAATAAAGTGTACAAAGGCTATAAGGCGCTTATAGAAAAATTTCCAGATAGGATTATTTCCGTTGACGCGCATGCCGACGCTCAAAAAATCCACGAATGCGTATTAACCCTTTTGCGCGATAAGGGCGTTTTATAATGAAAAAACTGTTAGAAACTTCCACCGCATACAAGGTTATTTCAGCCGACAAAAAGGCAGGTAGGCTTAATCACGCCTATTTGGTGGTTTGTCAGGACGGCGACATGCACGAGGAATACCTTAAAATACTTGCAAAACTTATCGCCTGCGACAGCGAAGAATTTTGCGATAACTGCAGGATTTGTAAACTTATCGACCAAAAAGCCCATCCCGACGTTACTTTTTTTCCGAAAGAAGGCAAATTAAAAAGCGATTCTGCGGATGAACTTGTCCGTCAAAGCGTGATAAAGCCTTTTGAAATCGACAAAAGGGTTTTTGTGGTTAAAAAAATCGAAGAACTCAATCAATATCAAAATAAACTTTTAAAAACCGTTGAAGAACCTCCTAAAAACGTTCATTTGCTAATATCGGCAGAACGCCCCGTAGCCGTTTTGCCTACTATCAAATCACGTTCAAAGGTTATCGAAATTTCCGATTTTACGGAAAATTCTTTATTCGAGTGCGCAACCCGTATGGGGCTAAGCGGTGAAAGGTTAAACTTAGCCGTAAAACTTTGCGACGGCAAGTTAGGAAGACTTTTAAGTTACTATAAAAACGATGATTTACTGTCTATAAAAGACCTTGCAACCGATATGCTTTTAAATATGACGGGCAGAAATCTTCCGGAATACGCAGGTAAACTTAAAAACCTTTCAGTAGCGGATTTTATAGGCGTAACAAAACTGCTTTTGGGTAAACTTTTGGAAAATTTGTCCCTCGGCCGCGTTGAACAAGGTTACGAAAAATTGTATCCCGCAACCGAAAAGTGGGGCTATGGGTCGATTATCGCCACTATTGAACGGTTAAATAAATTTGAAAAAAGCATAAACTATAATATAAACAATGCAATACTGATTGACGGCGTTTTGTTTGCCGTCATGGAGGAAAAAACCAAATGGCAAAGATTGTAGGGGTAAGATTCCGTAACTTCGGAAAGGTTTATTACTTCGATCCTAAAAATACAGAATTTCAAAAAGGGGACGGCGTTATCGTCGAAACAACGCGCGGCGTTGAATACGGAACGATAAGCATACCCAATAAAGAAGTTGACGATACCGAAATCGTTCAGCCTCTTAAACCAATTATCAGAAAGGCAACCGAAAAGGATACCGAGGTTAACCGCAAAAACATGCAAAAGACGCCGGAAGCCAAAAAGATTGCCGAATCTTTAATCGAAAAACATAAATTAAAGATGAAATTAATCGACGCCGAATTTACCTTCGACGGCTCGAAAGTCGTCTTTTATTTTACCGCGCCCACAAGAATAGATTTTAGGGAACTTGTTAAAGATTTGGCGTCCGCTTTCCATATAAGGATAGAACTTCGACAGGTAGGTATTCGCGACGAAGCCAAAATTTTGGGGGGTATCGCGCCTTGCGGAAGAGAAGTTTGCTGTAAAAACTGCATGCCCGACTTTAAAAAAGTTACCATAAAAATGGCAAAAGTACAGGGGCTGTCTTTAAACCCCGGTAAAATAAGCGGACTTTGCGGACGGCTTATGTGTTGTTTGGAATACGAAAACGCTTACTATGCCGACGTTTACAAAAAGATGCCCAAAATCGGCAGTACCGTAACAATTTCGGAAGGGCAAGGCGTGGTGATTTCCAACAATATGTTAAACCTTACCGTCAAGGTAAAAATCGACAAAGGGGAAGGCGGACTTATCTATAAAGACTACCCTTTAAGCGAAGTCAAATTTTCCAAGCACAACTATTCGGATGAGGACGATAAGTTGACGCCCGAAGAACAGGCGGAACTAAAAGAACTCGAAGAATAAAAAAAGACCGAAAAAGTATGTTAAATTATGCTTTAATCCATATACAAATGGTAATTTTTGTGATAAAATATAAATAGAATATTTTACCGCATAAATTTTTGCGGTTTAAATTTAAGATTAAACGGAGGTATTACACTATGGCTTATAAGATTTCTGACGCTTGTATTTCTTGCGGTGCTTGTGCCGACAACTGCCCTGTAAACGCTATTACGGCTGGTGCTACTCAGTACGAAATCGATCCAGCAATCTGCATTTCTTGCGGTGCTTGTGCCGACAACTGCCCTGTTGGTGCTCCTTCCGAAGAATAATTTTGGTAAAAAAGGGTTGCTGCTTATAGGCGGCGCCCTTTTTACTTGCTAAAAAGGCGGACTTTTTCCGTTATGGAACTATCTAATGACAAAAAAACCGAAGACTTGATGCTTGGCGGACTAAAAATTATCCAGTCAAGCAACCTTTACCGTTTCACAAGCGACGCGGTCCTTTTGGCGCGCTTTCCCGATAAAAATTATCCCAAAGTTTTGGACCTTTGCAGCGGAAGCGGAATCGTGGGCTTACACTTTTACGGTCAAAATGGTTGCCAAACCGTGGACTTTGTTGAAATCCAAAAGCCCCTTGCCGATATGTGCCTTGAATCTGTTGCGTTAAACGGGTTGGGGGATAAGATGACGGTAATAAATTGCGACCTGAAATATTTTAACGGTAATGGTTACGACGCGGTTTTTTGTAATCCGCCCTACAAAAAAAGGGGGAGCGGTATTTTATCCGACAACGAACATATCGCCATTTGCCGTGCAGAGGTAAAATGCACTTTAGAGGATATAGTAAAGTGCGCCTACCGTTCGCTGAAAAGCGGCGGACACCTTTTTATGTGCCATAAGCCGGAAAGATTAACCGACCTTTTAACTACATTCAGAAGCAACGGCATAGAACCTTACAGACTTCGTTTTGTAAGGGGCAAAAATTCAAACGAAGCCTATTTGTTTTTAATCGACGGCGTAAAAGACAGAAAACCTACCTTTAAATTTGAAGGCATTTTTGAAAATAACGCCACCGACTTTAAAGGATAGATATTATAAAATGTGGGGCTATAAGCCCGTTATCGATGGTTTTTTAAGATTATGTTATACTTTGTTTCTACCCCGATAGGCAATTTGGGGGATATAACTTACAGGGCGGTCGAAGTCTTGTCAAGCGTTGACGTTATCGCTTGCGAGGACACAAGACATTCTCTTCCGCTACTCAACAAATACGGAATAAAAAAATCGCTTATATCTTACCAAAAGTTTAACGAAGCCGAAGTATCCGCTAATATTTTGGATATGTTAAAGCAAGGCAAGACCGTAGCGGTTATTTCCGACGCCGGCACACCGGTTTTATCCGACCCCGGTAGTGTTTTGGTTACCTCGCTTATAAACAGCGGTGAACCTTTCACGGTAATTCCCGGCGCAAATGCCCTTTTGCCTGCCCTTATATTATCCGGTTTAAACAGTTCAAAATTCCTTTTTATCGGCTTTTTGCCCGAAAAAAAGTCGGATAGGGTTGCCCTTTTGGATAAATTTTCCGCTGTTCCGGCAAGTTTGGTCTTTTATTGCGCTCCGCACGATATCGAAAAGACTTTAACCTATTTGTATCAAGCATTGGGAAGAAGAAAAGCCGTTCTTGTTAAGGAAATCACCAAGGTTTACGAAACCCGTTGCGAGTTTTATTTGGGCGATATCCCCGAAATAGATCTTCGCGGAGAGTTCGTTATCGTCGTAGACGGCTATTACCAAGCGGAAGATTTTTCGGCATTATCTCCGTTAGAGCACGTCAAACTATATCAAAAGGACGGTCTTTCCAAAATGGACGCTATCAAAAAAGTCGCAAAGGAAAGGGGACTGAGCAAAAGCGATCTTTATAAAACCGTTATTGAAGAAGCCGAATAAATTTTAAAATAAATATGTTAACACAGAGCGAAAGTCCGCCTATAGGTCGATTATCGCTCTTTTTTGATGTCATAATTTTGTTTTTTATCGATAGTTTTTTTGCTTAAATAAGATACGTTATCTAAAAAATCGGTTAATAATCCTTCCTTTTATAAAAGTTTATGTAAAGTTGAAGAAAAATTGAAATTAGTTTGATAGAATAGTTTCGGAATTTAAGTAAACTATAAATATCATAAGGCAATTTTTGTTTATATAGCGAGCAATTTTTGCTAAGTTGAGGATTTTTATGATTATAACCGTTGCCTGCGACGTGTTGGGCGAAGAAAACAACGGCACGACTATTGCCGCAATGAATCTTATAAATTATTTGCGTTCGCAAGGACATACCGTAAGGGTTTTGTGCGGAGATAAAAACCGCATAGGCGAAAAGGATTTTTTTGTCGTGCCCAATTACGATTTGGGAAAACTTTTAAACGGTTACGTCGAAAAGGTCGGCGTAACCCTTGCAAAACCGCAAAAGGATATTATCGAAACCGCGCTTGACGGTGCGGACGTGGTGCATATAATGACGCCGTTTATGTTGGGGCGCGCTACCTTAAACGTGGCAACCGAAAAAAACCTGCCCGTAACCGCAGGTTTTCACGCTCAGGCGGAAAATTTTACTTCCCACCTAAAATTACAATGGTGTCAGCCCCTTAATCACTTTTTTTACGTGTATAACTGGAAACATTTTTTCTCACGCGTGGACGGAATACATTTTCCGACCACCTTTATAAAAGACGTTTTTGAAAGCAACATTCACGAAAAGACAAAAGGGTACGTTATTTCTAACGGCGTAAACGATTACGTCAAAAAGAAGCCGTCAAAAAAGCCGACGGAATGGCAAGATAAAATCGTAATTTTAACAACCGGAAGATTTTCGCGTGAAAAATCGCAGGACACTTTGATAAAAGCGATAAACTATTCTAAGTACAAAGACAGTATTCAACTTGTTTTGGGCGGACAGGGTGCAAAGGAAAACTACTACAGAAGGCTTGCCGAAAAGTTACCTATCGCGCCGATATTTAAATTTTATTCCAGAAAGGAAATTATCGACGTTTTAAACGCCTGCGATATTTACGTTCATCCTGCCGAGATGGAACTTGAAGGGATTTCCTGCATAGAAGCCATTGCTTGCGGTAAACTTACCATATGTTCATCGTCAAAGCGTTCCGCAACCAAAAATTACGTTGTCGACCCCCGTTGCGTATTTAAAAACAGAGACCCTAAAGATTTGGCGCGCGTAATAGATTATTGGATAGAGCACCCCGAAGAAAAGCGCAGGTGCGAAAAAAAGTATCTTGCAAGTTCAAAGGCCTTTAATCAGGAAGAATGTATGGAAAAAATGGAAGAAATGATAGAGGAAGTCGTCAATGAGAAAAAATCATCCTGAAAAAACGGTATATTATAAAGACCCTTTAAACGACGATTTTGCAGGGACGCGCATTTCCCATGACGTTATCGACGAAAAGTATAATTACGTCCCGAAAAACTTTTTTTATAAAATAGGCACTTATATCTTGCGCGGTATCGCCATGCCGATAATATTTTTGCTTGAACATTTAGTGTACGGCGTTACAATTAAAAACCGCAAGGCTTTAAAAGGGCTTAAAGGCGCATACCTTTACGGCAATCATACGGCGGTTTTCGACGCGTTTACCCCGATGCTTTTGTCATTCCCAAGACGTAATAAGATAATTGCCAATCCCGACGCAGTATCCATAAAGGGAATTAAAACCATTGTTAAAATGCTCGGCGTTATTCCGTTGCCGTCCGAAAACAAGGGGATGGTTAAGTTTATGAAGGATTTGGATTATTGTCATAAACGGGGCGAAAATATCACCATTTATCCCGAAGCCCATATTTGGCCTTACTATAACGGCGTAAGACCGTTTAAGTCGACCTCTTTCCATTATCCCGTAAAGGACGGCTCGCCTACGGTGGCCTTTTTTACCGCCTATCAAAAGCCGTCGTTTCCGGAATGTCTTATAAGAAAGGTTAAAGTTACCGTTTACGTTAGCGATCCTTTTTATCCGGATAAAACCCTTAAGCCTAAGGAAGCGCAAGCAAAATTAAGAAACCAAGTTTACGATTTTATGTGCGACTGTTCTAAAAAATACAGTAATTACGAGATAATAAGATATGTTGAAGCCCCTGATTTAGCCGCTGAAGAACTTGCGGGCGAATGTGTCGCTTAAATTAAAAAAGTGCCCCTATAAGCCCGTTAACGGGCACTTTGTGCCCTTAAATTAAGAATTAAGAATTTTGAATTAAGAATTCTGTAGGCTTCTAAAAAATCATATAAAATAAATACTTAATTATCTTACCTAATTTTTAATTAGCAAAGCAAATTTATTCTTTATTTGCGGTTGGCTGTGCCAACCGCATTTTGCTACTTTGCGCAAAGTGAATCGTAAGATAGTGTCTGTAAAATTAGCAAAAGTCCGCCTATAGGCCCGTTAACGGGCACTTTGTGCCCTTAAATTAAGAATTAAGAATGAAGAATTAAGAATTGCGGTCGAAAGTAAATTATAAAAAATTACTCAACTACCTTGTTTCGATTCTCAATTCTCAATTAGCTAAGCGATTTAATTCTTAATTGTCGGCAACGCCGACGCAGATTGTCGCCGAACGGCGACACAAAGGTTCCCTGTCCGTAAAAATATCTTTGTAAATTTCTTGACCGTAATAAAAAATAATGATATAATCATACACGCATAAAATGTTACAGTATTATACAGTTAAGAGGTTTAAATAAATGGCTCGTGAACAGATAAACAAAAATCTTGCACAAATGCTTAAAGGCGGAGTAATTATGGACGTTACCACCCCCGAACAGGCAAAGATTGCCGAAGCGGCAGGCGCTTGTGCGGTAATGGCGCTTGAACGTATTCCTGCGGACATAAGGGCGGCAGGCGGTGTTTCCAGAATGAGCGACCCTAAAATGATTAAGGGCATACAGCAAGCCGTTTCCATTCCCGTAATGGCAAAGTGCCGTATCGGTCATATTGCCGAAGCGCAAATTTTACAGGCGATAGACATTGACTTTATCGACGAAAGCGAAGTTTTGTCTCCTGCCGACGACGTTTACCATATCGACAAAAAGAAGTTTAACGCCCCCTTTGTATGCGGTGCAAGGGATTTAGGCGAGGCGCTTCGCCGTATTGCGGAAGGCGCTTCCATGATAAGGACCAAGGGCGAACCGGGTACCGGCGACGTAGTGCAAGCGGTTAAACATATGCGCCTTATGATGAGTCAAATTCGCGCCGTTGCCAACATGAGTGAGGACGAACTTTACGAAGAAGCCAAAAATCTTCGCGTTCCTTACGAACTTTTATCGGAAGTACATGAAAACGGCAAACTTCCCGTCGTAAACTTTGCGGCAGGCGGTATTGCAACCCCTGCTGACGCATCACTTATGATGCAATTAGGCGCCGAAGGGGTTTTTGTCGGTAGCGGCATATTTAAGTCCGGCAACCCCGAAAAGCGTGCGCGCGCCATTGTAAAGGCTGTTACAAACTACGACAACCCCGATATTTTAGCGGAACTTTCCGAAGATTTAGGCGAAGCCATGGTCGGCATTAACGAGCAAGAAATCCAACTTTTAATGGCTGAAAGGGGTAAGTAAAGGTGAAAATAGGTGTTTTAGCCCTTCAAGGGGCGTTCATCGAACACGAGATTATGCTTTCCAAACTCGGCGTTACCGTGTGTGAAATTCGCCGTCTTTCCCAATTTACGGATGACATAGACGGTTTGGTTTTGCCGGGCGGTGAATCTACCGTTCAAGGCAAACTTTTGCACGAAGTCGGTTTGTTTGAACCTATTAAAACCGCAATCGAAAAGGGTATGCCCGTTTTCGGCACTTGCGCCGGTATGATTCTTCTTGCCAAAAAAATCTGCGGCGACGAAACCGTCCATTTGGGCGTGCTAAACGCAACCGTCAAACGCAACGCTTACGGCAGACAACTGTCATCTTTCGTAACCGAAGGCGACTTTAAGGGCGTAGGCAAGGTCACCATGACCTTTATACGCGCTCCGTATTTTGAAAGTGTAGATGACGGTGCGGAAGTTTTATCTACGATAGGCGGTAACATCGTTGCCGTCCGTCAAAATAATATTTTGGCAACTTCCTTTCACCCCGAATGTACCGACGACTTGCGTGTGCACGAATATTTTATAAATATGGTTAAAGGTTGTAAACGCGGTTAAAAATTTCGCTTATAAAGTAAAGCACACTATACTTCGAAAACGAAGATAGTGTGCTATTTGTTTGTCCGTAAGATTTTCTATGACATCCCCCTTGTGCAAAGGGGGCTGTCGCCGTACGGCGACTGAGGGATTGGCTGTGTCGCCTTGCGACCGCGCTTTAAAATACTTTCGACTAAAATATCTGTTTTTGGGTAAAAAGTTGAGTAAAACAGATGAAAATCCTACGACCTTATTATATAATATAGGTGCGTGTAAAGGCGGTTTTATACATTTTTACAAAAATACAAAAATTTTTAAAAAAAGGCGAAAAAACGTTTGACAATAATAGCGTATTATTGTATTATTGATACGCTGTGTAAATGGGTTGAGGTGAAAAGTTACTTTAAACCCCGTAAGTGAGCGTAAAGTTCATACTGCGCGGGAAGATAATTTTCACTGACAAATGTGGGGGATTTACCCCTGCGACTAACCGAGCCCAAGGTAAGTTAAGTCATCTGCTTAGTCACAGCGCAGATGATTTTTTAATGGCCTATGGCTCGATACACACGGCAAAGTTGTCAAAAATGAGATTCCTTAAAAATCACAGCACAAAACAGGGAATTTCGGCGATAAAAGTCCTAAGACGCCGACAACTTAATTCGTTAGTATAAATATGGAGGAACTAAAATGGCAGGACAGAAAATCAGAATCAAATTATCGGCTTACGACCACAACATGGTAGACCAAGCCACGGCACGTATCGTAGAAACGATGAAGAAGGCCGGCGCAAAAATCAGCGGGCCCATTCCACTTCCCACCGAAAAGGAAATCGTTACTATCTTACGTTCTCCGCACAAGGATAAAGACAGTCGTGAACAGTTTGAATTAAGAACTCACAAACGTCTTATCGACATCTACTCCACCAACGCAAAGATTTTGGACAGCATCCATCTTCCCGCAGGCGTAGACGTAAAGATCAAATTGTAATCCTTTTTTTTAAAATATACGGAGGTGAACTTTATCGATGAATAAAGCAATCATTGGAAGAAAATTAGGTATGACGCAGATCTTTTCCCCTGATGGAAAAGTAATCCCCGTTACCGTAATCGAGGCAGGTCCCTGTCCGGTTGTTCAGGTCAAAACGGTAGACCGCGACGGATATTCCGCAGTTAAGTTAGGTTTTAAAAAAGTATCCGAAAAGGAACTTAACAAACCCAATCTCGGTCAGTTTAAGAAGGTAGGTATAGAACCTCATAAATATCTTAAAGAATTCCGTCTTGACAATGCCGAAACTTACGAAGTAGGCAAGGTTGTAAACTGCGATACTTTCGCGGAAGGCGAAAGGGTTGATATTGTCGGTATCACCAAAGGCCACGGCTTTACCGGTGTTATCAAAAGATGGAATCAACACAGACTTAAAGAAACGCACGGCGTAGGCCCCGTTCACAGAGAAGTCGGTTCCATGGGTTCCATAAGCGACCCGTCAAGAGTTTTCAAAAACAAACACTTAGCAGGTCAATACGGCGTCGAACAGGTTACTATTCAGAATTTGGAAGTAGTAAAGGTTGACAAAGCAAGAAACGCCATACTCGTTCGCGGTGCCGTTCCCGGTCCCAAGGGCGGAATCGTTTCCATTAAAAACAGTTGTAAAGCATAAGGAGGGTTCAGATAATGCCAAGCGTAAAATTATATAATATGAATGCTCAGGAAAAAGGCGTTGTCGAACTTGACGAAAACCTTTTCTGCATTGAATACAACGAACCGCTTATCCATCAAGCAGTCGTTACCAGATTAGCAAACGAAAGACAGGGCACGAAAAGTTCTTTAACCAGAACCGAAGTAAGAGGCGGCGGCAAAAAGCCTTACCGTCAGAAAGGTACCGGTAACGCCCGTCAAGGTTCCACCAGGGCGCCCCAGTGGATCAAAGGCGGCGTAGTATTCGCTCCCAAGTCAAGAGATTTCAGAAAGAAAATGAACATCTGTGCGAAGAGAATCGCAATGTTCTCCGCACTATCCAGAAAACTTGCCGATAACGAGTTTTACGTAATCGACGAAGTAGCGGTTGCACAGGGCAAAACCAAAGAAATGGTTGCGTTTTTAAACGCTTTCAAGTTTGAAAAGTCCGTACTTATCGTAATGTGCAACGACGACGAAAAGGTTATAAGGGCTGCAAGAAACCTTAAAAATCTTAACACCCTTCCCGTTGAACAACTCAACACCTACGACATCGTTAAAAACAGCGTAATCGTTCTCGCAAAAGGCTCTGTTGAAAAATTACAGGAGGTTTACGGAGAATAATGGAAGCAAGAGATATCATCATTAAACCCGTTCTCACCGAAAAAACTTACGGTACTATCGAGAACAAAAGATACACTTTCGTCGTTGATAAAAGAGCGAACAAGACTCAAATCAAGTTTGCCGTCGAAGAACTTTTCAACGTCAAAGTAGAAAAAGTAAACACTGCTAACTGCCGTGGTAAACTTAAAAGAATGGGCAGAAACCAAGGTTACACCCCTTCCTATAAGAAGGCAGTCGTTAAATTGACCGAGACGAGCAAGGACATCGAGTTCTTCAAGTCGCTCTCGTAATGGTGGAGGAATTGAAATATGGGTATTAAAAGATATAAACCTACAACGCCTGCACGCCGTTTTATGTCGGTAAGCACTTTTGAAGAAATTACCACTACCACTCCGGAAAGATCTTTACTTGAAGATCAACGTCATACCGGCGGTAGAAACGCGCAAGGTAAGATAACCGTTCGTCATCACGGCGGCGGAAACAGAAGAAAATACCGTGTTATCGATTTCAAGAGAAACAAAGACGGTATCGAAGCGGTTGTTAAGACCATCGAATACGATCCCAACAGAAGCGCAAACATCGCACTTTTGACCTATGCCGACGGCGAAAAGAGATATATTCTCGCCCCTTACGGCTTAAACGTAGGCGACAAACTTATGAGCGGCGATACTGCGGACATTAAAGTCGGCAACACTTTAAGGCTTGCGCTTATCCCCGTTGGTACGATGATTCACAACATAGAATTACAGCCCGGCAAAGGCGGTCAACTTGCCCGCGCCGCAGGTATGGCTGCACAACTTATGGCAAAAGACGAAAAACTTGCTACCTTAAAGATGCCCAGCGGTGAAATGAGATACGTTCAGTTAAACTGCAAAGCGACCATCGGTCAAGTAGGCAATCTCGATCACGAAATCGTTCGTATCGGTAAAGCGGGTAAAGTTCGTCACATGGGTATTCGTCCTACCGTTCGCGGTTCGGTTATGAACCCTTGCGATCACCCTCACGGCGGTGGCGAAGGCAAATCACCTGTAGGCCGTCCCGGTCCTCAAACACCTTGGGGTAAGCCGGCACTCGGTTACAAGACCAGAAAGAAGAAGAATAAGACTGATAAGTTTATTCTTAAACGTGTTAATTAAGGAGATCAGATATGAGTAGAAGTGTAAAGAAAGGTCCTTATGTGCAACCTAAATTACTTGCAAGAATAGAGGCTTTAAACGCAGAAAACAAAAAGACGGTTTTAAAAACCTGGTCTAGATCTTCCACTATATTCCCGCAGATGGTCGGTCATACGATCGCCGTTTACGACGGCAGAAAGCACGTTCCCGTGTATGTTACGGAAGACATGGTAGGTTGCAAACTCGGTGAATTTGCTCCTACAAGAACTTTCAAAGGACACGCAGGTGCCAAGACTACCGGTGCGAAGTAAGGAGTAAACTATGGCAAAGAACATGAAATTAAAGGCTGCAAGAATTGCAGAAAACAAAGACAGAAGACCAAGAGCATGCGCTAAATACGTTCGCATTTCCCCCTACAAAGTAAGGGTTGTCCTTGACCTTGTCAGAGGCAAAAAGGTAAACGAAGCGGTTGCAATTTTGGAAAACTGCAGAAAAGCAGGCGCCGAACCTATTAAAAAGGTTATTTTATCGGCAAGCGCAAATGCAGAGCATAACAATTCTATGAACCCTCAGGACCTTTACGTAGCGGAATGTTACGCAGATATGGGTCCCACACTTAAGAGAATGCAACCCATGTCACACGGCCGCGGTTTCAGAATCTTAAAGCGCACCAGCCACATTACCGTGGTTTTAGACGCACAGGCGTAATCAGGAGGACACTATGGGACAAAAAGTTAATCCGCATGGAATAAGAGTTGGCGTTATCAAAGGCTGGGATACCCAGTGGTATGCCGACAAAAAGAACTTCTCGGCGTTTCTTAAAGAAGATTACGAACTAAGAAGGTTCATAAAGGAAAAATATTACGCTGCGGCTATTTCGAGAATCACTATCGAAAGAGCGGCTAACAGAATCGTAGTAACCATCCACACCGCGCGTCCGGGCGTACTTATCGGTAAGCAGGGTGCCGAAATCGAAGTTATCAAGAACGATTTGGGTAAAATCGCAAAAGGTAAACAGATCGGTATCAACATTATCGAAGTTAAAAAACCCGACTGCGACGCACAGTTGGTTGCCGAATCCATCGCTGCACAACTTGAAAAACGTGCGTCTTTCAGAAGATGCATGAAGCAAGCAATTTCACGTGCTATGAGATTGGGTGCTAAGGGTGTTAAGGCAATGGTCAGCGGTCGTCTTGACGGTGCGGAAATCGCAAGAACAGAGCACTATCATGAAGGATCCATTCCTCTGCAGACTCTTCGTGCAGACATTGATTACGGTTTCGCTGTAGCAAGAACTACATTCGGCGCAATCGGCATCAAAGTTTGGGTTTACAAAGGCGAAGTCCTCGGCGGAATGAGAAAAGAAGGAGGCGAAGCTTAATATGTTAATGCCTAAGAGAGTTAAGAGAAGAAAACAACATCGTGGCAGAATGACGGGTAAGTGCACCAAGGGCAATAAGATTGCTTACGGCGAATACGGTCTTGTCGCAGAAAACCCGAGTTGGATTACTTCCAATCAGATAGAAGCCGCCCGTGTCGCGATGACTAGATTTACCAAACGTGGCGGACAGGTTTGGATCGATATATTCCCCCACAAACCTGTAACCAAGAAACCTGCCGAAACCCGTATGGGTAGCGGTAAAGGCGCCGTTGAATACTGGGTTGCCGTTGTTAAACCGGGCAGAGTATTGTTCGAAATCGCAGGCGTACCCGAAGCAGATGCAAAAGAAGCGTTAAGACTTGCAAGTCATAAACTTCCCTGCAAATGCAAAATTATGAAAAAAATTATCGAAGAAGGGAGTGAAGGCTAATGAAAGCGAAACAGATTCATGAAATGACTGATGACGAGCTCACCACAAAGTTGGCAGAACTCAAAGACGAACTTTTTAACCTTCGTTTCCGTCACGCTACCGGACAACTTGAAAATCCTAACGTATTAAACAGCGTCAAGAAGGATATCGCAAGAGTTAAAACGGTTATCAGAGAAAGAGAAATCAAGAAGGCTTAAGGAGGATTATGATGAGAAATTTACGTAAAGAAAGAGTAGGAATCGTATCTTCCGATAAGATGGATAAGACGGTTGTAGTCGTTGTAGAAGAAAAGGCGAAACATCCCCTTTACAAAAAGACTATCACGACTTCCAAAAAGTTCAAAGCGCACGACGAAAATAACGAGTGCGGTATCGGCGACAAGGTAAGAATTGTTGAAACCAGAAAGTTAAGCAAGGACAAGAATTGGAGAGTTGCCGCCATTATAGAAAAGGCTAAGTAATAGGAGGGCTACTATGGTACAAGCACAAACAAGATTGAAAGCAGCAGATAACTCGGGTGCTAAAGAGTTAATGTGCATAAAAGTTCTCGGTGGCTCCTATCGTAAGTGGGGTAACATCGGCGACGTTATAGTTGCAAGTGTTAAGACCGCTACTCCGGGCGGCGCAGTTAAAAAAGGCGACGTTGTTAAAGCCGTAATCGTAAGAACTACCAGCGGTTTAAGAAGAGCAGACGGTACTCACATCAGATTTGACGATAACGCAGCAGTTATTATCGACGCTCAAAAACAACCGAGAGGCACTCGTATCTTTGGGCCTGTCGCAAGAGAATTAAGGGAAAAGGATTACATGAGAATTATTTCCCTTGCACCTGAGGTTCTGTAAGGAGATAACACTATGAAAGTTAAAAAGAACGATACAGTATACGTTATGACCGGTAAAGACGCCGGCAAAACAGGAAAGGTACTTACCGCTTTCCCCAAGGAAAACAGAATCACAGTTGACGGCGTAAACGTTCAAAAGAAGCATCAAAAAGCCCGTTCCGCTAAGGAAACAAGCGGCATCATCGACCAAGCAGGTCCTATCGACGCTTCCAACGTATTAGTCGTTTGCCCCGCTTGCGGAAAGGGAACGAGAGTTCACCACGCAGTCATCGACGGCAAAAAAGTAAGAGTATGCGCTAAGTGCGGTCAACCGCTTGACGTAGCGCAAGAGGCAAAATCATCAAAAAGGCCTGCTAAAAAGGCTGCTAAATAATAATAAGCCAATATAAGGAGATAAAAAAATGGCAAGTAACAAGACTCAGGTTGCTAAGGAATCTGCAACCGATTCAAAGTACGTCAGCCGCGTAAGACAGCGTTACGAACAAGAAGTCGTTCCCTATCTTATAAAGCATTTCAACTATACAAACGTTAATCAGGTACCTAAACTCGTTAAGATAACCATCAACGGCGGTTTGGGCGACATTAAAGACAATGCCAAAAGTATCCAGTTGGTTCAACAGGAACTTGCACAGATTTCCGGTCAAAAAGCAGTGCTTACGACCGCTAAAAAGTCAGTTGCAAACTTCAAGGTCAGAATCGGCATGAACGTTGGTTTAAAAGTAACCCTTCGCGGAAACAGAATGTACGACTTTTTCGACAAACTCGTATCCGTTGCTCTTCCGAGAGTTAGGGACTTCAAAGGCGTTCCCACCAAGTCGTTCGACGGCAGAGGCAACTATGCTATGGGCGTTAAAGAACAACTTATCTTCCCTGAAATTCAATACGATCAGATTGAAAAAATCAGAGGTTTCGATATTTGCTTCGTAACGACCGCCAACACCGACGAAGAAGCAAGAGAGCTTTTAAAAGCACTCGGTATGCCCTTCAAGGCTTAATAAGGAGATAAACTATGGCAAAGAAATCAATGATAAATAAGCAGCAAAGAACGCCTAAGTTTTCAACCAGAGCGTATACGAGATGCAGCATCTGCGGTCGTCCGCACGCTGTAATCCGTAAATACGGTATCTGCCGTATTTGCTTTAGAAACTTAGCATACAAGGGACAGATTCCCGGCGTTAAGAAATCAAGTTGGTAAGGAGGAAATAACAATGACAGATCCTATTGCAGATATGCTTACAAGAATCAGAAATGCGTTGGTTGTCAGACGTGAAGTTGTTGAAATTCCCGTTTCCAATACTAAAAAGGCAATCGCACAAATCCTTTTAGACGAAGGTTACATCGGCGGTTACGAAGTAAAGGGCGAAGGACTTGACAGCAAAATCGTTGTTACCCTCAAATATGGCGCAAAGGGCGAAAAGGTTATTACCGGATTAAAGAGAATATCCAAACCCGGTTTAAGAATTTATGCAGGCTACGATGAACTTCCCAGAGTTTTAAACGGTATGGGTATTGCAATCGTTTCTACCCCCAAGGGCGTTATGACCGACAGGGAAGCAAGAAAACTGCATCACGGCGGCGAGATACTCGCTTACGTTTGGTAAGGAGGTCGAGTATATGTCAAGAATCGGAAGAGAACCGGTGGTTATCCCCGCCGGCGTTACAGTAGATTTTTCCAATAACGTTATGACGGTAAAGGGCCCTAAGGGTACCCTTACGCAGGATTACGACCCCGCTATTACACCTAACGTAGAAGGCAATACCGTTGTATTTACCAGAAATAGTGACGTAGGTCCCGTTCGTGCAAAACACGGTTTATACAGGGCGCTTCTTCACAACATGGTAGTAGGCGTTACCGAAGGTTATTCCAAAACGCTTATCGTAAACGGCGTTGGCTGGAAGGTTAACATGCAGGGCGAAAAGTTGATTTTAAACATCGGTTTTTCACACCCCGTAGAGTATCTTCCTTTGGAAGGCGTAAAACTTGCTTGTCCGTCCGCAACCGAAATCACCGTCAGCGGTATCAACAAAGTTGACGTAGGTCAGGTAGCGGCCACCTTAAGGGCTTACAGAAAACCCGAACCTTATCACGGCTACGGCATCCGTTATAAAGATGAAGTAATCGTTCGTAAGGAAGGCAAGACAGCCGGGAAATAAGGAGAGGTGAATTATGATTACTAAAATCGATAAAAACCAAGATAGATTAAAAAGACACGCAAGAGTCAGAAAGAAAATAAGCGGTACCGCAGAAACTCCGAGACTTTGCGTTTACAGAAGTCTTAATCACATTTATGCTCAGATAATCGACGACGTATTAGGTAATACACTCGTTGCCGCTTCCACCGTTGAAAAGGAAATCGCAACTCTTTGCGAAGGCAAATCCAAGAGTGAAAAAGCCAAAATCGTAGGTGCTAAACTTGCGGAAAAGGCTTTGGCAAAAGGCATTACCGAAGTAGTTTTCGACCGTGGCGGTTACCTCTACACCGGTAGAGTAGCAAGCCTTGCTGACGGCGCCAGAGAAGGCGGACTTAAATTCTAAAGGAGGACTTTGAAATGGCAAGAGAAAATAATAGACCACAGAGAAGACCTGAAGAAAAAGACGGTCTCAATAAAAAACTCATCGCCGTTAACCGTATTACAAAGGTTGTTAAAGGCGGTAAAAAGATGCGTTTCGCAGCCCTCGTAGTAGTCGGCGACGAAAACGGAAAGGTCGGTTACGGCATGGGTAAGGCTAACGAAGTACCCGAAGCAATCGAAAAAGCGTCAACTCAGGCTAAAAAGAATATGATTACCGTTGCTATGGACGGTAACACTATTCCCCACGCATTGGTTGGTAAGTTCGGTCGCGGTTCGGTAGTTATGTTACCTGCCGAAGAAGGTACCGGCGTTATCGCAGGCGGCCCCGTTCGTGCGGTTATGGAAGCTTGCGGAATTAAAAATATCAGAACGAAATCTCACGGAACCAACAACCCCATTAACATGGTTAAAGCGGTTGTTACAGGATTATCGCAGTTAAGAACAGCCGAACAGGTTGCGGCGCTTCGCGGTAAAACCGTGGAAGAGATTCTCGGATAAGGAGGGCTTTAAAGATGGCTGAAAACACTGTTAAAGTAACCCTTATTAAAAGCACTATAGGTTGTCTGAAAGATCAAAAGGCTACCGTTGAGTCGTTAGGACTTAAGAAAATCGGTCAGTCCAAAGTATTTTCCGACAGCCCCGCCCTTCAGGGTAAGCTTTTCAAAGTAAAGCACCTTGTTAAGGTCGAAAACGTTTAAGAGGTGGCTTTATGAGATTAGAAAATTTACAACCTGCCGAAGGCGCTAGACAAAGCGTTAAAAGAGTAGGCAGAGGTATCGGCTCAGGAATGGGCAAAACTTCTACCAGAGGCCATAAAGGTCAATGGGCAAGAAGCGGCGGCGGTGTACGTCCCGGTTTTGAAGGCGGTCAAATGCCTTTGGTAAGACGTTCCCCCAAGCGTGGTTTCAACAATCGCTTCAGAAAGGTTTACGCAGTTGTTAACGTAGACGTTCTTAACAATTTCGAAGCAGGTGCTGTTGTCGATTATGAAACCTTATACTGTGAAGGCCTTGTTAAAGAGGTTAAACAGTCGGCAGGCTTAAAGGTGTTGGGCGGCGGAAGTTTAGAAGTTGCCTTAACCGTTAAAGCGGCTGCGTTTTCCGCGTCCGCAAAAGAAGCAATCGAAAAAGCCGGCGGCACTTGTGAACTGGTTAAATAGTTTGCTTTTAGCGGGGTAAAGAACATGTTTGAAACATTAAGAAATGCATTTAAAGTTAAAGAAATCAGAGTAAAAATTTGGATCACCTTATTGTTTGTTCTGATTTACAGATTGGGATGTTACATTCCCGTTCCCGGTATCGGCGGATATTTAATCGATTCTCAGGATTTGGCGAACGTATCATATCTCAACATTATGTCAATGATGTCGGGTGGCGCCCTTGCCCAAGGTTCTTGGTTTGCTATGGGTATCGGACCTTACATTAATGCTTCGATTATTATTCAACTTTTAGCAGTTGCAATACCCGCTTTGGAAAGATGGTCCAAACAAGGTGAAGAAGGACAAAAGAAGTTAGCAAACGCAACCCGTATCGGCGCTTTGATACTTGCGATTTTGCAATCCGTAGGTATTTTGATTGCTTACGGTGAAAACGCTATTACTACAAGTTCCGGTGCAACGTCCATGTTACAGTTACTTTGGAACCAAAAATGGCTTTGCTATATAGTTTTGGTTATATTCTATTCATCCGGCGCACTCGTAACCGTTTGGCTTGGTGAAAGAATTACCGAAAAGGGCGTTTCCAACGGTATTTCGCTTCTCATCTTCGTTGGTATTTTGACTACGGTCGGAACACAGACTATCAGCATGCTTACCAGCGTGTTCGGCGGTAACTTGACGGCTTTGTGGCAGTTTATCGGCTTCATCGCAGTTATTATCGTTGTATTCGGTTTGATTGTATTCGTTGAACTTTCCGAAAGAAAGATTCCCGTTCAATACGCAAAACAGGTAAAGGGCAGAAAGATGTACGGCGGTCAATCCACCGTTATCCCCATCAAAGTAAACGCCAGCGGCGTTATGCCTTTGATTTTTGCCTTCTCCATTTTATCCTTCCCCGAACTTATCGCAACAATGATCGCGCCTAACGGCAAATTCATTATGTGGTGGCAACAGTGGATGGGGACCAATTCCTGGTTATATATGGTCGTTTTGTGCTTGTTGATTTTAGGTTTCTCCTATTTCTATGCAACGATTCAGTTCAATCCGGAAGACATTTCCAAGACAATTCAACAAAACGGCGGCTTCATACCGGGTATCAGACCGGGCAAGCCGACTACCGATTATCTTAAGAAGGTTCAAAACAGAATCACGTTATTCGGCGCTATCTTCTTAGCGTTTATTGCGCTCGTTCCGGCTATTTTGTTCAGAACGGTTTTACAGACTTCATCGTCCGTATTCAGCGCGACAGGTCTTATCATCTGCGTATCGGTTGCGTTGGAATTCAACACCGCACTCGAATCACAGATTATGATGAAGAACTACAAGGGCTTCCTTAAATAATTAAAGAATTTATGAATATTGTTTTTTTAGGCGCTCCGGGTGCGGGAAAGGGAACACAGGCGACTATGGTTTCCGAAAGGTTTTCTATTCCGCATATATCTACGGGCGACATATTCAGACAAAACATAAAAGACCGCACTCCTATCGGTATAGCCGCCAAAGGCTACATCGATAGGGGACAGTTGGTCCCCGACGAAGTCACGATTGAACTTGTAAAGGGAAGAATCAGCGAGGATGATTGCAAAAACGGTTTTATCCTCGACGGATTTCCGAGAGATGTCGCGCAAGCGGAAGTTTTGGCGCAGTTTGCCAAAATCGACGCGGTTATTGACATCGTTATCCCTTTTGACAAACTCATGAAAAGACTCACCGGCAGAAGAGTATGCTCTAAGTGCGGTGAATCCTATCACGTTGACTTCTTAGGCGACGTATCGGTTTGCTCCAAGTGTAACGGCAAACTCATTCAGAGGGCTGACGACACCAGCGAAACGGTACAACAAAGGCTTGACGTTTATATGGCTAAGACCGCACCGCTTATTGATTATTATCAAAACAGCGGTCTCCTAAAAGACGTAAACGGCGATCAGCCCGTTTCGGACGTTTTTAAAGAGATTATTAAGGTGCTTGAATGATTTACATTAAAACTCCACAGGAAATTGAAAAGATTAAGGCTTCTTGCCGAATAGTCGGCGATATGCTTAAACTTATCGAGCAAAAAATCCGTGTGGGTATCTCCACTAAGGAACTTGACGACTTTGCTTACGATTACATTCTTTCCCGCGGTGCCAAACCGAACTTTTTGGGTTTGGGCGGTTTTCCGGGGACCATCTGCGTTTCTATAGACGAACAGGTGGTACACGGCTTTCCGTCGGACAGGGTGTTAAAGGAAGGCGAAATCGTAAGTATAGATACCGGTTGCGTCCTGGACGGTTATCATTCGGACGCGGCAAGGACTTTCCCCGTCGGCAAATGTTCGCCGGAAAAACTCAGACTTATCGAAGTTACCAAAGAATGTTTCTTTAAGGGCATTGAGGCAATTTCCGTCGGCGGTGCTATCGGTGATATCGGCTATGCAGTTCAACAGCATGCCGAATCCAACGGATTTTCCGTTGTAAGGGATATGGTCGGACACGGTGTCGGCAGACATCTTCACGAAGATCCGCAAGTTCCCAACTACGGTAAAAAAGGGGTTGGCGTCAGGTTAAGACGAGGCATGACGCTTGCAGTCGAACCTATGATAAATATGGGTGATTATCACGTTGATATCGACGGCTGGAAGTGCGTAACCAGCGACGGCAAACCGTCTGCTCATTACGAAAACACAATCGCTATAACTGACGACGGCGTAGAAATACTGACGCTATAAATTTTAACGGAGGAATCAATCGTGTCGAAAAGCGACGTAATCGAAGCGGAAGGCGTTATTTTGGAAGCCTTACCGAACGCAACGTTTAAAGTCAAATTATCAAACGGTTTTGTAATAACCGCTTACATTTCCGGAAAACTTAGAATGAATTACATTAAGATAATTCCGGGTGATTCGGTTAAGTTAGAGATGAGTCCTTACGACCTATCCAAAGGCAGAATCGTTTGGCGCAGCAAGTCTTAAACATCAAGCAAAAATTTAAAAGTTCAAAAAATATCGGAGGAACAATAATTATGAAAGTCAGACCGTCTGTTAAACCTATGTGTGATAAATGCAGGGTTATTAAAAGAGAAGGCAAGGTTATGGTAATTTGTTCAAAGAACAAAAATCATAAACAAAGACAAGGCTAATGGGAAATAAATCGTTTACTTAAAAAAGGTCATTCACGCCTTTTCGGTAAAAGATCTTGAATATATATCATAAAAAAATTTACACATTATTTTGGAGGATATTAAATAATGGCACGAATTTCCGGTGTTGACTTACCGAGAGATAAGCGTGTAGAAATCGGCCTTACCTATATATTCGGTATCGGCAGAACTACATCAAATAAAATTTTAACCGAAACCGGTGTTAATCCCGACACGAGAGTTAAGGATTTAACCGAAGAAGATATTTCCAAAATCAGGGAATATATCGAACGTAATTTACACGTAGAAGGCGAACTTAAAACCGAAAACTCAATGAGCATCAAAAGACTTATTGAAATCGGTTCCTACAGAGGCGTTCGTCATAGAAAGAATTTGCCCGTAAGAGGACAAAGTTCCAAGAGAAACGCAAGGACCAGAAAAGGTCCCCGTCGTACAGTCGCTAAGAAAAAGACGGCTAGTAAGTAAGAGGTGATAAGTTACTATGGCAACTACAAAGAAAGTTATTAAAAAACGTAGAGAGATAAAGAAAGTAGATAAAGGTCAAGTACACATCAAGTCTTCTTTCAACAACACCATCGTTACCGTAACGGATATGAACGGTAATACCATTTCCCACTGCAGTGCAGGTGCATTAGGTTTCCGCGGTTCAAGAAAGTCCACACCGTTCGCAGCACAGCAGGCTTCCGAAACCGCTGCAAGGGCGGCTATGGAACACGGTTTAAGAAGTGTTGAAGTTTTCGTCAAAGGTCCCGGTCAGGGAAGAGAATCCGCAATCCGCGCACTTGGCGTATGCGGTATCGAAGTTACGCTTATACAGGACGTATCCCCCATTGCACACAATGGTTGCCGTCCTCCTAAACGTCGCAGAGTATAAGGAGATATTTATTTATGGCTAAATATACAGATTCAAAATGCCGTCTTTGCAGACGTGAAGGCGCAAAGTTGTTCTTAAAAGGCGAAAGATGCTACAAAACCACTTGTGCATTTGAAAAGAGACCTGTTGCTCCCGGTCCTCACGCTAAAAACAGAAGAAAGGTTTCCGAATACGGTCAACAACTTCGTGAAAAACAGAAGGTTAAAAGAATTTACGGCGTACTCGAAGGTCAGTTCAGAGAATATTATGAAAAAGCAGACCGCATGAAGGGTATTACCGGTGAAAATATGCTTTCGCTTTTGGAAAGACGTCTTGACAACGTTGTTTTCAGAATGGGTATCGCTCAATCCCGTTCACAGGCACGTCAACTTGTAACCCACGCTCATTTTACCGTTAACGGTAAGAACGTTGACATCGCTTCCTATCAGGTAAAAGCAGGCGACGAAATCGCTGTAAGAGAAACTAAAAAGAACAATAAATACTTCACCGCTTTAAAAGAAGTTGCTAAAAACGGAGCAATGCCTAAATGGGTTGACTTCGATCCTGAAACACTAAAGGGAAAGGTTATCGCGCTTCCGCAAAGAGACGATATCGACGCTCAGATCGCGGAACACATGATAGTCGAGTTGTATTCCAAGTAATTATAGTTTGTCTTAATAATTACTTAAAAAAATTTCAGGAGGTAATATTTCTATGATGGAAATAGATATGCCCAACATCGTTGTCGAAGAAGCAGAAGACAAAAGTTATGCGAAAGTCGTTTGCGAACCTTTAGAAAAGGGTTTTGGCTTAACGCTTGGCAACGCTTTAAGAAGAACTTTACTGTCATCGCTTCCGGGGGCAGCCGCTCAGGGTGTCAAATTTGCGCCCGAACTCGCTGTAAAGCACGAATTTTCTACTATTAAGGGTATTAAGGAAGATGTTCCCGAAATCATTCTTAATATTAAAGAAATCGCTTTTAAAACCGTTTCGACCGATCCTTCCTTTAAGGAAATCATTACTATCTGCAAACACGGACCTTGCGTTGTTACGGCAGAAGATTTTGAACTGCCTGCCGACGTTGAAATTGCCAATCCGGGCGCATATATTTGTACGCTCGACGCCGATGGATATCTTTCGATGGAACTTACAGTCGGCCGCGGCAGAGGTTATCAGGGCGCAGAGTTCAATAAAACCGATGAAATAGGCTATATTGCAGTTGATTCCAAGTACGCACCCGTTAAAAAGGTTAGTTACAGTGTGGAAAACACAAGGGTTGGTCAAAGCACCGACTACGATAAACTTATTTTAGAGGTAACAACAAACGGCGCTTTCCCCGCAAGAGAGGTTATTTCCTTAGCGGCAAAACTCGTTTCGGAACACATTAATTTGTTCGTAGGTTTAAGCGAAACTATTCCCGATATTTTGAAAGCGCAACCTACCGATCCGTTACCGAGAATTTTGGAAATGAGCATTGAGGATATGGATTTATCCGTTCGTTCCTATAACTGCTTAAAACGCGCCAATATTCATACGGTTGAAGATTTAACCAAAAAGACAGAAGACGATATGCTTAAAGTTCGTAACCTCGGCAAAAAATCACTCGACGAAGTTATTTTGAAACTTGAAAGTTACGGATTATCGCTCAAAGAACAGGAGGACTAATAATCATGGCCAGAAAATTAGGTATGACCGCTACACAAAGAATGTCGGTCTTAAAGAATCAAGCGACCAAATTACTTTGGTATGGAAGAATAGAAACAACCGAAATGCGCGCAAAAGAACTCCGTCCTTACGTTGAAAAAATCATAACCTTAGCGGTAAATTCTTATGAAGATACTATCGAAACTAAGGTTACCGGTAAAGACGCAAAGGGTAAAGAGGTAACTAACACCGTTATTAAAGACGGCCCCAAGAAACTTGCCGCAAGAAGACAGGTTATGTCTAAACTTCACGAGTTTTCTCTTATAAAAGAAGCTCATGAATCCAAAGCAGAATATAAAGAAAGAGTTAACGGTATCAAACATCCGCTTATCGAAAAGATTTTTAACGAAATCGCTCCTAAGTACGCTCAACGCAAAGAAGAAAGCGGTCAGGGCGGCGGATATACCAGAATCTATTCTTTAGGCGAACGTCGCGGCGATGCTGCTTCAATGGCAATTATCGAATTGGTTTAATAATCAAATCATAATATAAAAAAGACTGCACTATAAAAAGCGCAGTCTTTTTTTACCTAAAAATTTGCGTCAATAAAAACCGCTTATAAAAGCGGTTTTTTACTATGCCCCGTGGTGTAATCAGTAAAAGCGTTTTTCGCCGAAATCGGGCAGTTTTGCGCTTTTAAAAGGGCAACTTTTTGGTTGTTCGATAATGTTAAAAGATTGAAAAAGTTTCTTTTCGCCCCGTCGGTTAACAGGGGATAGGGGTTGTAAACCTCAAACCTGCAAACGCTCAGTTTAACGCGTCTTAAAATAAAATCCCTTTCGCCGTCGGATAGAATGGAAATATCTTCGCCTTTGCAGTCATTGCAAGTTTTTAAAAAAGGACAATAGGCTAAATCCATAACCTTCAAACTTCCTGCCGAGTAGTAATATCCGCCTAAGGTTTCGGCAGATTTTAAAGTTAATTCTTTAGAAGCAATATAGTCGTAAACGCCTTGCGCCTCGTAAGAGGCAAAACTATTGTATATGTTTACACCGCTACCCAAAATTAGCGGAATTTTATATTCTTTTGCTAACTTTAAGCCGTAGTATCCGTCGACGTAAACGCCGTCAAATTTTTGCAAAAGTGGGGCTATAAGCCCGTTATCGGCACTATTTAGTACAGGCGGAAGATATAAAAACTTTTTTGCGCTGTGAAGTCGCATGTCAAAAAAGAATTTATCATAAAGTTTTTTATCGCCGTAATCATTAGGGGAAAACACCGCTATATCAAAGTCGTAATCTTTAACGACTGAAAAATCGTCGTCCATAACCATTAACGATTTATCTTTTTGCGTCGGCCTATTAAAGTCAACGTTGCATACTGGCTTTTTGTAAACGGGTGCTAAACTGTAAAGCAAATCTTCGTACAGTTTTCTTCGTAATGCGTTAAGTTGGCTTTTGGCAATAAACACACCGTCCGTTATTATGCTTACCTGCGCAGAAAAAGGCATCTCACCGCATTTTGACAGGTTATCGGTAAGTTCTGCTTCCGTTAAAGGGCTGTTTTTGGCTTTTTCAAGCACAAAATCGCTTTCTGCTTTAACGGTAACACCCTTTCTGCTTGCTGTAATTTCCGCCTTTTTACCGACTAAAAAACTGCCATCTACTTTAACGGGAAGAAGAATTTTAACTTTGGAAATCTCATCTTCAAGCCTGCTGTCGGTGGTTATGGTTATATCGTCGCCGACTTTTACCTTTCCTTTATATTTTAAATTAAGGCTTTCGTCTAAAGTGTAGTTTCCTACTTCTTCACCCATGCGCAGTATTTTTCCGCTGTCAAAAGGGGAAAATGTGTGTGATGAGCGAACTTTTAAACTGTCCTTTACCTTAGTAACCTTACCTATAGTTTCACCGATATGGCTTTGCACTTTGTCGGATACAAGGTTTTTATCTTGCCCGAAGCCTAAGCCCAAAGTGTAGTTACCGCGCTTAAAAGTGCGTGATAACGGGCTTATAGACGGACTTTTGCCTTGTAATAACTGGCTGTAATACTTAGTTGCCTCAAAAACGTAAGAAGGCTTTCTCATTCTTCCTTCTATTTTAAAAGACTTTACGCCCATGGATAAAAGTTCGTCGATTTTGGGCGCTAAGCATAAATCGGCTAAGGAAATATCATAACCGCTTTTATTTATTTTACCGTTTTTTAAGGTGTAAAGTTTTCTACACGGTTGTTTGCACAGTCCGCGGTTACCGCTGTTGTTTCCCGCAAAACTTGACATATAGCATTGACCGGAAAAAGCAGTACAAAGCGCGCCTTGCACAAAAACTTCGGTTTCGATTATTCCGCAAATTTTCTTGATCTCGTCTTTATCGGTTTCGCGTGCCAAAACCACACGGCTAAAACCGTATTCTTTGGCAACCAAAGCGCCGTATACGTTGTTTACCCCTGCCTGAGTGGAAAGGTGCAAACAAAGTTCGGGAAACTTTTTATGTAAAAGTTTGCCCAAAAACATATCCTGCAGTAAAACGGCGTCCACACCGCTACCGTTGCAAAATTCGGCGTACTTTAAAAAATTTTCCATTTCGCCGTCGCCGATTAAGGTATTTAAGGCAACGTAAACTTTTACGCCGTAAATATGGGCGTAACGCACATAAGTTTCAAGATTATCAAAATTAAAATTTTCCGCATTTTTACGGGCGGAAAACAGGTCTAACCCAAGGTATACCGCATTTGCCCCGCCGTATATTGCGGACCAAAAACTTTGTATGCTTCCTGCCGGAGATAATAATTCAACCATAAAACCCCTGATTCAAGCGGTAAATAAAAATTTTCGCACAAATATTTTAACATAAAACCTTTAATAATTCAATGTTTTTACGGCAGACTAAAAGCAAAACAATTTGTAATATTTTTACCTAAGCGTTTGCTATTTTTTTTACGGTATGTTAAAATATACATGGAAATAATTTTTAATTTTTAAGGAGTCTTTTATGCAAAATTACGACGTCATAATCATCGGTGCAGGACCTTCCGGTATTTTCTGCGCTTATGAACTTAAAGAAAAGCGTCCCGACCTTAAGGTACTTATTATAGAAAAGGGCAGAAGCATCGAAAAGCGCACCTGTCCCAAAAGGTACACGGGCGTTTGCGCAGGTTGTAAGCCTTGTTCGATAACTACGGGCTTTGCCGGCGCAGGGGCGTTTTCGGACGGAAAACTATCTTTATCCCCGGACGTCGGCGGTAACCTTCAACAGATTTTGGGTTATGAAAAGGCAGTTGAACTTATTAAACGCTCCGACGATATATACTTAAAATTCGGCGCGGACACCTTTGTCTACGGCCTTGATAAGGAAGCGGAAATCCGTGAAATCAGACGTAAAGCCATCGGCGCAAACCTAAAACTTATCGAATGTCCCATCAGGCATTTAGGCACCGAAGAAGGTTATAAAATTTACACAAGATTACAGCACCACCTTGAAGATATCGGCGTAGAAATGATTTTCAACACTATGGTTACCGATATTTTAATCGAGGACGGAAAGTGTACAGGCGTTACCACCGACAAGGGCGAAACCTATTATTCTTCCGAAATTGTCGCAGGTATCGGGCGTGAAGGGTCGGAATGGTTTTTAGGCATCTGCCGTAAGCATGATATTGCTACAAAGGTAGGTACCGTTGACATCGGCGTAAGGGTTGAATGTCGCGACGAAGTTATGGATGAATTAAACCGCAACCTTTACGAGGCAAAACTAATTTATTATTCGCAGACCTTTGACGACAAAGTAAGGACTTTTTGCACCAATCCTTCGGGCGAAGTCGCTACCGAATATTACGAAAACGGCCTTGCGGTGGTTAACGGACACGCCTATAAAAGTAAAGATTATAAAACCAAAAATACAAACTTTGCCATTTTGGTTTCCAAAAACTTTACAAAGCCCTTTAAGACGCCTATCGAATACGGCAAGCATATAGCGCAACTGTCAAATATGCTTTGCGACGGTAAAATTTTAGTTCAGCGTTTCGGCGACCTTCGCAGAGGACGCAGAACAACCGAAGAAAGATTAACAAGAAACAACCTTGTACCCACCCTTAAAGACGCTGTTCCGGGCGATTTGTCCCTTGTTCTTCCGCACAGAATAATGACCGATATTATAGAAATGATTTACGCACTCGACAAAGTTTCACCGGGGCTTGCCAGCGACGAAACCTTGCTTTACGGTATAGAAGTCAAATTCTATTCTAACTCCGTCGTTGTCGATACAAATTTTGAAACAAGTATTAAAGGCTTGTATTCCATAGGGGATGGCGCAAGCGTAACGCGCGGACTTCAGCAGGCTTCCGCCAACGGTCTTTCGGTTGCGGATTCCATTTTGAAAAAGTTAAAAGACTAAAAGTCCGCCTATAAGCCCGTTAACGGGGCTTTTTGTACGCAGTTAACAGGTAATAGGTTAAAAAAAGTTAAACTTTAAAAGAGGTTTAAAATGAAAGATCCAAGATTAAACAAACTTGCAAAAGTTTTGGTAAACCATTCCATTCGTGCAAAACAGGGTGAAAAGGTTATGGTTGAAGGTTTCGGTGAAGTTACCGACCTTATGAAAGAAGTCATAAACGAAGTTTACAAGGTCGGCGCATATCCTTTTGCGGTTTTGCGTGATCATTCCGTTATGCGCGCGCAAATTTCCGGCGCAAACGATGACGCCTTAAAACTGTGGGCAAAATACGACGGTTATATGATGGAGGACATGGATTGTTACATCGGTATCCGCGGGGGCGCAAACGCTTTTGAACTTTCAGACGTTCCTGCGGACAAAAACGCTTCATATTCCAAATTATACAGTTATCCCGTTCACCACGAAAAGCGTGTAAACAATACGCGCTGGGTGATTTTAAGATATCCTTCTCCGTCCATGGCGCAGCAGTCGAGCACGTCTACCGAAGCCTTTGAAGATTTCTTCTTTGACGTTTGCACATTAGATTACGAAAAAATGGATAGGGCAATGGACGGCTTAAAAGCCTTAATGGACAAAACGGATAAGGTAAGGCTTGTCGCAAAGGACACCGATTTAAGTTTTTCCATTAAAAACATCGGCGCCGTAAAATGCGCAGGGGAATGTAATATTCCCGACGGCGAAGTTTACTCCGCACCGGTTAAAGATAGCGTAAACGGCTATATTTCTTACAACGCGCCTTCAGTACAGGGCGGCGTCCGCTATGAAAATATCCGTTTGGAATTCAAAAACGGCAGGATAGTAAAAGCCACCGCTAACGGCAGTAATGAAGTCGAAAAAGTTTTCGACGTTGACGAAGGCGCAAGATACGTCGGCGAATTCGCTATCGGCGTAAATCCTTTCGTAACAAAACCGATGGGCGACATTTTGTTTGACGAAAAGATTGCAGGCTCCATTCACTTTACACCGGGGTGCAGTTACGAGGACTGCAGTAATGGTAACGTTTCCGCGCTGCATTGGGACTTGGTTTTAATTATGACTAAGGAATACGGCGGCGGTGAAATTTGGTTTGACGATAAACTTATACGCAAAGACGGCATTTTTGTTCTTGACCAATTAAAATGTCTGAACCCCGACAATTTAAAATAGGGGGATTTTGAAAAAGAACTGCCCGAAATGTTTGTTAAAACCGCTTAAAGTAATTAAAAAGCACTTAGATTCTTAAAATTTTTGTTAAAGAAACAAAAGTGCGTTTAAATAATTGACGAAGTTTTAATATTCTATTATAATATGGTTGAAAAAAACCGATATAAAAAAGGTTTTTGAAAATAAGAAAATAAAAACAAAATCGAAAATCAATGAAGGAGATTTTATAAATTATGGCAAATGTAAAAGTTGCAATTAACGGTTTCGGAAGAATCGGCCGTCTTGCTTTCAGACAGATGTTCGGTGCAAAAGGCTATACTATCGTTGCTATCAACGATTTAACCAGCCCCAAGATGCTTGCTCATCTTCTTAAGTATGACTCCACACAGGGTAACTACGCAAGAGAACATCAAGTTGAATACAAAGACGCTGTTTTGGCTGAAGACGGCAAAACCGTTGTAACCCCCGGTTCCATCACCGTTGACGGCAAAGAAATTACTATTTATGCTGAGCCGAAGGCACAGAATCTTCCTTGGAAGAAACTCAAAGTTGACGTTGTTTTGGAATGCACAGGCTTCTACACAAAGAAGGAAAAAGCACAGGCTCATATCGATGCCGGCGCTAAGAACGTTGTTATTTCCGCTCCTGCCGGAAACGACCTTCCTACCATCGTTTACAATGTAAACCACACCAACTTAACTAAAGACGATCATATTATTTCCGCAGCAAGTTGCACCACAAACTGCTTAGCACCTATGGCTAAAGCGTTAAACGATTATGCACCTATCGTTAGCGGTATCATGACAACCGTTCACGCTTACACCGGCGACCAAATGCCTTTAGACGGTCCTCAAAGAAAGGGCGATTTAAGAAGAAGCCGTGCTTGCGCTATGAACATCGTTCCTAACACCACCGGTGCTGCTAAGGCAATCGGTCTTGTTATCCCCGAACTCAACGGCAAACTTATCGGTTCCGCTCAACGTGTTCCTACCGCTACCGGTTCCACCACCATTTTGGTTGCTGTCGTTAAAGGTCAAAACATCACCGTTGAATCTATCAACGCTGCTATGAAGGCTCAGGCTAACGAATCTTTCGGCTACAATGAAGACCAAATCGTTTCTTCCGACGTTATCGGTATGAAGTTCGGTTCTTTATTCGACGCTACTCAAACCATGGTTCAGAAGATTGACGAAGATACTTATCAGGTACAAGTTGTTTCTTGGTATGATAACGAAAACTCTTACACTTCTCAAATGGTTAGAACCATTAAGTATTTTTCCGAAATCGAAAAGGCTTAATAGTTATTAAATTCTAAACAAAAATCCGCCGTGAAAATGACGGATTTTTTCTATGATTAAGGCGTTAATGGGCTTATAGGCGGACTTTTGTTGTTTTTTTACTAAAAAAACGGTTTTTAGTGGCAAACTAAAAACCGTTTTTAAATTATGCTAAATTATATCGTAAATCAAATCGAATAAATCAGACGTTAAATCTAAACAATACCACGTCGCCGTCCTGCATAACGTAATCTTTACCTTCGGAACGAACTTTACCTTTTTCACGGGCGGCGGTTAGATTACCGCATTCGAGCAAGGTTTTATAATCAACAACTTCCGCGCGTATAAATCCGCGTTCAAAGTCGGTATGAATTTTACCTGCCGCCTGCGGGGCTTTGGTACCTATTTTAATAGTCCAAGCGCGGGTTTCGGGTTCGCCGGCGGTCAAAAAACTCATAAGCCCAAGCAGTTTATAAGAGGCTTTAACCAAACGGTTAAGTCCGCTTTCCTTTAAGCCCAAGGCGTCCAAAAAGTCCTTTTGCTCTTCGGGGGGAAGTTCTGAAATCTCTTCTTCGCACTTAGCCGAAATAACCAAAGTTTCGCTTCCGTCGGCTTTGGCAAATTCTTTTACCGCTTTAACCATGGGGATATCGTCTTCGGGTACGGAAATATCTTCTTCCGAGATGTTTGCCGCATAAATTACCGGCTTATAGGTTAGTAAAAACAGCCCTTTGACATAGTCCTTTTCTTCGTCGGTGAAGTTAATTGACCTAACGGGTTTTTCACTTTCCAATGCGGCGTAAATTCTACTTAATAGGTCGGCTTCTTCGGCGTATTTTTTATCGCCGGTTTTCATCATGGATTTTGCCTTGTCAAGCCGTTTTTCAATGGCTTCCATATCGGACAGAATAAGTTCCAAATTGATAATGTTGATATCGCGGATAGGGTCAATGGTATCTTCCACGTGGGTAACGTTTTCGTCCTTAAAGCAACGCACTACGTGTACGATAGCGTCGACTTCCCGTATATGCGAAAGGAATTTGTTGCCCAAACCCTCGCCTTTAGAAGCGCCTTTAACAAGCCCTGCAATGTCTACAAACTCGATAGTGGCAGGGACTATTTTTTTGCAGTTATAAAGGTTTGCCAGTTTACTAAGCCTTTCGTCCGGTACGGCAACGACGCCGACGTTCGGCTCTATCGTGCAGAAGGGGAAGTTCGCAGCCATAGCGCCTGCGTGAGTAATTGCATTGAATAAAGTTGACTTTCCTACGTTCGGAAGTCCTACGACACCTAATTTCATTTGCTATATCTCCTGTAATCTTATAACAATATAGCACAAATTTATTAAATTTTCAATCTTATTTGTTGTCTTTTAGCGGATTATATGATAAAATAATTCGTTGTCGAAGGAGATTTATGAATTACAAACGTCTTATTGCAGAAAATTTAAACATTGACGGCTTTACCGCCGACGAAATAGAAGGCTTTATAGAAGTTCCGCCCACAAAGGAAGTGGGCGATTTTGCCGTTCCTTGTTTCAAATTTTGCAAGGCGCTGAGAAAAGCCCCCAACCAAATTGCAACCGATTTGCAACAGTCCGTCGGCGTAATTCCCGGTATAGAAAAGGTTGAATGTGTGGGCGGATATCTTAACTTCCGTTTAGATAGAAAGGCTTTTACCAAAGAGGTTTTGCAAAAGGTAATTGACGGCGGAGACCGTTACGGGGCTTCGGACTTAGGCAATGGCAAAACCGTATGTATGGATTATTCTTCGATAAACATCGCTAAACCTTTCCACATAGGCCATCTTTCCACCACAGTAATAGGCGCTGCGCTTTATCGAATTTATAAATTTTTAGGTTACAACGCTGTCGGTATCAACCATTTGGGCGACTACGGAACGCAATTCGGCAAACTTATTTACGCCTATAAAGCATGGGGCAACCGTGAAACCGTAGATAAAGAAGGATTGAAAGAGCTAACCCGTCTTTACGTCCGTTATCACGAAGAAGCGGAAAACAATCCCGAAATGGACGACGAGGCAAGGGCGTACTTTAAAAAGATAGAAACGGGCGACAAAGAATGTGTTGAACTTTTCAATTATTTTAAGGAAATCACTTTAAAAGAAATCGATAAAATTTACAAACTTTTGGACGTACAGTTTGACTCTTATGCGGGCGAAAGTTTTTATAACGATAAAATGCAACCGGTCGTCGACGAACTTAAACAAAAAGGTTTGCTTGTCGAAAGCGAAGGCGCAATGGTTGTCAACCTTGACGAATACGATATGCCGCCGTGTATCATTTTACGCTCCGACGGCGCAAGTTTATACGCTACAAGGGATATCGCCGCGGCAATTTATCGCAAAAATACTTACGATTTTGATAAGTGCCTGTACGTTGTTGCTTACCAGCAAAACCTGCATTTTAAACAGATTTTCAAAGTTTTGGAACTCATGGGCAAGCCATGGGCAAAGGATTTGGTGCACGTTGCATACGGTATGGTTTCGTTAGAGAACGGCGCCATGAGTACCCGTAAGGGGCACGTCGTATTGTTAGAGGACGTACTTAGTCGCTGCTACGAAAAGGCTTTAGAGGTCATTAACGAAAAAAATCCCTCTTTGCAAAATAAAGAGCAAACCGCTATGGAAGTAGGCGTCGGCGCAGCAGTTTTCGGAATGCTTTACAACAATAAAATCAAAGACGTAGTGTTTAGTTACGATAAAGTTTTAAACTTTGACGGCGAAACCGCGCCTTACTGTCAATACACGGTTGCGCGCTGTAACAGCGTAATCTCTCGCGCAGGGGAGGACGGTGGTTTCGATTGGAAGGATATCACCGTAAATGACGATGAATTTAATCTTTGCTCTGTTTTGGAAACCTTCCCCGACGTAGTCAAAAACGCCGCCGAAAAGTATGAACCTTGTTATATCGCGCGTTTTGCGGTTGATCTATCAAAAGCCTTTAATAAATTCTATTTTGACTGCAAGATAATTTCAACCGAAAAATCTCAAACCGCATACAGGGTAATGCTTACAAAAGCCACAAGATACGCCCTTAAAAATGCGCTTGCGCTTCTCGGCGTCAAAACGCCCGAAAAGATGTAATATTAAAAAAAGTTGAGATAACCGACCTATAGGTCGATTTATAAATAAAAAATAATAAAAGATGATGTACAAAATGAAAAAGTTTTTCAAAGAGTTCAAGACATTTATCACCCGTGGTAACGTGGTTGACTTGTCCGTCGGTGTTATCGTCGGCTCCGCTTTTACGGCAATAGTTACCGCGCTTAGCAACAACATTATTAAGCCTGTTATAAACTGGGTTTTAGCGCTTTGCTTAGGCAGTAATTCGCTTGACGGCATTTACACCTATTTAAAAAAGGCTACCACCGTTGACGAAGCAGGCGCTACCGTTGTTGATCTTGCTAATTCCATTTATATCGATTGGGGTGCATTCATTAACGCCGTTATTAACTTCATTATTATTGCGTTTGTAGTATTTTTGCTCGTTAAACTAATCAACAAAGCAAAAGACATTGCCGACGTAAACGAAAGAATGTGCAACGAAGTTCAACAAAAACTCGATAACGATGAAGAACTTACCAAAATGGAACAAAAGTGGCTTGACCGTTATGCTAAGCACAACCCCGATAAAGCGCCTAAAAAGTCGGTAAAGGCAGAATCTGTTCCCGCACCTGCACCACAGCCCACCGAAACCGAAAAGTTACTTGCCCAAATTTTGCAAGAACTTAAACAAAATAAAGCAGAATAATTTTTGTCACTAATTGCTATAAAAGTTTATGGTCGCATATTGCGATAAAACTGTTAGTAGGTTATTGCAATAAAAATATTAAAATAACAAGTTGCGATAAAACATTACAACACAATTTAAAGGTTCCGTTGCCAATTTTGCAACGGAACCTTTTATCATTATAATATGATAACTTTGCAAGTGCCATTTGCTACGTCGTGGCCTAAAAAGTACGGCAAAAAATCATATAATTACTTAAATACCGCAATTCTTAATTCTTCATTCTTAATTCTTAATTTTTAATTGAAGGTCGCCGACAGCAACCGCAAAAGTCCGCCTATAAGCCTATTATCGGCGTATTTTTAGCATTTTTTAATTTGTATTTTTTGGTTTGAAAGGGCAAAAAACGGTAACTCAACTAATAGTTTAGTTTCTTTTTTCAAAAAATTATTGACAGAAAGGTTTAACGCGGATATAATCAAAGCACAATTAAAATGATCGGGCGAAAAAGGGCTTGGTCAAAAATTGAAAGGAGACGTTATGAAAAAGTTTTTTAGACTTATACCTTTGGTTTGCATACTATTGGTTGCAACAATAATGTTCGGTTGTTCTGCCGGCAGCGCAGACGGACCTTTTGCTGAATATCCCGGTTATGGTCCTTCGACGGATGCTGCCGTGGGCGGTGACAAAAGCGAAGTCGATATGCCGGATGACGGCTCGGATACGGATAACAATGAAAACCGTCCTCAGGCAGGTCAAATTACCGCTTCCGCACACGACGATAATTTATATTATAGCGATTACAAAGCGCTGTTTTACAAGGGGCAGACTTCCTTACAAGACGGTAAGTTTATAAAATATACAAGTGAAAACGCTTGGAATTCTGCTGAAAACGGTTGGGGACTTGACGGCAGGAACCGTTTAAAAGTTACGGTTACAAATGACGGTATGCCCGTACAAAACGCACCGGTAACCTTTTATCAAGGGGACCGCGCCGTATTCAGCGCGCAAACGAATTCTTGCGGGGTTGCTTATCTTTTCGGTAACGTAAGCGGTGGTAAAATAGTGGCAACAAGCGGTCAGTCCACAGCTGAATTACAAGTAACCGATGCAGACACCGACGTAGAACTTTCTTTAACTTCCGCTGCCGAAAAGGGCAAAGTTATCGAAATTATGCTTGTCGTAGACGTAACGGGTTCCATGGGCGATGAATTAACATATTTGAAATCGGAATTAGCCGACGTCGTCGGAAGAATCGCAACGGCATTTACCGATACAAAAATCAATCTTGCGTTGCTATTCTATCGCGATGACGAGGATTTAGAAAAGTTTGCGTATTCAGACTTTTTGGACGTAACCGATTCCGATAAGTTAAGTATTCAGCAAAGGTTTATCAACAAACAGTCTGCAAGCGGCGGCGGTGATTACGAAGAAGCGGTTGACGAGGCTTTACAACTTGCAACCCAAAAACAGTGGACGCAAAATTCCACCAAAATAATTTTCCACGTTTTGGACGCCCCTCCGCATGACGGCATGGCGTATAGGGAAAGGTTCCAAAAAGCAATACTGTCTGCCGCAAAACAGGGTATAAGAATTTGCCCCGTTTTGGCAAGCGGCGCCGACCATTTAACCGAATATTTAACAAGGCAAGCGGCTATTATGACCGGCGGAACTTTCTGCTATATCACCAACCATTCAGGTATCGGCGGTGATCACCACGATCCCAACATTGCAAACGCAGTAGTCGAAAAGTTAAATGATCTTATGGTACGACTTGTAAAGGGTTACTACAGCGGAACTTTCGATCCCCCTGTTGCAGTAAACGGCAAAACCTATTACAATATAACCGTCGTCGGTGTTGAAGAGGATTTTATCGTAAGCGGATTATATAGTTTTTATGCGGTTGGCGCAACCGTTACCGTTTACACCGAGTGCGATGAAACAGTCGCCCTTTACGTTGACGGAAAATTTGCTTCCGTAGGCGAAAAGTGCTTGCAAAATCCCGACGGCGATATTGAGGTCTACCTATTAAAGTATACCTTTACAATGCCGGATAACCACGTTACCATAACTTTCGGCGAAATCCCCGAGGACGCAAAGTCTGACCTTACCGGCGGTGATAATGGCGACGGTAACGCCGACGCCGAGGTAAAAACCGCCGACCAAACTATTTAAAATCAACAATTATTCTATAAAACACTCAAAAAATAAAGACCTATCTAAATCAAAAAAACTCTCGACTGCGGTCGGGAGTCTTTTTGTAAAAATCGGTAAAACGATTAAAAGTTATTTGTTTTCGGCAGGAATGTTTACAAACGCTAACTTGTTGCAGTTTTGCACTAAATAGTCGCAAATTGCATTACGGTTAGCAAAATTCTTTTTAAGTTCGCTGTAATAAATAGGCTTATCAAAGGCGTAAGTCTTAGTTTCCTTATTAAAAAACGCCGTATAAATAGGCACATCGACGCCGTTTTTATCACATTCTTTTGCCAAAAGCACGAATCCTGCGTGGAACCCTTTAAGTTGTTTAAGGTAACCTTCGTCCGAAACTTCTGGAAATACCACTATGTTTTCGCCATTTTTGATTGCCTCGACGCTTGTTTTAATGGTGGTTTTCAACCTTGCGTCCCGATAGGTGGAAATAAGGTGCAATCCTTTATAAAACAGGCAGGTTATAGGGCTTGCGATAATGCAAAACAGGCGAGCCCCAAAAAGGCTCCAATGCTTTTTTTCGTGAAAGTACACGCGCGTTTGGTACTTATAAAGGCTTTTTAAACCGGAATTCATTTCGTGCGCGCCCCACATTCTTACGGGAAAATCGCAATAGATTTCCAAACTCATAGGCGCGTCGGTGCCTTCGTGGTTGGATAAAATTAAGGAGCCTTTTGTTGGCTTTTCGCCTAAATAATAAAAGGTTGGCTTTTTATATCTGACCTTCATAATGGCTTTTAAGCCTCTGAACCAAAGTTTTCTGTCTTGTCTGAATTTTTTATCCATAGTAAAATATAGTCTAAATCTTTCCGGTTAATACTAAATTAAAAAAAAATAACCCTTAAATAAAACGAGGGTATAGCAAATAATGATATTTAAGTAATGATATTATATCATAAGCACACAAAAATTCAAACTAAAAAGGGGCGCTTACGTAGTTAAGGTTTGTTTTATCTAAAACCGTTAAAGCGCTTATATATGCTTATCGATACACGGCAAAAAACTTGTTAAATTACATAAAAAATTTCGACATATGCCGAGATTTTTTCATCGTTAAGTTTTTTTAAATATTTGTAATTTTATTTAAAAAGGCCTATCACTAAGTTACAGACCAAAGATTTCATATAGTCGTAATTTATATATTGATGATTGTCAAAAACGTATTCGTGGCAGAAAGACTGGACGATATTCATGCCTAAATGCACCTTTTCGTTAAGACCGTCTTTGTTTTCGCCCAAAAGCACAAGTCTTTCGGCAAACTTTTCGGTAATTGTATCTTCCTGCTTGATAAAAGCCTTTCTTACTTCGTCGTCGGTTGCGGTAAGGGAATGTAAAACCTGATGTATTTTGCTGTTATTTTTGTGCGCGGTTATGGCGGTATCTACGATTACGGGAACCAAACTTTGATAGTCTAAGGTTTTTGCGCTTTCCAAAACCTCGTAAACAGGGCTTGCCACGTTATTTATATAGTCGTCGAGTATACATACCAAAATATCGCGCTTATCGTGAAAGTATCCGTAAACTATTCCGGTCGAAACCCCTGCGCGTTTGGCGATTTCCGCTGTGTTGGTGCCAAAATAGCCCACTTCCGAAAACAATTCGTAACTGGCTTGCAAAATTTTATTCTTTTTTTCAATCGAACGCGCCTGCTTAGGCACCCTTACGTCATTTTTCATAAACATATTTTAAGGCTAAACCCCAAAAAAAGCAAGGGTTTTTTAAAAAAACACAAAAACTTTTGTAATAAAATAAGGCAAAAAAATTTTTAACGAAAATGCGAAAAATGTTTCATTTTTTGCTTGACAATGAAAAATCGGCGTGCTAATATTATAGCGCAAAACAAATATGAAAGTAATTTCATATTCATATATTGAAAGCGGAGGTCTTATATGCCGATAGTAATAGCGCCGATAGGCAAAAGTTTAAAAGTCGTAAAAATTTTGACAGATGAAAAAACAAAAAAGCATTTTGAAAGTTTAGGCATAACAATAAATTCCGTGTTGACAGTTATTTCTGCAAGCGGAGGAAGCGTTATCGTTATGGTAAAAAACGGCAGACTTGCCCTTGATAAAGTTTTGGCAACCAAAATTATGGCGATCGAACTTTAAGGATAATAAAAAACAGTAAAGTAGGGCTATAAGCCCGTTAACGGATACTTTGTACCCTTCAAGGTGGAATGTGGAGTGTGGAATTTCGGGCTTTTCCGACATAAGGAATGTATCTAAGATTTTTTCAAAAGTAAATAGAAGCAGTTAAAAAACGGAGGTTTAAAAATATGAAAAAATTAAGCGAGTATGAAGTGGGCGAAAGGGGAGTAATTCGCTCAGTTGCAGGCGAGCAGAAAATTCGCCGCAGACTGTTTGATATGGGCGTAACCCCGGGCGCCAAAGTCTATTTAAAAAAGCGCGCCCCATTAGGCGATCCTATCGAGGTAACATTACGCGGTTACGAACTTTCTTTACGAAAAACCGAAGCCGAAGCAGTTTTGACGGAGGTAATAAAATAGTATGAAAAAATTTTGTTTGGTAGGAAACCCTAACTGCGGAAAAACCACTCTGTTTAACGCATTAACGGGTTCTACGGCGCACGTAGGCAACTGGCCGGGCGTAACCGTTGATAAGCGCGAAGGCGTGTACAAAAAATGCGCCGAACCTATATCCATTGTGGACTTACCGGGGATATATTCTTTGTCGCCTTACACGCCGGAAGAGGTTATCGCGCGTAACTATATCATAGATGAGGCCCCCGACCTTGTTATAAACATCGTAGACGCCACCAATTTAGAGCGTAATTTGTATCTTACTACTCAAATTATGGAAATCGACGTTCCTATGGTAATAGCCCTTAATATGATAGACGAAGTAACCAAACAGGGCAGTAAAATAGACGCGGATAAACTTGAAAGAAGCACAGGCGTGCCTGTTGTTGCTATTTCCGCCTTGCGTGAAACCAACCTTGACGATTTAATGGCGCGCGCTTACGAGGCTTCAAACAAAAAGCGTTCGGCAAAAACCGTTTTGGAAGACACTGCGCTTATGCACCTTGTGGGCGACTGTAAAATAGCGCTTGAAGGTCAAAAGGTAAGTAATTCTCTTTTCCACGCTATAAAATTGGCGGAACTTGACGAACTTGAAGTAAAAGCGCATCCCGATTCCGCAAAAATGGTAGAAGAATTCAAAAAGACCTTTAACGACGACGATTTCGGAAGCGATTTTGAAGCAATCGTAGCGGACGCAAGATATAAATACATATCAAAATATTATTCGTGTGTTGTTTCCAAAACGGATAAGGAAAAAACTACTAACGTAAAAGTAACCGAATCGGACAAAATAGACAAGGTTTTAACCCATAAAGTATGGGGTATACCCATATTTTTGGCAATACTGTTTTTAATCTTTCATATGACCTTTTCCGAAGATTTGTTCTACCTTGGCACAATGGGCGTTTTCGATAAAGAGGTTTTGGCGTATGATCAAGCCGGTAATGTTTTGGCAGTTACTAAGGACAACTTTGACGAAAACTTTTCTTACTACACTAAGGGCGGCGACTTGGCAGACTTAACCTTTGACGACGACGGAAGTCTTGCTTCGGTCGAGGCTATACCTTACGTTTACACAAATGATAACAAAAAGGTTTTCCTAAAAGAGGCTTATGAAACGGAAAACGGTCGGTTTTTCGCAAAAGAAAACGGCAAAGTCCCCGTTACGGTGGAAAAAAACGACGGCGAATACGCCATAGTCTACGACAGCGCTATCGATGAATTTAGTTCCGAAGTAACAATTAACACCTTCTTCGGATATGAAGAAAGCGTTTATTCCCTTGGCGTAGTGCTGTTTAACACATTGGATACCTTTACGGGCTTTTTATCGGCGTGCGCGTCGCAAGGCTTGGCGCAACTAAACGCAAGCGAATGGCTTACGGGACTTTTGGTCGACGGTATTTTGGGCGGACTTTTCTCGGTGTTATCCTTTCTGCCGCAAATACTTGTATTGTTTATGTTTTTCTCTGTTTTGGAAGACAGCGGATACATGGCGCGCGTAGCGTTTATTCTTGACAGAATTTTCAGAAAATTCGGTTTATCCGGCAGGGCGTTTATGCCTATGATTATGGGCTTCGGCTGTTCGGTTCCCGCAATGATAAATACAAGAACTTTAGCCGACCAAAAGGAAAGAACTGCAACAATCAGGGTAATACCTTTCTTCAGTTGCGGTGCAAAACTTCCCATTTTGACAGCGGTTGCAGGCGGAATTATTCAGTACGCAGGCAGCGGAAACGCCGACGTAATTACCTATTCCATGTACGTTATCGGCATCGTTGTGGCAATCATAAGCGTAATTTTAATGAGAAGTACAACCATGAAAGGGGAAGTTCCGCCCTTTATTATGGAATTGCCCGCATATAGATTGCCCAGCTTTAAAAATTTGATGCTTCACCTATGGGATAAAACTAAACACTTTATCAAAAAGGCGTTTACCATTATACTTGCTTCCACAGTCGTTATTTGGTTTGTTTCTCATTTTACTTGGAACTGGCACTTTATAGGCGACGCTGAAATGAATCAAAGTATATTGGCAGGACTGGGCGGACTTATTCAACCTTTATTTACGCCTTTAGGCTTCGGCAGTCAGTTAGGCGAATGGGGTTGGGTGTTCGTTGTTGCGGCAATTACCGGTCTTATTGCAAAGGAAAACGTAATCGCAACTTTCGGTACCTTAGCTGCTTGTATAGTAGGCGCGGTAATCGATACCGAGGCTGACGGCGGTGTTTCAGCAGTAATGCAAATGATTAATGCGACCAACATAACCGTTCCCGCGCTTTTGGCGTTTATAGCGTTCAATATGACTACAATTCCTTGTTTTGCGGCGGTTGCAACGGCAAAATCCGAACTCGGCAGTAAAAAGACTTTTAACGGTACGCTTATATTCTGGATAGTAACCTCATATATTGTAGCGGCGACAATTTACTGCGTGGGCAGTTGGTGGTGGACTTCGTTTATATTCGCCGCTGTTTGGGCTGCGGTAATAACCCTAATAGTTCTTGTTAACAAAGGCAAAATTAAATTCGGTAAAAGGAGTTAACTTATGCAGTGGTGGGAATATTTAGTCGTTGCAATAATTGCAGTGTTCGTTATAACGGTAATAACAGTTAACGTTATAAAAAAGATTAGGCATAAACCAACCTGCTGTTCGGACTGTTCTTCTTGTCAATACTGTTCGCACTGTAAACCGAAAAAGTAATATGGTGAATTGTCAAACTAAGTGCAACACATAGAAAGGAATTCATTAAATAAATC
>CALZDP010000007.1 GCA_945638575.1 uncultured Clostridia bacterium | reverse complement strand
TCCTATCGGCCCTACGGGTGCAACGGGTGAAGCAGGAGCAATAGGCCCCACAGGTTCCACGGGTGCAACCGGCCCTACGGGTGCAACCGGCCCTACGGGTGCAACCGGTCCGACAGGCCCCGTCGGAACCATTACACCTGCAACGGCAGTCGCCGACGTAGAAGGAACCCCCACACCGCAAGAAGTAGCAGACACCCTTAACGCATTACTTGCCTCTTTGCGTGCAGCAGGAATTTTAGCAACATAAAAAAGGCTTTGCAACCTTACTTAAAAAAGCGACAAACGTTTCGGTAATTACTCAGCCGTAAACCGCCGTCGCCGCGCAAAAGCCTAAACCATAAATTAAGGCGTAAGACCTAAGGTTTAACCCAAAGTTTTACGCCTTTTAACGTCTTTAAAATAAGCCGTCCATTCTGTTTATGGCTTCTGTGATCTGTTTGCGAAAGTTAAAACCGCTAATCCGCATAAAACCTTCGCCGCCGCTGCCAAATCCAACGCCGGGCGTCGCCACGATACCTGCTTTGTTTAATAAAATGTCAAAAAAGTCAAAGGACTTAAGTCTGCAAGGACATTCAAAAAATAGGTACGGAGAGTTTTCGCCCCCTACGGCAAAAATTCCTTTGTCGTTAAAAAAGGCTCGCATCATTTTTGCGTTTTCCAAGTAATAATCGGTATTTTTCAAACATTCGCCGACATTTATCAACGCACTTTCTCCCGCTTTTTGACTTACGAAAGGCACGCCGTTAAAAGTTGCGCTTTTAAGCCTTTTAAAAAGATTGTTTAGTTTATCTAAATCGGTTGTAAACTGATTTTTGATAACGGTAAAACCGCACCTAACCCCCGTAAAGTTTGCAGTTTTTGATAAAGAAGCGACTTCTACCGCGCAGGATTCGGCTCCCTTTAATTCAAAAATCGATTTTGGATAATCACCGCGTATATAGTCTGCGTACGCGCTGTCAAAAATTATGACCGAACCTGTGTTTAAAGCGTAATCCACCCACAGTTTAAGCGCATTTTTATCATAAACTACACCCGTCGGATTATCGGGTGAACATATGTAAATAAGATAACCGTTACCGTAGTTTTCTTTCAAATCGCAAGGCTTAGGAAGAAAGCAATTTTGTCTGCAACTTTTGATAAATTCTATCCTGTTTCCGTAAATTAAATTAGCGTCCGCATAGGCAGGATAAGATGGGTTGTGTATAAGCGCAGTCGAAGTCGAAAACAGCGATAAAAGGGCGTATAGGTCGGTTTTTGCCCCGTCGCTAATAAAAATTTCCTCATCCGACAGGCTTACCCCGAACCTTTTATAACGCTTCTTTACACCTTCTTTTATAAATTGATAACCGCTAATCGGCGGATACCCTTTAAAGGTAGATTTTGCCCCCATTTGTTTGGCGGAATTAACGTACGAACGGTTTATTTTTTTGGGAACAGGTCTTACCGCATCGCCTATTCCTAAATTTATAATATCCTTTTTACCGCACTTTTTAACCCTTTCTTCTATCTCGGTAAACAGATAGTTTTTTGACAGCAACAAATAGTTTGAATTAACTTTTATCGTAGCAAATTACCCCCTCGTAACAAAATTTTACTTCACCGCTCAAATAAACGTCGCCGTTAAATTCTTCCATAAAGACAGTACCGCCTTTAAAATTTAAAGGCGTTCGCGCTTTTTTTATAACGCCGTTATTTATAAGGCTGTAATACACAGCCGTTGCGCCTGTTCCGCAACAGAAAGTTTCACCGCTTCCCCTTTCGTAAACAGTTACGTTTATACCGTTATTTATAGTAACAACTTCAACGTTTATACCGTCGAATATCCTTTCACATTCCGTTAAAAGCGGGGCTATAAGCCCGTTATCGCAAGATTTTTCCCTTAAGATCACAAGATGATTGTTACCTACGTTTACAAATTTGTAAAAAACGCTATCAAAAAGGTATTCGCATTTTTCTTTATCATAAACTTGATTTGCATGGTAAGGTAAAAACTTCGGCTTTCCCATATTGACGGTAACAAGACTTTTTTTGACCGTAACGACGTTGATGCCGCTGTCCGTTTCCACGGTTACGATGTTTTTGTTAATTTTATTTGACAGGTAATATCCGACCGAGCGTAATGCGTTACCGCAGTTTTTCGCTCTTGTGCCGTCGCTGTTGTAAATTATCATTTTAGCGTCGCAGATTTCTGATTTATCTATAATGCAAATTCCGTCGCTACCCACCGAAAACCGTCTTATAGACAGACTTTTACTTAAATCTTCGGCGTTATTCAGCACAAAACTTACATCGCAAAAATCGCTGTCGAAGTATATATAATCGTTACCGTTTGCTTGCATTTTAAAAAATTTTAACTTCATAAAACTATATCTTCCATTAACCTTGTAAGTTCATTATCCATAACTTTCGTACATTTCATTTTAACAAGCGGAGAACGCAATGTATTTTTGCAAAGGGATAACTTTGACATAGCGTATTTAACCGGGATAGGATTTACTTCGCAAAAAAGCGCTTTTATCAAGCGAAAATATCTTAAATAAATGCTTTTTGCCTGCGCTATATTACCGTTTGTTAAAAGTCTGTACACTTCTGCAACTTTGTCGGGTATAAGATTTGACAGTACCGATATTACCCCTTTACCGCCGCATAAGATAATAGGAATCAAACTGTCGTCGTTACCTGCATAAATTGAAATTTTGTCTGCGAATAAAGACAGTTCCCCTATTTTTGAAAGACTGTTTTCCGCCTCTTTAATACCGACGACATTTTTATGTTTTATAAGTTTTAAATATGTTTCGGTTTCGACATTTACACCTGTACGGGTAGGCACGTTGTATAAAATAAGCGGAAAATCAACGCTGTCCAAAATTGTAAAATAGTGGGCTATAAGCCCGTTTTGAGTGGTTTTATTGTAGTATGGCGTAACTATCAAAGCACCGTCGGCGCCTACTGACTTAGCAAATTTAGTCATCATTACGGCATGCTTGGTATCGTTAGAACCGCAGCCTGCTATTACGGGAATTTTGCCGTTGCAAACAGCCACGCCGTATTCTATAATCCTTTTATGTTCGTAATCGCTAAGCGTTGGGGCTTCCCCTGTCGTACCGCAAAGTATTATGGCTGAAGCGTTAAGCCTGATCTGTCTTTCGATAAGCCTTTTCAGCGCCTTGTAATCAACCTTATTGCAATCTGTAAACGGTGTAATAAGGGCTGTGCCCACACCGCAAAACAAAGGTTTCAAAAAATGCCTCCTAAACAAAATAACCCACGACTTTTGCCATTCAGCAATTTGTCGTGAGTTATTAAATAATTATAAAAAGTCCCTCTATAGGTCGAATATCGGCTATTTGATTACTTAATTGAATTACCCGTATACAACGAATAATACATACCTTTTTGGTTCAAAAGTTCTTCGTGATTACCTTGTTCGACTATTCTTCCGCCGTCCATAACCATAATGTTATCGGCGTTTTGAATTGTAGAAAGCCTGTGCGCAATGACGAAAACCGTTCTTCCCTTCATAAGGTTATCCATACCCCGTTGAACCAAGGCTTCGGTTCTGGTATCGATGCTTGAAGTTGCTTCGTCCAAAATCATTGCAGGCGGATCGGCAACCGCAACGCGCGCTATAGATAAAAGTTGTCTTTGACCTTGCGAAAGGTTTGCGCCGTCGTGGGTTAACACGGTATCGTAGCCTTGCGGTAACCTTTTGATAAATTCGTCCGCATGAACGAATTTTGCGGCAGCGATGACTTCTTCATCGGTTGCTTCGGGATTACCGTAACGTATGTTTTCCATAACGGTATCGGTAAACAGATTGATCTCCTGCAACACAACGCCGAGGGATTTGCGCAAATCGGCTTTCTTTATCTTATTTATATTTATGCCGTCGTAACGAATTTTGCCATCGTCTATGTCGTAAAATCTGTTTATAAGGTTGGCAATAGTAGTTTTGCCTGCGCCGGTTTTACCGATTAAAGCAACCTTTGTGCCCGGTTTTGCGTCTACGGTAATATCGTAAAGTACCTGCTTTTCGCCGTCGTAAGAAAAATCAACGTCCTTTAACAATACGTGCCCCTCAAGTTTTGTATAGGTCAACGTGCCGTCGCCGTGAGGGTGCTTCCAGCAGTAGAACCAATCGCCTTGTTTGCCTTCGACTATTTCGCCATTTTCCATATGCGCCTTGACCAAAGTTACGTAACCTTTATCCGTTTCCGGCTCGGCGTCCATAAGGTCGAACACCCTTTCAGCCCCCGCAAGCGCCATAACTACTGCGTTAAACTGTTGCGAAACCATATTTATCGGTCTTGTAAAGGATCTTGATAGAAGTAAAAACGCAGATATAAGCGCAACGGTTGCGGCGCTGTAATTTACGGTGGCATCCCTTACGATTAAAAGCCCGTTGTTAGCCAAAACCGCGCCGATAGCGGCAATCAAAACGTACTGCACGTAAGTTAAGTTTGCCATAATAGGCATAAAAATGTTGGCGTATTTGTTGGCTTTGGTGGAATTATCGTTTAATTCCTCGTTGATCTTGTCAAAGTTTGCTTGATTTTTCCCTTCGTGGCAGAAAACTTTAACGACCTTTTGCCCGTTCATCATTTCTTCAACGTAGCCGTTGACTTTACCTATGGACGACTGACGTTTTATAAAGTAACGCGCCGATTTTGCGCCAAGGCCTTTTATTACGAAGAACATCAAAAAGACGGTAATTAACACCACTAAGGTCAGTTGCCAACTTTTTATAAGCATTTCCACCAAACAAACGGTAATTGTTACGAGTGATGAAACTATATTCGGAATACTTCCGGAAATAAGTTCCTGCATGGTATCGACGTCGTTTGTAAAACGGCTCATCGTTTCGCCGAAAGTATGCGTGTCGAAGTATTTTACGGGAAGATATTGCATTTTTGCAAACATGGTATCCCTTATATCGCGAATGGTACTCTGCGCCAAAACGACGTTTAATCTGTTGGATAAAAATGTACCGATAACGCCGATAGCAAAAATTATTACCATTTTAAGTATTACGCCGAGTATTGGCATATAGGTTACTTCCAAACCTATCTTAGCGGCTTCTAATTGAACGTTTATTTGTATAAGCAAATCTTCTATCATTGCCATGCTTTGCACCGAAGCATAACTTGACAGCACTATACAGAAAAGCGAAATCACGAACAGCACGGCGTTTCTTCCGCGAAGCGCGTACCTAAGCGCCCTGCCTAACGTTTTCAACGGTTGTCTGCTGCCAATGCGCGCGCCGTTCGGCATACCGTTCGTTTTAGTCATTGTTTTCGCCATCGAAATCACCTCCGCCTTGTTGCGAGACGTAAACTTCACGGTAAATCTCGCTTTCAGTCATAAGTTGGTCATGCGTGCCGACCGCCGTAATTTTACCGTTATCCATAACCACTATTTTATCTGCGTCCATAACGGAATTTATCCTTTGCGCAATAATAATTTTAGTGGTAGATGGTATAAATTCCTTAAACCCTTGACGAATTTTTTGATCGGTACCGGTATCTACCGCGCTGGTGGAATCGTCCAAAACCAAAATTTTGGGATGAGACATAAGCGCACGCGCTATGCAAAGCCTTTGCCTTTGTCCGCCGGAAACGTTCGCACCGCCTTGCTCTATATGGGTATCCAACCCGTCAAGCCTGTAAACGAATTCGTCCGCGCAGGAAAGTTTTAATGCTTTGTCGATTTCCTCATCGGTGGCGTCGGGATTGCCCCACTTCATGTTGTCGCGTATACTGCCCGAGAAAAGCAGATTTTTTTGCAGCACCATTGCAACCGACTTACGCAATGCGGTTAAATCGTAATCTTTTACGTCTACACCGCCAATTTTCAGGCTTCCTTCGGTAACGTCGTAAAGACGGGGTAAAAGTTGTACAAGGGTAGTTTTCGAACTTCCCGTTCCGCCGATAATGCCTACCGTTTCACCGCTTTTTATGGAAAGATTAACCCCTTCTAAGCAGTTAACTCCGCCTTTGCCGGAATATGAAAAGTTAACGTTTTCAAAGTCGATATCGCCGTTTTTGACTTCGGTTACCGCAACGTCGGGATTTTTAATTGAAGGCTCTTGATGCATGACTTCCAAAATACGGTCGACCGAGGCTTTTGCCATTGTGAGGTTTACGTATATCATGGAGAACATCATAAGACTCATAAGTATCTGCGTGCTGTAAGTTATTATCATCGAAAGTTGAGTGTCTTTCAAAGCGACTCCGCCGGTAGAAATTATAAGTTGCGCCCCGAACCAACTTATTAAAGTTACCACTATGTACATGCAAAGTTGCATTATAGGGCTTGACAAAACTACGATTTTAGACGCTTTAGTGTAATTGTCGTAAACGTCGTCGGACGCCTTTTTGAACTTTTCGATTTCCTTTTCTTCACGAACGCTTGACTTGACAACGCGCATTCCCCTTATGTTTTCTTCGACGACGATGTTCAGCCTATCGTACTTTTTGAAAAGTTTTCTGAAAATCGGCATTGCCTTTTTAAAAATGAAAACCAAACCCAAAACAAGTAAAGGTATAACAATGGCAAATACAGCCGCCAAAGGTCCGCCAACCATTATGGTCATAACCAGACCGAATATAAACATTAGCGGCGAACGAATTGCAATCCTTATTATCATCATATAGGAATTTTGCACCATATTAACGTCCGTCGTCATACGGGTTATCAAAGATGCCGAAGAAAATTTGTCGATATCTTCAAAGGAATATTCCTGCACCCTTTCAAACATATCGTGCCTTATATTTGTAGCAAAGCCGTTTGATGCGGTGGAGCAGGACGCCCCCGAAAGCGCGCCGAAAAGCAGCGCCACAAGCGACATTGCTATAAGCAGCGCCCCATACATAATGACCGCTTGAGTATCGGCTGCCTTTATTCCTTTTTCCAAAAGAAAGGTCATAACAAACGGAATAAGTATATCGAATACACATTCCACCGATACGAACACGGGAGACAGTATAGAAGATTTTTTATACTGCCTGACACATTTTTTAATCAGTTCAATCATAAATTTATACCAACTTTTATAAAAATCGTTTCAAAATAGTTAAATAACGGGCTTATAGGCGGACTTTTATTAAAATTGTCCCCTTTTAACTTTCAAGCAGCCCTAAAATGTTTTGCTGAATTTTATCTAATGTTTTCAAAAAGCAGTCTTTTTCTTCTTCGCTTAATCCCTCGACCACCTGCGCTTCGGTCTTTTGCAAAACTTTCAGCGAAGAAGTCAAACTTTCCTTAGCCTTGTCGGTCAAAACAATCCGTTTAAGGCGCTTATCGTTATTGTCGCCATACCTTTCGATAAGCCCTTTAGACTGCATTTTACCAAGTTGCGTGCTTGCCGACGACCGCCTTATAGAAAACTTTTTTTCAATATCCCTTTGGTAAACAAAGCGATTGCTGTTTTCAAAAAGATACCTGCAAATCTGCCTATCCATAAAAGTAAGGTCTTCTTCGGAATCGACCTTCATTTTTGCGTCAAAAAGCCTGTGAAGTAAATTATGCGTTTTTTTAATCTCTCTTCCGATAAAAACTTCCATAGTTACCTTATTTGTTAGTCAACTAACAATTTGTGTTACTTGATATTATATGCGGATTTATAATGATAGTCAACATTTTAGTTGAAGATTTTAAGCAAAAAAAATGAACTTTCGGTGAAATATTTATATAAAAATAAGGAACCCGAAAAAGGAATTCCTTATAATATATTTGATTTGTAAAAATGAATTTTTTACCTTATTTTGCCCTAACGGACAGCAATAAAAGTGAAAGCAAAACTTCAATAAATGCGCCGATAACGACTAAGTAGGCGCAATTTAACCCCAAAAGCGCCAGCGTAACAACCAAAGCGGCAAGCAAAACCTTAACCGCAATGCCGAAAATCAAAGAAAATTTAGCAAGTTTAACCGACTTTTTAGCCATTTTATAGGCAAGCGGAACAAAAGATATTTCATTGTTTAAAACCTTTACGTTTCCGCCCTGTAAGGCTACGTCTCCGCAACCGTTACCGAAGTAAATCGAATTTTCCTTTTTAAGGGTAGGTTCGACAAAGTCTATTTGCTTTTTCACGCCGTCGGGTAATTCTACGTCGAAATCGGTGGTAATCTTTTTGACGCCCAAAGCGTAAAGTTCCTTAAGCGCGCCCAAACTGTCATCTTTAAGTTTACCGCCGTTTTCGTCGCACAAAGCGGTTGCGGAAACCTTCATGCTGTTTGCACAGCCAAGTTTATTTATTGCTTCCAAATTGCCGTATTCGATACCTTTATACAAACCTTCGGTGTAAAGGGATTTATAAATTTTGCCCGTTTTTAAAACGGTTAATCCTATTATAGAAAGAACCAAAACGCATCCGCCTATAACGCCCCACGTTTTAAGGCCTTCTACGTAATCATTGCCCGTAAGCGGAAGTAAAAACGTAACTGCAACAGCGATAAACAACATCAATAAGTCGGCGTATAAGCCGATTTTCGCCTGTTTTTTGGATTTAGAATCGGGGTTTTCAACGGTGGATTCAAAAGCCTTTTTTCTTTCGTCTATTTGGGATTCGCCGTAATTACAACTGCTTTGATAATTTAAGTCGCTAATGGCAACGCTTCCGGCAAGTACCCTTTCGCCCTTTTTATATTGAGTTTTAAGAGTGTAATCTACGTTGTATCCGTAAACTTCGGCGTCGCTATTTAAAATTCCGTCCACGGGCAAAACATCCCCTTCTTTAAGGGTAATCTCATCACCGCATTTTATATCTTGACGCGCGACTTCCTGCCCCGAAACGATCACCGGCGTGGTACCGGTATAGAAAATGCCTTCCTTTTTAAGGTTGCGGGTTTTATCTGCATAGTCCTCGATAAACTTTGACACGGCAAATAAAAGTATTACCGCCGTGGATACCTCCGCTTGACCTAAAATAATCAACGCAATCGAACCGATAAGCACAAATAAATTTCCGTTTTGGATACGTTTTTTAATAACGTCGTAACCTGCGTTAAAAACAGCGTCGTAACCGCTTATCGAAAAAGCAAGTATCGAAAGTATGGTTTTAAAGGAAAATACCGTGTCGCCGGCTTTTAAAAACAAACTTACAATATAAAGCACCGCCGCAACGGAAAGTTCTATTATCCTTATTAAAGAATCCTTTTTAAGGGCTTGTTTTTCCTTAGACAAACGGTCGCTGTAATCTAACTCGATAGGCTTTGCCTGTTCGGAATAATCCCCGTCCGTTTGGCTCGCTTCGTCAAAATCAAGGGCTTCATCTTCTGCCGATTGCTGAAAATCCCCGTCTATAGGTCGGTTATCGGCATCTTCGCCAAACAAAACCTCGATATTATACTCGTCGGATATTGCAATCAAAAGTTGCAAAATATCGTATTCGTAAGTGCCTTCTTTGCAGTTTAAAACGCAGTATTCGCCGTCAAAATCAACGCTTACCACCTGACTTAAAGAAGTTACTTTCGACCTGAATTTTTTGTTTTCTTTATCGCCGAAGTTTTCGGGATATTTAAGTTTATAACGGTATTCCAAAAGCGCACCTTCTTACAAATTATTTAATATATTATAACAAACTTTTTTTGTATTTGTCAAGGTATACGGTAAATTCTTGTAAACTTAAGGTTAAAACTTGCAAAATTTAACAAAAAATATGACAAATTTCGAAACTAAAATAAAATCTTTTTTAACCGCTCCGTCCGTCTATTGGGTTACAATTTGTCAAGTCCTTAACAAAACATTTGTAAAAAAAGTTTTAATGTGTTATACTTATCGAAATGATTATGTACTGTGTTCATATATACTGTTTTAATAATTTTAAAATTTTACGGTGAAATTTATGGAAAAGGATAATGAAATCTTGACAATACAAAAGTGCGGTCTGAGTACCGACGAAGTAAACCGACGGATAGCAAGCGGTCAAACAAACAAGGTAAAAAGTAAAACTTCAAAATCTTATGCGAAGATATTTTTCGATAACTTTTGCACCTTTTTTAACTTTCTCTGTTTTGCCTGCTTTTTCGTTCTTTTGTCGGTCGCAAAAGACACCGCCGTATCAAACTTCTTTTTTGTAATACTGTTTTTGGCGAACTCCGTTATAGGGGTGATACAGGAAATCCGCGCTAAAAGGACGGTTGAAAAACTTTCCCTTGTAAAAGCGCCGACCGCCAAAGCCTTGCGTAACGGTACCCTTATAAACGTGCCCGTATCGGACTTAGTGCTTGACGATATCGTTAAACTCAGTCAAGGCGATCAAATACCTGCCGACTGCAGGATTTTGGAAGGCTTTGCCGAAGTAAACGAATCTTTACTTACCGGCGAATCGGTACCCGTTAAAAAGGGGGAAAACGACAATCTTTTAAGCGGTAGTTTTATAGTTTCGGGAAGTTGTACGGTTATTTTGACCAAAGTCGGAAAAGACGCTTACGTACAGCAACTTACCGAAAAGGCTAAAGTTTACCGCAAAACGAACTCTCGCCTGCTTAATGCACTCAACAAAATCATCAAATACATAAGTATAATGATTATCCCCGTTGCGGTAGGTTCGGGCATAGTAAACTATTATGTTTCATCAAATTTGGGCGAAGTCAATATTCCCGAAGTAGTTATTTCAACCTGCTCGGTGGTAATCGGTATGATACCATGCGGAATGTTTTTCCTTACCACCCTATCGTTAGCGGTCGGGGTAATAAAACTTGCCAAACTTAACACTTTGGTTCAAGACATGTATTCCCTTGAAATGCTTGCGCGCGTAAACGTTTTGTGTTTGGATAAAACAGGAACCATTACAGACGGAAACCTTACCGTAAGAGAGATTATCCCCATAAAAAACGGCAAAGCCTGTAACGATGACGAAAAAACCGAAGTTTACAAACTTTTATCTACCTTTGAAAAAGCGGTTGGCGACGAAAACCAAACGGCAACAGCCATTTTGGAATTTTTAAAAGAGGTAAAGACCGATGGTATTTCGGCAACCTATACCCTTCCGTTTAATTCCGCGCGAAAATATGCGCTTGCCTCTTTTGAAAACCAAACCCTTATACTCGGCGCACCGCGTTACGTTATAAAAGACCTTAGCGAAATTTTAGCGGAAGAAATCGACAAATATATGAAGTTCGGTTGCCGAGTAGTCATCTTTGCAAAGTCGAACCAACCCGTAAGCGATGAAGCCCTGCCGAGCGATATCACGCCTTTGGCGCTTGTGGTTTTAGAGGACAACGTTCGCCCCGAAGCGATTGAAACCATTGCTTGGTTTAAGCAAAACGACGTTTCGGTAAAAGTAATTTCCGGCGACGACCCCGTTACCGTTTCGGAAATAGCGAGGCGTGCGGGCGTGGAAAACGCAGATAGTTACGTAGATTTGCAAAACGCCACGGACGAAGAAGTTATAAAATACGCAAAAACTTACACGGTTTTCGGCAGAGTTTCGCCCGAGCAAAAGGCGCTTATTATAAAAACTTTGAAAGAGGGCAACACTGTTGGAATGACAGGCGACGGCGTAAACGACATACTTGCAATGAAGGAAGCCGACTGTTCCGTTACGGTGGCGTCAGGCAGCGGAGCGGCAAGAAACTTAGCACACTTAGTGCTTCTTGACAATAACTTTAACTCTCTCCCTAAAGTAGTCGGCGAAGGCAGGCGCGTGGTAAACAACATTCAACGTTCGGCGTCGCTATACCTGATGAAAACCTTTTTCACATTCGTGTTTGCGATTATCTCGATAGCAACGCTGTCAAAATACCCTTTTACAACAGGCATGATGTTGATGCTTGAATTTATGATTATCGGCATACCGTCCGTCCTGTTGTCCGTTCAGCCCAACAGCGAACGCATTAAAGGAAAGTTTGTTTCTTACGTGCTGTATCATGCAATACCAGGCGCTGTGGTTTTAGTCTTTAACGCTTCGGCGGTAAAACTTTTATACGACACGCAGGCGTTAAATATTACCGCCGAATACTATCCTACCCTTTCAGCCGTTTCCTTAACCCTTGGCGGACTCGCCTGTTTGACGGTGCTTTGCCATCCTTACGATAAGTTTAGAAGTGTTTTGGCTGTGTTTATTTCCGCACTGGTTTTAACCGCTTGCGTACTGCTTCTTAACACCGATTTACTAACCGACTTTTTCGGGCTTGTACCTATCCCCGTAAAGGGCAACCTGCCGTTATACGGCGCTTTGCTTGTAGCAGTCGCAGTCGACTATTTAATACTTATCGTTACCAAAATCATTTTTAAAAAGTAACTTTTTATAGATAAAACAGGATAGCCTTTTTTGGGCTATCCTGTTTTAATTTTGCCAAAAAAGACAAATGCGCAAAGCAAAAAAGAGTCGATAATCGACCTATAGGCGGACTTTCAACTCTTTTAATTATTATGTTTTATGCTTGCTTTGCCTGCGCCTGTTTTTCGGCTTCTTCTTTTTCCAAAACGGTATAAGCAACTTTTCCGACCAAGGTCTTAGGAAGTTCCTCACGGAACTCTATGTCGGTAGGAAGAGCGTATTTAGAAATATGTGCGCGACAGTAATTCAAAATTTCCGCTTTTAGTTCTTTGGTAGGTTCAAAGCCGGGTTTTAAGGTTATAAAGGCTTTAATCCTTTGCATCTTATATTCGTCTTTAACGCCGATAACGCAACTTAACTGAACGGATTCGTGTCCGTCCAAAACGTTTTCTATCTGCGAAGGATACACGTTATAACCGTTGGTGATTATCATACGTTTAATACGCTGTTTAAAGAATATGAAACCTTCTTCGTCCATGGTGCCGAGGTCGCCCGTATGCAGCCAAACTCTGCCGTCGGCATGGGTTTTTAAGGTGTTTGCGGTTTCCGTCGGGTTATTGTAGTAACCGAGCATAACGGTAGGACCGGAAAGACAGATTTCCCCTTCTTCGCCGTAAGGAACTTCGTCGGTAGTGCCGACTTTGCAGATTTTGTAATAGGTGTCGGGATAAGGAAGCCCGATAGAGGCTTCTTTTTCTTTATTATAAGGGGTTAAGCAACTTGCGGTAACACATTCGGTGGTGCCGTAGCCTTCCCTTATCCTTATAGTAGCGTCGTGGTCTTTTAAGTATTTGTCAAACTTCTTTTTAAGTTCTACGGGAAGGGAATCGCCGCCCGAGAATACGCCCATTAAAAAGTCTAATTTAACGCCGTCAAGATAGTTGGTACGGGTTAAGGCTTCGTACAAAGTAGGAACGCCCGCTATATAGTTGGGTTTATTCTTCTTTATCAAAAGCGCGTAATCTTTTACGTTAAACTTAGGCACTAAGATAGATTCTCCGCCCCAAACCATCATAGAGTGAATACAAACGCCAAGCCCGAAGCCATGGAAGCAAGGCATGGCGGCAAGCATCTTTTTGCCCTGAATGGGCTTGTTACACATAACGCCCGTTTGAAGCGCTAAAGCGTTAAAGTTAAGGCTTGAAAGCAAAATGCCTTTGGTTACGCCGGTAGTACCGCCGGAAAATAATATTACCGCAGGCGCGTTTTTGTCCATAAAGTAGGGCGTGGCAGGTTTGGAAGTCTTAACCGATTTAAATAAATCTTCCCAAAAAACCACGTTGTCCTCTGCGGTAAAATCACGGTCTTTTTTGCCTTTAATCAACTTATAGGCGGTCTTTTTAACAAGGCCGAGTTCTTCGGCAGCGCCCGTTAAAATGATTTTGTCAATCTTAACGAACTTTTGAACGTCTAAAAATTTGTTATAAAAACTGTCAAGAGTTAAAACGGTTTTGGAACCTACTTCGTTTAGATAGAAAGAAATTTCGGAAACGGCGGAAAGCGGATGAATAAAACTTGCGATAACTCCGATATAGTTTAAGGCGTAAAGGGAATACACCGTCTGCGGAAGGTTAGGCATACATATGGTAACCTTGTCCCCCGGTTTAAGCCCGAGGTTTTGATACGCCTTAGCGGTTTCCAAAATCTTTTGCTTAAACTTTCTGTAATTGATTCGGGTACCCATACACGACAGGGCGGTTTGAGAAGGATACTTGTCGGCGGTGTTTAAAACTACTTCCGCTAAACTTCCTTCCGGATAATCGATGTGAAATTTTACTTCGCCGTAACTTGAAAGCCAAGGCGCTTTTATGGTTTCTTCCATAATAAAAATACTCTCCTGAATAAAATACTCTCCTGAATTTGAAAAAGTGCGATAACAGGCTTATACCCCCACTTTTAATGGAAATATAGTATTTTGCCGTGTGGCAAAACTTAGTATTCGACGGGCGTTTCGATGGGCAAATCCAAAATCTTGGGGTTTGCCAAAATCACTTTAAATAGTTTCATGGTATTGCAAAAATACATGCCGTCGGCGATTCTTTCATCGATAGTAAACGCCATATCGATGGTGTCTTTCATCTCATACGTACCGTCCTCTTTAAAGACGGGCGTCTTTCTCATTTGATTTATGACTAAAAATATAGAGTTGGTACCGTAATTAGCCAAGTGGTGGTAGTCCGCTCTCATTTTAATACTGCCGAGATTTGAAATAAATACCGATGCGTTATAAGGATCTTCATTTGAAAGAGAATCCGGCATAACGCCGTGGTAATCCCATGATTTTACGATACGGGTAACGAAACGAAGCAAAAATCTGGGTAACTTTACAAGTTTTGCCATGATATCCGTAGAGCCGTCGGTTTGGTTTTCTTTGCGAAGCGTGGTTACCCTTTCTTTAATTTTGGAATGAAGTTCATCCATCGGTATAGAACCGGGGTTACCGACCTTCATAATGCAAAGACCTTCTTCGCCGTGGTCGGTAAACTGTTTTTTAATGGTAAACGCAAAGGAAATAAACTTTCTTTCGTACAGCCTGTGCCCCTGTAAAAAGTAATTCATCTTAGGTCTTAAATACATAACTTTGGCAAGCGCCGCCGATATTACGTGGAATATCGTGTACCTAAAACCGCCTTCTTCTACAGTGGCATTTTTTTCTTTTAAGTAATTCAAGACTGCTTCCATTTCAAAAGTTTCCTTTAAAACAGCCTCGTTGTCCGCACGGTTAGAAAGAAGGTAGGGCATAAACTGATGCATAGGGTCGGCGTCTTTTATGCACCAACCGTCTTTACGGTCTTTGCGCGATTTTTTTACTTTTTTAGCGTCTTGTTCAACAGTTTCTTTTTCAATAGTTTCTTTTGAATTTTTTTTATCGTCCATAATTCTCCGCAACCAATATCCATATATTCTTTGGTATTTGTAAGTGATTTAAGGTGTTTAAGTTAAAAATATATTCACACAAAATTCACAAGCGTGTTTATTTTATCACAAATTGCTTTTAAAGTCAAATATATGGTTATTAAATGAAAAAAATACCTGCAATTTGAAACTTCTAGCCCCCAAATATGCAGGTTTTAACATTTATATTCCTTTTTAGACATATTTTTTATAAAAAAGTGCTAACTATTTTTAAAGTTTTTTGCCAAAAATTATGCTGATTTCCGATTTTCGCAACCGATTTACGGCAAAATACCCCCTTCTTTTTAAAAACTTTTTGCCATAGTGTCAATTTTTTATAAGAATATTATACTGTCATTTTAAAATTTTTATTTGAGCGTTTAACCTTAACCGTAACGCTTCATCTTTCACCCTTTACCCTTCTCGCTTTACCGTCAGTCGGGGTAAAACTATAAACCGTTACATCATTTATTTTACTTTTCAATTAAAAAATGCTATACTATCTATGTCAAAAAAACGACAAACGGTAATTTACGGAGAAGTATGAAAACACTTTATCTTATCGGCGGTACCATGGGTGTTGGGAAAACCGCAGTATGCAAACAAATGAAATCTTTGCTAAATAGCAGTGTTTTGCTTGACGGAGATTGGTGTTGGGACGCAAATCCCTTTCAAGTAACAGAAGAAACAAAAACTATGGTTATAGATAATATCTGCCATCTGTTAAACAACTTTATTCACTGTTCTGCCTACGAAAATATTATTTTTTGTTGGGTTATGCACCGACAGGATATTATAAACAAATTGTTGGAAAAGTTAGACGTAAAACAATGCGAAGTTAAAGTTATTTCTTTAATATGCGACGAAAAGACGCTAAAAACAAGACTCAAAAAAGACATCGATAATGGTATCAGAAAAGCAGACGTTATTGAAAGAAGTATCGAAAGATTACCGCAATATAAGCAATTAAACACAATTTTAATCGATACAACTTCCAAAAGCATTGATAGCGTTGCAAAAGAAGTTTTAACAATATAAATTTAAGTTTATCGTGAAAAGTCGAGAGGTCGCTAAGATTTCGCGACTTTTTTTCACGGCTTTTTGTTTTTTTACGCCTTTTTATTAGAATAAATTTATAATGGGTTTTTCTTTGGGGGGGGCATAATTTTTGGGCGGAAAAAGAAACGCTATTGCGTTCCCTTTTAGGTTAATAAACGAGTTTATAAAAAAAACGCCGCTTAAAGCGACGCTTGAAAATATATTACCGATTTTTTATGCTTTTTTGCAACCGACAAAACCTAACACTTTCTGCCGGTAAGTTTGCCTTCGGTTAACAGCCCCGTAAATCCGTTTTGCCTTAACCCTTCGTAAACGGTCAGCGCAACAGAATTTGAAAGGTTAAGCGACCTTGCTTCGTCTATCATGGGTATCCTTAAAGTACGGTCGTAATACTTTTCAAGTAAAAGTTCGTTTAAACCGTGAGTTTCTTTGCCAAAAACAAGGTAGTCGCCATCTTTAAACTTAGCGTCGGAATATATTATTTTGCCCTTTGTGGACATAAAATAAAAATTCTCTCCGTTATAAAAACGCAAGACTTCTTCAACGGAATCGTAAAATTTTATATCCAACAAATGCCAATAATCAAGGCCTGCTCTTTTAAGACTTTTATCGCTGACGTCAAAGCCAAGCGGACGCACTAAGTGTAGCGTAGAACCTGTTGCCGCGCACGTTCTTGCAATGTTTCCGGTATTTTGCGGAATCTCCGGTTCAACCAAAACGATATTGAATTTCATATTTTTACCTTCGTAATTTTGATTTTTTTAAGTAAAATTTAAGCGCGACCGTATGCGAGTAAAACTACACGTTTGAAAAGGTCCGTATAGGCACTTCCTTTGCCGTACGTTTTGTTGACGTCGTAAATACGGCGCGATTTTTTTCGCAGACGAACTCCGTCCGCCCCTGCCCCGTAACGCCTATAACGCCGTGTGCCCCGCAGGAAATTATCGGTACGCCGTAAACGTAACTTAGCGACGGCACCAACGCCTGCATACTAAAGTCGTACACGTCTGCATAAAGGTTTACGATAAGTTCGCTTTCGCACAAAGTAAGGGCTTTTAAGCAATCGGGACTTAAAATATCTTTTGAGACCGCCACGCCGATTTTTCCGAGCGCCGTTTTAACCACTTTATAGCCAAAAGATGAAGTTTCGCTTTCCTGCGGAAGATTTGCATCGCTTATGGAAAGAAGTTTTCCCCTTTCAAAAACGGCAACGCTGCGCTTTATCTGCCCGTAATTATTTGTTTTTAAAGCGATAAAACAAGGCGCGGATAAGCCCTTTGAAAATTTGCTTATCGTAAGTATGGTTTCGTCCTCACCGCCGAGTTCACGCTTATAGTTAAGGGATAAAAAAGCCTTCCTTTCCAAAATAATAAGGTCGGCACCGTCGTAAAATCCGCTGTCTATCGGCAAAAATTCACGGGTAAAAGCCACTTTCAGTTTATCTTTCATACTGATAAAAGTATGAATTTTCCGCCGTAATTGTTACAGGTAAATTCAGATAAATTTAAACTATTGCAACATTTAAAAAACTATAAATTAAGTTTTCTTATAAATTAAGTTCGTTAATGATAGCCTTTAATTCTTTTGTGGTGGTTGCCTCAAAAGCCTTTATTTTGTATTTTTTGGCGTCCTTTAATCCTGCAAGGTAAAGCGCCATTTGCTTACGCATATTTATAGCCACGTATTTATCTGGATATTTTTGTAAAAGTAGGTCTATATGCCGTTTAATGACGCTTTTTTTGTCTTTTACGGTTCTGCCCGAGATCTCTGAAAACAGCCATGGACGGTTAAGCGCACCGCGTGCAAGCATAACGCCGGCGGCACCCGTTTTTTCCATGCATAGGTCGGCGTCCTGCTTTGTAAAAATACCGCCGTTTGCTATTACCGGAATTTTTACCGCCGAAACGACTTCGGCGATTTTATCGAAGTCAATTTCGCCCGAGTAATAATCTTCACGATATCTGCCGTGTACGGTAATCAGTTTTGCGCCGTTATCCTCTGCGGCTTTTGCAAGTTCCACCGCTAAGTCCTTTCCGCGTTCTATGCCGAGTCGCATTTTTACGGTGACTTCTTTACCCGATTTTACCGCTGAAGAAACCAATTTGCCTGCCAAAACAGGGGTTTCCATAAGTTTACAGCCTTCGCCGTTATTAAAAACTTTGGGTACGGGACACCCCATATTGATGTCGATAATATCAAAATCTTTCAAATCCTCGCTTTTACAAACGACTTCCATAATATCAGGTTCGCTGCCGAAAAGTTGAACGGCTTTTATGTAATCGCTCGGCGTTGTAAATAAAAGATCCTTTGTCTTTTCGCTGTTATACAAAAGTCCTTTTGCCGAAACCATTTCCGTAAAGCAAAGCCCTGCTCCCATTTCGTAACAAATGCTTCTGAAAGCATAGTCCGTAAACCCTGCAAGGGGGGCTAAAAAAAGATTGTTTTTGGTCGATAATCGACCTATATCAAGACTTTTTAACTTCATGGCGATACTTTTCAACCCGCGACGGATCAAGATTTTTCATATCTAAACCGTCTTTGTTTGCCAAATCTTCAACGTTGGAAAATTCGGTTATAAACTCTTTGGTAGCCGAAGAAATAAGTCCTTCTGCAGACATTTTTTTGCCTTTTATCAAAGCGATTACGTTAAATATCAGTTCTTTTAAGTCCTTTTCAACGGCTGTTCCTTCTTCAACGCCGTCCAATATTTTGCGTATCCTTGCAAGACATACGCTATCGTCGTCAAAGTAATTGCAATATTGAGCGCGCTTGATGACCTTTTCCGCCCGTAGCGCCGCAGGAAAGTTTTTGGGAACGTCGTCAAGATAGGCAGTACAAGAAGAATACTGCTTTTCAATCTGTTTATTCTTATTCCAAACTTTTAAAGCCTCTTCACCGCTTGAAGCCTTGTCGCTGCCGAAAACGTGAGAATGGCGAGATATAAGTTTTGAACAAATACCGCTTAAAACGTCGCTTGCGTTATAGGTAAAAGATTCCTCTAAAAAGTTGATATAAAAGGCGGTTTGAAGAAGTACGTCGCCCGTTTCTTCGCAAATTTTGTCGTCGGACTTCCTGTCGACGGCGTCAACCAACTCATAACATTCTTCTATTAAAGAACGGGAAATGGTTTCCCTTGTCTGCTCTCTGTCCCAAGGACAACCGCCCTCTTGACGCAATATTTTTACTATGTCCAACAGGTCGTTATAATCAAACCTTTCCTTCTTGTCTAAGGCTACCTTTTCCACCACCAAAACGGTGGAATAATCGTAATTATCCTGTCCGTCAATTTCATATAAATGCAAAAAATTAGGGCGATAATCGACATATAGGCGTACTTTTTGTTCTTCGCCGATAAGCGAGGACAGTTTAAGTTTCCATTCCGACGCAAGTAGCGGATTATCAAGGTCATAAACTACAAGCGGTAAAGAAAACCTTTCAAAATCATTTATGGAGTACGCCGAAACCGCCGTACAGCCCATAGCCGAAAGCCCCGATACAGCCAAAGCGTAACCGCATTTTGAAACCCCTTCGTACACCTTAACATTCTTATACTTTTTGATAAGCAGGGCAGAAGCATTATCCTCCGAAACGGCGCCGTCCACAAGATAACAAACGTCGGAAACTTTTAACAGTTCCCCTATCTTTTTGCAGATATTTTTTGTTAAAGTGTCAAAGTTTTTAGACTTTTCGTACAAATAATCGAGCGAAGTATACTCTATGCCGTACTTGGCTAAAAACTTGCAAGATTGAGTGTTTTCGGTGCGCAAAACGACGCAAGGACAGTTTTTTATTAAGTTGAAGGCGGAAAGGGAAATATCCCCTTCGTTTACGCCTAAACCTATAACGTTTAATTGCATACTAAGTTTCGCCGACGGCATTTTTGACTATCGGCATAATCACCTTTGTTTTTTCTTCCCTAATAATATATAACAAATTCAAAAAAGCCGCAACAAAATAGCAAGCAATATCCGAAAAAGCCGTACCGTAAATGTTTACGGTTGGTATATTTACCAGCCATAAAGTTAAAATTATTTTAACGATAAGCCCGATAAAGAGTGAAAACGCCGGTAAATACAGTTTGTCCTTACCTATAAGCACCAAAGAGGACGCCTGTACAAGCGGAAGTATCGCAACCGAAACCGACGAAATTTTCAAAAGATTTTTTGCGGTAACCTTTTCCACTTCGCCCATGCCGAAATACAGGGTATTTATCGCCACCCCCGAAAACACATATGTCAAAATTGCCGCCAAAACAGAGGTTATTATAGTATAAAGCAATATCTTTTTGTGATAGTTGCCATCTTTTTTTCCGCTTATCAAAGGAAGCCCCGATACCGCTATTCCGTAACATAACGCAACCGGAACGCCCACTATCGACTCTATAGCGCCGGTGTAAATTCCGTACAAACTTACTGCGTTATCGGAATATCTTTTAATTAAATTTACCACCAAAAAACTGTCTGCCGCCCTGCAAAGGGGAAGCATAACGGAAGTAAGCGTTATCGGAAAAACCACTTTTATTATGTCTTTCAGTTTTACCGATAGGTATTCTTTTTCTATCGGTCTTATCGCCTTTATACGTCCGTAAAATATAATAAAAATTACCGCAGCCACTTCGGACAGGGTAACCGAAAGCGCGGCAAAAAAGGCGCCTTGGGCGGGCGTTTTTGCAAACAATTTTACCGTAAGCAAGCCGAAAATCAATTTTACGATTTGTTCAACAACCTGACTTATTCCGGTCGGCTTCATATTGCTAAGCCCTTGGTAATATCCCCTTATAACCGACAAAACGGAAACCAAAAATACCGACGGAGCAATCGCCGTATATGATGCCGAAGCATCGGCGGTTCCTTGCAGTTTTGCGATGCTTTCTGCCATAACGGTCATTATAAAAGAGCCGACAAGTCCAAGGCTTCCAAAGGCGATAATCGACTTATAGACCACTTTTTTAGGGTTTTTGCCTTCTGCAATCAACTTAGATATCGCGTTTGGTATACCCGTAGACGACAGGGTTAAAAGTATAGAATAAAAGGGAAACACCGTTTGGTATATCCCTAATCCTTCGCTTCCTAATATTGCCGTAAGCGGTATTCGGTACAATGCGCCTATTATCTTTGACAAAAGGGCGCACATTCCCAATACAAAACCGCCTTTTATAATTGCGTTCATGCCTGCCTTGACATAAAATCGATGCAAAAAGACGCAAGCGAAATAACCTTTGCATCCATTTCCGCTTCTTTGGAAATCATTATCAGTCCGCCTATTAAATCGCCTTGCGCCACGACAGGCATAATAAGTTGCACGCTGTAATTTTTTTCGTCTGTTGACGTAATTTTTACTTTATCGTTGCTGTTTTTATCGGAAATTAAAGTTCTTCTTCCCTTTAAAAAGGTTAAAAGTTGGTCGGATATCCCAAGTTTTTCGAACTCTTTTGTTCCCTGCCCTTTAACCGCCAAAACGGTATCGCAGTCGCAAATCAAAACGGGGATGGAAGTTGCCTTGTATAAACTTTCGGTAAGCGTTTTCGCATAACCGCCTATCGCGCCGATGGGCGAAAACTTTTTTAAAAGCAACTTCTCGCTTTCGGTGTAAATTTCCAAAGGATCCCCTTCGTTTATCCTTAAAGTTTTTCTGATTTCTTTGGGAATAACGACTCTGCCGAGTTCGTCTATTCTTCTTATCATTCCTGTTTCTTTCATAATTTTGCCTCCGCATATATGGTTTGCAACATCTTTTTTTTTATGCAATTATTACCATAAAAGTGGGGCTATAGGCAGGTTAACGGCATTTTTTAATTTTCCGATTTTTTATAATCGTTCATAAAACTTATTACGCCGTAAAAAATACCGTGTGCTAAACTTTCTCTGTAATCCTTATTTAAAAGCAAATTTTCGTCTTCGGGATTGGATAAAAAACCGCACTCTACTATAACCGACGGGCATACTGCGTTATTTAAAACGTAATAGTCCCCTGCAAGCGGTGAACATTCCCTTGTCGATTCCGCAAGACCGTTTAACTGATCCTGTATGTATTTGGCAAGCGCTTTACTTTCCTCGTTTCCGGCAGGGTAAAACACTTGCGCACCGCGTCTGTTTTTATCCGAGTACTTATTCATATGTACGGAAATAAAAATATCGGCGTTAACTTCCTTACAAATATCCACACGACGCTTTAAATCACGGTTTTTAAAACCTTTTGATAAAGTGCCGTATAAACCGTTGTCGGCGGTCCTTGTCATTACGGCGGTAATACCCTGCGCTTGAAAACATTGATATAGGGATTTTGAAAGATACAAATTCAGTTCCGATTCTTTAGTGCCTGTATTTACGCCGATAACGCCCGGATCCACACCGCCGTGTCCCGGGTCGATTACCACTTTAAAGTTCTCCTTTTTACAGGCAAAAGTGCGCGGAATTACCGATAGATAGGTAACCGCAGAAAGGGTTATTACCATAACCAAAGATATTAACAGAAAATTTTTACGCAAAGTGCCCCCTTTTGCCCGATGTTATCCACAATTTTGGGCATTTTAAACTCGTTTTGTGGATAACTTGGGCAAGATATCCACAATTATCCACATTTTTTAACTGACTGAAAATGACTTTTAATCACTTAAATTTTATGTTGACGACCTAAAAATAATGATTTTTAACCATCAAAAAGGGGAACAATTTTTGAAATCATCAAAAATCTTTTAGTTTTCGCGCATTTTCGACTATTTATATAATAAACGGCTATTAACCTGTTTTTTGCCGGATATGTAAATTGCGTTTACAAAATTTTGATTTTACAGTATAATAATAGTATGGGTTTGTTTGGTTTTTTAAAAAGAATATTTACCAAAAAGCAGGTAAAGATAGGTATTGCGTTAGGCAGCGGCGGTGCAAAAGGGGCAGCGCACTTGGGCGCCATTAAAGCCTTCGAGGAAGAAGGAATACAGTTTTCCTTTGTTACAGGCACAAGCATAGGCTCTATAATAGGCGCGCTGTACGCCCTTAACTATACGACAGAGCAAATGATAAAAATTTTGGAAGAGTACGATATTACCGACAGAATCAACATATTAAAAATGACTTTGACAAAAGATTCTTTGGAAAATACTTTGGAAAAGATTTTCGGCGATAAAACTTTTGCGGATACTTTTATCCCCTTGCGCGCGGTCGCTTGCGATCTTGATACCGGCGAAGAAGTCGTTATGGGCACAGGAAGTTTAAAAAAAGCCCTTTCCGCGTCAAGCGCCATTCCTCCTGTTTTCAGAGCGGTAAACCGCATGGGAAGACGTCTTTTGGACGGCGCTTACGTAAACGCAGTGCCTTGCGACGTTTGTAAAAGTTTGGGTAGCGACGTAGTTATCGGTATTGCGCTTCATAACTACCCGTCCAACCGCAACATTAAGCGTTACGCCGACCTTTTGTACCGCGGAAACGGCATAAAGGAAGGCAATCGGCTGAACTTTGATTCTTCGGACTACACCCTTATCTTGCCCCTTGACAACTATACTTCTGCCAACTTGAAAAATTTTAACGAAATGTATCAAATCGGCTATGATACCGTTAAAGACCATATGGAAGAAATCAAAAAGGTTATATCTTCCGCCAAACACCGCCAAAACCGTAAAAGCAAAAAGTAACCGCAAAATTTAACGGATATGCCAAAAAATTCAACTTAAATGCTTCATATGGATTTTTAAGACATTATAAAAGAGTAGCAAATATTTTGCTGCTCTTTACTTTTGCGACCTAAAAACGCACACATACCGTTTAATAGTGTAATTTGATATGTTTTAAAATTACAATGTATTATTCACATCTGCAAATGTTTTATAATTACTTTATGCCTTTTCAATTTCGCGCGCGGTACTCGACATACGGTTTTATACCCGTTAACGGGCTTATAGCCCCGCTTATTTGCATTTAAAAAACAGACGAAACAAATTCGTCTGTTTTTTGATTGCTACTTATATTGTAATGTATTTTTACCAAAGCGGATAAACAAGTTTCTTGTCTGATAATATTTTGCCAATCGGATTTTGAACCGCCGTACTCTATTTGTTTTAAGTTATAACAGTTTAAAAAAGCGCAGTCGCCGATTTCCGTAATGCATTTTGGTAAACTTAACTTTTCAAGTTTATTTAAACCGTTAAAAGCGTTACTCAATATAAATGCCGTGTTTTCATTTACCGCTATAAAGGAAGCGTCTTCATACCCGTACAAAGCCATATAAGGATTATTTAAACTGCCCAAATACAAACCGCCGTCAAGCCTGTTAAATTTAAGGTTACTGCATTCCTTAAATGCGTCGGTGGTAATGCTTTTGGTATCTTTATGAACAAAAAGGTAACTGATATCGTTTTTTGCCCGTAACAGTACCATGTAAGGATTTAAGTTATTGCCGATATAAAATGCGTTATCATATAAAACGGCGTTTAGTTTTTTACAGCCGTAAAAGGCGTCGTAACCGATATATTCCAAACTGTCGGGAAGGGTAATGTTTTCAAGATTAAAATTTTGATAAAATGCATAATTGCCGATACTTTTCAAGCCGTTAGGCAGTATTATTTTTGAAAGCGCGTAACAGCCTTTAAAGGCTTCGTCGCCGATATAAGTTACCGTGTCCGGCAAAACGACCGATTTTATAAACCTAAGATTAAAGTTTTTAATGCCTATAACCCTTTCCCCGTCGGGCGATTTTGCAGGTATAACCGCCTTATAAACGGTGGTAGCATCCCCTTTAAAACCGTTTATAACGCACGTTCCGTCCCCGTTGGACAAAAATATCATTTCCGATTTTTTAGCGTAACAAGCGGAAAGAATACCTAAGTTTATCCCGAGTATAAGCAGTATTGTCGTTAATATTAAAAAAGATTTTTTCATTTTCTTCCCGCAAAAGTAAATAATTAGGCTAATTCTTATCTTTAACACAATTATAGGGAATAATTGTGCTAATGTCAAGATAAATTCTTATTATTGTCTAATTTTTGCGGAGGCCAACTTGAAAATCTACGACTATAACGGCAAAAAAAATATCTGCGGCGACCGCGTACACGAGGCACGCTGTAAAATGCGGCTAACCCAAAGCGAACTTGCCGCGCAATTACAACTTCAGGGCATAAACATCGAAAGAGACAGTGTTTCCCGTATAGAAATCGGCACCAGATTCGTTGCCGATTACGAACTTATTATTCTGTCAAAAATACTCGGCGTAAGCGTGGAGTGGTTACTTGAGATATAAATAGCCTCGGCTACTTAAAGGGATAAAGTCGAAAAGCGGTAAATCCCCTTGCCTTTTCCTTATTTTTTGATATAATTAAATCAAGATAAACAGTAATTTAACGGAGTGTTACACAATGGATAAAGAGCAAATCTATCAATTTATGTCCGAACAAAAAACGGCGTTTATCGCCTCTGTAAACGAGCAAGGCTACCCCGTAATAAGGGCGATGCTTGCCCCACGTAAAATTGACGGCAACGAAATTTATTTTTCTACAAATACCTCGTCAAATAAAATAAAACAATATTTATCTAATGAAAAAGCGTGCGTCTATTTTTATAAACGCGGTAGATTTAAGTATCAAGGGGTTTCGGTAATCGGCGAAATGCAAGTTTGCACCGACCAAGCGACAAAAGATGAAATTTGGCGTTTCGGCGACAAACTTTTTTACAAGCAAGGCGTAACCGACCCCGATTACTGCGTTCTCAAATTCAAGTGCAAAAAAGCCGAGTATTATTGCGACTTTAAGATAGAAACGATAGATCTGTAAAATTCAAATTATCTTAAAATATAAAATACAGTCCGCTATCTTCGTATTTGAAGACAGCGGACTGTTTGTTTTATCTTTAAAAGACCCTTTGGAAGATATCCATTAAGATTTTTTTAAACGATTTACAGTTAAATTGCTTTAAAAAAGTTTGCTTTTTAATTACAAAAATAGTCTAATAATCGACCTATAGGCGGACTTATTCTGCTAAGTCCGGAATTATTTTAAGATCGTTTTTTAAAATGGGTTGGGGACGATAATCAAGTTTTACGTGTACGCTTTCATAAGCAAAGTCAGGAGATATAAAATTCTTTTTAATGTTAAAGTCAACGGAAATCCTTGTCATAACCATATTGCCATCGAAAAAGTACACAAACTTTAGAGCGTCGGTAAACTGTTTGACCATATCCAAAACGTCGGCGCGAATTTTTGAGAAATAGGCTTCCCAACTGTCGCCGATTCCGCCAAGCATATCCGTAAGATCGTTTATGCGAAGGGAGGCAATGGTAAGTCCCGTAACTTTGGTATTTATAAACCTATTCAGATAATCGTATGCGTTTTCGTTTTCACGCGGCGTAGGAATGTCAAAGGATATTCCTACGTTTTTGCTTTCAAAATATCCGTTTAAATAAAGCAATGCTTGATTTACGATTTTGCCGTCGGTACTTGTTAAAATGGGTTTAAACAGGTCGTTAAATTCCTGCGAATTATAAAGTCCTTCTACGGTAATCGAACTATTGTTATCTATCGCTTTGCCTATCGAAACAAACTTTAAAAGACATTCTTTTAAAATTTCAATTACGTCGACGCTTAGCCTGTAACCGTTGTAAACTTCGGTTGCCATACCGTTATTTAGGGCGTAAGCGTTTTTAATTAAGCCTTTTAAATTTTCGGGCAAATAGGCAAGCCTTTGTATAAAGTTATCCGAAACGGAAACAAAATTACCTAAAAACCCTTTAATAGCATAGCCGACTTCTTCTTGGCTGTATAAAAGTTCTATTTTATCGTCGCTGCCTAATAAATAGTTGTTGATTTCAAGTTCGTAATTACTTGTTGTAACCGGCAAAAGGGAAAACTTGCTTTCGCCGTCGAAAAAAATCGTGTAAACGTTAAAATTCCTTAAATATGCCGCCCCCGCCTTTTTTTGCTGAGCAAAAATGTTTTCGTCAATAAGGTAGGTCATAAAATAGAAGTCGGAATCAAACGTTTGATTACCGCTGATTTTAACGGTAGCGTCAAAGCCGTACGTCGACCCTTGCGTATTTACAGTCAAAACGCCTGAGGTTAAATCGCAATTTTTTACCGAATCGACAAGGTCTTTTTTAATATATTCAGTTGTAGTTTCACCTTCACACGCGATTAAAGAAAACGTAACGACAATCGCAAGCAGTAAAGATATAATTTTATGTTTTGTTTTCATATAACTCCGTGAGAAAACTATTTTTTGTCAACCGAATTTATCCGGAATATTTTTGTAGAGCAATCTTTAAACCCATAAAAAGCGGTCTATAGGTCGGTTATCTCTGTTTTTCGGATAACCGACCTATATAATTTTACAGTTTGTGAATAACCTTACGCGGGCATCTGTCGACGCAAGCGTAACAGCCTACGCATTTAGAATAATCTATAACGGGAAGGTTATTAACCATTTTTATAGCGCCTTCAGGGCAGTTTTTGGCGCATAAACCGCAACCGATACAACCCATTTTGCAAGCGTCCATAACTTCCTTACCCCTGCATTTTGTAGAGCAAGCAACATAGACCTTAGCACTGCCGTCGATTTTTGCAATTACGGATTTAGGGCAATTTTTGAAGCAAGCGCCGCAAGCGATACAAAGGTCTTGGTCGATGACCGCAACGCCGTTTACCACTTTTATGGCGTCGCTTTTGCAAAGGGTAACGCAAGTACCTGCGCCGAGGCAAGCGGTTTTACACTGTTTTCTTCCGCCGGCGGTCATGTTTTGACGAACGCAGTCGCCTACGCCGACGTAATTGTTTCTGTCGGCGGCGTTATCTCCGCCGTTACAGGAAACCACATATTTAAAGGTACTTCCGCCGGAATACTCGATACCCAAAACCTGAGCGATTTTTTCCTTATTCTTTTTATCGGTAACCGCACAGTCATCGATTTCCGCTTTGTTTTCCACCAAGGAATGTGCGAAAGCGCCGCAACCGGCTTTACCGCAACCGCCGCAGTTTGCGCCTGCAAGACAGCCTAAAACGGTTTCCTCTCTTTCATCGGTTTCCACGGCGAATTTTTTGGATACGACCATGATTAAAAAGCCGAAAACTATTGCGATAACAAGCATAATGCCTATCGCTATCAAAACGCTTTTTAATTCCACTTTAGAAGGATCGTTTGCTAAAAAATACAATATAGCGTTCATACTTTACCCCCTAAAAAGAAATCCCGACAAATACGTTGAAAGCCATTGCCATAAAGCAGGCAAGCAACATGGAAACAGGAAAGCCCTCTATAGGTTTGGGAAGGCTTAAAGTGTCTAACTTTTCACGCATACCGCTCATCAAAATCATGGCAAGGGTGAACCCGAGTCCGCCGAAAAGCCCGTAAGTTACCGCGCCCAAAAGGTCAAAAACTATATCGCCTGCGATACAGATTTCCGCCACGCCCAAAACGGCGCAGTTGGTGGTAATAAGCGGTAGATACACGCCCATGGCGTTGTAAAGGGGCTTAGAGATTTTTTTGATAATAATTTCTATAATCTGTACAAGCGAGGCAATAACGAATATGAAAACTATAATTTCAAGATATTCGACGCCGAGCGGTACCAAAATATAGGTGTAAATAGGGTAAGTTATAAGACATGTAATTGTCATTACGAATGTTACCGCCACGCCCATACCGAAAGCGCTTTTAGTGCTTTTGGACACGCCCAAAAAGGGACAAATACCCAAAAATTTTACTAAAACGAAGTTAGCCGACAGCATAGCGGTAAAGATAATTGTCAAATAATTCATGCCTTTACCTCCTTTTTATCCGCAAGAAGTGCTTTTCGTTTGGATTTTTTGGAATATAATCCGTAAAAATAGACGAATAACGCAATAAACAGTGCGTAAGTAAACAGTGCGCCGGAAGCGTGAGTAAAGAATTCTATCTTAAAGTTCCAAAGTTTTACGCCGAAAACGGTGCCTGCGCCCAAAACTTCTCTGAAAACGCCCATTAAGGTCAAGGCAATCATAAAGCCGAGTCCCATAAACAGACCGTCTAATATGGAATCGACGACGGGGTTTTTGCTTGCAAAGGCTTCCGCACGTCCCAAAATAATACAGTTAACTACTATAAGCGGAAGATAGGGCCCCATTGCCGTTGCGATAGAAGGCGCAAACTTATTTAAAAACATCCTTACAATGGTAACAAACGTTGCGATAATAAGTATGTAGGCAGGTATTCTTACTTTTGACGGAATAACGTTGCGCAGTAAAGAAATTATCATGTTGGAACACATTAAAACAAACGTTACCGCAAGCCCCATGCCCACGCCGTTTATCGCGGCGGTGGTAAGCGCAAGAGTCGGGCAGGTACCCAACACCAATTTAAAGGTGGGGTTTTGACGAATAAGCCCGTCTAAAGCCAAATCTTTAGGATTATTTTTCATTAGGCGTTACCCCCTTCCATAATTGCGTTGTAGTAATAATACGCCGCCTTTTTAAATGCGTTGTCCACTGCCGTAAGCGTAAGGGTTGCCCCGACTTTAGGTACGGTATAGCCTTCGTCAAACTGGGATTCGGACTGAATTTTTACGTAATAATCTTCAAAGCGTCTTATTTCTTTTTTGTCTGCGTCCGCTTTGTCCGCCGCCTGCGAATAGGAATATTTTCCGCCGCTTGAACCGTCAACGCTCATTTTTGCGTCGATTATACAGTTATCGTTGCCGTTAAAGAAGATTACGAACTTACATTCGCTCAGGTTGCCCGACGCCTTAGTGGTAATAAGTAACCCGTAATAGGTTTTATCCCCTGCCGTCATTTTTGCGGACAAACTTACCGCCGCCCCCGATTTATCCGAGGTTTTACCGGCAAATTCCTGATTCAAATCCAACAGCGTCCATTCGCCCTTTTCCACGTCCAAGGTAAACTGACTTGAAATATCGTCCGCAGTAGGCGCAACATATAAAAGAGGATTAAGTACCGCAAGCAGTACACCGCAGATAACGGCAATTACGGACAGAACAGTAACGCATCTTAACGCGCTTTCTTTTTTAGCCATTTTTCGCCTCCTTTTTCGGTTTTTGGTAACCGAAGGGTTTGGGTACGATAAATCTGTCGATTAGCGGAACAAAGAAGTTCATAAGAAGTATGCAGTAGGATACGACTTCCGTTCCTTTAAGGTGTCTTAATAGCGCCGTAAGTAAACCAAGCGCCACGAAGTAAACGATATTGCCGACCGTGGTGTTCGGCGTGGTAACGTAATCGGTTGCCATAAATATTGCGCCGAGCATTAGTCCGCCAGAAAGTACGGAAGGCAAAAATGCGGAAAAACTGCCTTGAAGCACAACGGTCATAAGACCGGTTACGCCTATATAAATAAGCGGTTTATAGTCTACAACCTTTCTTATAAGAAGGTAAACGTAACCGACGATAAGCGCGATTTTACAAGTTTCGCCAAGCGCGCCGGAAGATACGCCCGTACCTAAAAACAGGTCTAAATTAGAAATAACCCTTTCCCCTTTAATAACGGAGCCGAGCGCAGTCGCACCCGTTGCGACGGTCGAAGTTTTAATTGCCCCTACGGACGGAACAGCCCAAGTAGTCATGGCTTCGGCAAAACTGATAAGTAAAAATACCCTTGCGGCGATAGCCGGATTGACAAAGTTTTTACCCGTTCCGCCAAACAGCATTTTAACCACGATAACCGCAAACACACCGCCCAAAAGGGGAATATACCACGGGCAGTTTGCAGGAAGATTAAGTCCGAGTAAAAGTCCTGTTACCGCAGAAGTAAAGTCAAACTTATTGAGAATGTCTTTAAACTTTTCCCCTCTTATAAGAAGGTAGATAACTTCCGAAGCGATGCAGGAAAGTATTGACAGCGCAACCAATAAAAGAGCGTAAAGCCCGAAATACACAACCCCCATTACGGTTGCCGGTACTAAGGCGATAAGCACGTCTATCATTATGCGTTTGGTACTGCTTTTGGATTTTATATGCGGAGTATTAGAAATTATAAGTTTTTGCATAAAGTTAACTCCTTAATTCCCTAAGTTTGCGTTTGCAAAGTTGCACGCTTCCCACCAAATCACGTTTGGCAGGACAAACGTAAGCGCAGGTTCCACATTCAAAACAGTTGGTTGCGCCGTAACTATCCGCCCTTTCAAAGTTTCCGGTCTGCGTATAAAGGTCGATATACATCGGCATAAGGTGCATCGGGCAGGCTTTTGCGCAACGACCGCAGTTAATGCAGGGCGAAGGTTCTGTTATGCAAACTTCGGTAACGTCCTCGACCAAAAGTCCGGAATCTGTTTTTCTTGTGTAACCGTCGACGGAAGTCAAAATTTTACCCATCATAGGTCCGCCGGCGATAACCTTTGCCGCATTATCGGTAAGTCCTCCGCAGTAAGCGATAATCTCTGCGTACGGCGTGCCGTTTCTTACAAGCAGGTTTTTAGGTTCTTTTATACCCTTGCCCGTAACCGTCATAACCCGTTGATATAAAGGTCTGTTGAATTCCACGGCTTCGTAAACCTGAAAAGCCGTTTGCACGTTGAAAACGCATACGCCCTTTGAGGCGGGAAGTTTACCCGGCTGTACCGCGCGTTTTGTGCAAGCGTAAATAAGTTGCTTTTCGCTTCCTTGCGGATATTTCTTTTTTAAAGGAACAACCTTTACGCCATCATAAGCGCCTAATTTTTCTATTGCGTCCGGTTTGTTTTCTTCGATACCGATAATAACCGTTTGACAGTTAAGGGCTTTTGCTATGTACTTTGCCCCCTTTACGACACCGTCGCCATGTTCAAGCATCATGCGGTGGTCGCAGGTAAGGTAAGGTTCGCATTCGGCGCCGTTAATTAAAACCACGTCTATTTTTTCATCGGTCGCCATTTTAACGTAGGTCGGAAATCCCGCACCGCCAAGTCCTACAAGGCCGGCGTCGCGTACCCTTTGCATAATGGCTTGCGAATCCTCTTTATCGATAGGCGGTAAAAATTCTTCTTCCTCTAAGCCGTCGTTTTGAATAACCACGTAAGTTGCGGTGTTAAGCGGCGTCGAGATGGTTTTAATTTCCGTAACCGTACCGGAAACGCCGGAATACACGTTTGCGCTTATAAAGCCTGCTTCTTTACCGATAAGTTGTCCCTTTTTAACCCTGTCGCCGACGCTTACCGTCGCTTCGGAAGGTTTACCGATGTGCTGTGAAAGGGATACGTACACCTTTTCGGGCGCAGGCATTATTTCAATCGGTTTTTTTTCGGCAAGGTACTTGTTATCGGGAACGTGTACCCCCCCGGGGAAAGTTGCCCTTTTTTCTGAAATCACTTTTTCCTCCGTTGAAAGCCTTTTAGGGCTTTGCAAATATTTTTATGGTTTAGACGGCTTTTACCCGTAACGGCAAAAACCTTAAATTAAACTGAATTTACCGCTTATCCTTTTTGCGCCTGAACATCAAAAAGGTTAAGCCTTTAAAAAATTAAAATCTCTTTTTATAAGTAAATACACGGTAAAGCCCGTAACTATTCCGCTCAAAACCCCCAAAAGCGCAAGATACGGAGCGTAAAAATACAGGTTTTTAGTGCCGTTAATAAGGGAAAATACCCCTAATTGTACCATGTTATGTACGCATGCGGATAGGGACGCTACCGATACCACCGACAGATATTTTTGCAAAAATTTAAGGCACAGATAGGTAACCGTTACCGCAAAAAAGCCTGCCGTAAAACTGAACAAAATTGAAAAGGGATTGCCTGCCATAATACCTGCCAACAAACTTTTTGCCGTAACAAGTATAAGGGCTTCGGGATAACTAAAACAGATAACCGCAAGCATTACGAAGATATTACCCAGCCCGAGTTTGGCACCGGGGATAAATAAGGGGGGAAACAAACCTTCCAACAAAAACATAATTAAGGACAGCGCGCACAACAGCCCTAATTTTGCCAACCGTTTACCCATATCAACCCACTATCGGAATAGGTTCTCGTTCCAAAGAGCGGATAATCAAAGAATGTGGTGCGCAAATTATGTCTCCGCTTTTAAGGCTCATAAAAGTACATTCTTTGGAAGTACCGCAATCGGTTTCGGTAACCTTGATATCATTGTTTTGCCAGTCTATAAAAATTACGTTATAACCCTTTTCGGAAGTTATTTTGTAAACATCTTCGCCTATTTTTTGGACGTAGCGCGAATCGAAGTTAACGCTTTTATCTTCAAAATCGCCTTCCATTACCCTGTTACCGCTTAGTTCTGCGGTAAACCCCAAACTTTTTTTACTTACGCCGGCAGTCAAAAAAAGGGCTAAAACGGCTACCGCCAAAACAAGATAAACTATTATATCCCCTTTTCTAAAGGGTGCTTTTTTTAAATTTTCCGTCAACATTGTCAATTAAAAATCCGCATATAGGTCGATTTTTACCGCTTTTTACAGATAGGTTACGTCAACGCTTGCCGTCAAACTTTTATCTGCATTAATCAAAACGTAATCGTAATCGGGGTAGGTCTTCATAAAATCAACCGCTTTTTCCGTCCCCATATTTACAAGCGCGGTGGAAAGTATATCGGTCAAAATACCGCTGTCGCCTATTACCGTTGCCGAAACTATATTGCTTTCCGTGGGCTTGCCGGTATTGCCGTCTATGATATGGGAATATTTTACTCCGTCCAAAAGGTAACAATTTTCATAAGTTCCGCTTGTGGAAACAAACTCATTTTCAACCTTAACCGACAAATATCCTTCGCGGTTTTCGGAAAACGGGTTTGTTATCTGTAAATCCCAAACTTTGCCGTATAGGTACATACTACTTCCGCCGGCGGACAAAAAGTATTGTTTGGCGTCGTACTTTTTGAATACTTCCGTCGCTTTATCAAGGTAATACCCCTTTACCGCAGACGCCAAATCGAGTTGACTGTAATAGGTAACGCCGTCAACTGTAACGGATAATTGCGGTTTTTTTACAAAGTAACCTTTGTCCTCATAAATTTTTAACAAAGAAAAGTCAGCCAGATTTTTAAATGCCGTAATATATTTGTCATTCGGCAAGCAAAATCCGCCGTCATTCAGCCTTTCCCTGTCAAAAGGATAAATTGGATAATACCCTGCTTCCGTATACCTTTTGGAAAATCCCCAAAGGTCCACAAGCAGTTTAACCTGCGGATTAACTGCGCCCTGCGTTTTTACATACAAGTCCTTAAACACGGACAAAACGTAATAAAAGTCCTCGCTTATTTTTACAGTTTCTCCGTTTTCGGTATTATAAAGGGATATTTCGCTTTCATCTTCAACGCTGAAAATACCGTTGAACCTATCGGTCAGACCGTTTAAGTCGTATTTAAGGCTATCGTAAGGTAAACTTCCTTCCGTTACCCCCGTTGCTATGTAAAAGGTAACGGGACTACCCAAAAGCGCAACGTCTTGACTTTTGTTACAGCCAAATAGTGGCAGCGCTAAGGCTAAAATTAAAAGTATACTTAGCCTCTTATATATAAGCTTATTTATTTTACTATAAATACACACATAATAGTATAACGCTTAAAAATTTTCTTGTCAATGCCTAAGTCAAAATTCTATGCCCTAAGTAAAATTATTTTTTTCGGTTTATAAAATTGCTTGACTAATCTATTCGAAAGCAACCTATATAGGCGTACTTAATTTTGTAAGCGTAAGCCAAAAAAACAAAAAAAGCGGGCTATAAGCCCGTTATCGCTTCATTTTATGCAAAAAGCCGTTTCCTTAAAAAACGGCTTTTTAACATTAACTTGAATGTTTTTATTTAGTTACGCTTTAAAGTAACCGATGTTTCTTTCTTTGGTCGGGTCAAAAGTTAAGTTGCAAATGGAAGCAACCAAACCGTAAATGCCGGCTGTTAACATGGAAAGGAAGAAGTACGCCAAAGTCCTTGACTTATATCCTTCGGGACGAAGCGAAGTATGATTAATGATAAAACTACCTATAAATCCCAAAAAGAAAGTAAGCAAAAATCTTGCAAGTTTGTTTTCGTTCATATTTATCCTCCGTGATAATTTTATACAAAAATTATATGATACAAATTTGTATATATCAAGTAGTTTGATACATTTATGTATAAAATATTTACATGAGAACAAATTTTAAAAACAACAAAATTGCGGAATTACGCAAATCGGCAAACCTTTCGCAAAGACAACTTGCCAATGAATTGCAAACAAGCCAAGCAAATTTATCCCGTTGGGAACAAGGTCTTAACGAGCCAAGCATAATGGAATGTTGGCGTATTGCCGACTATTTTGACGTCAGCATTGACCTTTTGTGCGGAAGAAAGGAATACTAAACGCCTTATATTACCGTTTGCGCTTTGCTTTAAATCGGTTTTACAAAATGATTATATAAAAATTCTACCAAAAAGTCCAAAGGGCATAAAAAAAGGAAAGGCGTAAAAACCTTTCCGTTTTTTCATTTAAAGATTAGTTCTTTTTACCGAAAAGCATCATAACGCCGTTTAGTGCGAAGATGATACCGATAATGATGAATATCCAGTCGGCAAGAACCCATTTTGCAACTATCAATAAAACGCCGATAACAACCGTAACGACTGCGGCAACGATAGCCATCATGTCTTTGGTCTTTAATGAATCGAGAAGTTGTTTAACACCCTTAATAGCGATTAAAACACCGAAAATAATAAGAATGATGTCAATCAACGTCCAAGCAAATACGATAATAACGATACCTATAATAAGGTTAATAGCCGCATTTACCCAATCCTTTTTAACAAGACTTAAAACGCCTTGAACAATGAAAAGGACACCGCAGATAGTGAACAAAATATCAAGCATACCGCTTCTGAAGATGCAGCAAAGTACGCCGATAACTATGTACAAAATTGCAGTTAAAAGGCTGTTGTCAAGTTTCAAATTTAATTTTTTGTTAGCCATGATTTACTCCTTTTATATTTTTGTCATTGAACATTGTATGCCTAAAGTTTGTTTTTGTCAAACAATTTAGAGCATATAAGAATTTTCCCGTTTAAAATTTTAAAAAGATAAAGTTAAGACGCAATTGCGTTTACCGTGTGAATACGGTTCTGCTTTAAACTGTAAGTAAAAATGTTCTTTCTGAAAATCCAACCGTCGGTGTAAAGGTCGATTAAAACCTCGTTACTACTGGATTTAAAAATGATTTCAACAGGGCTTAAACGTTTTTTGCAAGACTTTATCTCGACAACGGCAATATCGCGTAATGCCGCATACTGCATCTTTTTAAAAGGCTTTTTACTGCAATAAACGCCATCTTTAAAATAAAATTTTTCGCCGTAATATAAAATCGTGCCTATAACGCCCGCCAAAAAAAGCAGACCGAAAACCGCCGTAAGAGATGTAAACGCCGCAGTGTGCAAAAGTTCTTTACTATATAAAATGATAAATGCAATAATACCCACCGCTGAAAAACAAAAAATTGCCGTATAATAATTTCTGATCCATTTAGGCGGTCTTATTATAAAACTTTTTGACATAACCCCAATTTTAGACAAAACCGTTTTGCCTTCCTCTGTTTTTATTGTACTAAGCGCTTAAGTAGCGCTATTTTTTATCTTAAGTTACTAAAAAGTGGGACTATAAGCCCGTTATCGACGCTTTTTAACCTTTAATTCGCATTACCGTCGGTTTGTTCGGTATCGTCCTGTTTTTTATTCGACTCGTTAAACACCAAAAACTTTTGAAACAAAAATTCCGTAACGAAGTTTATAACCATGGTTAAAATCAGCACCAAATATTCGTTCCACAAAAAGTTTTCGGTTAATACTTTTGTCCACCAAGTGGAAAGGGGCGTAAACACCAAATAATACCCTGCAACTTTTAACATGGCTATGGGTATATTTTTTGCCGAATGAAAGGTAAACTTTCTGTTAAAGGTGAAGTTCCATAAAACCGAAAGCACCAACGCTATTAAATAGGACAGCCACGGCGCAAAGTGGAAAACTTGCAACATTATGGTATCAGATATAATCTGTATAACCCCTGCCGATACCGAAAAGGCCAAGAACTTTAACGCTTGTATAAGATTTTTATTTGCGGAAGAATTTTCTTTCATATAAGTACCGATTTATTTTAAATTTCAACAAATTTCGTACGGCGTAAAAAACGCCTTTACTACGTCATTTGTTACATTATATAAAATCGCGCGGATTTTGTCAAACCGATTGCCTATCCAATTAAAACTCTTTACTATTACTCAACAAAATATGTTTTTTTACTCTTTTTTGTTAATCCGACCAAGGTAGATAACCCGAACGACAGCCCCGTAAACAGCAAAAAAGTACCCACGCAAAAGATAATTCTTAGCGCTAAACTTTCCTCGGCAATAAACCCGAAAACGATTACGGCAAAGCCGATAAGCGTGCTGATCGCCTCAAAAACCAATTCCGCTATTAATGTGTTAGACCTGTTTTTTAAAACGCAAGCAACAATCGTACCGCCGATTATCGCCGCAAAGGATAGCCCCATCCATATTTTTAACCATAGCGGTAATGCAGAAAGTTCGTCTACGTTTGCAAATAAAACTTCAGAAACCACCGTTGCCGTTAAAAACAGCGTCAAACCGACGGTTGACAATATATTAGGCTTAAAATGGTATTTTTTCGGTGATTCTTGATAGGATGCGGAAACTTCGGTATTTAATAAGGTGGACGGCGAGTTTTTGTAAAGCAAATAGGTAACGATAGATATAGGCAAGTCAATAACCATTACCGTTTGCAACAAACCAAGCACTATAAAAACGGGACGTTTGCCTTTTTTTAAAGCCATACCGCCAAGCCCTATCATGCCAGATAAGAATACCGAAATTATATCGTAAATTATAAAAAACAGCGTAAACCCTATAGTAAAAATTGTCGTCATAAACAAAACACCCAAGATAAAAATGGCTATGTACGCCGGTACTTGAGCAATTTTTACTATCATACTTGTTTTTAACAACGTTCCGTCTTTATGGCATAGGGCAATATATATTATGTTACATATGCACGCTAAAATCAAAAAACCGAGCACATACAAAATCATAACTAATATAAACCCGTCAAATAGGTCCATTAAAAAGCCCGAAAATATGCAGTACATGCAAAACAGCAAAAGGTACGGAAATATTAAAGTCGGAATAATCAAAAGTTTCTTCATTTTGCTAAAAGTGGGGCTATAAGCCCGTTATCAATCTTTTTTAATGCTTGCAAAGTTCTAAAAGTTCACCCTTTACGCCTTCGCAATTTTCAACGTATCTAAGTGCAAAAGTTTGGGATGCGGTATATACGGTAACAGTTCCCCAATCAAACTCTCCGCCGTTGGCGCGCGCTTTTTTTACGGTAACGTTTTTAATGCGGTGAAAGGGATAGTTAAACTTTTTATAAATTACTATTTCTTTTTCCGAAGCCTCGATGTAAACTTTGGGCAAAATCAAATAATCTATAATCAGACAAAATGCAACGGCGGCAATCGCCGCGCCGATTATCCACACCCATTTGTTAAGCGCAAGCCCCAAAATAAGAAGCACTGCGCCGGAAAGCAAAAAACCGCCTATTACAAACGCAGGTGTTTTTGATTTTTTTGCAATAACTTTCATTTTTATCTTCCCGAATTTTATTTCCGTTATTATTTTAACACAATTATTCCCTTTTGTATATAAAAAGGATTGACTTTTTTTATCAATCCCCCCTCCCCTTCGCAATATAATCGGATATTTCAATAATTTTAAAAAATCACCGATATATTCCTGTTACAAAATTGCAAAATTAGTTAAATTTATCTTAAAACGGTTTAATTTAATCCTTTTTAGCATTAAAATCTTTTTTACTTTCATTAGCCATAATTTCATCTCACTTTCAAATTACTGTTTATCTCTTTGTTTTCACCTTTCTAATAGTATATCACAAAATGCTCATGATTGCAAAAAGCAAAAATCCCGAAAAGAGCAAAAAAGCCTTGATACCCTATGTTTTTCGGTATCAAGACCTGCTTTCTTTAATGGAGCGGATGATGGGAGTCGGACCCACCTCTCAAGCTTGGGAAGCTCGCATACTACCGATGTACTACACCCGCACAATTTATTTACTTTAATATTTTAATTTGTATTTATAAATTTGTCAAGTATTTAAAACAACTTGCAAATCTTCCGATACATTTTATTTAAAAGTAAAGGTGTTATTAAAATCAATTCACAAAAAAAATGCTTACATAAAAAACAGGCATACAAGACGCCTTTAAAATACCGCGCATTATAAAACGGCGAACCATATTTATGATTTGCCGTTTTATGTTTTTACTGAATTTAAGTTACCGAATTTAGGTGGTAATGCTTAAACTTTCTTTTTCAAATTAAATCGAGTTTATTTTTCGGAAGTTTTAAATCCTGCTTTACCGCGACCGACGGTAATGTTGTCCTCTTTGCGGTTTCTTAATTCCTGAATGGGATGGGGTGCGATTTCGTAACGCAAATCTTCGCCGTTTTCCTTTATATACTTTTCGATAACCTTATGGCTGGGGTTTTTCTCCCCGGAACCGACGAATAGTCTTTGGTACTTGTAGTAATCCGAGTTATCCGCTAAATCCCTTACGTTAACGTAACCTTCTTTTACGGCGGTAAGGTTGCAGTCTTTTAGGACGTTGCGAATATAACTTTTGTTTTCGCCGAATTTAAGAAGTTCGGGGAAGTTTCCGTTGGGAATAACCTCGCACCAACTTTTACCTTCGTAAGTCTTTAACAGATCTGCGGCCTCGTGAAGATGACAAACTTCCTGCTCGAAAATCCTTTCATAAAGTGCTTTGATGTTTTGGTCGCTTTCATCGTTATACAGCGAGTAGTAAACATAACACTCGGTGTATTCGTGCATAAGGTTACATTCAAGCCAGGTCATATCGGGGTCTTTCAAACTTTCGTAGCCGGTAACGTGCTGTTCTTCGATAAGGGCAATTTCGCTAAACATCCGTCTGCCCAAATCGTTGGGATAAAAATTGCCGACGTTCATATAGAAGTTCATCGTCTGCTGTTCAGCCGCCACGATAATACCCACGTCAATGTTGGTGATAAGGTCGTTTTTGCAGGAATTTATTGCAAAACGAATATCGTCGTTAGGATGGCGGAACTCCGCAACCGTAGGTCTGCCCGGCATGACCTCGGTATAGTCGCCGAGATATTTTTCAAAATTCTTGCCTTGTTCCATTTCTAAAAGGTCCGAAAACCTGTACAGATGGTCAAAATCCTCTAAAAGGGCAAGGTCAAGTTGCTGTTTAACAACGTAATTTTTGGCTCGTTTTGCCAAAATGGCGGTAAGGTCAACGGCAAGTTGTTCGTAAGCAAGCGTGGTTTCAAGTATGTTTTCATCTTTCGGCTTTAAGGAAGAAAGCATTTTATGTTGAATTTGTTCGGAACGCCTTACAAACGCAACACGGCGGCGTATTTCGTTATTGTATACGTGGCGATCGAGTTGGTGGGTGTTCCAGTTTGCCTCGAATTCCGTGCCTTCGGCTAAAATAAGTCTTACCTTGGTGTAAGGCGAGGTTTCCAACTTATCATAAGGCTTTTGCGGAATTTTGCTTAGCGGTACGATTAAACTTTCAAGTCTTTTTGGTTTTAGTTCAAATGGGTTCATAATTCTCCTTTCGGGCACAACGCCTTTTTAAATCTTTCCCATTTTAACTTTATTTAAACCGTTATTGTCAAAAAATTCCTAAAAATCCGCCTATAGGTCGATTAACGGTACTTTTTGCTCTTTGATAAAGAATTGAAAATTATAATAACAAACCAAAAATCGCTTGCGCCTAAAAGTTGTTATATGATTTTTGCCGACCTTATCGGGCTCAAATACCGATCGTGTATGAGGAATTACCGTCAATACTAATCGCAACCCAAAAGTTTTTTAACGCCCATAAGGGCGTCGATAACGTTTGGGGAGGATACTGTTTCCGCGCCCCAACGAAACATCGATAAAATATCCGAAGAAGTCGGGCGCAAGGTGGCTACTTCATATTTAACCGTTTCCAGACAGGGAAGATTTCCGCCCGTTTGAAAATCGTTTGAACCGCAGTTAAGCACGCAGGTTGAAGTTTTAACCTTTTCAATACCTGCGCGTTTGACTATATCTGTAACAAGGGTGATTTCTTCAATCGTCAAAAGATCGAAGTCCACGGTTAAAATAAGCGGAACTTTGCCTGCCTTACGTTTAAGTTTTTTCCATTCCTTAACGATAAGTTGGGGCTTTTTTTGGGCAAGATCGCTAATTTCAAGTGGAAGTTCTATTGCGGAAACCTTCCTTTTTACCGCATTGGATATTGCTTTTTGTTTAAACTTTAAAGTTTCCGCCCCGAAAGGATAAAAAAGGGCGACGCGCACCTTGATTTTATCGCCTGCAAACTTTTTTGCTTCGATTATTTTAGACGGCAATACCGTAACCGACTCCAACCCCAAATCAATGGCGTTTTTAATAAGCCCGTTTAAAAGTTCCACGCTCATTCTTACGTCAATCGCCAATAAGTTGACGCGCCGAAACAATTTTCCGGCTTTATAGGCGTTGAACTCTCCCGTAAGTTTTTCTTCGCTTACCCCGAAAAGTTTTGCCGTTTCATATATGGGCGGAGGCGTGTTCGGTTTTTCGTCATCGTCGTTTAAATCGGCGTCGCTTGTCTCGGACTCTTCCGAATCTTTTATTTCGCCTTTCTCACCCCCGATATCGAAAGACTCGTTTTCGCCGTCTGGCGATTGCTTAGGTGACTTCTCCGATTTAGTATAGCCGTTAAAATCGGTAACCTCGGCGTCCTCTTTTACGTAAGTTTGGCTAACGTTATTTTCAACCGAAGTTTTTGCGGATTCTTTAGTTTCAAGGTCATTTTTAAGTTTGGGCTTTCGTCTAAAAAACATAGTTACTCTCCTTATTTCGCCGATAATCGACCTATAGCCGAACTTTTACAAAAAATTCGACAACGGATATGTAACTATGTTTTGACAAACCAAACCTATAAACGATAAATTAAGCAAAATTTTTCAAACTTGTTTTCGCTATAATTTATTCAATGTTAAAAGGGGGGCAAAATTATGACTGAGCCAAAGTCCGGTGTTTTAACTGTTTTTCTGCTTTTTACTATCTGTATCCTTTTGGGATTTATCGTGGTATTTATTAAAAACAAATACAAAACTCCGCCGAAAAAGGCGCAAAGTCCTAAAATCTATTACATACAGGAAACTAAAAAGCCCAAAAAGAAACCTAAAAAGAAGGTTACCATTCCGCTTGAAGCGACCGTTGTACGTGCAGAAGATTTAAAAAAATACTTTGACGACAATTAGTCGTTGTCTTCAAACTTTTCCCCTTCGCCCCAAAGTCTTTCCAAATGGTAAAACAGCCTTTGTTCGTCGTCAAAAATGTGGACGATGACTTCGCCGAAGTCCAACGCCGCCCATCTGCCTTCACGTACGCCTTCACTGCGAATAACGTCGATACCGAACTCTTTTTTGCAGAATTCTTCAAGGTTATCGCAAAGGGCATGAACCTGAGTTGTAGACCTACCGCTGGCAATTATAAAGTAATCGGCAATAACGGTTTTGTCTGCAACGTCGATTTTAACTATATCCTGCGCTTTTTTTTGCGATAAAAACTCGCAAATGCTTTGTGCAAACTGCTTTGATTCTTTTGCTTCCATTATAATATCTCCAATTTTAATTATTTTTAAGCCTTACCGAAACTTATTTTGTGTAATAATCGTAACATTTTGCGGTAAGGTAATAAACTTCATCCTTACTTGAATTTAAAAAAGCCATCAATATTTTAACGCAAAGTTTAAAACCTTGCTCAAAGTCCTCGTTTACGGCGTTACGCAAAAGTTCAACTTCGGGGTAAGTTCTGCCTGCCTCCAAAAGGTCTGCGGTAAACACGATTTTTTCCAAAACAGACATATTTTCCCTACCAGTTGTGTGATACCGTATTGCGTTTAATACGTCGTCGTCTTTTACGCCTAAAATATTTTCCGCTACGTATGCCCCCAAAAATTGATGTACTACAGGTTTTGGAAGGTTGACCTCCGGTTTAAAATCTTTATAATCTTTGGGGTCAAGGTACTTTGCAACGTCGTGCAACATTGCCGCAAGCAAAGCCTTGTTTTCATTTTGGCCGAGCCTTTTGGCGTAAGTTTTTGCAAGGTTCATAACGCCTAAAGTATGCGTTAATCGGCTTATAGGCAGATTTTTGCGTACAAACTCCGCTTCCTTTCCGCCAAGGTACAAGTTGTTTTTGAGTATATACGAAAGCACCCTTTCTTCAATCTTGCCGTTTACGTCAAGCCCTAAACTCAGCCTATTCCTAAGGTCGGTTGACGAAAGATTTTTTCCCTTATAATTAGAAAACACAAGCCTGTCAAAACTTTTAAAGGCCTTATAAAAGGTATCTTTTGCGTTATCCATATCGTCGCCGCACCTACCTACGACGAAAAGTTTGGCTTTATCCAAAATCTTCCGAGGATTTTTCCACGAAGGAAAATTTTCCAACATATCGGTTCCGACCAAAAAGAAAATTTCTGCCTCCTTATATAAATTGGCAAAATACTCCACGGTAAGATAGGTGTAACTTTTTCCGCCGTTATTAAGTTCGTAATCGCAAACTTCGATATTTTTGCAGTCCGAAAAAGCAAGGTTCAACATATTAAGCCTATGTTCGCCGTCCACGGGGGTGGCATAGGGCTTGTGCGGAGGCATAAATGCAGGCAACACGAAAAGTTTATCAAGGCAAAGTTCCTTGACGGCGTTTTTTGCAATATTTATATGTTCAACGTGTGGCGGATCGAACGAACCGCCGTAAATACCTATTTTCATCTAAATACCTGTTTTATCTTAGTAATATTTTAGCACAAAAAAGCAGTGATTTCAAGGATAATAACAATATTTACCGTCAATAATTATAATATGAAGATTACCCTGCCCCTGTTTTTGAATACCGTAATTTTACTTGCCTTTTTGTTCACGGCAAATTTATTGGCGCTTTCCTTTTTGAGCGTTCCTTTTTGGCTGAAAGTAACCCTTGCTTTAATGCTTTCCCTTTCTGTTAGCGTGCTTGTTTTTTTTAAATGGCAAAAAAACAGCGTCAAAAAAAGCAAACTGAAACAGTCAAAACAAAAAACTTTATGCGACTTAGCCACTTTAAACCTTCTTGCGCGCACCGATATAAGCAAAATTTTCCGTTATCTTTTTAAAAATTTGAACCTTACATTTAAAGAAACCAACGGCTATTTTTTAGTCAACGGCGCCGTCGTTTACCCCTGTTGTTTGCCGGAAAGTTTAAGTTTTAACGAGGTAAAGCGCACTATTGACACTTCGCCTTACCAAGGTGAAAATTTTTTAATAATTTCAGACAAATTTAACGAAAGTTTAAAAATTTATAAAGACGATTTAGGCGTAACTTTAATAGATACGGAAGCCATCTTACCCCTTTTAAACAGGTTTGACCTTTTGCCTAAAACTAAAACAACCGTAAAAAAACCAAGCCTGTTTCGGGCTCTTTTTAAAAAGGTCAACGGTAGGCGTTTTATTATCTACGGCATAGCCCTTGTCGCCATGAGTTTTATAGTTTTTTACCCGATTTATTACCTTGTAAGCGGTGTGTTTTTTATTGTTTTCGGGCTTATAGCCGTATTTTTCGGAAAAAGCGACCTTGTAATTTTAAATAACGATTTTCTTACCGCTTTGAATATAAAGGATGAAAAATAAAAATACCGCGATGCCTTTTAGCCTAAAAAAGCATAAATATTTTGCAATATTCCGCATTAAAAAATAAAGCAACAAAAAAGCGAACGAATCTATTTTGGAAGCGTTCGCTTTTAATCATATTAAATTAGTTTTAATTAAGCGTCGTAATCGAAATCAAAGATGTGAAGGTTAACGTAGTTGGTTACGTTTTCCTTTGTAAGTTTACTGCAACCGGTGAAAACCAAATTTTCATAAGTGATGTTGGCGTTATCAGCGGGAAGCAAAACTTCTTCAAGCGCGGTGCAACCGCTGAAAGCGCTATTCTTTAAGGTTGCGGTTTTGCCGGAAAGAGCGGTAAGGTTAACGGTCGCTAAAGAAGTACAGCCGTTAAAAGCCTTTTCGCCGACGTAGGTCAAGTTAGCGGTTAAACCGTAACGAGCGTCGTCTACGCTGTAGAACAAAAGCGAGCAGCCGCTGAATGCGGAATTACCGATAGTAGTAAGCGCAGCAGCCTCGTTAAGGCCGACGTTTACCAAAGACGTGCAACCGCTGAAAGCGCCTTCGCCGATAGCGGTAACCTTGTCGGTAACGGCAAATTTATAAAGCGAACTGCAGTTTGCAAAAGCGTATGCGCCGTATTCGGTAACAGATTCGGGAACGACGATTTCTTCAACGTTGGTTAATCCGTAGAAAGCGTAATCGGAAACGGTATTACCTGTCAAAACAACCGTTTTAAGGCTGTTGGGAATATAGCAACTGAATGAACCGGTCGCATTATACTTAATGGTTGAAGAAGTAGCGTCGGAAACTTCGGAAACGCCGAAAAGATAAGCAAAGGTCTTTTTGGAATTGACGTTACCTTCATTTTTATTGCCTACGAAAGGAACGGTTACCTTTTCAAGTCTGGTGCAACCGGCTAAACAAGCGTTGCCGACCGTTTCGACGTTGGAGGGAATAACTACTTCCTTAATAAAGAGCATATTTGAAAAGGCACTTTCGGCAATTTCCTTAACGGGGTAAGAACCGACCACGGTGCCGTTACGCTTATATTCCACATTTCCGGTAGGAATTTCGATTTTGGAAACGGCTTGAATCTTTTCGGAAGAAAAGTTCTTTTTTGAAACGAGATCGGTTACTTCGTCGGAAACGTTATAGCCGGTAACTTTAAGATAACTATCATCACCGTCGGTAACGAGTTCGTAAGTAAATCCAAGGTCTTTGTCGCCGGAATCGGTTTTGTCATTGTCGCAGGCGGCAAAAAGGGTAAAACAACTTACCAAAAGTGCAAAAACAAGTACAAAGTTCAATATCTTTTTCATGATAACTCCATAATAAGTGCCGAAGTTTTGCTTCGGACACGTCAAATGCTGATTTGTATTTTATCATTTTATCGTTGGTTTGTCAATGATAATTCGCTATAAATACAGTTATAATTTAAGTATACGGTTAATTTTTATGATTATCCGCGGCAAATTGCCCTTTTAGGAAAGGCAAATTCCGCCCTTTAAGACAAATTTCACTCTTTTAAGGTAAATTCCCCTTTTAAGGGCTTACGGCATAATCACCATGCCGAGCACTGCGGAAACGATTATTAAAAGTATGGGCGAAACCTTCTTTTTAAACACCTTTTTAAAAAACACGGTAATAAAAATGATTACGGCGGTAATGCAAAGCGCGCCCGGACTGAAACTTTCAAACGAAAACCTTTCGATATCGGGTAAAACGTTTGAAACCGCAAGGTTAATCCCCGTTGCGATAATCATACCGCAGATAACAGGCTTCATTCCGTAAAGCGCCGAACGAACGACGGTATATTGCAAAAAGTCTTTTAAAAGGGCGACAATGACAAGTATTACCAAGACAGACGGCGTCATAACGCCGAGCGTCGCCATAACGGAGCCGAACAAACCGCCTTGCGTGCTTCCGACATAGGTTGCCATGTTTACCGCAATAGGGCCGGGCGTGGACTCTGCCACGGCAAGGAAATTAGCGAATTCTTTTTCGGTAATCCAACCGTTTCCGACCGTTTCTTCAAGCATAAGCGGAAGCATGCCGTAACCGCCGCCGAATGAAAACAATCCCACTTTGAAAAAGGTTGCGAAAAGTTCCGACACCTTTAAAAAGCCTTGATAAAAATTGCTTGAAGAAAGATTTAAAATGACGTCTTTACCGATTACTTTGTAAATTGCGCCGAAGTACAAAAGAACAAGTAAAATTATTGCCGTAACCGATATCGAAACAATGTTTTTTATTTTGCGCCTTTTATATTTTTTAAGGTCTATGTCCTGCGCTACGTCTTCGCATTTAACCGTATTTACGCCTAAATCCCCGTCTATAGGTCGATTATCCGCGTCTTTTTTAGTTTCAACGGAAGTGTTTTTTTTAGGCCGATAATAGATTGCTATACCTAATATTGCGCCGACTATTACGAAATATATCGTAGAAACGCCTATGTTCGTAAAATTTATTACGACTAACAGAATCAAACTTACCGCCGTTAAAATGTAAGAAGCAAGATTCTTTTTTACGTTCTTCCAAAGTTTTATACCTGCGGACAATATTAAAACGGAAACTCCGCATTGTATACCGCCAAACGCCTTTTTAACGATAGGATATTCCAAAACTTTGGCAAAAAACAGGGAAATCAAATAAATAATGATAAGCGAAGGAAGCGCCACCCCGATACTTGCGCAAATAGCCCCCAAAACCCCTGCTTTACGGTAACCTATATAGGTTGCGCTGTTAACGGCGATAGGTCCGGGCGTGGACTCCGCAATAGCGACGACGTCGGAAAATTCCTTTTCGTCGATATACTTTCTTTTATCGACCACTTCGTGCGTAATGACCGAAATCATAGCATATCCGCCGCCAAAGGTAAAAAGCCCTATTTTGAAAAAGATCAGAAATAATTTAAGACAGTCTTTCAATTTATTCATAACGAATATACTATAATAAAGTTTTATTTAATTGTCAAGAAAACGCCGTTTGTTTTTTTATTTTTCATTAAATTTAAAATAGCGCAAAAAACGGGGCTATAAGCCCGTTATCGCAGTTTTTTCCATACTGCCGTTACGGAAGAGTATAGGTTGGAATCGGACAAAATTTTAATTACGTCCTCGGGATAAAGGGTTAAAATCTTTCTTCCCTCGTCGTTATAAACGTAGACTTCCAAAAGTTCGCCATACCTTAAAAGACCTTGCAACTGCTTTACGGTTACCCTATCGTTTACGGCAATTTTATTGACCTTTTTACCGCGAGAAAGGTCCCCCAACCTAAAATAAGACAGAATTCTTTCGTAACGGTTTTCTTTGGACACGAAAATATTGCCGAAAAGCACAAACAGTCCGAAAAACAAAAGGGAAACGTTTACCGTCTTAATTATTATAGAATATATAAAAAGTAAAACAAGTATTACCGCAACCGCTACGCCCATACCTTTGCAGATTTTGAGCGCGGTTTTTCTTTTTACATAGCACGAAAGCATGGCGTATAAAATTCTTCCGCCGTCTAACGGATAGGCAGGAAGAAGATTAACTGTCGCTATCGTAAGGTTAGCAAGCACGCAGATTTCGGTGTAGGGATAAGCCTCCGGAATAAGCCACCACAGCGAAACGAGTAAAAGGGCTATAAAAAGGCTTACCATTGGTCCCGTTAAGGCGATTATGGCTTCGTCTTTATAAGGCATGTCCGTAGTATCGCCGTAAATCACCGCCCCGTAAGGCATTAAAACAAGTCTTTTTAAGTGATATCCCCTGCTTTCCGCCGCCAAAGAATGGCCGAGTTCGTGAATAACCGCCGAAAGGGTAAAAATAAGAAAGGAATATACCTTGCCTAAAAGGGCAAAGTATATTCCGAAGATTATAAAAAGCGGATGAATTACAAATTTTAATTTTGCCATACAACCTTACCGCCGTCAATAACGTAACCGGTAATCAACGAATTGTTACTGTACATAGCGACTTCCGCGCCTTCCTCTTTTACGTAGCCTACAGGCGTAGAAGTAAACACCTTATCGCCGTCGCTGACGTAAGAATAGTCAACCCCCGTAATTACCGTTTTGTAACTGTCGCTGTGCGAAATTGTTACGGTATATTTGCCGTTATAAAGTTTAACGGAAGTAACCTTTCCTTCCGCAGGGCTGTACACGGCGCCGGATTTTACCTTCATAATACCGTTTGCGGAAGTTTCCACATCGCTTTTCGAGGGCGCAAAGGCTTGAAACACGTCATAACCCCTTTCGTCCGCCGTAACTGTGCTGTCGGTTGAAAAGACCGTTTTCAATAAATTATTGATACCGCTATCCTTCCAAAAAATATTGGTCAAAAGTATACCTACCGCTAAAACGAACACCGTTATCACCTGTGCGGTAACAAGATTGAATTTCCACTTTTTTGCGTCCTTTTCACCGCTGTTTTCCGTATAAACTTCATTAGGAAGGTCGTCGGAATTTTTTAAAGCCGTTTGGCTGTCGTTATCGTTATTTGTAACCGACTTCTTTTTTTTAAAGACCTTTTGAAAGGAAAACTTACCGTTCACCTTTTTGATAAGCCGTTTTTTACTGCCCCTTTTTTCGGCAACCGGTTCGGTAACCATTTCGCAACTTGACACGGGGATTTCTATCATTTCCGCATAATCCTGACTTGACATTTTTCACCTCTTAACTAAGTTTTCTGCTTTATTCTATGCGCCCCTAAATCGGTTTATACTTTTCGCCGAATTTTTAAAAGGAGAAAATGCAAATATCGACAAAAAACTTTTTATAACATTTTTAGTTGCATTTACCCCCCCCTTACGGCTTGCCGTTTTGTATTTAGTCCGCTTGATTTTTAAAGACTTTTATGCTACAATTAAATATGCCGAACGGTAATTTTAAAAAGACGCACCGTTACCGTAATATTGATTAGGATAATACAGATTACGGTAACGCTTTGTTTAATTTTGCTTTAATTATCGCTTTCAACGCTTTTAATAACTAAGTCGTTTGCTTCGGTTATGCAATTATTTGCCATTGCAAAAATCTTTTGTGTTTTTTATAAAATGTGCTTGATAAATTCCCCGTTGTTTGTTATAAGATGTTTGCCAAACGAACTTAATATTATTGCAAATAGGCATATCTTTTTGTGGACAATTATGCCCTTATTTTCATTATCATACAAACTGAAATCCATTTTGGTAAAAGTGCGACTCCCGTTTGTATGGTGTGATTATATGTCTGCTTGCAATAAAGTTCGTTTGGCGACAACTTGGAGTTTCGCATTTTTCGGTGCGTTAACTTAGGTTGGCGCACTTTTTTATTTATAAGGAGTTTTTTATGAAAAATTTATTTGCTTTGTTGAAGCAAAAGGGCATTTTTAACGGCAATATACTGAAATATATACATATCCTTTAGACTGGGCATTTGTCTATGATTATACCTATAGCGACGGAGATCATGTAAAATCTAACACGGACAATCCCGTATATGAAATACAATGTTACGATTTAAACAATTATTGCATGAAAGATTTTAATGATCAAAATCGGTATTAAAAAGCCACGGGTAAAAGCGGGCGCCTTAAAAACGGCATAAAAAAAGAGTATACTTCACGCAGTGATTTATACTCTTTTATTTTACAAACCTATTTAATTATCCCTTTCAACAAAGGTTTTATCTTCTGTCGCCGATTCATTTGCTATTTCTTCAAGTTTTTGCTTTCTGATGGTTTTGGCGTTACGTTTTACAACGATTGCGGGGAAAATCATCATTACCGCCGATATTGCGGAGAATAGGAACATTTCAAACGGGTAAACCCTGTCGCCCGCCTTATAACCGACGTTTTTAATGACTAAGTCGCTTGTTTCGGTTAAAAGTTCGCCAAAGCCTTTTATTACTTGCGGATTTATAAGCGAGGACAGCACCATGGGAAGGGTTACGAAAATAATAATCCTTACGCCTTGAAAGCACCCTGCCTTGTCGGACGGCGTATAGTCCCTTGCCGATGCGTTAAACAGCCCTGCCGACATAAGGGAAGCCGATTCCACCATAGTACCGCCGATTACGAACATAATAAATTTAGCGGTAAAGGAAGCGCCCAAAAACTTGATAAGATAAACTATAATTCCGCCGAGCGCGCCCATTATAACCACCGGATAAAAGAAGTGGTCTTTACCGTATCTATCCATAAGTTTACCTGCTATAACCGCCACCGCGGCAGACAGCACCACCACAAGCGCTAAGGGCAGAACGTAATCTTCAAGCCCTATGGTGTACTGAATAAGCATTATCATTTGCGGTTGCCAAAGTTGCATGGATAGCCCCGAAAACATCATACCTATAAGGCAAACATAAATCATTTTATGGTTTTTAACCGTTTTGGGCTTAAAACCGTAAATGACGTCGGAAAGGTATTTTCCGCTGCGGTTGGGTTTAAGTTTTGGGCTGTCTTTAAAAAGGAAAAGCCCGACTACGCCGGTTACCACGGTGATTCCGCCCAAAATAAGGAAAAAGGTCGTCCAATTATCCGTTTGGGTAAAGCCGTCGAAAACAACGAAAATCATCATTAGCGCCGCAACGGGAAGTATTGACAGAATGGTATCGACAAAACCGCGGTTGGTAACGTCGGTTACGTCGGTTATCCACGCCGAATACGCAGCGTCGTTAGACAGCGAACCGAAAAGGGTCATTACGCAGTCCATTAAAACAAAGATTACCGCAATCATCGTAACTCCGGCCACTGCGGATTTGTTACCGAAAAATGCAAAGGAAGCGGTTACCAAGCCCCAAATTATGTAGCCTATGCACACAAAGGGTTTGCGCTTGCCTACCCTATCCGATATCGCACCGCCGAAGATAGTCGCAAGCGCCGCAACTACTGCGGAAGCGCCAACGGTAAGCGAAGTAGCCCACGCCTCGGTAGTTATCTTTTTTTGAATGTAAGTTGAAAAGTAAACGTTTTCCACCACCCAGGCAAGTTGGCCGACCAGCCCGAAGATTAGTATCATCGTCCAAATTTTTGCGCCCAACTTGTTGGGTTTTTTTACGATAGTTTCCATA
>CALZDP010000006.1 GCA_945638575.1 uncultured Clostridia bacterium | reverse complement strand
ATATGAACTTCTTTTTTTTATTCTCTATGTGTTGCACTTAATAGTATAATTCACCTTCGTTCATAAGAAAAAGGAAGCCCTAACGTGCTTCCTTATTCTTGGTCGGAGTGACAAGAATCGAACTTGCGGCCTCTTGAACCCCATTCAAGCGCGCTACCAAACTGCGCCACACCCCGATTTTTACGGGCAAGCAAGGCCCACCCGCTTTTTGCTTATATATTATAGCAAGTTTTAAAACTTTTGCATAACGTTTTCGACGAAAATTTAAATATTTTTTAAAAATTTTATCACTTTTGAAAAATATTAGGGTAATTTTTATACCGTTACTTTCTATCCGAGCCTAAAACTTCCACTTTTATCTTACAAGGAATCCCCGATATAAGTTTGATTTCTACGTCGTAAACGCCCGTTTTTTTGATAGGTTCCTGCAAAACAATCTTTTTTTTATCGATTTCATAACCGATTTTTGCTAAGGCTACAGAGATTTCCGCGCTGGTTATCGCACCGAATATCTTTCCGTTTGCGCCGGCAAATGCGGTACAGGTAACTTGTTTACCGTGAATCTCTTTGGCAAGCGCCGTTAAACGCTTTTCCTCTTCACGGCGGTGGAATTCTTCCGCCTCTTTTTTTATTTTAAGACTGTTTACTTCGACGGCAGTCGCTTCTTTTGCAAGATTCTTTTTAAAAAGCATATTCCTTGCGTAGCCGTCGCTGACTTCGCAAACGTCGCCTTTTTTGCCGGTGCCTTTTACGTCCTGAAGCAAAATTACTTTCATTTTCTTACCTCCGTAAGTTTTTCGCTGATATTTAGATATAATTTAACGAGATAAAACACCAAAAGTGAGGCTATAAGCCCGTTATCGACTAATTTTTAAGTCTTTCAAGCATATCTGAAATTCTGTCTAAATCGTCTCTTGTGTAATAGTCAAGATAAATCCTTCCCTTTTTGTCATTGCCGATTGCGCTTACTTTAGTACCGAAAACCCTTTGCATTCTAACTATCAAATCTTTAAGTTCGACGCTCATATTGGCTTCCATTTCGGCGCGTTTTCTTCTCTTTTCTTCTTCGGGCGGATTGTAATAGTTTTTAACCGCTTGCTCGACTTCTCTTACCGACAAACGTTCGGAAACCGCGCGTTTTGCGATATTTAACTGTTCGTTTTTAGGTAAGGTTATAAGGGCGCGCGCATGACCTTGCGAAAGTTGATTTGTAGCAACAAGGTCAATAACCCCTTGGTCTAACGTCAAAAGCCTTAACGTATTGGCTATTGCCGAACGACTTTTGCCGATTCTTTCGGCTAACTCTTCCTGCGTAATGGAATATTCTTCCATAAGCAGTTTCATTGCGTTTGCCGCTTCTATGGGGTTAAGATCCTCACGCTGCAAGTTTTCGATTAAAGAAATCTCTTTAACCTGTCTTTCGTTGTATTCCTTAACGATGGAAGGCACTGTCTTCATGCCGGCAAGCCTGCTTGCGCGCCACCTTCTTTCGCCGGCAATTATCATATACTTACCGCCCTTTTTGTTGACGACGATAGGCATAATTACGCCATGCATGGCGATGGAATCCGCAAGTTCACGCAAACTTGTCGGTTCAAAAATCTTTCTCGGCTGATTGGGATTTGCCTCGATAAGGTCGATATCGATTTCGACCACGCTGTTTTTAATTTCTTCCCCTTCAGCGCCCAAATTATCAAATGAAAATTTGCTGTAATCTTCCTGCGTGTCCTGTAAAAGCGCAGCGAATCCTTTGCCAAGACCTTTTGCCATCTTATTTTGCCCTCCTTAGTAAGGAATTTTTCTTAAAGTTTATTTTTTGCTGTTCGTAGAAATATTTTTTCTGCTTGTAAATTTTAGTTTCCGTTTTTGGTAAGGTATTCTTCCACAAAATTGACGTACGCAACCGAACCGCGGCAACGTTTGTCGTGCAACATTACAGGCTTACCGTAACTCGGCGCTTCGGACACGCGGATATTACGAGGAATAAGCGTTTCAAAAACCTTATTGCCGAAGTATTTTCTTATTTCGTCCGCAATTTGGCGCGAAATAAGCGCCCTTCCGTCATACATGGTTATCAATACGCCTTCTATCGTAAGTTTAGGATTAAGCGATTTAACCACCAATTTGACGGTATTTACAAGTTGACTTAACCCTTCCAAAGCGTAATATTCGCTTTGAATAGGTATTAAAACGCCGTCTGCGGCGGCAAGCGCGTTTATGGTAAGAAGTCCTATTGCAGGCGGACAGTCGATAATTATATAATCGTAATCGTCTTTAATTTTAGAAAGAGCAAACGCAAGGCGTTTTTCACGCCCCTTCATACCGACAAGTTCAACTTCCGCACCAGCCAAATCGATACTTGACGGTAAAACGTAAAGGTTTTCGACGTCGGTTTTTACAACGACCGACTTAACCGGCACTTCGTTTATCAAAACGTCGTAAATACTGTTTTCGAGTTCGCTTTTGGAAATTCCCAAACCCGTCGTAGCGTTGCCCTGCGCATCCATGTCCGCAACAAGCACTTTTCTGCCCTTTAAGGCAAGACCTGCCGCAAAGTTTATGCAAGTAGAGGTCTTACCGACCCCGCCTTTTTGGTTGGAAACAGCAATTATTCTTCCCATTATATAACTCCTTGTATTTTACTTCTTTTGTGGTGTTTTCTTTGCGTTATTATCTTAATTTCCATTTGTAAAGTCCGCTTTATAAAGTCTATAAATTCGCCTTTATATGCCGCTATTTCGGCTAAATTGAGGTATATATTCCTGCTTTGATATTTGCCGACTACGCGCAAAAAACCCTCCTATAGGTCGGTTTTTGCCCGTTTTTGTTAATGAAACTTTCTGTCGCTGTTTTCGTTTGTATTGTTATCTTGCGGTATAGACGAATCGTCAAAAGTTTCGGACTTTTTAGCGTTGGCGCTTTCCATGCGGGTGAAGGGGTTTCCGCCGGACTTGGAATCTCTTTCTTCCATGTATGCGATGATTTCCTGCGCGGATTTTCCTTGCATGATAAGTTCAACTTCATCGGAATATATGGTTTCCTTTTCCAACAAAACCCTCGCCATGGTTTCCAAAAGATTTTTGTTTTCGGTCAGTAAATCTAAGGCTTTTTTATAACTTTCGTTAACGATACGTCTTACTTCTTCGTCTATGGTCCTTGCCGTTTCTTCACTGAAATCCGCCTTTGTTTGATAATCTCTTCCAAGGAAAATTTCCGTATTTGCGCCGTAACAAACGGGGCCTAATTTTTCGCTCATACCCCACTCGGTAACCATGCGTTTAGCAATCTTCGTAACCTGCGTAATATCCGCACTCGGTCCGGAAGTTACCGCGTGAACGATAAGTTCCTCCGCAGCCCTTCCGCCCATGGTCATTACCATATCGTCCAAAAGTTTGGTTTTGACAAGGTATTGGTCGTCGTTATCAGGTCTTGTCATGGTATAACCGCCTGCCATTCCGCGCGGAATTATGGAAACTTCGTGAACGGGATCGCACCCCGGCAGCAAAGAAGCCAAAATGGCGTGTCCGGATTCGTGATAAGCGGTCATGCGCTTGTCGGTTTCGGTGATTATTCTCGACTTCTTTTGCGGGCCTAAAAGCACTTTGTTAATGCCTTCGTACAAGTCTTGATTTGTTATATATTTTCTGTTTTCGCGCGCTGCCAAAATAGCCGCTTCGTTCAAAAGATTGGCAAGGTCCGCACCGCTGAAACCGCCTGTCATTCTTGACAAAACTTTGAAGTTTATATCGGGTGCAAGTGGTTTATTCCTTGCGTGTACCTTTAAAATGGCTTCACGGCCTTTGACGTCCGGCATACCCACGTAAATGGTTCTGTCGAATCTTCCCGGTCTTAATAGGGCAGGATCGAGCACGTCCGAACGGTTGGTTGCGGCAATAACCACTATGCCTTCATTGCTTTCAAAACCGTCCATTTGAACGAGAAGTTGGTTAAGGGTTTGCTCTCTTTCGTCGTTTCCACCGCCTAAGCCGGCGCCGCGCTGACGGCCGACCGCGTCGATTTCATCGATAAAGATAATACACGGTTGATTCTTTTTAGCCGTATTGAAAAGATCCCTTACCCTCGACGCGCCTACGCCGACGAACATTTCTACGAAGTCGGAACCGCTTATTGAAAAGAAAGGTACGTTCGCTTCGCCGGCGACCGCCTTGGCAAATAAAGTTTTGCCGGTACCGGGGTTACCTACAAGAAGAACCCCTTTTGGCGTCCTTGCGCCGAGTGCGGTAAATTTTTGCGGACTCTTTAAAAAGTCAACGACCTCTTTTAATTCTTCCTTTTCTTCTTCCGCGCCCGCTACGTCGGAAAATCTTACCTTTACGTTGGCAATAACCTGCGCTTTGGTTTTTCCGAAGTCAAACGCACCGCTGTTAGTACCTTTTGCTTGACGGACGAACAATATTATAATAACGAATCCGATACCTATCGTAAAAATCGGGAAAAGCAAATCCGACCAAATATTGCCTGCGTTCGGATTAGACGCCGAATCTTTTACACCGCAAATTCTTAGCGCCTGCAAGATGTCCCATTCGTGACTTTCACGGTTAAAATAAGATTTTACAACCGCTCTTTTTCCCTTATAACCTTGCAGACCATAGCCGTTAACGTAATAGCGATCTATCTGAATATTGTCGATTACGATAAAATCATCGCCGACATATAAAACTTTATAGGTCTTGGTTGAGTCTTTCGCATCGGGATATTCGTCCCCAACGTTATAATCGCCTTGCGTAAAAACCACGCCTGACTTTTCCCAAAAGACGGAAAGATTAGACGTGTCGTCATAAAAGTAATTAGCCAATAAAAGCGCTAAAAGTACAACCACGACAAGGGTTATTAGCACTTTACCTGTGTTTTTCATTAAATCCTCCAAAATAACCGCCAACTTTACCCAAATTTGCCGATTATTAGTAATCAATAATTATTATAAGTAATTAAAACTTTTGTTATTAACATTTTATCATATTGGCAAAAATTTAGCAATCTTAATTTTGGTATTTTATGGCGCTTTTTAGAAATTCATAAAAACAGCAAAAAGTTTTCACAATAACTACTTCTTTTCAAAATATTGATAGAATTACAAATTTGTTAACTTTTATCTTATCATTTTTACTAAAATAAATTGTTTCACGTGAAATTTTACGAAATTTTTACATATAAACCCGTCTATAAGCCAGTTATTAAGGTTTTTTAAGTTTTTAACCGTAAAACAAATTATGGTTAACAAATAATGACAATATTAGCCCGTCAAATGCGACTATATACAAATATTTGTATATATATTTATATATATTTTACGTTTTCAATACCTGTTTAATCAAATTAAAATTTATGTATGTATATATATTCACATAGTTGATATCGGAAAATAAGAAACAGGTCATGCAAAAGAAAAACTTTATTACCGGAACATTCATCTTACAAAAACTACGGAATATGTCTGAAATAATAGGAATTATAACAAAAATTCAAGCAATTTTATATCAAGACAGGCATTTTTCAAGTTTAACATCTAATATGACGTCATTTACTATGATTTTAACCAAAAAAATAACGATAACACCAAAAATTCAGATAAAATCAACCAAACACCTAAAAAATCATTATTTTTTCATCTGTATATCGAATATCGATATAATAATCAATGCAAATCTTCAAAAGTCATTGTAAATCCTAAGATTTTTAATAAAAAACTATCTAATATACGGATGCAAACGATAATTCGCCTAAAAACATAAATTTACCGGTAATTTACTATAATATCCTTTATTTTTCTATAAAATATTTGATTCAGCCCATTTATTTACTAAGACTGCGGATATTGTATCTAATTACTAAATTTACAGTAAAATCCTACATTTATTAAGAAAAAATATTATTTCTTAAAACAAACGGTAAATTCTACTATAATTATTTATTATCTTTATAATATCGCATTATTTGGTCAATTATTTCAGTTCCGGCAATACTAATCGGCATTTTTATTCTAAATATCAATGTATTTAACATTTTCACAGCAAAATTTACGATAAAATACTCGGCATCCGATTATCTGTACCTTGATTTTAAATATAACTTTTTCGATAAAATTATGATAATAAGCGCAAAGCTATAGTTATAGCGCAGATTATATAACCTTAGCAAAGATTTAGTGATTATAAATATTATGTTCTAATTTAATCAAATTAAATCACGTTTAATATTTTAACAAATAACTTTAACGTTTTTTGTATCGATTATAGAAAAATATTGGCAGATTGACTATAATGTTTTATTAAATTTTCAAATTATACGCGAAATAATTATATTAGCACCAAAAAGCGGTTTTTGTAAAATTTTTAGTCAATAACGACCATTTTACGTCATTTTTCTTACAGAATCATTCGTTATTCTATCCGACAAAACAAAAAGCCATTCTGTTAGAATGCATTTTAGAAAAGTTAACGTAAATGCCATTATTTTATGATAATTTCATATATTTAGCCCATAATCATAATGTTTTCCCTTTTTGCGCTATCGAATTTCATTAAGATTTTTAACATTCTGCAAGGTATCTTTAACAAAAATAACATAATTCAAAACGTGAACGACACTCTAATGAATGCCGGCAAACATAATTAATTATATTATTAAACAAATTAAATCACGTTATTCTATATTTGATAATGTTTTTTAAGTTAAAATTATTATTTTATCAACCAAAATTCGGATTTATTACAGAATAATGCCTTCGTATTTTTGTCGGCAACATTTGATTCTATTCTGTTAGAATTCATTTTAGATTTCACTTCATAATTTAGTAAATTATCCGACCTATTTATTAACTTAATAATTAGTTTTTGAGACGCAAGGATCGCAATCCTTTTGTTTCACGTGAAACAATTTAGCGCCAAAATATAATTGTTCTTGAATTTACTAATTATTTATATAGATCAAATGTAAGATACTTAAACAACTCGTCAATTTTACCGGATTTAGATATAAATTAGGGTATTAACTCAACGATGTTATAATTTTTAACAAAAAGATCGAATGTTTGGCTTGTTTTAAAATGAATTCTAACAGAATCGATTATAAATTTGTCGACTAAAAATAGATTCATTCTGCAATATAAACCACTGCTTTTACAAGGCAAATATCGATACAAACTAAATTTCACTTCTTCATACAGAGCAAATTTTTAAAATAACTATTGACTAAAATATATTTTGCAATACTAAATAGCAAATAATTTAATAGTAAGCGCATATAATATACATAAGCGCATTAATATTTTGCGCCAAATAAAATGCAGCGCTATATCTGATTAGTTACAAATTTTCAATCTGGCTTTATAATCTCTACTATATAAACCGACTTGAATTTGTGGGTATAATATATCGATCCGGATTACAGTAATTGGTATAAGAGCCATATATTTATGTCCAAATTCGGGATATAAGGAAGGGAAAGCCAAAAAACAGTTGATATTTAATTTAGTCGATACTCGTACGGTAACTTATTTCTTTTTAATTTAATTTTTTGTTTGGTATATGCACTTTCAATTTATATATATACGCAAATATTTCACGTGAAACATCGATTTTTAAAGGTAATTTGGTGCGAAATGTTTCACGAAACAGTAAAATAGGGAAAAATAGAATAAATTTTTACAGAATTCCCGCCTAATTTTAGGCAATAGTCGCGGTTAAAAACCGCCTAAATTTGCCTATGATTTGCTAAAATTTAGGTAAAATGTGCCAAAATTGGGGTCAAAAATAATTTTTAAATTTATAGTGGGACAAACTTAATGTTTCACAAATTGTTTTTAAAGTTTTTTACCCGATAAAACTAAATTTGTGAATATTCTATTACCGTTTTATACATTGAAAACTCACCGTAAGACATTTTACTTACTGTTCAAAATTTTACTATATTTTTTAACGTAAAAGTTAATTTACTTGATTTTCATTTTGTTTGGTGTTATTATTTTCCTATTAAAAGGATTAAGTTATTTTGCGTTATATTTTAGCGCAAGTAATATGTTTATGCGCTTAACTTAATTAGGTGTTATATGGACAAAACAAACGTAATGAGAATTTTAGACACTGCAAAAATCGACTATTCTTTTTCGGAGTACGACCAAACCGTTACCGACGGAGAACAGGTTGCAAAACTTGTCGGTAAATCTTGTGATGAAACTTTTAAAACTTTAGTAACCTTAGCAAACACATTGGAACATCTTGTTTTTGTTGTTCCGGTAAATACAACCCTTGATTTAAAAAAGGCGGCAAAAGCGGCAGGGGTTAAGTCGGTTGAAATGTTAAAGCAAAAAGATTTGCTGCCGTTGACAGGATATGTTCACGGCGGTTGTTCTCCGATAGGTATGAAAAAGCAGTTTCGTACCTTTATTGACGAAACTGCCATATTGTTTGATAAAATTACTTTCAGCGCAGGTAAGCGCGGATTACAAGTTTCCGTAAATGCAAACGACCTTAAAAATTTGATTGACGCAGATTTTTTTGATCTTTCAAAAAGTCAATACTAAAATTAAAATTTCTACAATATTTCTATCACATATAAAAACCGCACGCCTACATAAAAAAGCGTGCGGATTTTTGTTCGGACCAAAAAATATCTATTATGCTATAAGTCCTAAAAGCCATGCAAACAAATTGTGAGTCATAAAGAAGTTAGCAATAGGGGACTGTTCGATAGCGGCTTGCACTTCCTTAAGCGGTTCTATTGCAAATATACCTATCAAAAATAATATAAGATTTATCAATATTGCGCATTTAACAACTGCTAAGACAGCACCTAAAATTCTATCGACGATAACAATGGGGGTGCGTTTAATGATGAAAGCAAGTATCTTTTCAATGATAAACAAAACTAATTTTGCCGCCGCGCTGATAACCAAAAAACTTAGAGCAATAAGGATATATCTCGATAACGTAAAACTTGCGACTTCCGCAAAGTTAACGGTAGACGAACCTAAATTTTCAACCGCATCAATAACTGCTTGAGATAAAAACGAGGGCCAATTTTGCGCTTGAATAAAGGCTGAAAGTTCCGACACGGAAGCGTCGACGTCCCAGGCTTCACCGATAAGACTGCGTATCCATAATGACAAAGTCGTTCCTATCGAAGTATTTTGAATGATATAATCGGCGACCTTAGCGCAAAAAATGTAAGCGATTACAAGTGCGGCAATACTGCTTATAAAACCCATTATCTGTTTCAAAAAACCGCGTATAAGCCCGTAAACGACAAAAACCAATATAAAAACGAGGATAACGATATCCGCCGCGTTTAAAGATTGCGCCGCTAAAAACTGCATAAGTCATTCTCCTTTAGCGATATCTTTTTAATATTTTAACATTATTCGGCGAATTATTCAACAAATTGCACTGCAAAAATAAAAATATTGTTTAAAGACAAATTTTACCGTCTATAATATAAAGGCTATGGAATACAGTTTTTTCAATCATAATCCTTCGACATCATCAAAAATCGCCGACGCCCTTGCGGAATTTTACGACTATTACATCCCCGTAGTTATATGCGTCGGCACCGACGCCGCAATAGGGGACACCTTAGGGCCTTTGGTCGGAACAAAATTAAAAGAAATGGGTTTAAGCGCTTACGTATACGGCAGTTTAAATAAAACGGTTACGGCAAAAGAGATTCCTACCATTAAAAGTTTTTTATCTTCCGTTCATCCGCTGGCAAAAACCATTGTAATCGACGCAGCCGTCGGCTTTAAAGAGGACGTAGGAAAAATTAAAGTTTCAGACGACGGAATCTTTCCGGGGCTCGGCGCAGAAAAAAAACTGCCCAAACTGGGCGACGGCTCTATTATAGGCATTGTTTCCGAACGCTCGCAAAACAACCATGTATTTATGAACCTGACAAGGTTTTCACCCATATACAAAATGGCTGAAACAATATCGGAAGGCATACGGCAATATTTTACCGTTTGCGAACAAAAAGCCGCCTATAAGTCGGTTAACGGCATTTTTAGTAAAATTTGACGGCAAAACCGACGGAAATTTTTAAATAGACTCGAACAAAATTTACGCAAAAAAGACGACACCGAACCGTTTTACCGACTCGATGCCGCCTTTTATATTCAAGAGAGTTGTTTGAATAGTTTATTTTATTAAGCAGTAAAAGAATATTTAAGTATTCCTTTTGAATGCTTTAGTTATCTTTTCAGTCCTCGCGTTTTTGACCGATAAAGTAAATCGCAACCGTTCCCGGACCGGAGTGACAACCGATAGTCGGTCCGATATTTGTCATATAAACCTTTCCTTGAAGATTCGGGAAGGTTTCTTCAACGGCAGATTTTAACAGCAGTGCGTCATCTAAACAATCGGAATGGTTTATAATGCACCTTCCGTCATAATTAGTACCGTTGTCCGCAAGGTTTATCATGCGGTCTAACGCCGCTTGCATAGCCTTTTTCTTACCGAGCGTTTTAATACGCGGTATCAATTTACCCTCAGAACTAACGTTCATAACAGGGCAAATCTTCAAAATCGAACCTACAAAACCGGAAACTTTGGAAATTCTTCCACCCCTTACGTAAAAAGTAAGATCGGTTGAATAAAACCAATGGTGAATTCTTAACTTATTTGCTTCGGCAAAGTCGTAAAGTTTTTTGATATCGTAACCTTCATCACGCAAATCGCAAAGCCATTCCACAAAAAAGCCGTAGCCGCCGGACGCGCCGAGGCTGTCTACAACGTAAATTTTACGTTTGGGGAATTCTTCCATAACCTGTTCTGCGGCAAGGCGCGCGCAGTTATAGGTTCCGGAAATCCCGCTCGACAGTGAAAGGTGTAAAATATCTTTGTTTTCGACCTGCAAAAGGTTTCTGAAATACTCTGTAAATTCCTCGATGTTAACCTGACTGGTTTTCGTGGAAGCGCCGTCGCGCATGGCTTGATAAAAATCTTTTAACGAAATACTTTGACCGCCGTCGTCTATAAAAGACTTATCCGCCAGCATAAATTTATAACATTTTACCGACACATTCCTTTCTTTAAATCTTTCCATAGGAAGATCCGCCGGTGAACAACAACTGATAATATAATCCATATCTTCTCCTTTAAAAACGAATCGGTGTTGCTAACCTAATATATTACCGAACGGCGATTTTTACAAGCGAATTTCCTTAAAAAACAATCTCAAAACAGCAGAATACCGTTCGCTTTTAAAGCGAATTTAAAATAAGTTTGCTTATAAGCCCGTTTTTTCTTGTTTTTATCACATTTTTATAGTATTATTTTAATATGGAAGAAAGAGAGATTATTGCACGCAATATTACATATCTGCGAAAAAAACACGGATTAAGTCAATTAGAACTTGCAGAAAAACTTCAATATTCCAATAAAAATATTTCCAAATGGGAAAACGCCGAAACAACACCCAGCGTATTTACGCTGAAACGCATTGCCGAAATCTTTAACATCACGGTTGATGAACTTGTTTCTTCGCTTTTGGAAGAAACCGGCGATATTGAACAGAAAAAATCGCAAGTTAAAATGGTTTTGGGGCTACCCATATCCATAAAAGTTTTGTACCTGCTTATGACGGAAGCCATACTTTTAGTAATGGCTTTGATAGCGGTTATGGTTCTTGGCTTTTTAGATATAACTGCATTTAATAAATGGCTTATTTTGCTTTACGTACTGCCTGCAATGTGTTTAGCGGTATTCATTTTTATCATATGCGTTAAAAAACGCGTGGATATAATAAGTCTGTCGCTGTTCGGTTGGATTTTGTGCCTTTGTTTTTACGTAACCTTTCACAGCGCAAAAAACATTCAACTTGTATTTTTGCTAATGGCGGCAATTCAACTGCTAATAGTCTGCATAATGCTTATAATCAACTTTAACATTATAAGAAGAATCAAAAACAAACTTACCAAAAAGTAGCGATAACCGTCTTATAGCCACGTTTTTTAATAAAATAATACTATAAAAGCCAAACCTTTTTTCGGGTTTGGCTTTAAAATTAAATTTCGTTTTGGTTTTAGAAACAAATTCTTTTTAAGGTTTCAAGATAAACCGCATTCATAAGGTCGATGGTTTTTAAGGTAACGTATTCGTTGGGTTTATGAATACTGTCGCCTTCTTCACCGTTACTCGGCCCGAAAGCCACGCCGTTTTTAAGGGCGCGCGCATAAGTTCCTCCGCCGATGGCTATGGGAAGGCATTTTTCACCGGTGATTTCCGAATAAATATCGCACAAAGTCGCTACAAGCCCGCTGTCTTTTGCAGAAAATAAAGGTTCTTGGAAGTTTGTAATCTCAAAATCGGATATTAAGGATAGTTTTTCCATTATAAAATCCTTTTTTAAAGTGGAAGGATACCTTACGTCAACGGTAACGTAAACGTAATCGCCGTCGGACTCGATAAGGTCAGGTGAAAAGGTTAAATAACCCGTTTCGTCCTGTAAACTTTTTAAACCGAAAAGGTCTTCAAACAATTTTGCGTGCATACCGGTTTCCAAAAGTCCTTGATTTTCAAGAGCAAAAACCATTTCATCCATAGCGTTTTTACCCTTTTCGGGGGTAGACCCGTGAGCCGCAACACCTAAGGCCGTTAAAGTATCGCCGTCCACCAAAATACCGTGATAACCGTCATATAGCCTCGCTTTTTTAACTTTTGCCACCACTTTATCGCATACTACGTTGGCACGAGTACCGCCCTTTATCCAAACAAGATCGGGTGATTTTTTAAACTTATATTTGATATGGACGATACCCTTTTCGGCATAGATAACAGGAAAGTCCGCATCGGGTGAAATACCTTCTTCGGGAAGCGTAGCAACTTCATTATAGTGGTCTATACATCCCCAACCGCTTTCCTCGTCGCAACCTAAAATCAAATGAATTTCACGCTTGGGAACATATCCGCCGTCCAAAAGGGCTTTCATTGCATAGAGTACCGAAATCGCACCGCTTTTATCGTCAAGCGCGCCGCGGGCATAAAGTTTACCGTCTATAACGGTCGGCGTGTACGGGTCGGTATTCCATTCCTTCAAATCGCCTTCTGGAACAACGTCTAAATGGCAAAGTACGCCGAAAGGCTTACCTTGCCCCCAAACAACTTCACCGATATAGTTATCGTAATTTTTGGTTTCAAACCCAAAACTTTCCGCCAAAGAAAGGGTGTATAAAAGTGCGTTTTTAACGCCTAAACCAAAGGGCGCGTCAACGGTGGCAGGTTCTTTAACGCTTCTTATTTTTAAAAGTTCGTAAAGTCTGTCAAGCATACCTTGTCTGTCGACGGAAACTTCCGCCGAAACATTATTATTTTTAAACATAAAGCACTCCTTTCAAGAAAAATCAAGTTAAAATATCAAGTTAATTAAATTTTTTAACAAATATATTATACACTTTTTGCAAAATATGTTAAAATGTTTTTAACAGTATTTTTTATTTTAGGCGAAAACCTTCGTTACAACCAACATTATTTTAAAAAGTCGGCCGAAATTTTGTGTGAAACACACATTAGGCTACCTTTTAAATTATCGATGACAAGGTCGCCTATGGGGAAGTTATGCACGAAAGGCATAGAGACAGATTACGGGATAAAGTGCTTACAAACGTCGATACCCTTAACGACCATGAACTTTTGGAACTTATTTTGTTTTCCGCCAAACCCAGAGTGAACACCAACAATACGGCGCATTTGCTTTTGGAAACTTTCGGCAGTTTGGGCGGAGTGTTTTCAGCCTCGGCAACTTCTTTGGAAAAAGTTGAAGGGGTAGGTAAGGCAACCGCGGCTTTTTTGGTTACCATGGGCGCGGTAATGAAACGTTGTAATTGCCAACCGGATACTCCTCCGCTAAAAATATTTTCGTTGGAAACTATTAGGACTTCTTTAATAGAAACCTTTAAAAAATACGACAGCGAAGTGCTTTTGATATATTACCTTAACAAAAACCAACAGGTTATCGGCAAAAGTTTAGTCGGCGACCATTTGTCAGATAGTGTGAACGTCGATTTACAAGCCTTTTGTAAAGATGTCGTTTACAACAATCCTTCTTTTGTGGTAATCGCCCACAATCATCTGTCGGGGGATTCCCGTCCAAGCAAAAACGATATAGCGACAACCGAAAAACTTTGTTACATTTTAGCGGTAAACAACGTAAAACTTTTAGACCATGTAATAGTTTCCGGCAATAAAATTTTCAGTTTCTTCCACGAACATATTTTGCAAGGCATTACCGAAAAAATCGAACGCGCGCTTAAACCTTGCTAAAATTAACCGCAGATTTTACTGCTCGTCCGTCAACCATAAAACAGGCGAATTTTTATTTAAAAACAAGATTACCTTTTAGGAGATAGATTATGAAAGTCAGAACTCGTTTTGCCCCAAGTCCTACGGGGTTCATGCACTTAGGCGGTATGAGGACCGCGCTTTACGCTTATTTATTTGCCCGTCAACATAAGGGTGATTTTATTCTTCGTATAGAAGACACCGACCAAGAACGTTTCGTCGAAGGCGCAACCGAAGTTATTTATTCTTCCTTAAAAGAAGGCGGTATGACTTATGACGAAGGTCCCGACGTAGGCGGAAATTACGGACCTTACGTTCAATCGGAACGTCGTGAAATTTATCAAAAATACGCTAAGGAACTTATCGAAAAGGGCGGTGCGTATTACTGTTTCTGCACTAAAGAAAGGTTGGAATCCTTAAAAGACGATATGGGCAACGTGCGTTACGACAAACATTGCCTTAGTTTAAGCAAAGAAGAAGTTGAAGAAAGAATCAAAAACGGCGAACCTTACGTTATTCGTCAAAATATCCCCACCGTTGGTTCCGGCACTTATGAGGACGCCGTTTACGGACAGATTACGGTTGACTATTCCGAACTCGAGGACAATATTTTAATTAAGTCCGACGGAATGCCCACTTATAACTTTGCAAACGTAATCGATGACCATCTTATGGGGATAACCCACGTTATAAGGGGAACGGAGTACCTTTCTTCTACGCCTAAGTACAACCTTATGTACGACGCTTTCGGTTGGGAACGTCCCGTATATATCCACCTTCCGCCCATTATGAAGGACGCCACGCGCAAACTTTCCAAACGCTACGGCGACGCCAACTTTGACGACTTTGTGTCAAAAGGATATCTTCCGCAGGCAATAGTAAACTATATTGCGCTACTCGGTTGGTGCCCGAAAGACAATTCCGAAAAGATGACCATGGAAGAGATGATTGAAAAATTCTCGCTTGACGGCGTTTCCAAATCACCGGCGATTTTCGACGACGTTAAACTTAGATGGCTTAACGGCGAATATTTAAAAGCCATGACGGACGAAGAATTTTACGCCGTCGCTAAACCCTATATCGAAAGTTCAAAGGTCGGCACTAAGTACGATAACAAGCTTATAGCCCCACTTTTAAGGACTCGTGTAGAGATTTTAAGCGAAATCCCCGATAAAATCAACTTCCTTGAAGAATTCGGAGAATACTCAAAAGAACTATTCTTCCACAAAAAAATGAAAACTGATGCGGAACTTGCAAAAACCGTTCTTCCCATGATTATTACGGCGATTAAGAATGTGGAAACCTTTAACCATGACGGTATTTACAATGCTCTTTGCCGCGCTGCGGAAGAAAACGGACTAAAATCCGGACAGGTATTAGGCATTGCAAGGGTTGCCCTTTCCGGTACCGCGGTTACACCGGGCGGATCTGTGGAACTTGCCGAGATTTTAGGTAAAGAAGAATCTTTAAAAAGGTTGAATTTCTCGCTCGACTTATTAAATAAATAAAAACTTGCGGAAAATCCCCGTGATTTTCCGCTTTTTTAACTTTAAACAAATCAAAATACAGTATTATGAAAAACATCACCGAAGTAGTTGCCGCATTGATATGGGATAAAGACAAATTTTTAATATGCCGTCGCCCCGAAAACAAGGCGCGCGGGCTTTTATGGGAGTTCGTCGGCGGTAAGAGGGAAAGGGGAGAAACCAAAGCGCAAGCGCTTATCCGTGAGTGCAAAGAAGAACTTGATATAACGGTTGAACCTCAAACGGTTTTTACCGAAGTTACCCACGCTTATCCCGATATAACAATTCATTTAACCCTTTTTAACTGCGTAATAGTAAGCGGAAATCCCAAACTTATAGAACATAAAGAAATGAAATGGATTACTGTCAAAGACATAGACAGTTACGATTTTTGTCCTGCCGACGGCGTTATTTTGGATTTACTTAAAAATAAGGGCGAATTTTAACCTGTTCTTAACTAAGCCTTTACAAAGGATCTCCATTAACAATAAAAACAGTTGTAAAAAAACGGCGTAGTGTGATATAATTACAGATAGCGCCGTTGGTAAAATAATTACCGTAAGCCGAAATTTATATTTAGTTTGTAATATTATGAACGTTATCGAAATCAAAGATTTACAATTTTCATATGACGAACATCAGCCCGTACTAAAAGGACTTTCTTTAACCGTTAAAGAAGGGGAATTTTTGGCTGTCATCGGTAGAAACGCAAGCGGTAAATCAACCCTGGCAAGGCTCATTAACGGGCTTATATCCCCACTTTCGGGCGAAATCACAGTGCTTAATATCGACGCGCGAAAAAAGGAAAACCTTTACGAGATCAGAAAAAACGTCGGTATTGTTTTTCAAAATCCCGACAATCAAATGGTCGCTTCCATAGTTGAGGACGACGTGGTTTTCGGTCCTGAAAATTTAGGCATCCCCCGTGAAGAAATCGGCGAAAGGTTAGAGTTTTCTTTAAAGGAAACAGGTACGGCGGAATTTCGTGAGTCTATGGCTTCAAAACTATCCGGCGGACAAAAACAGCGTGTTGCCATTGCGGGAATTCTTGCTATAAAACCCAAAATCCTTATTTTGGACGAATCTACTTCCATGCTTGACCCGCGCGGTCGTGAGGAGGTTATGAGCGTAGTCAAAAAACTCAATCGCAAAGAAAAAATGACGGTTATAACCATAACCCATTATATGGACGAAGTGGTTGATTGCGACCGCGTAGCCGTACTTAACGACGGCGTTATAGTAAAAACAGGCACGCCGAAAGAAATTTTTTCAGACGAAAAACTTTTGGAAGCCACAGGAATGGAACCGCCGGTTTCGATGAAAATTTCTTTGGCGCTAAATAAACTCGGCGTAAACACACCGCTTACCCTCGATAAGCAAACACTTTTAAACGAACTTTTAAAGTTAACAAAAAAACCTGAATAATCGGCTTATAGACCGACTTTTTGTAAATATGGACATTTTCTGCAAAGATTTATACTATCAATACAATAAAAATACGGAGTTTGTTAGTTACGCGCTAAACGGTGTTTCCCTTACCATTAAGGAAGGGGAGTTTTTTGGTATAATCGGACATACCGGAAGCGGAAAATCCACATTTATTCAACACCTTAACGGACTTATCCCTGTAGAGCAAGGCATCCTTACCGTAGGCGATTACGATTTAAGTAAGACCGACGTCAAAAAGAGCAAAAAGGAAAAGAAGCAACTTAAAGATAACCTTAAAAATTTAAGGCGCAGCGTGGGAATGGTTTTTCAGTACCCCGAATACCAACTGTTTGCGGAAACGGTTTTCGACGACGTAAGTTTCGGTATTAAAAACTTTATGCCCAACCTTTCCCCCGAAGAAGTGCGAATTTTAACAAAAAACGCCATTGAAACGGTAGGTCTTGATTACGAAAAAATAAAAGATAAATCCCCGTTTGAACTTTCCGGCGGACAAAAAAGAAGGGTGGCTATTGCAGGGGTTATCGCAAGCAGACCTTCGATTCTTATTTTGGACGAGCCTTGCGCAGGACTTGACCCGACCGGCAAAACGGCGCTGTGGAATCTCCTTCACAGTCTGCACGAAAGGGTTATTAAAACCATAATAGTTGTTTCGCACGATATGAACGACGTTGCGTCCAACTGCACTTCCGTTGCCGTATTCAACCGCGGCAAGGTAATAAAAACAGGTACGCCGAAAGAACTTTTTTCAGACTCGGCTTTTATTTCGGATTGCGGACTCGAAGTCCCCGTGACCGCTTATTTAACGGAAAACTTAAAAAATGTCGGAATAAAAATCGACAGCGATTATACTATAAATCGCTTTGCGGAAAGTTTTGCTAATTATTTGAAAAATACTGAAAAAGCCGACCTATAAGCCGATATTTAAAAAAATAGAACTGTATAGATATGTTAAAAGACGTCGTTTTCGGGCAATATTATCCCGCAAAATCACCCGTTCACAGAATGGATCCGCGGTCAAAAATTGTCCTGCTAATTTTATATATCGTAATGATATTTATCGTAAAAAACTTCTGGGGCTTTTTGCTTACGGGGGGACTTTTGCTTGCGACGGTTTTTCTATCCAAAGTTCCTTTAAAATCCATGCTCAGAAGCGTCAAAGCCATCATCTTCATCATTCTTTTCACTTTTATTATCAATATATTTTTCCATAAGGAAGACGGAGCAAAAATACTTTGGGACGTATGGCTTATCCGCAACGTTACCGATAAATCGCTGTACTACGCAATTTTTATGGCGTTAAGACTTTTACTGCTTGTTTTAGGTTCAAGTATACTTACCCTTACAACTACGCCAGTTTCATTGACGGACGGTATAGAAAGTTTGCTTAAACCTTTAAGTTACATTAAATTCCCCGTACACGAACTTGCGCTTATTATGAGCATCGCTTTAAGGTTTATCCCCACTTTAATGGAAGAAACCGAAAGGATAATCGCCGCTCAAAAAGCAAGGGGGGCTGATTTTGAAAGCGGAAATCTTTTTAAACGCGCCAAAGCCTTGCTTCCCGTTCTTATTCCTCTAATCACAAGCGCTTTCAGACGTGCAGAAGAATTAGGCGACGCCATGGACGCAAGGTGTTATAACGGCAGTAAAAACCGCACTAAGTACAAAAAACTTAAATTTTCCCTTGTCGATTTATTCGGAACAGTCTTATCTCTGACAGTTTTGGCAGGGGTAATACTTTGTAACCTTTATTTGGGGGCGACTATATGAGAATCCTTTTAACAGTTTCCTATGACGGCACTTCCTATGTCGGTTGGCAACGGCAAAAAAACGGTGTTTCCGTACAAGAAGTCATTGAAAACGCCATTACAAAACTGACGGGCGAAAAGGTCAGCCTTATCGCCAGCGGAAGAACGGACGCAGGCGTACACGCCGAAGGACAGGTCGCTCATTTCGACACTTTTTCAAAAGTTCCGCCGGAAAAGTTTTATCTTGCAATTAACTCCTTTTTGCCTAACGATATTCGCATACTTTCCTCGGCTATTGCAGACGATAACTTTCACGCAAGGTACTCGGCAAAACGCAAAAGCTATGTTTATAAATTTTATCTTTCAACGGTAGTTCTTCCGTTAAAAGACAGGTACGCCACCAGAATTGAAACTTTCGATGAAAAATCCGCGCAGTCGGTTTTAGACAAAATAGTCGGCACGCACGATTTTAAATGTTTTCTGTCAAGCGGTTCCGAAGTCAAAACCACGGTAAGGACTATATATTCCGCAACCGTAAAAAGGCAAGGGGACGACGTTACTTTGGAAGTAACCGGAAACGGCTTTTTATATAATATGGTAAGAATCATCGCAGGTACAGTATTAGCGGTGTGCGAAAACAAAATTACGTCTTTCGACGTTGAATCGGCACTTATATCCGGCGACAGAAACGCAGTCGGCAAAACCGCCCCTGCTAAAGGTTTATGCCTTAAATCGGTGGAATATATTTAATAGGTTATTATAATCAATACGCAAAAAGACGGGCTTTACGGTGTATTCCGTAGGGATAAAATCAAGGAAATTGCAAATCCTTGATTTTTTATTTAAATTTTTATATAATGAAATGGCGATAAACAGTAATTTAACGAGCAGGAGGCGTCATTAATGAAACTTGTACTAATTATAGGGGCAGGTGCTGTGGGAAAAATGACTGTAGGACAAGAACTTTCAAAAATAACAGATTTAAGACTGTTTCATAATCATATGATGATAGAACCTGTTGTTGATGTCTTTGGATATTTTAAAGGTGATACAATTCTTAAATTGCGTGATATTATATTTGAGGACTTCGTTAAAAGCAACTCATATGGAATGATTCATACTTTAATGTGGGCATTTGATAGGAAAGAAGATTGGGAATACGTTGAGAATTTAACTAAAAAATTTGACGAGGTCTATTGCGTTGAATTGATAGCATCACAAGAAATCCGCTTGGAAAGAAACAAGACGGAAAACAGACTAAACCAAAAACCTACAAAACGAGATGTCGAAGTGTCAAACAAACGATTGATAAAGGAAGATTCTACATACAGGCTTGTAAGTTTAGAAGGCGAAATACCTTTTAAGAATTACTTAAGAATAAATAACGAAAATATTCCGACTGAAGTTGTTGCAAAAACTATAAAAGAAACATTTATGCTTTAATAAGTAAATTTCAGTTTATCTTTATTATCTTTAATAAAGTATGGCGCACTATACTTCGCAAGCGAAGATAGTGCGCCATTTCTTTACCACAATAAAATCCCTATGAAAGACAGGCTAAAGCCTGTTTTTTCTTATAATTTAATATTAAATTTGTTTTGCAACGTTATAAAATGCCCCCCGTTAACGGGCTTATAGGTCCGCTTTTTACAGATTATTTACTTTTTTCGGACTTTTTGGCGCCGTTAAAACCTGTCGGATCTTTTTGTAATTCTTCCGCGCGTTTTTTAAGAAAATAATTGTGTAAAAAGTAAACGCCGACCGCTAAAGGAATCATAATAAGCGACCAAAATTGCGACGGTGAAAGGGCACCGACGAATTCGCCCCTGTGATCTGCGCGTAAAAACTCTATAACAAATCTAAAAATGCCGTAAGTTAAAAGATATAAACTTAACCCGTGTTTAAAATTGCGTTTCAAAACCAAATAGGAAATAACGCCGAACATAATAAATAGGAAAAGCGCTTCGTAAAGTTGAGTCGGTACATAGTACCCCCAACCGAAATCACCCTTCATTCTTATTCCGCCGACGACGTATTCCGTTCCGAGGTAAGTTCCGTGGCAGCAGCCTGCACAAAGACAGCCTATTCTGCCGAAGGCGTGTGCGATTAAAATTCCGCAAGGAAGATAGGTTATAACTTCGCAAAGTCTTGTGTTGTATTTCTTTCTGAATATAAAATAAAGAAGCAAAAAACAACCTGCACCGCCGATAAGTCCGCCCAAAAAGGTGATTCCGCCAAACTCGAACACGCCGGTTTCTATAAAGTTATAAAAGGCTTGGAATAGCGCGGCAAACCCAAAGCCGACTATTATGGAAGCAATTCCGTCGTAAAAGATAAAATCTACAAAATCGGGGTTATAGTGCAATATTTTGCCGTACTTAAACAGCACAAAAAAGCAAGCCAAAAGCCCTATCGCTATCATAATGCCGTAAAGGGTTGGTCCGTAAGTATGACCGCCCACAGTAAATTTAAATAAATAATCGGGATACATAAAGTTCCTCCTTTAAACCGTAAAATTTAATTTTTGCCCAAATATATGACTTTGCAGTCGCTTTCGGCAGCGTATTTAACCGTGGAATAAGTTCCGCCGTGTCCGTAATTCAAATAGCAAATTATTCTGGAAGAATTATCCACCATAAAGCGGTTTCTTTTTTGCATACACCCGTCGAAGTATTCCTTGGAAACGTAAATAACTTCATCGGCGCTGTTTATCATCTTTTCATATTCCGCTTTTTGCTTTTTGTTGAAAAATTTACTTTGACTTTCACACGGTATGCAAGCAATAACTTTTAATGTAAAGTCCTTTTTAAGTTCCTGCAAAACCTTAAAACACTCGCTGTCAAAGCCCAAAGCCATACCGCATAAAAAGGTATCAAAACCATCGTTAATCGACTTATAGACCAACTTTTTAAGTTCTTCACGGTCAAAATTACTCGGAAGTATTCTGTGTCCGGAAAAACAACAGGTCTTTTTTTTATCTATCATAACGGCGCCTTCTTTATTTTAGATTGCGTGCGCGGATAGAGGTCTTTGGTTTTATCCGTCTTTTTTAAAATAATCAAAACGTGGTCGCCCAAATTATCGCAAAGACTGTATTTGTAAACTTCTTCCACCGTTGCGTTAAGTTTTGATAAAGCGTTTTGTGATTTTAAAATCTCTTCTTCATAGTTACTGCCCTTATAGCAAATAGCCATGCCGCCCACCTTTAAAAAGGGGATCAAATATTCTGCCAAAATATTAAGCGGAGCAACCGCCCTTGCCACGGCGTAATCGTAAACACCGCGATAATTTTCCTTTTGGGCAAGTTCTTCGCACCTGCCGTTTACAACCTGAAATTTATCGAAAGAAAGCAATTCTTTAACCTTATTCAGGTAATCGCATTTTTTGCCCGTGGCTTCTATCAAAGTAAAGTCTAAGTCCGGTCTTTCTATTTTTAAGGGTACCGAAGGAAACCCGCCGCCCGAACCGATTTCCACTACTTTGGCGTTTTCCGACAAAAAATCACGCCCGTAAAGACTGTCTAAAAAATGTTTAACGATTATTTCTTTATCGTCTGACAAAGAAGTAAGGTTAAATTTTCCTGCGCTTTCCTTAAAAAAGGCAAAAAATTTAACAAAGTTATCCACATTTTTACAATTATCAAGTAACTTAAAAATATCTTCCATTTCTAAAACGAGCGATAAAAATCCCTTATTTACAAAGCATTTTAATTGTATCATAAAATTATCCTCTTTTCAACAATTTTGGGTATAAACTTTTCCACAAAGTTGATATCGCGGTGAATTTTTACCGTTGTTTCCATAAATTTACACGGGCGTTGGTTTTAAAAAATCGACCGATAGGTAACGACCGATAAAAAAATAGGTAAAAATCATTATAATCGTTTGCCTTTTATAATAATTTTATTTATAATATATGTGTATAAGAAAGCGGCTGTAAAATTTTTCTGCGTTCAAAATAACCGTTTATCCACAAACAGGAAGTTATCAAGAACCATTACACAAAAAATTCAACAGGTTATAAACAGGATTTTCGGGAATTTATAGAATCATTTTTTACGATGACAAACGGAATTTTTCAACGTTAAAAATTTTGTAAACATTTCCACACAAGCCTACTGATTATACTACTAAATTAATGTAAGAAATAATATCAGAAAAGAGGTTACAATGAAAACGATCGTCAAAGGTTGCGAACTTTCGGGTGCAGTCAATAAAGTTTCAAAGGCAATAAGTTCAAAATCGCCTAACCAACTTTTAGAAGGTATAAAACTATCCGTTAAAGGCGACAGTTTGGTTCTTACCGCTACCGATATGGAAATCGCCATCGAAAAGACAATTACGGCAGAAACCTATCAAGAAGGCGATATAGTCGTTCCGGGCAGACTCTTTGCGGATTTTGTTAAAAAATTAGAAAACGAGGACGATATCGAATTATACGCAGGCGATGACGCCAGACTGAAAATAACCTATTCCGCTTCGGAAGGTTTTATCCAGTGTCTTTCCGCCGAAAGTTATCCCGTTATAAAAAAGGATATAAACAAAAACTCTTTCGTAATCAACCAAAAGAACTTTAAAGACGTTATAAACAAAACGAGTTTCGCTTGCTCGCAAGACGATTCCCGTCCGATTTTAAAGGGCTGTCTTATAGAAGTTTCGGGCGATGTTTTAACCTGCGTTGCTCTTGACGGGTTTAGGCTTGCGGTTTGCAAAAAGAACGTAAGAGAGGCTTCCGGAAACATCCGCGCCATCGTGCCTTCGCGCGCGTTAGTTGAAATCACAAGGCTTTTGGATAAAGACGAAGAATACGTTACCGTTATAATACAGGATAATTCCCTTATGATAAGCGTTGACGGAACGGTATTTTTAACAAGGCTTTTAGAAGGCGAATATATAGATTACAAACGTATTATCCCGAACGACTTCGTTACCTTGTTCAGAGTAAATAAAGGGCTTTTGTATTCCTCTATCGAAAGGGCTTCAATCGTTGCTAAGGGCATGAAGAATATCGTTAAGTTCGACATAAAAGAAAATTACGTCGACGTATCTTCCGATTCCGAAATGGGTAACGTTAAAGAAAATCTTATCATCAATTTGGAAGGTAAAGATTTGGTTATCGCGTTTAACTCGAAATACCTTATCGACGCTTTAAGGGTTATCGACGATGAATTTGTAAACTTTAATCTTAATTCTTCAATCGCGCCCTGTGTAATCAAACCTTATTCGGACGACGAATATCTTTATCTTATCTTGCCCGTAAGAATGTCCGTATAAAGCGGTTAAAGGCAGGTTTTTTCGGTAAAGTTGCGCGAGAATATCTTTATATAATAGATTATTCTTACCGAAACCGACAAAAAAAGTTGACAAAAAATAAAAAATACAATAAAATGTTTAAGCGTTCCTGTTGCTTGCCCCTTTTTTAAGGTTAAAAAACAGTTAAAAAAGGCAAAAACAGGTAGTAAAATTACTCAAAAAAAACTAAAAAAATAACGCAAATATTTTGCGAAAACGGAGAAATTATAATGAAAAGAACCTATCAACCCAAAAAAAGACAGAGATCAAAAGTACACGGCTTCAGAAAAAGAATGGCTACTAAATCCGGAAGAAACGTTTTAAAGAGAAGGAGAGCGAAAGGTCGTCATAAACTTTCCGCATAATCGTTTGAAAAGATTAAAATCTCAGCACGACTTCGACCTTGTTTTCGGCAAGGGAAAAAGGGCGTACACCAAGTCCGTTGCGATGTACTACTTTGAAATAAAAGGGCAGACGCGGATAGGTGTGTCAGTCAGTAAAAAACACGGAAACGCGGTTAAAAGAAACCGTATCAAAAGATTGCTACGCGCATCGTACATTCCTTTGTACAAAAATATCGCTAAAAATGCATTGATAGTATTCGTTCCGCGCGTTAAGGAAACTTATGAGTTTTCGGAAATAGAAAAGTCCGTCGTGTTTTTGTTAAAAAAAGAAAATCTCTTATAATCTTTATAAAAAGTGAAAAATCTTTTAATAAAATTGCTTGGTTTTTATAAAAAGCATATTTCCCCAAGTTTACACACAAGTTGTATTTTCACCCCCACCTGCAGTGAATACGCTGTGGAGGCGTTAAAAAAACGTTCCCTTTTCGTGGCAATTTTTTTGATTATAAGAAGGCTTTTAAGGTGCAACCCCTTATCAAAAGGCGGTTTAGATCCTGTTCCCGACAGTAAAAACGTCGTGAAGTGGCTTATATAAAACAACTCTCTTTCAAGAGGTATCGATATAAATTTTCTTTATTTTAGGCGTAGTTTGCCCTTTTTTACGGCGGAAACGGTAAGTTTTTACTTATTGTTTATTCCGTCATTTTTTCTATTATTTAAAATATAAGGATTTCAATATGTTCAATCTTTTATCATCCACCGTAATCGAAACGATGCCGGTGTTCGACAATCCTTATACCCTTAACTTTATAGGCAAGTTTATTCAGTGGCTTTTGGAAAGTTTGCCGAATATGGGTTTGGGTATCATAGTTTTTACCATAGTGTTAAAACTGATAACGTTGCCCCTTGATATATATTCGAGGGTTTCCATGAAGAAGAATAACATCAAAATGGAAAGAATGCGTCCTCAACTTGAAAAACTTCAACGTCAGTACGCAAACAACAAAGAAATGTATAACATGAAGATACAGGCGCTATACAAAAAGGAAGGGTATTCCGCGCTTTCGTCATGCTTACCTACGCTTGTAACTTTATTCGTTTTTATTATCGTTATCAACCAGTTTTCAAATTACTCTAACTATGCCAACCTTCAACTTATACAGGGCATGGCGGATAGTTATAACAATGCCGTGGAAACATATGACGAAGTTAATTCCACCGACGTTGTGGTAAAAATCGGTAACGAGTATTACATCAATCAATCTTCCGTTTATTCGGACGAGCAACTTACCGCCGCAGGCGTCAGTAAAACCCAAGACGAAAACGGACATGCTGTTTATATAACGGAAGATATCAACAAATTCGCAGCCTACGTAAAATCACTTAACGACAACGGTTATGAGGGCGTTAAGGTCGGTACGGATATTGTTTCCGATGGAGAAAATTATGTTTTCAGCCGTGAAAACTTTTCCGAAGAAGCCACCGACGAATACGTCAATTCGGTTATAACCAATAAGGTTTTTGATGATGGTTGCAGTGCGATTATCGAAACCGTAAAGCAATCGGCAAGGGAAGCCGCAGCGCAATCTTACAGGGAAAACGTTCCGTCGTTTTTGTGGGTAAAAAATATCTGGGTAGAAGATTTATTCTGGAAACACCCCGTTAAAAATTCATTTTCAGAATACAGATTCACCGTACGCGAAGGCTGTAAAGCGGTTGACGCAGGCATCAACATGGAAGATTCAAGTTATGCCGAACTTACCAAAAATTTGACTGCCGAAAAGGAAATGCCCAACGGTTATCTTATTTTGGTAATCCTTTCCATCGGCGTAATGATACTTTCAACCATTATCACAAACAAAACGCAAAAGGCTCAAATGGAATTGCAAACGGCTGACGGCACCGCCGCGCAGACCTCTAAAATGATGATGTGGATGATGCCGGTAATGTTCGGTATTTTCGCTTTCATTTATACCGCATCTTTCTCCATTTATATGGTTATAAGTTCGGTCGTGTCCATGGTAAGCACAATTTTAATAAACGCTATAGTAGAAAAGCAATTCGCCAAAAAATTGGAAGCGGAATCTCGTGATAAACGCTTCCGTAAAAACAAATAAGGTTAAAAATCAATATCAGGAGATATATACATGAATAACGAGTTTACCGGCAAAACTATAGAAGAAGCCGTAAATGAAGGCTTAAAAACACTTGGCTTAACAGAAGAAAATGCCGAAATCACGGTTTTGGAAGAACCTCAAAAAGGTTTTTTGGGCTTTTTGACAAAGCACGCTAAAGTCAGTATCACAAAAAAGAAAACCGACATAGACAAAACAGTTGAATTTTTAGAAGGTTTATTTAACGTTTTAAATATTACCGCTACTACGGAAGTTACCTGCGGCGAAGAAGGCAAAGCGGTAATCAATCTTATTACCACCGATTCCTCTCAGGTTATCGGTTACCGCGGTGAAGTTTTAGATTCCATTCAGTGTCTTGCCGGCGCCGTTTACAACAGCGGTAAGGAAAATTATACCCGCCTTGTAGTTAACTGCGAAGGCTATCGCGAAAAGAGGGAAGATACTTTAAAGAACCTCGCTCTTAAACTGGCGGCAAAAGCCGTTAAAACGGGCAGAAAGGTTGTTTTGGAACCTATGACGCCGTTTGAAAGAAGAATAATCCATTCTACTTTGGTTGACTTTGAAGGTGTAAAAACCGCTTCCGAAGGTAAAGAACCAAACAGATATATCGCAATTATTCCCGACGGTTACGATCCTTCAAGACGCAACGACAGATTCAACGCCAAACGCGGCGACGACCGTCGCGGCGGTAAGGGCGGCAGAAACTTTGACAGAAAAGGCGGAAACAGAAGAAATTCCAATTCAGCCCCTCGTGCAAAATCTTCTTCCGGCTTTGGCGGAGCAGTATTTTTAGGTAACAGTTACAAAACCGAAAATAATGAAAATAACTAATTTTTATATTTACAAAATAAACGCTGTGATGCAAAAACATCACAGCGTTTATTTATTGCAAAGCCGTATTCTGTGCCGGCGGTTTAAGTTTGGGAAAATCGGGCTTTATCGGCAAAAACCGTAAGTATTTATAAACTCATTTGCGTTAGACCCAATTTAAGGCTCGTAACCGTACACAAATTAAGACAAAAAAGCAATAGAATTGAAACCCAAATAATTACGTATTGAATAGGGACTCTTATTAAACCGAAATTTCGTGCGGAGATAACTACGTTATTCGATTTGCCGACTATCATTTGATTTTTGGTAATAATTACGACTAACTTTCCAATATGCTTTCGTCAAGCAAAAAATCATATAATCCCACGTGATAAATACCGTTATCGTCAAACCAAGGTTTCATAAAAGATTTTGTTACGATTATTTTTTTGAAAAAATCTTTTGTTTCAAGGAATGGACGAAGTTCGGATTTATTTTTATCGTCTGTATTCAACGTCAATGCCGATTGAATGTAATATCTTCTCATTCCTTTATTGATAACAAAGTCAATTTCACATTGTTTTTGATGGCGTTTTCCGTCTTCGCCTACGCTTACGATTTCAACAACTCCAACATCAACGGAAAAACCACGAGCAACCAATTCGTTGTAAATAATATTTTCCATTGCGTGCGTTTCTTCCTGTTGTCTGAAATTCAAGCGAGCATTACGCAAGCCCATATCCGTACAGTAGTATTTAGACGGATAAAGAAAGTATTTTTTACCTTTAACGTCGTAACGCTTTGCTTGATTGAATAAAAAGGATTCTTCTAAATATTCCAAATAGGTTGCTATCGTTTGAGAATCCACTTTGACGCCTTTAGCCGATTTCAAAGCATTCGCTATTTTATACGAATTGGTAAGCGAACCTATCGCCGAACATAAATCATCTGTCAAAAGGTGTAAAACTTCCGGTAAATCGATGCTATAACGTTCCTCAACGTCTTTAAAATACACTTCTTTGAAAAGGTCGGACAAATACTTGGCTTTATCTTCCGCAGTTTTTTTGGACAACGTGAGCGGAAGTCCGCCAAATTGAGCGTATTCTTCAAATCGTTCTAATTTATCGCCGCCCAAATAGCCGTAGTATTCTTTGAAAGTAAGGGGATATACTCTAACCTCATCGCCACGCCCGCGAAACTCGGTCATAACGTCCTTTGAAAGAAGTTTTGAGTTACTGCCCGTAACGTAAACGTCAACGTTTTGCATACGAAGTAAACCGTTTAGCACGTTATATAACGGCAACGGCTTATCGCTTTTAAGATCTTCTTTCCTAATAGCATATTGAACTTCGTCAATAAATACATAGTATTCTTCCTTTTCATTAACGATTTTTGAACGGATATAAGCGGAAAGTTCTTTCGGTTCACGGAACTTATCGTTTTCTTCTTCGTCCAAAGCGATTGTTATAATATTTTCTTTCTTTACGCCGCAAGAAAGCAAATAATCGTAATATAAACAAAGTAAAAGAAAACTTTTACCGCATCTTCTTATGCCTGTAATTACTTTTATCATACCGTTTTCTTTGCGGTCTATTAACTTTTGTAAATATCTTTCTCTTGCAATTATGTTCATAAAACGCCCCTTCTATTTGAAAGTTTGTCTAAATAGCGACTTACTTTCGATTATTATACTTAAAATAATCAATTTTGTCAAGTTGAAACGACCGAACTTTTTGTCATTTTTCATACTGTATCATACTAAATATGTCAGGTTTGGTAATATTTAATTGTATAGTAACCCGTATTCTGTGCCGGCGGTTTAAGTTTGTGAAAAACAAGGTACGGTTAAAAAATTTATTCGACGGCATTATAATACTGCCGCCGCTAATTCACCGAGGGTATAAAAAAACCACCGATTCAATCGGCGGCTTTTACTAATAAATTTTTATTTGTCTTCTTCTTCCTTAAAGGTATCTTTAAGGTAGTTTTCATAATTGGTTTTATCGGTTTCGGTAAGGATGCCGACTCTTGTTTTTACAAAGTTTTCAAGATTTTCTTTTACGGTGAAGTCGTAAGTTTTAATCTTAGCGTCCTTAGCGTCGCCTTCGAGTCCTGCTTCCATCTTAACTGCGTAAACGTAGTCGTAAAGGGGAGTGGTATCGCAAACCGCTAAAATGTATTCGTCGTCGATGAATTCCGGTTTATAGAAGGTAGAACCGGTTTTTAAAGTAACGTAGGTAATCTGTTCAACATTAGCCGTTCCTTCAAGTAATTTTTCAACGCTAACTCTGTAATAGTAGTTTGAAGAATCGGTCAAGTATACGTATTTGTCGGTGTAACTGCTGACGGTAAGCGAAGCAAGGTCGTTTAAAACCTTTTTGTCTTTTACAAGATAGGTAACGCCGTAGGTTGCATCGTTGTTTCTTTCTTGATAGTTATATGACAAGAAACCTTTTGTGGAATCGAAATAAATGATGTGGTTGATATCTTTATAGAAAGAAGTGCTTGCAAAAACCGTGGAAGCATTTGTTGTGGATTCGCTTAAAAGGATGTTGTTTTCACCGGTGAACTCGCCGTTTTGGGAGACGTAATATCTTACGGTCGTAGCAACGGTAGTGTCAACGTAGGTTTTGGAATAGTATAATTCACTGCCGGTATCCTTGATTAAAGCAAAGGTTGCGCCTTGCGTTCCGTCGTTGCCTTCTAAAACGGTGGTCTTTTCATCGCCGTTAAAGTTGAACTTAACGATGTTTTGGAAGGATTCGTCTTCGTCAAGAGTGTCGTCGTGCGCGGTTTCTACATAGTAGCAGTAAGATTTAGCCAAATCATCGGAAAACGCATAGTTAATAACCGTTCCGCTTGTAGCAAGTTCGGTGTTTGCCTTAGTGGCGTCGTAACTTTTAAGTACGTTGTTGCCGTCTTTGTCGGTGGTGTTTACTACAAGGTAGATATTATCGCGGTCTTCAACGTATCTGAATGCCGCCGTTAAATTGTTTACGGTAGTAATTTCGGTGGTATCTGTTCCGTCAAGTTTGGTTCTTAAAAACTCTAACGAAGTGTTTTGAACGGCACCGGTTTTGTCTTTGTCGGTGCTGGGGGAAGTATAATAAACGTAGTCGCCGTAAATGTAAAAACCGTTACTGCCTTCCGCAGCGTTGGTGAATACAAGTTTGGGGATAACCACTTCGCAAGCGGCGGAGTTGCCGAGATCTGCCTTTTTGCAACGGACAAGCGCCCCTTTAACGGGTGTGCCGAAAGCGTTATCTGCGGTGTTGGATTCTACGCCGTTGATAAAATATACGTAATCGCCCTTAATTACGGCAAAACCGCCGTTGGAGGAAACATTGCCGCCAAAGTCTTTTACGCCGGAAAAACTTCCGGTACAAGCAACTAAAGAAAGCGCCATACCCAGGGCAAGAACTAAACACAAAAACTTTTTCATCTATTACTCCTTTTCATAACCGCCGACAAGGTAATTTTTTGTCGACAGCGGTAATATAATTATACCAAACGGTACGGTAATCGCCTAAAATACGGCGTATTATCGCCCGTTTACAGTCGGTATTGTTAATTATATACTAAAAAACTAAAATAATCAATAAAATAAAAGCGATTTTTCGCTTTAATTAATTAAAATAATGGCTATTTCAAAAATTGTGCGCTCCTTTCTTGCAAAACAAAGGATTTATAACTGAAAGATTGACAGTTAAACGCAATAAATAGGCGATATGTTTGCAAAACGCCTTAAGCGATTGATTTTAAACGCTACGATACATAGCGGTTTCAAATTCCGCAAATTTGTATTTTAAATTAAACTTATTCCGCTGAAATTTTTTAAAGGATTTTTAATATGGCTAATAATTTTTTAAACCTTATAACAAAACTGTCCGAAGCACTTTTGAATTCAAAAAAAGAACCGCAAAAGTCAGCCTATAAGCCCGAAACCGACAAAAATAACAACGCAAAGCCATCGTATTACGGCGACTTTTCTGCTAAATCGCAAACGGTGATTTCACCAAAACAAAGCGTTGTGGAAATGCTTAGGAATCACGAAAAGTTATCTAAGCGTATAGACGACGCCCAAAAAAAGGTTTAGCCCAATTAAACGGCGTCATTGTTTTACGGTTTTCGGCATATCTTTTAAAATAAAATCTCGGCTACAAACTTTACCGGACAGCATTTTACTCCGTTAACGGGCTTATAGGCGGACTTTTTATTAAAAACGGCAAAAAAAAGGATTTGGGAAGCCCAAATCCTTTTTGCTAAGTAAAACTGTTAGTTGAGTTTTGCTTTAAGCGTGTTAAGTTCTTCGGTAAGTTCTTTAGGAAGTCTGTCGCCGAACTGAGCATAGAATTCTTCGATGCCTTTGGCTTCTTCTTTCCAAGTTTCCTTATCTACGCTGAGTAAGTTTTCAACCGTTTCTTCGGTAATATCCAAGCCTTCGATATTGATATCTTTAGCGTAAGGAACGTAACCGATAGGAACTTCTTTAGCGTCGACTTTGTTTTCGCAACGAGCCAAAATCCATTCAAGCACACGCAGGTTATCGCCGAAGCCCGGCCAAATGAACTTGCCGTTTTCGTCCGTTCTGAACCAGTTAACGTTGAAAATCTTAGGTTTATTGGTAATCTTTTTGCCCATTTCGATCCAATGTGCAAAGTAATCTGCCATATTGTAACCTACGAAAGGCCTCATAGCCATAGGATCGCGCCTTACAACGCCTACTGCGCCGGTAGCGGCTGCGGTAGTTTCGGAAGCCATTGAAGATCCTACGAAAACGCCGTTATTCCAATCTCTCGATTCGTATACCAAGGGTGCGGTTTTAGCGCGTCTTCCGCCGAAGATAATTGCGGACAGAGGAACGCCGTTAGGCGCTTCAAATTGGTCGGATAAGCAGGGGCAGTTAACGGTAGGCGCAGTAAATCTTGAGTTGGGATGTGCGCCGTAGGTGGACTTATCTTGTTTATCGTATTTGGAAGCGTCCCACTTTTCACCGCGCCAGTTGAGCGCATTGGTAGGCGCCGGTGTATCCATACCTTCCCACCAAACGGTATTGGTGTCCAAATCCTGAACGACGTTGGTGAAGATGGAATTCTTTTTGGTGGACAAAAGCGCGTTGGGGTTAGACTTCATATTGGTGCCGGGTGCAACGCCGAAGAAACCGTTTTCGGGGTTAATAGCCCAAAGTCTGCCGTCTTCGCCGATTCTTATCCAAGCGATATCGTCGCCAACCGTCCAAACCTTATAACCTTTCTTTCTGTAAAGTTCGGGGGGGATAAGCATGGCAAGGTTAGTCTTACCGCAAGCAGAGGGGAATGCCGCCGCTACGTAACGGATTTCGTGCTGAGGATTTTCAATACCGACGATAAGCATGTGTTCAGCCATCCAACCTTCGTTCTTACCAAGGTAAGACGCGATACGAAGCGCAAAACACTTTTTACCGAGAAGTACGTTTCCGCCGTAACCGGAGTTAACAGACCAAATAGTGTTGTCTTCGGGGAAGTGAACGATATATCTCTTTTCTTCGTCGAGTTCTGCTTTGGAGTGTAAACCGCGAACGAAATCTTCGTTGTCGCCTAATGCTTCCAAAACCTTATCGCCGTCTCTCGTCATGATGTGCATGGAAAGTACGACGTAAATGGAGTCAGTAATTTCAATACCTATTTTTGAAAATTTGGAACCGACCGCACCCATTGAATAAGGGATAACGTACATGGTTCTGCCTTTCATGCAGCCGTCAAAAATTTGACCGAGTTTGGTGTAGGCTTCGTCGGGTGCCATCCAGTTATTGATAGGACCTGCGTCTTCCTTGTTTTTGCAGCAAATAAAAGTTCTGCCTTCAACACGGGCAACGTCGTTAACGGCACTGCGATGCAGATAACAGCCGGGTAAAAGTTCCTGATTAAGTTTAATCATTTCACCGGTAGCGCAACCTTCTTCACGAAGTTGTTCGTAAAGGGATTCTTCGCCGGTAACCCAGACTACTTTTTCGGGTTTGCAAAGTTGCCTTGATTCCTCGACAAATTTTAAAACTGCCTTGTTGTTTGTCATTTTTTGCCTCCGTAACAGTATATTATTTTTTGCTAATCTTATTTTGTGAAAGTTTAGACGCTTTTATTTGTAATCGGCAAATTTCCGTCTTGGTTTCTTTTTAGTAAAATTATCAAAAAACCTAACCTTCACCAACTATATTTTAACAGATATTTTTCAAGTTGTAAATCAATTAACAATTTATTTGTGTTAACTTTTTCCGCTATTGATGAAAATTGCGTAAAATCCTTTTTTTTAAATGAACTTTTAAGTTTCGTTAAGTAATCGCAACCTAACCAAAATCGCTGTAAAAACAAAAAATTCGACGGTAACGTTTAAAATTTTATAAAGACGCGGTGATAGTATAAATATAGTTTCGGTTGATTTGTAATTTCGTTACAACAAGACGCCGTTTTTACGCCGCGGCTGCTTAAAATTTCATAACTTCGCATATATTAGAACGAGGGATTTTTTATGGAAAATTTTAAACGGCTTGTCAAAATAAATCGAGAGGGCGACACCGTCGGTTTTTTACGGGTAAAAGGCGACTGTAACGGCGCAACGCTGAATATATCTTTGATAGAAAAGTTACCGCCCTGCAAGTTCATTATTTTTGACGGAAAAAATTATTATTTTGTTCATGACGGAATTATACTAAGCGGCACCAACTTAATAAACGGTTTTTGTATGGCGGCGGTAAGCAACGGCGAAATTACAGCCGAAGCCCGTTACGGTTACGCAGAGTTTTCCAAAGAAGGTTTTATTGGCTTTGAGAAGAATTATGAAAAGAAAGAAGCGTATGATAAACTCGCAGAAAACGAGGTATTTTACGATGACTTTAAGGTTGCGGAAGAAAACTATTACGAAAAGGAACGGGCAATAAATGAAAGGCAACCTGTTAACTATGATGACCTTGAAAAAGAAGATTGCAAGAAGCGACAAGGCGAAGGATATAAGGCTCAAATTGAGTCTGATGAAGCGGACGCGTGCAATGGCGAAAAGTCGGTCTATAAGCCCGAAAACGGGGGATTTTTCACAGTCGAAAGCGATACGATACTTCAAAAGGGAAAATTTAAAAAAGGCCGACGTTTCGATTTTGGAAGGCTGATAAAGGATAATCCGAGGGCGTACTGTTTAGACGCCGTCATCCCGAATACCGAATTTTACAAAATGGGTAATAAAAAGTTTTACTTTATCGGTATTTGGGAAAGCGAAAACCTGTCATATTATGTATATGCCGTACCTTCTGAAAGGGGAAAAGCCCCCAAAGGGTTTGAAAAGGCTTATTTTATACCGCAAGATTATTTTATTAAAGATAAGGGTTACTATTGTTTGTTCCAAAAATGCGAGGAACTTTCACCCCTTTAACTGTTTTGTTTATCCGCAAATTTATTTGTTTCGCATTTTTATTTTGTAAATCATTAACTCCTTTAATCGATTTACAAAAAAAGAGTCCGCCGAGGTTTTTTTGCTTCGTCGGATTCTTTTTTATAAAACGCTTGTGGGAACGTTATATATCTATAGTGCTGATAATCGGCTTATAGGCGGACTTTTGCAAGAATAAACGTGCTTTAATAAAAACAAGGCGCGGTAAACATTATTAAGTTACCATATAAAATTCCTTGACAATAAAAATAACTTGTTGTAAAATTTGACAGTATTTTCCGCAGGGCGGTAAGCCTTTTAAAAGTTTTTGGCGCAAAGTATGGTAAAGCCGTTAGCCGGCGGATTCAGGAGAGTTGACAAATGAAAATTAAAATTATGACCGATTCCGCATCGGATATTTCCGCTGCCGACGAGAAGCGGTTTTCTATCGCCGTACTTCCGTTTGAAGTAATGCTTGGCGATAAAAACTACCTAAGTCGCGTGGATTTCGACGAAGAAGGTTTTTACAACCTGATGAATACTTGTAACGAAATCCCCAAAACTTCGCAAATCACCCCCTATAGGTTTGAAGAAATCTACCTTGAAAACGCCGAAGAAGGCATAACCGACCTTGTTTTGGTGTTGATAAATTCCGAAGGTTCCGCAACGTATGCAAATTCCTTACTTGCGATAGATATGTTTTACGACGACTATCCGGAATATAAGGACACTTTTAAAGTGTACGCTTTTGACGGACAGGGTTACAACGCAATGTACGGCGAACCCGTAAAAGAAGCGGCAAAAATGGCGCAAGAAGGCGCTTCGGTTACAAAAATTACCGATTATCTTAGCGATATTTTGCCCCAAAGACAAATTTACTTCGGCATTTACGACTTAAAATACGCCGCAAAGTCCGGCAGAATCCCTTCTGCGGCGGCGTTTATAGGCTCGACCTTGAACATAAAGCCCGTTATGAAGATACACGATCATAAAATTATTACGGCGGCAAAATGTATCGGGGAAAGAAAACTTCTCGAAAAGGTTGCAAGTTTGGGTATTGAAAATATGGAAAAGGGAAGTCCGTATCAGGTGATTTACGGAAGCGACGCTGTTTGCAAAGAGGAAATCGAACGGAAGATGAGCGAACTTTTAGGTTATCCGCCCACAGGCGCTTTCAGGATAGGCGCGGCAGTTGCGGCGAACGCAGGACCTAAAGTGGTAGGCGTTTGCTTTAACGTAAAAAAGGATTAAAAGTTTTTTAAAAATCACTTGTGTTAAATTCCTTTAAAAAAATACAATATATTGTGTTGCAGGCAATTTTTAAGGAAAGTTATCAAATTATGAATAAAAAGGTGTCTAAAACGCCGAAAAAATCCGCAAAATTGCTTGACTAAAATATAATTATAAGTTAAAATGTGATAGTCGCTTGATTTATGCGAAGGTTTTACTGTGCGAATTAGCCCCTCGCCTTAAGAATTCATCGCTAAGTCGGGTAAAAAATATTCGGAGATTATTTATCATGAAATCATATATGGCAAATCCCGCCAACGTTGAGAGAAAGTGGTACGTAGTTGACGCTCAGGGTATCCCCCTCGGTAGATTGGCTTCTCAAGTTGCCGCGGTTTTAAGAGGCAAACACAAACCCACCTTTACACCGAACGTTGACTGCGGTGACTTCGTTATCATCGTAAACACCGACAAGGTTGTTTTAACGGGTAGAAAATTGGAAAAGAAATTTTACACCTATCATACCGGTTATATCGGTGGTTTAAAGCAGATTCCGTACAGCGAAATGATGGCTAAAAAGTCCGACGTTGCTGTTTACGAAGCCGTTAAAGGTATGCTTCCTAAAAACACTTTAGGCAAAAAGATGCTCAAAAAACTTCGCGTTTATAAGGGCGCAGAACACAAACAACAGGCTCAACAACCTGTAGAGCTTAAGATTGACTACTAATTAAGGGGGTAATCTATTATGGCTAAAACTACTAAAAAGAAAGTCCAGTTCTGGGGAACCGGCAGAAGAAAGAAAGCAGTCGCAAGAGTACGCCTTATTCCCGGCGGAAACGGCACTTATATCATAAACGGAAGATCCATTGACGAATACTGCGCTTTGGATACCGTTAAACTTGTTATCCGTCAACCTCTTACCCTTACCGGTAAGGAAGCCGATTACGACGTTTTTGCTAACGTTAACGGCGGCGGTTTCACCGGTCAAGCCGGCGCTATCCGTCACGGTATCGCAAGGGCTTTGGTCGTTGCCGAACCCGAACTTCGTATCGCCGTTAAGAAAGAAGGTTACTTAACAAGAGACCCGAGAATGAAGGAAAGAAAGAAATACGGCTTAAAGAAAGCCCGTCGTGCTCCTCAATTCTCAAAGAGATAATTTTTCAAATATTTTATCGCTTACAAGCCACCTGCAACGGTGGCTTTTTTTGTGCTTATAAATTGCGGTTTTTTTATGCTTATAATTCCTATAAGACATACCGCAAGATTGTATAAAGTTTTTTTGTTAAAAAATTCACGGTCGTAATCCATATTTAAAAAAGGCGATGTAAAACTGCGGTAAGTTTACGGTTAAATACTTAAGCGCAAATTACCTGTTTTACACCGCTAAGCGTTTTCGTTACTCCAAAACGCCGAAAATCTTTGACTAAAACAAATGATTATAGTATAATCACAATATGAAAAAGTTTAAAATAAGAATTATTTTATGTTCGGTTGCCCTATTGGGCGCGCTTGTAGTGTTGGGGATTTCCACGGGACTATTTACCTTTATTTTTAAAGGTTACGACGGATTTTTCAATCTCGACAATTATTCCAAACGTCAGATGTTTGTAAATAGCGATTACGAAGTTTTGCCAAACGAAACCGAAGTTGCCTTATCCACCGTTTCCCCCTATGACAAAAAGGAATTGAGCGGAAAACTTAAAGTTTCTGTTCAAAAAACCGCAGACGGCTATAACGTTACTTTGACCTTTGTAAACAAATACGGTTTGGACGGCGGCGGAATTTTTTCCGGAATGTTTTTGGAAGAAACGGGGGATACAAAGTACCCTGCGGAAAAAACCGGCGCAATGACAAAAGTTTGTCTTGTCAGCGGCGAGGACAGCGTTGAATGTGCTTTGCAAAGTTACACCTTTAAAAGGGGCAAATCAATTTTCGTATTTAGCGGTAAAGCCGATAATTACGACAAAATTGTTATCGAAGGTTTTGCGTTAACCGAGTTCCGAAAAAGATAATATATTCATTAAAAATCATTCGATAATATTAAGCGCTTCGCTTTTTTTGATAAAGCAGAGCCTTTTTTAAGTAAATAATTGTCCTATTCAAAATTAATTATGACAATTAAAAACACGAAAAATCGGTTTTTTTAACAAATATTTTATAGTCAATAATCGGGCTATAAGACGATTATCGACCGAAAAACAGTTATTTCGACAATTTTGAACAAAAATAAATAAAAATATTTAGAATTATGTTCAAAAATTATTTTTTTCTTTTCGTCTTATGTGATATAATAAATTTACAAAATTATAAAAGAGGCGAAGATATGGAAGAAAATAAAGTATTGTTTATCGAGGAAGACGGCGTAGATTTGGCAAAATTGCGTCGGTTTTATAAGGAAAGCGGTTTTACGGTAGTCGGCGCAACCACGGACGGAAAGGAAGGAATAGAACTTATCGACAAATTTAAACCTGATTTTATCGTTACGGGATTGGTAGTGTCCGGTGTGGACGGTTTCGAGGTTTTAAAGCACGTTTTAGCAAGCAAACTGAAATCAATTGTTTTAGTGATAAGCGTACTTAATAACGAGCGCATAATAAAAAGGGCGATGGATTACGGCGCGGCGTATTACATGACTAAACCCGTACCGCTTTCGATGGTAAAAGAAAGGCTTATTCAACTTAAAGAAAAGGATAAAGGGGTTTCCTTGTCCGTAAGCGCGGAAAAGCCTGCGGTTAGTTTGGACGAAAAGATAAGCAAAATATTTATTTCGGTAGGGATTCCTCCGCACATAAAGGGTTACGCTTATCTCCGCGAAGGGGTTAAAATGGCGGTCGACAATCCCAAAATAATTAACAGCATCACCAAACAACTTTATCCTATGATAGGTGTAAAATACGAAACTTCCGCCTCAAAGGTGGAAAGGGCTATTCGGCACGCTATCGAAGTCGCTTGGAACCGTAACAGGATAGACAGCATAAATTCCGTTTTCGGCGTGCGCGCGTACATTGGCAGTGAAAAGCCTACAAACGGAGAGTTTATCGCTTTAGTTGCCGATAAAATGCTTCTTGAAGGGGCGTAAATTTAAAAAGTAACAAAGTTTATCGGGCAAAAGAATTATTTCTAAATATTAAATCGGGTTAAAAAAATCGACAAAACAAGGCGCGTCAAAAAAAACGGGGAAGGCGCGATCGGATTTTGTCGATTTTTTTTAGGATAAAAAAAGAATAAAGATTACAAAACGGGGTAAATTAACATAAGTTATTAGTGAAGAAGCGGAAAATAAGAAAAAAAGCAAAAAACTGCATAAAAACAGTTTACAAATCAAAACAATACTAATATAATAATTCCACTCAATAAAAAACGGCTTAACTTTGGAGGCAGATTATGGCAAAATATAAACTTTGTCCCAGATGCGAATTAAATTATATCCCTGTTGATGAAGAATATTGCGACGTATGCAAGGCGGAACTCAAAATAGGTCCGCAACTTATGTTTGCTACTTTAGACGAAGAGGAAGATGCAACCGAAAAAATCTGTCCTATTTGTAAACAAAATTATATTCCCATAACCGAGGATATGTGCGAAAGTTGTATGGAAAAACAGCGTTACGAAGAGGAAAAGGAAGCCGACGTCGATATCGATACCGACGAAGAATGGAAGAAGTACCTCGACGACGACGAAAAGGAAGACCTCGGTAAAGACGAAAGCGAAGAGATGATATCTCTTTCTCAACTCGAACAGGAAGAAGTCAACGAACTTTTCGACGACGAAGAAGATTTCCTTGACGACGATGACGAATCCATGGAAACCAACGACGATGACGACTTTAATTACGGGCCCATCGATGAAAAGGACTTTGAAGAAGAGGACGATGAGGACGACCTTAAAGACGACGATGACGACTACGACGACGAAGATATCTAAAACGGATTTTTAATAAAAAAGGATCTGTCAATTTGACGGGGCCTTTTTTGTAAAAGTTGGCTTATAGGTCGATTAACGTTTGATTTTTAAACTTTTACCGTTTAAAAAACAGAAAAGTTGACTAAAATAAAAATATGATTAAAACCACAAAAAATATGGGAAGCATCAAGACTGCCGTTGAAAAACTGCAAAATAAAAAGGTAAAAGTTACGCAAAATTTAGGAAGAAATAAATATGTTTCCTATATCGGCGTAATAACGGGCGTCTATCCCGCTCTTTTTACCGTTATACCGACAATACCGTATAACGGTAAAACAAGTTTTTCCTATTCGGAAATCCTTTGCGGTAACGTAAAAATCAAAGCGGAATAAAATTATATAAGGCTATGATTATCTTATAAAAATAGCATATAATCGGCTTATAGCCCCGCTTTTTAAGATAATCTGATTTTTGCAAGACCGCCTTCGGATGTTTCTTTATATTCTTTCGACATATCCTTACCCGTTTCGCGCATTGCCGAAACTACGCTGTCGAAAGAAATCTTCCTTGTTTCGCACAAAAGGTTAGACAGCAGAACTGCGTTTACCGCTCTTACGGCGGCGACTGCGTTTCTTTCGATACAAGGTATTTGCACCAAACCGCAAATGGGGTCGCAAGTTAAGCCTAAGTGATGTTCTATGGCGATTTCCGCCGAATACTCTATTTTATCCAAATTCAGTCCGTTAAGTTCGGCAAGCGCCGCCGCCGCCATAGCGCAAGCAGTGCCGATTTCCGCCTGACATCCGCATTCCGCACCGGAAATGGATGCGTTCTTTTTAATAAGGTTACCTATAATACCGCCCGTTTTTAAAGCGTCTGCAATTTTTTGATCTTCGTATCCGTTTTTTTGCTGTTCGTAATACAAAACCGCAGGCACTACGCCCGACGCACCGCAGGTAGGGGCTGTAACTATTTTTTCATAGCAAGCGTTTTGTTCGCCGACGGCAAAGGCGTAAGCGCAAATAAGGCGGTTTTCACGCACTTCGGCGCTTTCGTTTTCGCCGGCGGAATTGTACAAAAAACCGGCTCTTCGGCTGACGTTAAGTCCGCCGGGCAATACGCCTGCGCCTTTTAGTCCGCATTCTATGCATTCTTTCATTTGCGCCCAAGCCTTTAAAAGGTAATCGTTTATATAATCGCCTTCAAACCTGTCAACGTATTCAAAAAGTTTCAGGTTGTTTTCGGCGCAGTACCCTTTTATCTCTTTAAAGGAAGAGTGCGGGTAAAGGTATTTTACGTTACTGTCGGAAAAGTCTTTTACTATTTTTCCGCCGCCGACGCTAAAATATCTGCTTTTGCCGATTTCCGCGCCGTCGATATATGCGACTGCGTCTAACGTGTTTGGGTGTGGAACTTCTGTTTTTACGTCGAAAACCACTTCGCATTTAATGTCTTGCAGCGTTTTTTTAATAACCACGTCTGTTCCGTGTCCCTTGCCTGTTTTTGCAAGAGAGCCATATAAGGTTACTTTTATAAAATTCGCTTGTGGGTAGTTTTTACGGAATTCAGATAGTGCGAATTCCGGCCCCATGGTGTGGGAACTTGACGGCCCGAAGCCTATACGGTAAAGTTCGCAAAGACTTTCCATTCCGTTGTCGAATGTTTTGTTCATAAGTTACCTGAAAAAGTTTTTTGTCATACTTAATTGTAAACTATTTTTCCGCGTTACGCAAGAAAATATAAAAAAAAGGGCGTAAAAAAAGCAATTGACAGTTCACATTAATCGCAAACTGCCAACTACCTGAAAAATATATGATAAGGGGGAAAATGATGAAACCTAAATTAAGTAACCAAACAAAACTTTATTTGCTCTCGATTACGCATTGATAATACACCACTTTTTTTGGTTTGTAAAGGATTTTAAAGCGGTTTTTTTAATTTTTTTTAAAAAAATAATTAAATTGTTTTTTTTGTCGAATAATTTTTTTAAAATTTGAGTTTTTCAAAGCAAAAATCGTAAATTCCTTGATATAATGCGGACAATATCGGTGATTAAATTCTGTAATTTTAAAAAAATTTTCAAGCGGATTATATCCTGCGAAACTTGGAAAGTACCGAAAATCTGGCTTTTTCGACCAAAATGGAAAGATTTTGCAAATTATTATTAAAAACCTCGATTTTTCGGTGGTTTTGGGATAATTTTTGAGTAAAATTTTCATCTTGTAAGTACAAAAAATCCACGTAACATTGGTGTGCGATAAAATTACGTATGTTTTTTATTTCTTTTAAAAGTCGGTAGTCGTTTTCGGTAAAAACGGGGTCGTTATCGCTGTTATCCAAGGCTTTTAATGCAACCAAAACGCTGCCTAAAGTTTCACGGCTTACCAAATTCAAATTTTCCTGCATATCTCCGCTTAACATGGCTGCGTAAATTATTTTTATATCGTGTTCTATGCGTTGGCAATACATTATGGTTTCGCCGACTAACCGGTTAAAGTTATCTAAATAGGTCATTATGTTTAAGCCGTCCTGTTTTATCAGTCATACATAAAAATTATATTATTAAAAATGCAAAACCGCAATAGTTTTCGGTAAAAATTTTACTTAAAGTTTTTGCGGTCGGTAAAGTCAAAAACTTTGCCTATGGTATTACATATTGCCGTATTATATATTTAGGAATAAGGAAGTTAAAATTGATAAAAATTGCAATGTTCGATACAAAATCTTACGACCGTAAATACTTTGACCGTTTAATGCCCGAAAATGTAACAATAAAGTATTTTACGCCCAAGCTTGACGAAACCACTTATCCCCTTTGCAACGGCTTCGACGTTGTGGCGGCGTTTGTCAACGACGACTTAAACAAGACTGTAATAGACGGACTTTATAACTTCGGCGTAAAACTTATCGCTATGCGCTCGGCAGGATTCAATAACGTAGACGTAAAGGCGTGCTATAAAAAAATTCACGTCATGCGCGTGCCGTCCTATTCGCCCGAAGCGGTTGCCGAGCATACCGCCGCGCTTTTACTGACTTCGGCAAGAAGAATTCATAAAGCCTATAATCGCACAAGAGATTTCAACTTCAGTTTAAGCGGACTGGAAGGTTTTAATTTAAACGGCAAAACGGTTGGCGTTATCGGTACGGGCAGAATAGGCCGAGCCTTTATAGATATAATGAAAGGTTTTAAGTGTAAAGTCATCGCTTATGACAAGTTTCCGTCCAAAGAGGTTGACTGCGAATACGTCGAACTAAACGATCTGTTTAAAAAAAGCGATATAATCTCTTTACACTGTCCGCTGACCGACGACAATTTTCATATGATAGACAGAAAGGGTATTTCTCAAATGAAAAAGGGGGTAATTATCCTTAACACCTCTCGCGGCGCGCTTATCGACGCCGAAGATTTGCTTGACGGCATAAAGAAAAGGATAGTCGGCGCCGCTTGTTTGGACGTATACGAAGAAGAATCGGATTTGTTTTTCGAGGACAAATCGGGGCATATATTGGGCGATGACGTTTTGGCAAGACTTCTTAGCATGCCTAACGTAATAATAACTTCCCATCAAGCCTTTTTGACCGACGAAGCTCTTTACGAGATAGCAAGGTGTACCTATAAAAACATAGCCGACTTTTTCGATGGTAAAAATTCGGACAACGAAGTCTGTTATCGCTGTGAAAAGGTTGAGGACTGCAAGATAAAAAAGAGGGAAAATTGCTTTTGATTAAAATAAGTATTATAAATAAAGATTAAAAGGGTTGCATTTAAAAGGGTTGCAACCTTTTATTTTTGGTAGTATAATTTATTTGAAATAACATAAAGGAATCAAAATATGAATTACTGTCCCAACAAAAACCGTTACCTTAATATGCCTTATTCACGCGTCGGCGAAAGCGGACTTAAACTTCCGCTGATATCACTCGGGCTTTGGCATAACTTCGGAAGCGACGACGATTACAAAAATATGAAAGAAATGTGCCGTACCGCCTTTGATTTAGGCATTACCCACTTCGATTTGGCTAATAATTACGGTCCCTTGCCCGGTTCGGCGGAAGAAAACTTCGGCAAAATTTTAAAGGAAGATTTTTTATCCCACCGCGACGAACTTATAATTTCCACCAAAGCAGGCTACCGTATGTGGAACGGCCCTTACGGCGACGGCGGAAGCAGAAAATACCTTTTGGCAAGTTTGGACGCAAGTTTAAAACGTTTAAACCTTCCGTACGTGGATATCTTTTACCACCACTGCATGGACAAGGACACTCCGCTTGAAGAATCCATGGGCGCCCTTTATCAAGCGGTTAAAAGCGGAAAGGCGCTTTACGCGGGGCTTTCCAATTACGACGGCGAAACCATGGAAGCGGCGGCGGAAATTTTAAAGGATCTTCATTGTCCTTTTGTAATAAATCAAAACAGATACAATATTTTGGACAGAACCATTGAAAAAAACGGCGTAATATCTTCCGCTAAAAAACTTAAAAAGGGGATAATTGCTTTCAGCCCCTTAAATCAAGGTATTTTAAGCGACCGCTATTTGGAAAGAATCCCCGAAAACAGCCGCGCCGCCAAAAACGAATTTTTAAAGGCATCGGAAATAACTTCTGCACGCGTAAGGGTTTTGGGTAAACTTAAAAGTTTGGCTGAAGAACGTGGGCAAACTTTGGCGCAAATGGCGCTTTCGTGGGTTTTAAAAGACACCGCGGTAACAGGCGTTTTAATCGGGGCGTCCAAGCCTTCGCAAATAAAGGAAAACGTCGGGTTAATCAACGCTTCCGGCTTTACCGAAGGTGAACTTAAAGATATCGACGCCCTTGCGGAAGAATTTTACCGTTAACAACTAAAAATAGGGCTATAAGCCCGTTATTAGACGTTTTTTGCTAACTTATACGGCAAAAACAATGTTTCGGCGTTTTTTAAAACTAAGATACCGAAGATTCAGTTAGTATTATTACAGGATGAAAAAATGTGGATAGTTTATGCGGTCATGTCCGCGCTTTTTGCAGGGGTAACTTCTGTTTTTGCAAAAATCGGCATAAAAAACAATTCCGAAGTCGTTACCGCCGTAAGAACGGGCGTCGTGCTGGTGTTTTCGTGGCTGATGACCTTTATTGACGGAAGTTTCGTTCAAATTGCGCAAATCGATTTAAAATCGCTGATCTTTTTAATACTTTCGGGTTTGGCGACGGGCGGATCGTGGCTGTGCTATTACAAAGCCCTTGAAAAAGGCGAAGTAAGCAAGGTCGCCCCGATAGACAAATCAAGCGCGGTGCTTACCGTCCTTTTATCCTTTATTATTTTAAAGGAAACGGTAACCCTTTTTAAAGGCGTAGGATTAGCGCTTGTCGCTATAGGGACCTTTTTAATGGTTTTTAGCGGTAAACGTAAACCCGAAGAAAATGGTTTAAAAAAGGATATAAATCACCCTAAAAAATCCAAATCGTGGATAGTTTATGCCATTTTATCGGCGGTGTTCGCAAGTTTGACGGCAATTTTAGCCAAAGTCGGTATTAAAAACGTCGGGTCTAACCTTGCAACGGCTTTAAGGACTTGCGTGGTTTTGGTTATGGCGTGGGCGATGGTTTTTATATCCGGTAACACTTCCGAAGTCAAAGGGCTTACCAAAAAGGACCTTTTGTTTGTGGTGCTTTCCGGTTTGGCGACAGGTGTATCGTGGCTGTGCTATTATAAGGCGTTAAAGGACGGCGTAACTTCCGCCGTGGTTTCGATAGACAAATTGAGCATTTTGATTTCGGTGGTTTTCTCTTGGACGGTGCTTAAAGAAAAACCCGATATAAAGTCCATGGTAGGGCTTGCGGTGCTTACCGGCGGAACCTTTTGTATGCTGTTTTAGAATGGTAACGGGCTTATAGCCTCACTTTTAATGCTAAATAATAAAGGCGGACTTTATCAAAGTCCGCCTTTAAAGTTAGGCTAAAAAATTATTTGCAAAGTTGACGTATGTAACGGCGTTCCTTTAAAGAAACTTTACCGTCGATAGCAACGATAAGCAAGCATAAGGTAACTACATCCGTCTGCAAATCCTCGTCGCTAACAGAAATAATCTTCATAAGCGCGTTAACGTACTCGGTTAAAAGTTTTTGACCTTCCTTGTCGTTGCAAAGATGTTTTTTTACCGTTTCGTAATCGAAATCTTCGCCGAAAGCCTTTACCAAAGAAGGATAAATCAACAGATATTCTTTTTCGTTAATTACGCCGTCGCTCATTACCGCGCCCATTATAAAGGTAGCAAGTATTTCCACCGGCTTATAAGCGGTAATGCTTAAAGCGGAAAACTTTTTTACGATTTTAGCAGACTCCTCAATGATAAGCGCTGTGCGGTCTAACGGATTCATCTTTTCGACTTGGTTACAAATTTTTGTAAAATCTAACATATTATCTCCTTTTTTATGTCCTTTCCCGTTATAAGGCGGTTACATAAAAATATTTTTTCATGTTTAATTTTTGTTTTTATCACTGCAATTACAGTAGATTTCGGGTTGACTATTTTATATTTTAATAGTATAATGATGATAGTATGAAAGTAAAAAACGCTAATAAATCTTCAATTAAAACTCAAAAACTGATTCGTAAGGTTTTTGCCGAACTTCTTGCCGAAAAAAGAGACCTTAACAAACTTACCGTAACCGAACTTACACAGCGCGCAGGAATTAGCAGAACAACTTTTTATTCCCATTACGACGATGTGTATGCCGTTGCGGAAGATTACGAAAACGGGCTTATAGAACGGTTTTTTACCATTGACAGGCTTTTGGAAATCCAAGATTATCAAAAACTTATAGACGATTTTTTTGTGTATATCATTGAAAATCAAAACGAATACGCTATGATTTGTCATTCGTTGGATATCGCCAATACCGCGGCAAGAATTTCAAACCTTGCCAAAGAAAAGTTTGTTGAAATCTGTAACGCCGATTCTAAAATAACCGATAAAAGTTTTTTGGAAACGGAAATTTCCGTTGTTATAGACGGCGTTTTCAGTCAGTATGTAAAATACTGCCATCGTTCGACAAACGTTTCCATTGAAGATTTAAGGGGATTTACCGTGGGTTGGCTGCACGATTTTTACGTCCGCCGTACTTCCCGTTAAATTTAACTTGTAAAAGTAGGGCTATAGGTCGGTTATTTGTCGATTTTACTGCCGTTTTGCTTAAAATTTTATTTGTTATATTTTACGGCGTAAAGATGGTTTAAAGTGCAAAATACCTTTTTAATTTTAGATTGCAACTTAATTGTAATTCAAAAAAAATCTTTGTCAATGGTATTTTTCATCTTTTAAAGTAAGTTTTCAACAATTTTACAAACGTTTCATATTATTTTCACTTTTTAACAAATTTAACATAATTTTTATGCGATTTAAAAACCCCCTTGCAAAACAATTTTTGCAAGGGGGTTTTAATAGGTTAATTAAAATCGTTTAAATATTCGTCAATCTCTTTATAAGTGCGGAAGATATAAATTTGTTTTTTGTTGTTAAACTTTGACAAAGTTTCGTAAATTTGCGGTAAACAATTTTTAGGAAAATCAATTATCCACTTCTTAAATTCTTCGTCAAGTTCACTTTCAAGCCACGGAAAATCCGCGCGTTTTGTTCCTATGCGCGAAAGGGCGCCTTGTAAACAAACGTCCGTAGGAAAGTCCAGCAAAAAAACGGCGTCGCAAAGTTCAAGGCGGGTTTCCAAAGTCCTTTTGTAATTGCCGTCGATAATCCAACTGTCGGTTAAAAGAATTTCTTTCAACTTTTTATCAAAAGTTTCCGTATCCGACGTCGTTTTGTCCGGTTTATGCCAAACCATATCAAGGTGGTATAAAGGCAGTCCGGTTATTTGGCTTAGTTTGCGCGCAAAGGTGCTTTTTCCCGCCCCGGGACAGCCGATTATTAAAATCTTGTTAAACATATTAAAACCTTATTTGTATTGTACCGTTCTGAATTTATTGCCTATCCAAAAGGTGGCTTCGGTTGTGTGAAAGTGTATAAACCTGATTTTAGGGTCATCTGTGCCGTTTTTAAAAAACTTTCTGTCGCTGTCTTGCCAAAGCGAAAGCATTACCTTTTTATCTGTAATAATTTCGATATTGCCCACCAACGTAAGACTGTCGCCGTCGCGCCGAAAGCAAACGCTTGATTTTGTGTTGCTTTCAAAATGTTTGGCTTTGCCCTGCTTTTCGCTTCTTTTGGAAGTAACAAAATAAAGATCTTTAAAACCGCAGTCTTTTAATTTGTTCACACAGCATACCCTTGGATAGCCGTTTTCGTTTACGGAAGCAACAAACATTACTTCGCACCCTCCGACAAGTTTATCGGCCTGCGCTTCGATTTCCGCTATTCTTTGTTTTTGTATCTCGCTTGCTTTAAGTTCCATAAGGCCCCCTTATTTTACCGCCATATATACGTCCATATACTCTACGCCGTTCTTTTTATATGAACGTTCAAAGCACCCGATTACGCCTTTTATCTCAGGCGGTGCGCAACCTACGGCGGACATATACGCCATCAGTGTTTTGTAAGCGTTCGGTATGGTGTTAAACGGTGCGCTCATCGGGTCTTTTATGGTTATCCCTGCGTAGTTACAGGTTGGATTAAAGACTTCGTTATCGGTTTTGATTTCCGCACTGTCGGGTATAACCCATGCCGAAGTGTAGCCGTGCATATGATAAACGTTGATTTGTTCTTGCGAAATCATCGGGAAATCCCAGCCTATAATATTCGGCTCGGTATCGCCGTATTTTTCGGCAACCGCTTGCATATGCAAAATAGCGTCGTTTTCGGGCTCCGGGCTAATAACTGTGTAGGGTATATACTTAAAACCGTTGATTATTTCTATGCGTAAATCAAAATAGCAGTCGTCATAAGCGGTCAAATCTTCACGCAATAAATTGTCTAAAGATACCGAAAACAACTTGCAAAGTTCCAATAACTTTCCGACTTCCGGATAAACTTCGTCAAGTTCCCGGCGTGAAACAGTTTGTCTTGAAACTTGCAACCTTTCGGCAAGTTCTTCCTGCGTCATTTTGCAGTAGGTCTTGCGCAAAAATTGTAAATTTTTACCTAAACTCATAATAAATTCTCCTTTATCTTCGGCGCGCGCCGACTCAGATATAAAGAATATAACCTGTTTTTTTGTAAAATTCAACCGCACTATGGTTGCTTTTTATTAAGATTTTGCAACCTGTTGTTGCAAAGTCGATGTTTGAAGGTATCAAAAGCAATTTAACCGCTACGTTATTTTGATTTTATTTCGATATAATCTTTTGTTTCCGCTTTTATTTCGCAAAGCGCCGCGTCCAATGTTCCCAAAAAGACGAATGGGGTATAATCAGGCTCCCACCACCCGTATTTTCCCGGATAACATCTTTCGTCTTTGTCTGCTATGAACATCTTTTCGCGACCAATCGAATAGATGCCGTCCGGCCTTTTGTATATATAAATAATTTTCCTTTCGGCAGGGCAATAAAATAAGCGTTCGCTATTTTTAGGAAGTTTTTTTAGCAGGATATCGACTATTTCTTCATCGGTTTTCGGCGGTAACAAAAATGCAGCGTAATGTTTCTGATAAAACTTAATTTGAGATAAAAATTCCTCTCTCGAGCCGATTAAGTAATCTTCGTTCATTATTCTGTAATAAGAACGTTTTAGTTCCAAAAATATGAATTTTTTAAATTTGTATAATCGTATGTCGGATATATTTTTAATTTCTTTTCCGTCTTTGTACAAACAGCCGTTATCAAGACAAAAAATATGTTTTTTCTTTGCTCTGCCGAGAAATGTTTTATTGTTAATATTGACCGCAAACCTAAATAACATAGAAAGTAAAATTATGGCAGGCAATAAAAAAACAAACAACAATTCATAAATACCGAAAACAAGCGTCGGAATCAACGAAAAACAAGCAACAATTAAAGATATAACAAAAAACGGCATTGTTTTAATGACGCTGTAAATTGCAATAGCCTTTTCGTCGTTGTAACCGATCATTTCAATTTTCATGCCGTTCCCCTTTAATATAATTTTCAATTTAATTTTATCATTAGTTTACTATTTTAGCAACCGAATTCAACTTGCATATTTGCCGATACCCAACCGTTCGGGGGCAGTTTTGGGGCTCGTTCAACGCGCCGTTCAACAAAAAACTACACAGACATTCATATTTAATGACAGCCTGTGCAGTGATAGTAATTTATGAAAGGTATATAAAATAAAAGCGTATGATTTTACCGCCCCGAAGTTTCAATTTTAACGATAGGCGAAAAACTTTGCCGAAATTTGTTATTTGTTTATTACCGCCAACATTTCAATATATCCGCGCGTGCCGATAGGTTCTAATTGTATGCGCGGATTTTCTTTATCCCACTTGTAACCGAGTAAGGACGGATCGTATTTTTTAATTGCGGCTTGTACTTGCTCTATTGCCTCGCCGAAATTTTCCTCTTCAAACGGTTCGCCCTGAAACATAAGATAGTTTGTTGCAGGCAAAGTAATCACGTCGAATCCTTCGGGTATAATGCCGTTATAATCACACGGTACTTCTACGCCCTGAACGTACTCGCTTGTGTTTTTGGCAATATATTTTTTGGGAAGCCACAAACAAATAGGTTCTCCGCTTATAGATTTAATGCTTGTAAGTATGCCCCACACGTCGCAACCGACTTCGTTGCAGTAATCCCAATAATTAGCGGCGGTTATTCCTCTTTTTATTATGACTTTTCTTTCGGGTTTTGTTATAAGGTGAATAAATATGTTTTTTGTTTCCATTGTCTTACTCCTTTTTGTATGATTGTATTTTACGCCGTAAGGATTGAATAGCGTTAGCGGAACAGGATTCAGCGCATATTGTTTAGGATTACATCCAAACTCTCGCGCAAAAGCACGTGTGTAACCGTCCACGCTGCCGAATCCCAAATCGAACGCAACGTCGGTTATGGTAACATTGTCATCACGCAAACGCAATGCGGAATACCTTAAACGTAATCTTCTAATATAGTCCGAGGGCGAAAAACCCGTATACGCTATAAATATTCGTCTTGCGTGCCACGGTGAAAACATGGCTACTTTTGCAAGATCCGAAAGCGTTATTTCTTCCGATAAATGTAACGTTATATAATCTTGCATACGTTGGACTGCTTCGATATGTTCTTTCATTTCAATTCTTTCCTCATCTCGTGTTAAAATTATAGCATAATCGTACGAAACAATCTCGACTTTTTTTGCTAAATAACCATTAATCGGAAAATTACCACCCGTTCGAGTCCCCAAATAGACTAAAAAAATATATGTACGGTCGTTAAACACGACCGTACATATATTTGTGAGTAATGAGTTAATAGGATACACGGATGAGGTAGGTCAAAAAGCGGATGAGTTTTTTGAAATCGGTCTCAATTTCAATTAAAGGTCGAAATTCTATTTATAATGAAAATGACAGAGGTCGTTAAAGCCCCAGCCGCGCATGCAGACCCGGAAGCTTCTCGCTCTGTCATCTTTGTTGACCGAGGTCGTCATAGGATACTGTTCTGCCATGTTTCCACCTCCGTAAATTAATTATTTACCCAAGCAAATCCGGGAAGGTCTTTTTTCATCTCTTCACGAGCTTTCGCTTGCATTTCAATAGAGCGATCGTATTGCTTTTTAAGATTCGTTTCTTTGAGTTCATCCTCATAAATCTCTATCAAGAGTTCTGCCACTTCCTTGGGGAGAACTTCTTTTTTGTCGCAGTTATAAATAACGGCGGATACTTCGTATGCGGTAATCAAGCAACAGAATTTGTAAATACTGAACTTATATATAATTAAATAGATATGACAAATCGCCTGCCAAGATGTTTTGGCAGGCGATTTTACTTTTACTTGATTTCAGTTTTCCAAAGTCCGTGGAGGTTGCAGTAAGCATAAACTGCAACAGGTTTATCTTCGCCGGTGCAAAAGGTAGCTTCCGGTGTGTCGCCAGGCCTAAAGGCTCTGCGCTGACCGCCATTCTTAGTTTCAACATAAACCAATTGAATGTAGTGCTCCTCGGTCATGGGATGGGTTGTTTCGCCGACTCTTACATAAACAGAACCGTCTTCTTTATGAACATAAGGCAAGTGCTTTTCTCCCGCCGCTTCGGTAGTGTTGAGAACCAGCGCCTCCATCTTCTGTCCGCAGCACATCATCGGGACGCCCGCATCGTGAATAAGACCAATTAAGTTACCGCAATGGCGACAAATATAAAACTTTTCTTTCTCTCTTTAATAATTTTCTTTACGAACTTCAAAATAAGCTTGCGGATGCTTACATACAGGACATATTTCGGGAGCCGTAGTACCAACAACGATATGTCCGCAATTGCGGCATTCCCAAACTGTTAAACCGGACTTTTCAAATACTGCTCTGGTTTCAACATTTTTAAGAAGAGCACGGTATCTTTCCTCATGTGCTTTCTCAATAGCGGCAACACCACGGAATTGCTCAGCCAAATCGTGAAAGCCTTCTTCATCTGCTTCTCTTGCCATACGATCATACATATCAGTCCACTCAGCATTTTCGCCTTCCGCTGCATGGAGCAGGTTTTCGGCAGTATCACCAAGCTCGCCGAGAGCCTTAAACCACAGTTTCGCATGTTCTTTTTCATTTTCGGCAGTCTGTAATAAAAGTGCTGCAATTTGCTCGAAGCCTGCCTTCTTTGCAACAGAAGCAAAGTATGTATACTTGTTTCTTGCCTGAGATTCGCCTGCAAATGCTTCCCAAAGGTTCTTTTCGGTCTTGGTACCGGCATAGGGATTCTTGGATTCTTCCTCAAGCTTTACGAATTTTTCTTTCGGCTGTTTGCAGACAGGACAGGTTTCGGGAGGAGTATCTCCCTCGTGAATATAACCGCATACGGTGCATTTCCATTTTGCCATTTTCGTTACCTCTTTCTTTTCTATATTTTCATTGAAATTTATGTTATGAAGCAATGCTTCCACCACATCCGCCGGAATATCGGGATAGGATTTTATCTGCTCTAAAAATTCTTTTGTGTTGGCGCTTTGCGGAAGCATAAAGCCTGCTTCCCGGCAAAGGTCTTCTGCCATAAGTCGAGACGATTTTGCTACCGCCTCCGAAAGTGTATCGGGCAGCTGGGAAGCTATGTTTTCAGCCTGCGCTTTACTTTGAACGAGAGCACGCAGCGCCTCGACCACTTTATCCGTTTTAGGCTGCTGCGGTGGCAATTCCTTCGGCATCATTGAAATAGCACCTGAAGGACATGCCCCGGCACATACGCCGCAGCCGATACACTTATTTGGATCAATGATGCTGTCTTCTGTATCCGTAGCGCCGGTAGGGCAAACATAAAGGCAAAGACAGTCTTTTGTACAAAGCCTTAAATTTCGTACTGCATATTTATCTGCCATTATCTTGCACCTCCTTCTATTTTTTCAAACTTCCACGCAGGGACTTTGCATACCGGACAAAGAGCAGGCGGTTCATCGCCAACGAATACAAATCCGCAGACTGTGCAGACATACACACCTGTGTTTTCAAGCATCTTGTTACCCTCAACCTCATATCGGGTGAGAAGTGACTGCAACATTCTCGTTACCTTTTCTGCCCACACCTGACAGCGAAGTCCGCCACGGTCGTGCTGCTCTTCCGCAGCTGATTTTCCGTAAGGAAATCCTACCGAAATATCATGATTAATCAATTCAAGCAGTGTCTCTGTGCCGGCATTGCTGACAGGCTCTGCTTTTTGATGGAAGAATTCTGCGAGTTTTCTAAAGCTCTCGGATTCTTCGGGCATATACTGCTTTTCGCACCCTCTTGCAAGATTGGAGCAAATGATGCTCATCTCCATGGGGGATAATTCTTTTTCTGTATGCGGCTTTTCAAGGATTTCTTCTGCTTTAACAGTTTCCTCTTTCAGCACAAAAGCATCCTTACCTGCACCGCAAAGCGGACACTTGAAATCATCGGGCAATTCGCCTTCGGTTTCATGGATATATCCGCAGACTGTACATATATATTGTTTCATATTTCCGCCTCCTTTAATTAAATAATAGCATATTTCAGATTACAATTCTGTGATGTTATCACATTTTTCAATGATTCCCGCAATGTCCGTGACCGCAACCGTGGTCGCCGCAGATATGGGTTTCCCCGCCGTGTTCATGATCGTGGTGTTCACAATGCACATCGGAATTGAAAGCAAGATTGCCGGCAACAAAAGCATTTACCGCTTCATCGGCATTACCGCTGACACCGCCGTAGAGCTTTATTCCGTTTTCTGCCAGCGCCATTTGTGCACCGCCGCCAATACCGCCGCAAATAAGTACATCTGCTTTTACAGCGGAGAGTACGCCGGCCAATGCACCGTGGCCGGAGCCGTTGGTATCTATAAGCTCTGTTTTAATGACCTTGCCGTCTTCAATATCGTACAATTTGAATTGCTCGGTGTGACCGAAATGCTGAAAGATGTTTCCGTTTTCGTAAGTTACTGCGATTCTCATAATATTTGCTCCTTTTTCTGTTTTGTATTCTTTTTGAATTTGCCGTTTGATGCAGTCTTTTTTATAGCAAAAGTCTGTACTGCCGCTACAAAGCTGAAACTCGCCGCCCTCAATTTTCAGTGCGAAACCAAGCACAAGTGCGTCTGCTATCTTTTT
>CALZDP010000005.1 GCA_945638575.1 uncultured Clostridia bacterium | reverse complement strand
GAACTCGAAGAGCAGCGCAGACAGGCAGAGTTGGAAGCCCAAAGACAGGCAGAGTTAGAAGCAAACTATTATAGCGCATACGAAGACAATGAGGAGGCGGAATATTCCGACACAGAAAGTATGACAAAAACTCACGTAGCAAATATTAAAGTAATAGGCGTTGGCGGTGCAGGTTCCAACGCGGTAAACAGAATGATAGAACTCGGTGTAGACACGGCTGAATTTGTAGCGGTAAACACCGATAAACAGGCATTGATGCTGTCGTTATGCGACGATAAAAACAAAATTCAAATCGGTGCAAGCGTAACCAAAGGTTTGGGCGCAGGGGCAGATCCTTTAATAGGAGAACAGTCCGCCGAAGAAAGCAAAAAGGCGCTTGAAGAAGCGGTTAAGGGCGTAGACCTTTTGTTTATTGCAGCCGGTATGGGTGGCGGAACGGGTACTGGCGCCGCGCCTATCGTAGCAAAAACGGCTAAAGACGCAGGTTGCGTAACGGTTGCGGTGGTAACAAGACCTTTCCACTTTGAAGGCAAAAAGCGTGAACAAAACGCCAAAAAGGGTATCGCAAACCTTTATAAATACGTTGATACTATAATTATAATTCCCAATGACAGGTTGTTGGAAGCATTACCTGCCGATACTCCTTTCGTTGACGCCCTTAAGTATGCGGACGACACTTTACGTCAGGGTATTTGCGGTATAGCAGACCTTATCGCCACGCCGTCGATTATCAACTTAGACTTTGCGGATATAAGGACTATTCTTAAAAACCAAGGCTTGGCGCATATGGGTATAGGCAAGGCGAAAGGCGAAAACCGCGTTATCGAGGCAGTTCGTCAGGCAGTTGCAAGTCCGCTTTTAGAAACCACTATCGAAGGCGCACACGGTATAATTTTGAACGTTACCGGCGGTAAGGATTTATCTATCGCGCAGGTTAACGAAGCCGCCGACAGGGTACAGGAAATCATCGATCCTACCGCAAACATTATATTCGGTATGACAAGTAACCCCGATCTTCAGGAAGAAATCATTATCACCATTATCGCAACCGGTTTTGATAAACGTATAGAAGAAGAACCCTCGGTACCCGCTCAGCCCCGTCAGGATATATCGGCAAAACAGCCGTTAAAACCTACCGAAGAATACATGACTATCTCAAAGTCGCAATTCGACCAAAACCCTCAGGACGTTACCCCGTCTAACCTAAGCGGTTACCGCAATAGGGGGGAGGCAAAGCCTTACGAACCTACCTTCCCGGATAGAACGCAAAAGCAGTCTGAACCTATCGAAAATTATGCCGAACCTTCTATGCGTGAAACGGAGCATCGCGAACTTCCCGAAACAAACGTCAGCAAAGATAAAGGCAACGTTCCTTCATTTGTTCGCAGGTTATTCGGCAAAAAGTAATAAGCCTTAAAATGCTGTAATTACTAAAAATTTAAGCAAAAAATCCCTTTGCTAACAGCCAAGGGATTTTTTTGTATATATTATATAGTCTGCTCATAAGATATCGACAGCAAAAGAAATAAATATCATAATATATACGGTATATGAATATATACAAATTTTTTATAAGGAGAAATTTTAAATGGAAGATTTCAACCAAAGCGGTCAGTTTGTCTATAATGACGAAAGAAACGACTCTGTAAGTAACGCCCTTTTATCGGTATCGGGCAGTTCGTTAATGCTTGTAATGTGCATACTTGCAACCATACGGCTTGTAGTAAGTTTAATCGTCGGCAATTTTGGATTTACCGCTATTTTAGAAAACATTTTGCCCCTTTTTATGCTTATAGGTTTTTGGATTTCTTACGGTTTGGGAAGATCAAAAAAACTTAATCCTATCGGCGCAAAATTCATAAAAATACCCTTTGCGATTAATTTTATATGTTATTTAATCTTAGTCGGCTTAGCCTTAATAGTTATACTTTTTAGTTTTATTCCGATAATTTTCCTTTCGGTAGGAACAAGCAGCGCCGATCTGTTGTTGCTGTTTTTAGGTAGTATAATATTGATTGCAATAAGCGTAGTTTTAGAAGTTTTGTTTTACAAATCAATTATGAACTGCATAAACAACGCAATCGATATAAACGAAGGTTTCGGCGTCGGCAACCATTCAGGTTCGTTTGCCGCAATAATGATATTTATCAAAGCAGGGTATAGTTTTTTAGGCAATGTGTTGGCAGTCGTTCTATCTTTATTCGGCACTACTTTACTGCAAAACATTATAGGAAACGTCGACAGCGAAATCATAAAAACAGCCCTATCTCTTATTTCGGCGGTATCACCGATTATTCTAGTTACAGGCTTGTTTACTTTGTCTTACCAATTAGTCAGCGGCATACTTCTTATGAAGTTCGCAAAAGCCGCTAAATCATGCGAAACCGATTAATTTTAAAAGCAAAAAAGTGTTTTTGACTTTTAAACGGTTTTGATAAAAAAATGCCTTCGGCAACAAGAAACGGCTTTAAAAGTTTCAACTTTTAAGACCTTTCAAAATCGCCGAAGGCATTTTTCGTATGTTGATTTTTAAGTGTGTTTATATTGTAATTTATTAAATTCCGTATTGAACGGCTTTAACCGTAAATTCGGTAAGTTGGTTTGAAAATGTTATACTGTTTCCGAAGTACCCTTGCGTAATACTTCCTCTGTAAACTTTTACCGTTACGGTATCGTCGGGTTTTATTGAAGAAAGAAAGTAGTTAAAATCCGCAACCGACGAAATGACTTGCCCGTTTAAGGAATATATGCGGTCGTACAATTTAAAGGTGTCGTTACTTACGTTTCCTACCGCAGTAACGTAAACGACCGTTTCGGATCCGCCTATACCGCTTGAAATACTGCCTGACGAAACTTCTACGGAAAGGGTTGCGCGACCTTCAAGGTATCCCTTTTCCACAAGGCTTTCGTAAACGGTTTTTGCGGTAACAGAGGGGATTGCAAAGCAAATTCCTTCAACTTCTTCATCGCTTGTTTTTGCGTTAACTACCCCTATAAGTTCACCGCGCATATTAAACAGTCCACCGCCGGAATTCCCAGGATTTATGGCTGTGTCCGTCTGCAAAAGCGTCATAGCGTAATTGCCTATAACAATCTTTCTGCCCTTAGCCGAAAGTATGCCTTTTGTAACCGTTCCGCCAAGGTTACCCAAGGGGTTACCGATAGCGATAAGGTCCTCGCCGATACGCAAATCGTCGCTGTTGCCCCAAACGGCAATTTTCAGATTGTCGCTTGTCGTTACCGTAACGACCGCGATATCTTGCGAATCATCGGCCGCAAGCAATTTGCCTTCATATGATACGCCGTCCCTTGTGCGTAAGGTGATTTCGGTTGCGCCTTCTATAACGTGGTTGTTGGTAATAACGTAATATTTATCTTCGCTTTTACCGACGATAACACCGCTTCCCGCGCCCGAAACAATGTACTGCATGCCCCAACCCGTGGTAACCGTTTCCGTACTGATTTCCACAACGCTGTCCGCTACTTCGTCCACTACGTCCGCAGTAGAACTAAAGACGGTCGAGTCAGTCGATAGGTAAGAAACCACCTTTTCGGGCGTATTGTCGGGGTTAACAGTGTTAGCAATATCTTTACAGCCGACAAGCCCTATGGCGCAAACGCTAAGCATTACTATAATAAGCGATAAAAATTTTTTCATAAAAAACCTCTCCTGATATTTTGATTCATTTTTCAAATTTGTAAACTTTTTTAAAAATTTTTGCGGTAAATTGTAACAAATCATCGCGTAAGCGTTTTATAATACTTTATACGGGGCGCTCAAACCCGTTTTATAACAGTTTTACCCCAATTGTTAACATTATATCAAATTATGTAAGCCATATCAAACGCAAAATGTCAAAAGAAAGTTGATTTTTTGCCGAAACAATGATTATTTTGTGAAATGTTTTAAATATTAGTCTTTTATTTTTTTACCGCTTTATCGTAATGATTTTTTTATCTGTTCTGCCGATAACCCTTGATGTTTAATTGCAAAAGTGTTAAAATATTTTTGCGATATCACCCTATAATAACTTTCCGAATATATGCCGATAGGTATACTATATTTTTTGCGTGTCAAGATCGTCGATTTTCGGTAGTTATACTGTTTCGAGTCTATGTCCGCAAGAGATAGATAAATTGAAGTCGCATTTAGCGGAACGGTATGCTATGATGCCGTTACTTCGTGGGCGGTATCTTTTTTGTGAAAATCGAAAGGATAAATTACGGCAGTAATGTACTGTATCGCGGACTGACAGATTAAATGGTAGGCTTCGTCTTGCTGTGTAAAATGGTGGATCTCAATGGTGTCGCAACTAAGCGAGAGGTACATACTGCGGTGTCGCCCTCGCAAGGGGGCGACATCTTTATATAACCGAAAAGGGGCTGTCGCCGAAAAGCGACAGCCCCCTATAAAATATCCGATTATTTTTTAATAACCTTAGTTTGCAACCATCTTGCAACAAGTGCGCCGAGCGAATTACCGACTACGGCAATGCCGATATAACCTAATCCGCGAAGGGTTAACTTTCCTGCACCGTAATAAAATGCGTCCGCAATACAGTGCTCGAAGCCTCCGAGTATAAAAGCCATAACCCCTAAAATAACGGGTACAAAAGATTTGGTCTTATTATAGCCTTCAACGGCAATATAAATACAAATACCGCATCCGATACTGTCGGCAAAAAATCTGTACCACGTTTTTGCGATTTTGGCGTCGAATACACCGTTTAACCCGACGCAACCTTTATAGCAAAGCCCGATAAGGAAAGCGACCGATAAATTAACCGATAAAATAAATATTCCGTTAACAAGTTTTTGCTTATCGTCTATGTAGGCAACCTTGCCGGTATAAAGGTTTGCTTCTAACGCGATAACCGCGACAAGGCCGATAGAGAACATCACCGCCCCTATAACCTTATTCAGGTCGCCAAGCCCCATGCTTTGACAGATGAGATATATCCATCCTGCCATAGCGATCAGTAAGCCTGCCAGACAGGCTTTTAACAGCGATTTAAGCATACTTTACCTCACTTTTTTATGCAGTTACCTTTAAGGGAATTTATATTGATAAAGGAAAGTTTTTATGGTTTCAAAAAGCTTAAAAAACTTATCTATGTGTTTTTGCCCATTCCTTCATACGTAATTCTTTGGACAAAATCTTCTTTCTCAAACGGATGTTTTGGGGGGTAATTTCCAAAAGTTCGTCATCGGCGATAAATTCCATACACTGTTCCAAACTGAGCGTTGTCGGGGGTGTAAGTTTTAATGCTTCTTCACTGCCGCTCGCCCTATTGTTGGTTAAATGTTTTTGTTTGCACACGTTTACGGCAAGGTCGTCCTCGCGTGAGTTTTCGCCCACGATCATACCTTCGTACACGTTTAAACCGGGGCCAACGAACAAAACGCAGCGTTCCTGTGCGTTAAACAGCCCGTATTGGGTGGTAACGCCCGTTTCAAATACGACCAAACTCCCGCGGGAGCGTTCTTGTATATCGCCCTTGTATTCTTCGTAACCTGCAAAAACGTGGCTCATAACGCCGAAGCCTTTGGTGTCGGTCAAAAGTTCCGATCTGTACCCTATAAGACAGCGTGAAGGAATTTTAAATTCAAGTTTGGTTTCACCGCTCGGGTTAATGCTCATATTTTGCAGTTCGCCCTTTCTTGCGCCGATTTTGTTCATAACTGCGCCAACGTACTCGTCGGGGACTTCTATAACCAAGTCTTCCATAGGTTCACAGCATTTGCCGTTAAGTTCTTTGTAAATAACTTTGGGGCGCGATACTTGAAACTCATAACCCTCTCTGCGCATATTTTCGATAAGAACGGAAAGGTGAAGTTCGCCTCTGCCGTAAACTTTAAAGGTGTCGGCGGATTCAGTTTCTTCCACTCTCATGGAAACGTTGGTTTCAACCTCTTTAAACAGCCTTGCCCTTAGGTGGCGAGATGTAACAAACTTACCTTCTTTACCGGCAAACGGGCTGTTGTTAACCATAAACATCATTGAAATAGTCGGTTCGTCAATCGCAACAAAAGGCAGCGCTTCGGAATATTCCGCCGAGCAAACCGTTTCGCCGATATTTAACTTTTCCGAACAAATAATAGCAACGATATCGCCCATTTCACCGCTTGGGACTTCGGTACGCTTAAGCCCTTCAAACTGATAAAGGAAGGATACTTTGGCTCTTACTACCGTTCCGTCGGTGCGGCAAATGGAAACCTGTTGGTTTTGGGTAAGTTTACCCCTTATAATCTTACCGACGCCTATTCTTCCGACGTATTCGTCGTAGTCGATGTTGGAAATCATAAGTTGCAACGGCTGGTCGATATCGCCCTCGGGACAGGGGATTTCCGATAAAATGGTATCGAATAACGGTGTAATGTCCGTTCTGGGTGCGTCAAGCGACAGCGCCGCCCAACCTTGTTTTGCGGAAGCGTAAACGGTCTTAAAATCAAGTTGTTCGTCGCTTGCGCCAAGGTCTAAAAACAGGTCGATAATTCCGTCGGTGGTGGCGTCGATATCACCGCCCTTGTCCACTTTATTGATAACGACAACCGCTTTTTTGTTAAGGTTTAACGCTTTTTTCAAAACGAACCTTGTCTGTGGCATACAACCTTCAACGGCGTCTACAAGCAGTAAAACGCCGTCAACCATGGAAAGTATACGTTCCACTTCACCGCCGAAGTCTGCGTGTCCCGGCGTGTCGATAATGTTGATTTTTACCCCCTTGTAGTGTACGGAAGTATTTTTTGCCAAAATGGTAATGCCCCTTTCACGTTCTATGTCGTTGGAGTCCATAACCCTTTCCTGTACGACTTCGTTGGTACGGAAGATGTGGCTTTGCTTCAAAAGTTGGTCGACAAGGGTGGTTTTACCGTGGTCAACGTGGGCGATAATAGCAATGTTTCTGATGTCTTCTCTTTTCATAAAATCCTCAAGAAAACCTAAGGCGTAAGCCTTAACTTTATATTAAAAGTAAAAATATTATCTTATAAAACGCAAAAATTATAACTTATACACGGGCTATTTGTCAAATATTATGGTTACGGGCGACAAAAAAAATGGACAAAAAAGCAATTTTATGTTAAAGTAGTAACGGAAATAATTTTTAATTAGGTGTTTTAAGGGTAATTTTGTCGGGATTTTGCCAATTTGGGCATAAATTTTTACGGTTATCCGAAAATTCCTTACAGGTATCGACTTATGACTAAAACAAAATCCGCAAAGGAGTATTCTGCGGTAAAATCCATCGGCGCTTTTGCCAAGTTTTATAAACCGCACGCAAAACTTTTTGCATTCGACTTAACTTGCGCCTTTTTAATGGCGATTTGCAACTTGATTTATCCTTACATTGCCCGTAATATCATGAACGATTACGCCCCCGATAAACAGGTAAATTTAATCGTCATTTGGTCGGCGGTAATGCTCGGTATCTTCATCTTAAAAGGTGTGCTTAACTATTGCGTAACCTATTGGGGGCATCTTGTCGGCGTGCGTATACAAGGGGATATGAGGCTTCAACTTTTCACTCACCTCGAAAAATTGCCTTTTTCATACTATGACGAAACAAAAGTCGGTTCAATAATGTCAAGGGTTACAAACGACCTGTTTGAAATTTCCGAACTTGCCCACCACGGCCCCGAAGACGTCTTTCTGTCTTTGATGTCCATTATCGGCGCACTTATAATGATTTTAACCATAAATCCTTGGTTGTCGCTGATCGTTTTGATACTTTTACCGCCGATGTTTATCGTGGTAGTCCGCCTAAGGCACGATATGCGCTCCACTTATAAAGAGGGCAGGGAAAAAACCGCTTTAATAAACGCAAGCGTAGAAAGTTCGCTTTCCGGTATCCGTGTTTCCAAGTCCTACACCGCCGAATCGCATGAAATCGACAAGTTCAACCACGCCAACGACGAATACAAATGCGTCCGCAAAAAAAATTACAAACTTATGGGCAAGTTTCATACCGGTATGAACCTTTGCATCGACATTTTGTATTTGGTAACTTTGGTCGCAGGCGGTCTGTTTTATTGTTACGATATAATTTCCGCAGGGGATATGACAGGTTATATTTTGTACGTTTCCATGCTCATAAACCCCATCCGCACCTTCGTTAACCTTTTTGAACAGGTTCAGGAAGGCTTAACCGGTTTTAACCGTTTTCAAGAGATTATGGCAATCGCCCCCGAAGTCGACGCCGAAAACCCCGTCAAGATTGATAAACTTAACGGCGACATCGATTTCGACCACGTAAGTTTTACCTACCGTAAAGAGGATGACGAAGATAACAAGCACCTTGTCATAAAAGACCTGTCGCTTAATATCGAAAGGGGTAAAACGGTTGCTTTGGTCGGCCCGTCGGGCGGCGGAAAAACAACCCTTTGCAACCTTATTCCGCGCTTTTACGATATTGACGAAGGCAATATTTTAATCGACGGCATTAACATTAAAGACATCGCTTTAAAAGACTTGCGCAGTAACATCGGCATCGTTCAACAAGATGTATATTTATACGGCGGTACGGTTAAAGAAAATATCGCTTACGGCAACTTAAACGCCGATGACGAAGAAATCGTAAACGCCGCAAAACTTGCCAATATTCACGACTTTATTATGGAACTACCCGACGGCTACGACACATACGTCGGCGAAAGGGGTGTAAAACTTTCTGGCGGTCAAAAACAAAGGGTATCAATCGCCCGCGCCTTTTTAAAAAATCCGCCCATCCTTATTTTGGACGAAGCAACAAGCGCTTTGGATAACGTAACCGAACTTCAAATTCAGGAAAGTTTGGAAAAACTTTCACAAGGAAGAACCACTATCGTTGTTGCGCACAGGCTTTCCACCGTACAAAACGCCGATGAAATTATCGTAATCACCGAAAACGGAATCGAAGAACGCGGTACTCATACCGAACTTATCGCTAAGGAAAAAGGCATTTATAAAGACTTGTATTTAAGGGGCGCAAAAAACTGATATGCTTACAAAAAGTGAGGCTATAAGCCTGTTATCAAAAGATTTTGCTAAAAACGTCGGGATGATAGAGGTTTTAAAAAGGGATAAAAACGCCGTAATTATATATGCCGAGGATTCAGGCGTAGCCTTAAAAAACTGCGACGGTATAGTTTTAATCAGCCTAAACGATTTTTCCGTAAGGAATAAAGTGATATCGCTGCTAAAAAGCGTCAAAGTCGCTATGTGCACAGACTATGAAACGGCAAAACAAATCGACGGCAAATTTGAAATCAACCACTTAAAAGGTTGCTATCAGGCTTTTTGGAATAAAAGGGAAAAAATACCTGAAAATCCCCGAATAACGATTGACAAAATGGCTTGTACGGATTATAATATAAAGGCTGTTTTGGAAAACTACCGTTTGGGTTGTGATTATGACGGCGTAGTCAAAGCCATTACAAAATACGGTATGTTGGGCGCTTACGTCGAAGGTAACTTGGCAGGCTTTATAGGCTTCCACAGCGAACTTTCCATGGGTATGTTGGAAGTTTTTCCCCGTTACCGCCGTATGGGGTTAGGCAGCGAACTTCTTAAACGGGATATAAATTATTGTTTGGATATGGGCGGTGTCCCTTTTTGCCACATTATTCAAGACAATTTTAAGTCCCACGATATGTGTTTGAAAGTAGGCTTGACCTTTTACAATGATTACGTGTATTGGGTTGGCTGAATATAAAAGTCGGTCTATAGGTCGTTTACCTTTGTCCGACATAATTACGAGGTGTAGCGCAGTTTGGTAGCGCGCTTGGTTCGGGACCAAGAGGTCGTGAGTTCGAGTCTCGTCACCTCGACCAAAAAAGACGCAGAATTGATTCAATTCTGCGTCTTTTTTGTATACCATCACCGCCCAAAGCGGTGTATATCATCACACACAAAAAGTGTGCTGAATACCATCACACGTAGTGTGCATAGCCTTTGCGTTTATTATATTCAAAATTAGGTATTGGCTATTTCACTTTAATGTGATATAATAAATTTGCTGAAAGGTAATAATTTAAAAGGAGTGCAATATAATAAAAAAATTAATCTATGTGCTGTTCATTTTAACACTATGTCTTGTTGTTTCATCTTGCTCTGTAAATCCAAATAAATATTCTTTGGCGATTGCAGGCGATATAGTGAATGTAAAATACTCCGATTCCCAACAGGCAGACTATGTAAAATTCATTGACAAGTTAGATGCCTTTTCCGCCAAGTTAACCTATTCGGTCTACGCTAATAGCGATAAACAAGCGAATATTTGTATTTCGCCTGTCTCTGTCTATATGGCGCTTGCACTTGCAACCGAGTGTGCAAACGGTTCAACGCGTGATGAAATATTGAACGCCGTCGGCGTTACCTACGATGAGGTAAAAAACTTTACCAAAGTGCTGTATGCCTTTTCCAATTCTGAGTATTATTATACAAACATACTTGATAACAAGAAGATTCTCGCGTTTGAGGAACTTGCCAATTCAGTTTGGATAGACAAAAGTGCCGCTTTTAAGAAGGAGGGTATAAACAATCTTGCCGATAACTATAACTGCGACGTATTCGGCGTTGACTTTACTTCCAATGAGGGAGAGAAAGCAATAAACGCCTATATTAAGGATAAGACGCACGGCATTATTGATAGTAACGTTAACCTACCTCCGGAAACCTTGATTACGCTTATCAACACTTTTTATCTAAAAGAGGTTTGGAACAAAGACGGCGACGAACTTAAGTTTACTGATAAGGCATATGATTTTAAAAATGCCGACGGAAGTGTAAAAAATACCAAACTACTTCAAGGTTACTATTTTACGGGCAACATTTACGAAGGTGATGGATATACCTCATTCTATACAAGAACCGAAAACTCTTTCGATATAAAGTTTATCCTTCCCACCGAAGGACATACGCTGAACGAGGTTTTTACTTCGGATAATATTTACAACGTCAATAATCTCGGTGATTACGGATATATCGACGAGGAAAATAAACTTTTGCATAACACGCGTGTCTTTTTCCCCGAATACAAAGCCTCGTTTGACGGAGACCTTACAGGAATACTCAAAAACCATTTCGGCATAAACAAGTTATTTGGTTTAGAATGTGACTTTTCAAACGTAACGGATGACCGTCTTTCTTGCGGTGGTGTTATCCATAAGTGCAGCATTGACGTAAATGATAAGGGTATCGAGGGTTCGGCGGTTACCGTTATGCCAATGGCGGGTGCTTCGGGGCCTCTTGAAGGCTATAAAAATGTTTATCACGACTATATAGTTGACCGTGCTTTCGCCTTTGTTATTACAGACAGTTACGGTTCAGTGATTTTCTCCGGCGTCGTAAACAGCGTCAATTGATAAATCGTATCTGTTGTCTTATTGTATAAAGAATAGATTGTATTTCTATCTTTTATGTTACTTGCTGAAAAATGCTCGGAATTGCTTTCAATTCCGAGCATTTTCAACTAAATCCATATTAATAGCGCGCTAAATGCCTACAGCGGACTAAATGCTTTGCATAGATTTTTACTTATGTTCTTCTGCATATTTTAAAAATTCGGGGGTTTTAGACCAGTACTTTATTCCCCAGTTTTCAAAGTTCCATTCTTCCATATAGTTATTGCACTCGTAATCTATATAGTATAGCAGGCCTTCCTTTAAAACAAAGTTTGTCGGAAAGTAATCTATATTGATCTTTTCGGGGTATATTAAATCGCAAATCTTTTTCATCTGAGTGTGGCAAAAGTCTGGCAGTTTGTCCTTTAAAATAAGTTCGTATGCGGTATCGCCTTCGATATATTCTTTTACGATTATTTCATTTTGGGTATCGACGTCTAACATTTCCGGCATTAAAACGCCTACTTTTTTAAGCCTATTATAGTCGTTGATTTCAGACTGAATTTTATCGCCGAAGTTATAGTAAGCGCAAGGTTCGTGATGAATTTTTTTGACCACGCAAAAATTTTCATCCGATTTTGCCAAATAAGAATATCCGCCCTTTCCTTTACCTAAAAGTTTAATAATAGGGTAACCTTTACCGTTTGCGTAAATAATTTCTTCCATAACCTTACGATATCCTTCCGATAATCTTTATGTTTATTATAGCAAAAATTTTAGGTTATTGCAACTGTTATTTTTTTTGCACATTTTATAATTATCTCAAAAAGTCCGCCTATAAGCCCGTTAACGGCTTATAACCACATTTCTTCTATATGATAAATATAGTCAAGACTTCTTAAAGCCTCGATAATTTCAGAGTGTGTTTTGTACTTTTTAAGTTCCTTGCTGTTTATCGAAATAGAAATAGAGTACACGCTAAGTCCGGAATTCGCATAGGCAGGGTTTGCTTCGATGTCGTCGATTTTAAGCCCCAACCGCCTTATGGTTGTTACAAAGTTTTGCAAATATCCGCTGTTTTTAAGTTCAAGATGGACTTCAAAATAGTTGGATCTGTTTTTAAGATATCTTTCAAGCGCAGGGAACAAATTAAGCGAGCAAAGCAGTATGGCATATGAAATTAATGTTACCGTGTAGTAACCTGCGCCGATTGTAAGCCCCACCGTAGCCGTAGCAAAAAGCGCGGCGGCGGTGGTAAGTCCTTTTATTTGACTTCTCGAACTTAACAGCAAAGAGTGAACGCTTATTACCGCAACCGCAATAATGCCGGCGCAGGATAAAACGTATATGTAATTTTCCGTTTTTTCGCTTAAAAATTCGTCCAAAAGCATTGTTACGGTCATGGCAAGCGACACCAAAATAAAGGTTCTCAGTCCTGCAGAGTGTCTTTTGCTCGACCTTTCCAAACCGATAACGGCGGACAGTATGCCCGAAAGCACAAGTCTGAATAATATACTGAATCCGTTAAGATTTTGCGACCATTCGCCCAAGATTTTTGCAATAGGATCAATCATTGTTTTTTACCTCTCGTTATAAATTTTGCCTGTAAATTTTCAAAGGAAGTAAACTCTTCCGCCGCTTCGGTAAAAGCGGCTTCTTCTTCGTCTTCCGTTTTCTTTTCAAGTTCTTCCTGAATCTTTTTAATTCTTTCAATCAAAGTTTCAAGGGTGCTGTTGCCCTTATCCGCGGTTTCTTCAAGGGGGACCAAATCTTCAAGTTTGTTTGAATATGATTTTGACAGATACAGCGATAATTTTGCGGCGGCAGGGCCTACAAGTTCGTACAAAACGCTTGAAGCCAAAATTACCGTTTCCAACGCTTGACCGGACTCTCCGCCCAAAGTCCTTGCGCCGATTGCGGCAAGACCTATCGCCACGCCTGCCTGCGGAATAAGTGCAAGCCCGAAATAATTTCTTGTTTCTTTCGGCTTTTTCGTAATTAAACAACCCAAAAACGCTCCGCTGTACTTGCCTAAAATTCTTACTATAAAATATAGAATACCGATAACAAGCAGGGAAACACCGCCTATCGTGCCGGAAGGCTTAATAAGTGCGTTAAGGTCAAAGGATAGTCCGCTTCTTACGAAAAATAAAAGGAGTATTGGCGGAGTAAAATAATTCAGTTGCTTAAACAGTTTATCGTCGTCGGAGGCGTTTATGTAAACTGAACCCATGGACATACAGCCGAGCAAAGGTGAAACGTTCACGCATGCGCATATACCGCAAAATCCGAAAAGCAGTGCTATTGCAATAATAAGTCTGTTATCTGTGGAACGCTTTTTTTGTATCAAAAGTTTCATTATAAGCCCAAAGACTCCGCCCAAAACAAGCACGCTAAGGTTTTTTACGATGGGAAGCGCAACGTCGCCGAAACTTACGGCTTTACCCGTTGAAGATGAAACGGCAATCGAAATAGCGATACTGTATGCCAAAAGCGCAACTATATCGTCGTAGGCAACTACCTGCAAAAGGGTGTCTACAAAATCTCCTTTGGCGTCTGTTTGGCGTATTGTCATTATCGTGGAAGCAGGTGCGGTCGCTGACGCAAGGGCGGAAAGCACTATTGAAAACGCAAGGTTTAGTTTAAGTATCCAAAAGGTAAGCACAAAAACCAAAACCGAAGCCATAAGCGCTTCAAACAAAGTTATTACGATAACCTTTCCGGCGCTGTTTTTCAATTTCGAAAATTTAAAAAACTCACCCGTACCGAATGCTATAAACGCAAGTGCTATATCCGCCAAAAATTCCGTTCCGTCGATTATGTCTTTGGATATAAGGTTTAAACAAAAAGGACCTATAATTATACCTGCGATAATGTAAGCCGTAACGTTAGGAAGTTTTAGTTTTTTGGTTATTCTCGTCATCAAAAAACCGCACAAAAGCATTATGGCTATAGAAATAATGATAACGGCAACTTCGGACTGTTGCGAAAGTTTTTCTAAAAAGGAATGAAACATTTTTACCCCTTACTTAATTTGTTAAAAATTTAACGGTATTTTATTTTAAGCGGATTAAAAAAGTTCAAAATGCGCTTGAAATATAACGTATGATATGATATACTAAGTTTACCAAAAATGCAACTAATATATTTTTTGGTTATCATAAAAGAAATTTATATATGGGGGTATTTATGTTAGACGTAAAACTTGAAACTTTGATAACTGTTTCGGAATGTAAAAATTTTACCAAAGCGGCGGAAATTTTATCCCTTACCCAGCCTGCGGTAAGCAACCATATAAGCCAGTTGGAAAGGGAGTGTAACGCCCGTCTTTTTATACGCGGCAAAAGGGATTTGAAGTTAACGCCGGAGGGTGAAATTGCAGTTGCTTACGGTCGAAGGCTTAAAGCCTTGCATGAAAAAATGCTTGTTAAAATCGAAGATAACAAAAAGCACCTTTCACGTTTTAAAATAGGCATTACGCACACTGCCGAAAACAATACTATTGTCGAAGTTCTTGCCAAATACGTAAACACTTATTCAAACATAAGCATAACTATCGTTACTGATACCATAAATAATCTTTATGATATGCTTGAAAATTACGAACTTGACGTTGCCATTGTCGAAGGAAAGCGAATGTCGGACAAGTTAAACTATTTTATGCTTGACACCGATTATCTTGTATGCGTTTTAAATAACGATAATCCTTTGGCAAAACACTCCATGGTTACCGTGAACGATTTAAAGAAACAGCATATGATTTTGAGGCTTCCGGCTTCGCAGACACGGCAACTTTTTGAAGCCACTTTGGTAAGTATAAACGAGTCGATTGAAAATTTTATGGTGTCGCTCGAAGTAGACAATGTTTCTACCATAAAAGAACTTATAAGAAAGGATTTAGGGGTTTCTATTCTGCCTAAAAGCACCTGCGTTAAGGACGAAAAGAAGGGTAAACTCAGTATTCGTCCCATCGAAAATTTAAGTATGATGCGTGAAATGAATATAGCGTACAATAAAGATTTTACCCATCTTGAAATTCTTAAAGAAATAGTGGACCTATATCAAAACGCAATCAAATAAAAGTCCCCCGCAAATAATTGTTTTATTATTGTTAAATATTTGTCCTATTGCCGTTAAATAATTGCCTTGGCAAAATTATTATTAAAAATTGAAAAAACCGTCCGCTTATCGTTGTTAAAAGTTGCCGAATTTGTTATAATACAAATGGAAAAACTTGCTTGCAAGGATTTTTTCACGAAGTTTTTCAACAGAAACGGCGCTTTGCAGATTGCAAAGCGCAGGGCAACGAAAGTTGCCGATAAAATTTCAATTTTATTACGTTTCAATGTTATAATAACTAAAAAGCAAACCAAAAAGGCAAAAAAGATGGCACAATATATTTTCGTAACGGGCGGGGTTGTATCAAGCCTCGGTAAAGGCATAGTTGCGTCCTCGATAGGGCGTTTGTTAAAGGAAAGGGGTCTTAAAATTTTCGTCCAAAAATTCGACCCGTATATAAATATCGATCCGGGCACGCTAAGTCCATATCAACACGGCGAAGTCTACGTTACCGACGACGGCGTTGAAACCGACTTGGACCTTGGTCATTACGAAAGGTTTATCGACGTATCTTTAACAAAATTAAGCAACATAACCGCCGGCAGAATTTATAAAGAGGTTTTGGAAAAGGAAAGGAAAGGCGATTATCTCGGTAAAACCGTACAGGTTATACCGCACATAACCGACCGCATAAAACTGAAACTTAAAAAGGCGGCGGAAACGGGCGCAGACGTAATCATTACGGAAATCGGCGGTACGGTCGGCGACATCGAATCTTTGCCCTTTTTGGAAGCCATCCGCCAATGGCGCCGTGAAGTAGGTCAAAAAAACACCTTCTTTATACACACAACTCTTGTTCCTTACCTTCGCGTAGCCGAAGAAATTAAAACCAAACCCACCCAACACAGCGTAAAGGAACTTCGTTCTTTGGGTATTCAGCCGGATATGGTCGTTCTTCGCTCGGAGGTTAATATTAAAAAGGAAGTTAAAGAGAAAATATCCCTATTTTGCGATATTGCGCCGGAAGCCGTTATTGTATCTAAGGACGTATCGGTATTATACGAAATCGTTCCCGCCCTTCACAAGCAGGGTGCGGATGAAATTATTTGCAAACACTTCGGTTTAGACACAAACGAGCCCGATTTAACCGTTTGGAATCAAATGATAGATTCCATTAAAAAGTCCGAACAGGAACTTAATATCGCTTTGATCGGCAAGTACGTCGAACTTCACGACGCCTATCTTTCTATTGCGGAAGCCCTTCGTCATGCAGGTTACTATTACGGCGTTAAGGTCAATATCGGTTGGATTTTGTCGGAAGATGTAAACAGTGAAAACGTTACGGAACTTTTAAAGCCTTACAGCGGAATTTTAGTTCCCGGCGGATTCGGCGCAAGGGGAGTGGAAGGCAAAATCGAAGCGGCAAAATACGCGCGTGAAAATAGCATACCATTTTTCGGCATATGCTTAGGTATGCAGGTTGCCGCCATAGAGTTTGCAAGAAACGTTTTGGGCATGGCGGACGCGGATTCTTCCGAATTCAATCCCGATACCCATTATCCGATTATAACCCTTTTGTCCGATCAGTCTGAAGATATGAACATCGGCGGAACTTTGCGCTTAGGTTCATATCCTTGCAAGATCGTTCCCGACACAAAAGCATATGAAGTTTATAATTCCGAAACCATTCGAGAGCGTCATCGCCACCGCTATGAATTCAACAGTAAATATTTGGAAGAATTCAAAAAACGCGGTATGATAGCGTCCGGTTACAATCCCGACCGCAATCTTGTCGAAATTTTAGAACTTCAATCTCATCCTTGGTACGTTGCAAGTCAATTCCATCCGGAATTTTTATCCCGTCCTTATAAGCCCCACCCGTTATTTAAGGGCTTTATAAAGGCAAGTTTGGATTATAGCAAAAAAGTTTAAAAAAATGGTTTATAACTAAAAATCAAGGTTCCTTTGCCTAAAAGACAAGGGAACCTTTTTTAATGTAAATTTTATATAAAGTCGGCCTATAAGTCCGTTAACGGCACTTTTTACCGCTTAATTAACTTACAGACAATAGGGTAGACGTCCTTCCAACCGTATGCCCTGAAAATATTATTGCCTTGCGCTTCCTTATTATATATAGCGTCCATGCAAATTACGGGTATGCTTTTTGAAACGTTTAATATGTTATCAACGCAGTCCTCAATCATTACGTCTAAGTTAAGTCGCTTGCAAATTTCCGTTTTATCCTCTTCGGAATAGACGATTTTATCGTAAACCACGTCGTTATCGGAAAGCCAATCATTCATAATTTTTCTCATCTTTTCACCGCGCGGACTGTCTTCACGGGTAAATGTTCTTGCCGTAACGATAATGACGGTATGTCCGTCCGCTTTAAGTTTTTTCAAAACTTCGGCGGAACCTACCTGTACCGTGTCGTAAGTTGCGTAAGAAAATATATTGTCGTGCCAAAATCTTCTGTCATCTTCTAAGGTTAATCCGAAAATCTGATAGATTTTGTAACCCTTTTTGTTTACGGGCGGAATTTTAAAATATCTTTCGCCCTCAACAAGTTGGTACTTTTCAAGTTTAGTTAAAACTCCGTCAACGTCCACGCCGATAATCATAATCCACCCTATACAATATATATATTAAACAATGCGATAACTAGTAAGATAAAAAGCAAAAGCCCGTTGAATTTGGAATATGGAATTAGCAATTGCCGTAGGATTCCGAAAAAATAAAAATAATCACTTAACTACCTCATCTAATTCTTAATTGTTTTTGACGGTTCACCGTCAAAAAGCGGGCCTATAAGCCTGCTATCGGGGTTTTTGGAAAGAAAAAAAGGCATAAAAGCCGTTTAATTTTCAAAATACCGTGCATTCCTTTTTGACTATCCGTACCGAAGCGATAACCGAACAGGCGGCTCCTTTAAAGCAACCTTATGGCACACGATACGAATTGTTTAGTGCTGCTATATCCCTATCCTGACACGGTTCGCAACCAACCGTTGCACAAGACCTTAATATCAACACCCCTTATTCGGTCCGGCCAACCATACGTATAGCCGAGAAGGACCTTCAGCCCTGCTGTAGCGGATTGCAGGAATAGGGCACCGCTGGCTCCCCGCCTAGCACGGTAAGGATATTTTAAACCATATAATAAAAAAAATCAACTGTTTTAAGGTATTTTTTAAGGCAATTTGCTTTACAAGGTCAAGTTTATTTGGTAAAATTATCATAGAAATCGGCGTTTTAGCGCATATTTCACAAAAATTAAAGTTGCGATAATCGGAAACAAGTCCTTAAAAACCGCGCTTTACAGCGAGTGGTTACGGTGAAAGTCCACAAGGTCAGCGTTTTAAGGGTATCCTTCCGTAGCAAACTGCCGATGACGTGGCTTTAGCGGGCGAGGTAAGCAGTCGTTTAAAAGTTTTCGTTAAACTTGCAAAAAGCGTACGGCGTTTATGCCGTAAAAAAGAGTGGTACCGCGGATAATCCGTCTCTTTATCGAGGCGGATTTTTTATTTTTTTAAATGCTTTCACAGAAAAGGCTTGCACGTTAAATTTACGGTAAAGGCTTCCGTGTTAAATTTATGTTAAAGTCTACACGGCAACGGAAAGCCATTTACCGCTAACCCGTATAGTGCATTAAAAGGCGTTTTATCTTAAAAATTTAAAGAAAAATTTAAAGAACTTCTTAAAGTTAAAGGAGCGAATTATGTATAAAAAAGTTGACACCAAACTTAACTTTCTTGACAGAGAAAAGGAAGTTTCCGAATTTTGGGCGGAAAATCAAATCTTTGAAAAGTCTATACAAAAGACGGAAGGCGGACAGGAATTCTGTTTTTACGACGGACCGCCGACAGCCAACGGCAAACCGCACGTAGGGCACGTTTTGACGCGTGTAATGAAGGATATCATTCCGCGTTACAAAACCATGAAGGGCATGCACGTATTGCGTAAAGCCGGCTGGGATACACACGGATTGCCCGTCGAACTGGAAATCGAAAAAAAATTAGGGCTTGACGGTAAGCAAGATATCGAAAAGTACGGTATAGAGCCTTTTATCGGCGAATGTAAAAAGTCTGTTTGGAAGTATTCCAACGAGTGGAAGCAAATGAGCGAACGTTTAGGTTATTGGGTTGACATGGAAACCCCTTACGTAACCTATCACGACGACTATATCGAGTCGGTTTGGTGGTCCCTTAAAGAAATTCACAAAAAGGGATTGCTGTACAAAGGTCATAAAATCGTACCGTACTGCCCCCGTTGCGGAACGGCGCTCGCCTCTCACGAAGTTGCGCAGGGTTACAAGGACGTAAAAGAAAAATCCGTTTACGCAAAATTCAAAGTAAAGGGCAAAGACAACACCTACTTTTTGGCGTGGACGACAACACCTTGGACGCTTCCTTCAAACGTTGCGCTTTGTATGAACGCCAAAGAAGACTATGTCGAAATCGTTGACGCGGAAGGCACGCATTATATATTGGCGGAAGCCTTATGTTCCAAACTGTTCGACCAATACACCGTCGTTGACAAAAAGAAAGGCAAGAACTATGAATACGCCGAATACGAACCGCTTTTCGACTGTGCGGTCGGCACATTCCGTCAAAAGGCATTTTTCGTAACCAACGACGATTACGTAACCTTGACCGACGGCACCGGTATCGTTCATATTGCGCCGGCGTTCGGCGTAGACGACGGCAGGGTAGGACAAAACTATAATCTTCCTTTCGTGCAGATGGTTGACGACCGCGGTAAAATGAAGGAAGAAGTAACCGTTGTCAAAGGAATGTTTTGCAAGGACGCCGACAAAGTCATTATTAAAGACCTGCAAAATAGGGGACTTCTGTTTAAAGAAGAAATGTTCGAGCACTCTTATCCCTTCTGTTGGCGTTGCAACACACCATTATTGTACTATGCGCGTTCAAGTTGGTTTATAAAGACCACCGCAGTAAAAGACAGACTTATAAATTCAAACAATTCTGTAAATTGGATGCCCGAAACCATAAAAACGGGCAGAATGGGCAACTTTTTGGAAAACGTCGTGGATTGGGGCTTATCCCGTGAAAGATATTGGGGTACTCCGCTTCCCGTGTGGGAATGTGAAGAATGCGACCATTTTGAAGTAATCGGTTCCCGTCTGGAATTGCGTGAAAAATGCGGTTTGGATAAAGACGTCGAACTTCACCGCCCCTACGTAGACAATCTTACAATGACCTGCCCCAAATGCGGTAAAAAGATGCACAGGGTTAAGGAAGTTATAGACTGTTGGTACGATTCCGGTTCCATGCCTTTTGCGCAGTTCCATTATCCGTTTGAAAATAAGGAACTTTTCGAAAAGCATTTCCCTGCCGATTTTATCAGCGAAGCCATCGACCAAACCCGCGGTTGGTTCTATGTTTTGCTTGCTATTTCCACAATACTGTTCGATAAAGCGCCTTTCAAAAACTGTATAGTTTTGGGACACGTAAACGACGAAAAGGGCTTAAAAATGAGCAAGCATCTCGGTAACGTAGTCGACCCGTGGTCGGTTCTCGATAAGCAGGGTGCGGATGCCGTAAGGTGGTATTTCTACACGTCGTCTGCGCCGTGGCTGCCTTCGCGCTTCTATGAAAAAGCGGTCAGCGAATGTCAGGCAAAATATATGGGTACATTGTGGAACGCTTACGCATTCTTTGTTTTGTATGCGGACATCGACAAATACGACCCTTCGCAATATAATTTAAAAGACTGCAATCTGCAAATCATCGATAGGTGGATTTTGTCCAAACTCAACACCTTAGTTAAGGCGGTTGACGAAAACTTATCCGAATATAAGACCTTTGAAAGCGCGCGAATGATGCAATCTTTCGTTGACGAACTTTCAAATTGGTATATCCGCCGTTGCCGCGAAAGATTCTGGGGCGAGGGCATGACCGAAGACAAAAAAGCGGCGTACACCACTCTTTACACCGTTTTAACCGTTTTTGCAAAACTTACCGCGCCTTTTACGCCCTTTATTGCAGAAAGCATTTATCTCAATTTAGTTCCGCAGTTCTATAAAGACGCGCCTGTTTCCGTACATCTTTGCGATTTCCCGACCGCCGACGAAAGTTACATCGACGTTAAGTTGGAAGAAGACATGGCTGTTATCGAAGACATGGTTGTTTTGGGAAGGTCGGCAAGGAACCTTTCGGGCATCAAAAACCGTCAGCCTCTTGCAAGATTATATTTTTCAATGGGCGGAAAGGTTACCCTTTCGGAAAAGATGTTTGAAATAGCCCGCGACGAACTTAACGTTAAGGACTTTGAAGTTTTAACCGATTCCGGCAAGTTCATAAACTACAAACTAAAACCGCAACTTAAGACCTTAGGACCAAAATACGGTTCTAAACTCGGTTTAATAAGGCAGTATTTGGATACTTGCGACGCAAACGCCGCGGTATCGCAAATCAGAAGCAACGGAAGTATTACCGTCAATCTTGGCGGTGAGGACGTAACATTTACCGAAGCAGACCTTCTTATTTCCACCGAAAGCAGAGAAGGTTTCGTTTCCGCAAGCGAAAACGGACATACCGTGGTTTTGGACGTAAACCTTACGGACGAACTTATCGAAGAAGGCATCGTGCGTGAAGTTATCTCTAAAGTACAGACAATGCGTAAGGAAGCAGGCTTTAACGTAACCGACCGCATCGCTTTATACTATACCTGTTCGGATATGACGGCGAAAGTTTTGCAAAAATATTCCGCACGTATCGCAAAAGTGGTTTTGGCTGAAAAATTCCTTAACGAGGCTTGTCAAGGCTACGTTAAAGAATGGGATATAAACGGCGAAACCGTAACGTTAGGCGTCGTAAAACTGAATTAAGCAGGCGATACCCGATAATAGTTCGGGTACTTGACGGTATCTCGAATAAATCGGCGAAAGCGTCAGCGTTTTATATAATTACTTCAAAACCGCAATTCTTTCAACATCTTAATTCTCAATTTAAGGGCGCGCTGCGCCCGTAAAAGGTCTTAAATTATGCTATTAGCGAATAATTGGAAGGACTACACCGTAATAGCCACGGGGGACGGGTATAAACTTGAAAAGTGGAAGGACATAACCCTTCTTCGCCCCGACCCTCAGGTTATTTGGCGGTCCTCGAAAAACTTAATGAGTTATGACGTCGACGCGCGTTATTTACGCAGCGACAAGGGCGGCGGTAAGTGGGAATACTTCCGCAAAATCCCCGACGAATGGATAATCGGTTATAAAGATTTAAAGTTCAAAGTTAAGCCCATGGGCTTCAAACACACGGGGCTTTTTCCGGAGCAAGCAGTCAATTGGGACAAGATGACTTCTCTTATAAAGTCCGCCAATAGGCCGATTAACGTGCTAAATCTGTTTGCGTACACAGGCGGTGCAACCTGTGCGGTGCTTTCTGCTGGGGCAAGTTGTTGCCACGTTGACGCAAGTCGCGGAATGGTCGAAAGGGCGGGCGAAAACGTCAGAATTTCCGGCTTAGACGACAAGCCTGTGCGCTTTATAATCGACGATTGCGTAAAATTCGTCAAGCGTGAAATCAGACGTGGCAAAAAATACGACGCCGTCATAATGGATCCGCCAAGTTACGGCAGAGGTCCCAACGGCGAAATGTGGAAGATAGAGGACCAACTTTTTGACCTTGTAAACCTTTGCAAAGAAGTTTTATCCGACAATCCGCTTTTCTTTTTGATAAACAGTTACACCACGGGTTTACAACCGCAGGTGTTAAACAATATTTTGACTTTGACGGTCAAACAGTCGCGCGGCAGGGTGGAATCTTACGAAGTCGGTTTACCGACCTTGGAAGAAGTAAGTTTGCCGTGCGGTGCGGGAGGTATGTTCATAAATGACTGATTCCAAATATTTAAAAGACGGTTTAACCGTTTTGTATGAAGACAACCATATTATAGTGGTTTTAAAACCGCAAAATATGCCCTGTTGCGAGGACGTAACGGGGGATTTAGACATGCTGTCCGCCATAAAAGAATATGTTAAGGTTAAGGAAAACAAGCCGGGCAACGTGTATGCAGGCTTGGTTCACAGGCTTGACAGGGTAACCGGCGGTGTAATGGTTTACGCAAAAAGTTCCAAAGCGGCGTCAAGGCTAAGCGAGCAAATTCGCAACGGCGACTTTGAAAAGAAATATCTTACCGTAGTCGTCGGCACGCCCAAAGAAGACAGAGCCATTTTGACCGATTATATGAAGAAAAATCCCGTTAACAACATGGTTTACGTCTGTCCGCCCACCGTCGAAGGCGCAAAAAAGGCGGAATTAGAGTACGTAACCGTCGGTAAAAAAGACGGACTTTCTCTGCTTCTTGTAACCCTTCACACGGGCAGAACCCACCAAATCCGCGTGCAAATGGCGCATAACGGCACGCCCGTTTACGGCGATATGCGTTACGGGGGAGAAAAGGCTGTAAAGGGAAGAATCGCTTTATGGTCTGCTTCTTTGGGGTTGTTTCATCCCGTTTCCAAGGAAAAGATGGTTTTCAAAATTCAACCGCCTATGGACGTAACGCCGTGGAATCTTTTCGATATAAGCGACGATATTTTGATTTACGATTAAAATTTTTCTTAAAACTCGGTCATTTTGCTGTTTATGATATAAAAAAAAACAATTATTACTCAATAATAGTTTGACAAAGTTTTCTTTCAAGTGTAAAATAGAATAGATTTACCGGTAATGTAAAGTGGCGTGAGTGTCGCCATTGCATTACCAAGTAACGTAAAGCGGCGATACAAACGCCGTTTATAGGAGTTATATTTCAAATGAAACGTAATTTATTACTTGCAACCGTAATCGCATTTTGTTTAGCCGTATTGCTTTCCGTTTTACCGGTAAGCGAAACAGTGGCTAAAGCCGATGTTGTGCTTAAAAAAGTCAGCGCTTTTGAATACGAAGTTTCCTACCTCGTTGAAGAAGCCGGTTATACCTATGATAACGATACGACCGTTACCGTAAACGGCGTTAATTTGGTTAAACCTTCCACCGAGGAAGGCGGTACGACCGAAGAAGCCCAAACAAACGCATTTTTCAGAACCGACGGCAAAAAAGTGGAATTCCTCAAAAAGACCGCTTATGCTTTCACCCTTACCAAGGGCGATACGACGCAGGAATTCAGCGTTGATACCACAACTTTGCCTACCGAAGGAAGTTTAAGATATTCCTATGACGAAGAAGCGTTGGAAAAGTACAAAACGGCTGTAGCAAACGCTACCACCGTAACCGATGAAGACGCTTCCGAAGGCCGTCCCATTCGCGTTGACGACGATTATGAAGTTCCTTGTATCGCTTCTTTGGTAAAAGACAGTTACTTTGACGTTGAAAACCTTACAGGTACTCTTTATTACTGCTTACCCGGTTCCACGACCTATTCGTCTAAGAGCGTAAACGATATCGACAACGTAAAATTTGACGTAACCAAAGTCGGTTCTTACAGTTTCTATATGCTTTTGAAGAACACCTTCCAAAGCATGAGTACCGCAGACCTTGTTTTGGGTAACGGCGGTTGGTATGCTAAAGATACCGACGGCAGCCCCGTGGGCGAAGTTGTTATCCCCGTGTTTGAATTTTCCGTACAAGCATCTTCCAATCCTAAGGTAACAGTCGGTGCGTCCGAAAAGGCTTATCAAGGTCTTGAATACAAAGTAGACAGTTTCAATATCGTCGCTTCCGACTATAACACCGAATACACTTTATATTACAGTGCAACCGAGATAGGTTCCGACAAAATCACTCAGTACGATAAGGACTTTTTGGAAAATTTAGGTATGGTACAGGTTACCGCCGAAAATGAATTTGAAAGTAAAAACCTTTTCAATTCCTCTTCAAAGACCTTTACGCCGACCAAAAAAGGTTACTATTACGTTGTTCTTCACGTTGTTGACTTTGCAAACCAGCACGCAACGGTAATTTCCCGTCCGATAGACGCTAACGGCGAACTTATGCAGGTTAAGTATGAAACTCAGTTCTTCAAATATAACTGGTTATCAATCATGCTTTTGTCTATCGCTGCGCTTTGCTTAATTGCAACCATAGTTCTGCTTTGCGTTAAACCCAAACAACAGGACACCCTTTCCACTAAAGAATAATATCGGGTTTACCCAATACGCAGGGTTCGGCTACGAACCCTGTATTCATTTTTTACGGTGTTTTTCAGTAACAAAATAAAAGGTGGCTTATGCTAATAAAAAACTCTTTAAGACTTCTTATAAACAACCTTAACGTGGTTTTTAAAGCGATGCTGTACAGTTTGGCAGTTGTCTTTTTAACCTATCTGCTGTTAACCGTTTTCTTTTCGGACATAATAGGCAAACTAACCAAAAATAAGGAATTTTTGCAACTTATAGGCAGCGTCAACGAACTTTGGAACGCTTTTATAAGCGGTAATTTAAGACCGTCAATCGACCTTGTTTCCTGTTTTGAGCAGTTTATGGAGGCTTTCAGGGTAAACCTTGTCAACTACGTTTGGTCTTTTGTAGGGCTTATAATAGGGGGTTATTTATTAACCGTTTTAAACAGTCTTTGCGTGCATACTTTGACCTATATGATGAACGCAAGAATGTCCTCGTTTGAACAAAAAGGATTTTTTGCCTCTTTAATATCGAATTTGAAAAGAAGCCTTCCTTTTGAAGCGTGGTTTTCCCTTCTTTCCATTCTCGGCGTTATAGTCAGCATTTCGCTTGCGCTTTTGTTTATCGTTTACACCTTTACCTACATTTATCTTTTGTCGGTAATAATAGGTCTTTGGATATTTATAGCAACCCTTTCGCTGTATCTTTCGTTAACTTCGCTGTTAAGACCGCTTTACGTAAACGGCGCAGGCGGTAAAGAACTTTTCAAGTGTAAATTCACTTCAAAAACTTTCAGACAGGTTTTTGCTTCCTTTCTATTTTCGCTTGTAGCCTTTATGGCGGTAAACGTAATGACCTTTATAACTACATTGGGCGCCGGCATAGTGGTGTCGGTACCGTTAACGCAGTTATTCTTCGTATTTTTACAACTTGTATTGCTATATTCTTTAGAAGGCAAAAAGTATTACGTCGATTACGAAACCATTGAAGTTCCCAACAAAATAAAACAAGACTCCGCCAACGCAGATTTTTTAAACGACGTCGAAGTCTAACCATAAAAAATAACGGCTTAATCAAAGTAAGCCGTTATTTTTTACTATTAAAATTTTTTAATGAATTAAATTATTTCTCGTCGTTTTCTTTTTTCAACTTATATTCGATTAAAGCGTTTGCAAGTTGGTCAGGGCAAGAAGTATTACCTTTGCATTTAATGCCTTTAAGGGTGGCGATAACTTCATCGATATCACGGCCTTCCACAAGTTTTGCGATTCCTTGCAGGTTACCTAAACAACCGCCGATAAACTTAACGTCCTTAACCTTATTGTCAACTACGTCGAAAATAATCTGTCTGGAACAAGTTCCTCTTGTTGTGTAAGTCAGCATATTTGTTGCTCCTTTAATAGTTATAATAAATTTTAATAATCATTTACATGATTTACGCAAGGGGCGTTAACAGCCCGAAAGCGTTAATCTACAAGGGTTTCATAGATAGAAGAAAACATAACTTCGGCTTTATTAGGCCACTTGCTATAGATGTTTTTGGCAATTTGTCTTGTCGGCACAATAAATTTAAGTTCCAAAAGCGCTCCGCCGATTTCCATAATTTTCAAATAGACGGTGTAAGTACCGTCCTTATTCATATAATAGTCGGCGATGTAATCTTGTTTACGGCGGTATTTAAGTTTGTTTCCTTTAACAAACAGTACGATGCTTTCCCTTAAAGATTTTGGTATGTTTATGTAAAAATCCGCCAAACAAACTCTGCCTTTCGGGGTGATACTGTAAAATGGACGGGTTCCGCCGGAAGAAATCTCGTACACAAACTGGTCATCCAAAAGGTGCGAAAGCGTAAGTTTGCAATCCATAAAACTTATCCAGTCGTTTTCCTGACAGCAAACTTCTTCTATGGTGTCGGAGGACAGCGGAATTTCCATTTTGTCAAAGACGAACAATAATATTAATTTGTTAATAAGGTTATTGCCTTTAATCGGCATATTCCGTTACCTCTTTTTGTTAGTCAGTAATTTTTTAAGGCTTGCTTAATCTTTATAATATATTGCAAACATTAAACGTTATTAAACGGTAAACTCCGCAAGTTCTTCGATAAGCGCGTCGCAGTTTTGCGAATGTATTTCAACGTCCAACGGGCGTTTAAGATTTAAACTGAAAAGCCCCAAAATAGATTTGGCGTCCACTAAGTAAGAATCCGATCTCAAAAAAATATCGAACGGGTATTTTTGCACAACCTGTTCAAAGTTTTTTACGTCGTCCGCAGACGTTAATTTAATCCTTAATGCTTTCATAATAAATAATTCAAGTCCTAAAAATTGATTATACAAACTTATTATACATAAATTAGATAAAAAAATCAACAGAATTGTAAAATAATTTGTAAACAACAAAAAATTGTGTTACAATACTAATGTAAGCACAATAGGTAGTGCGCAAAAGTCTTTACGGGGTGTAAAATGCAGACAAAACAGAAGTCAATCGATAATTTTAAAAAGTATATAGACGATCTTATTTCTTCAAGTTACGTCTTATCGGATAAAAAACTGACCGACCTTATGCGTTCGGTATCGACTTCAAAACTATTTTACACTTTGTTTGAGTATTGTACCGAAGATTTCGATTACGAAGCCTCTTTTTCACACGCCTTTGTAAAAGGCGAAGGCTACGGCAACGGTAAGTTTCTTCTTCCGCACGACGCCAAAGAGCAAATTGCGCTGATATTTTCCGTCTTATTCCAGATAAACGCCAAAGAGATTGATTTTATCAAACTTTTGGAACAGTATTTTTTCGTAAAAAATTATAACGAAAGTTATCGTAATTTTGCCATGAAGGTGCTTTTACCTTTCCGTAACGAAGTTTTACGCGCCGTCGAGGCTATGGCAGAGGACGATTACGTCCCCGTAAACACGATAGCAAAACCTATCGGCGTCAAAACCGTAAACGAAGAAGATTTAAAATCCATAATCAAACTTTTGGACGATTCCTATTTCACCCTTTTACAGTACAAAATCGAGCCCAACCAAAAGGCTGATATCGTCGATTTATATAATAATTTCAAAAATTCCTTGTACGACGGCGACGGCGAAAAAATCCGCATAGCCTATTTAGGGTATAAATACGTTATACTTTTCCATAAAAAGCCGGACGCTATATTTAAACGGATAGAAATGCTTCTTAAAAAGAACAACATAATAAGTTAAGCCGTTTAAATTCCCGACGTAGTTATCGATAAACCCGAAGTTATTACGGTAAAGTTGCCAAACGATAAATGCGTTTACTACGGCAATTACGGGTAAAAATACCATAAGTATAAGGCTGTCCAAGCGGTATTTATAGATAAACATCGCGATAAAGCAACCAAGCGCACCGCCAAGTAACGCGGCAATGATAAGTTTGCTGTTATTTGGCTTGCACTCGCTGTTTTCCTCCTCGTTTTTTCTTAGGTAAACAAGGATGAATCCGTAAGCGTTTATGGCAAGAATATATACCAAAAATACAATCTGTATAAAGATAAGCATAATTTTATTATGCGGTCAAATAAAAATATTATTTTAAAAAAGCAAAAAAAAGGGCGTTTTGTCCCATATCTGCAGTTTTTAGATAAAATCGATTGCTAAAAAAAGGGCAATGTGTTAAAATATACCAAGGAAGGTAAACTATGAAGTGCATATACTGCGGTTGTAAGGAAAGCAGGGTTATAGATTCCCGTACTTCCGACGAAGGCGACAGCATCAGAAGAAGAAGAGAATGTATTAACTGCGGTAAGCGTTTTACCACTTATGAAACTATCGAAACCACACCCGTTTTGGTAATAAAAACCAACGGCACAAGGCAGGCTTTCGATATAAATAAAATCAAAAGCGGCATAATAAAGGCGTGTGAAAAGCGCCCTGTTCCGATGTATAAAATCGACCAGTTGGTCGACGACGTAAAAAAACAGGTATACAATTCCATGGAACAGGAAATTTCTTCTAAAAAGATAGGGGAAATGGTTATGGAAGGTCTTATGAAGTTAGATGAAGTCGCTTACGTCCGCTTTGCCTCGGTATACCGTTCATTTAAAGACATTTCCACCTTCTTGCAGGAAATCGAAAAATTAGCAAAAATCAATAACAAAGGGGGTAACGGTTAATGAAAAGATTATTTTCATCACTTCTCGCAATATTATGTATGTTCACAATGGTAGCCGTAATCGGTTGTAACGATAACGGATATTCCTATTGGCAGGTCAATAAATTAGTTGACTCCAACGACCAAGACGACGTTATGACGCAGTATCTCGAAGTTTCTTTAAAGGAAAACAATATGAAGGAATTTTGGATCAATATATCCTCCTTACCTATTGAAGAAACCACTTTGGGCTATGTTTTCGGCTCGTCTACAAACCTTAAAAAGCAAACGATTAAACGTACTTTCCTTTCCGCAAGCGACGGTTGGTTTAAAATTACGGCGTCCGGCACCAGCAAAACTTTCAAAATTACTTTCGTTGACGAAATGCGCGTAAACGAAATCGTCTTTATAAATGAAGACGATAAGGTTATGGAATTTGAATTTGTAAGTTACGTTGTCCGTCCAAGTTTCACTTCCGGCCAAAATCTTACCGTTACAAAAGCGGAACTTGAAGAAAAGAACGAAAAGAATTCCCCCCTTTGCGCTTTCGACGAACAGGATAAATTCGACCTGTCTTACGCAAAAGAAGTTTTCAAAAAAGCCGAAGACTTAAACAAAGATAGCGATTCCGAAAACTAATTTAATAAAATAATTTGACGAAATTTAAAATAATAACCCGACTTTAGGCAACAGCCCCAAAGTCGGGTTATTTTTAATCGTTTTTTAAAATATATATAGGTGTATAAACAAAAAAGGGGATATTATGAACTATTACGATTGCCCTGTAAGTAAAGTTTTAAAAGAACTTAACACCGACCGAAAATTTGGTTTAAATAAGGAAAGTTTAGCCTTGTCAAGAAAGGTTTACGGTAAAAACGTCTTAACCGAAAAACGACACAAAAGCCTTGTTAAACGGCTTATAGAGGCACTTTTAGAGCCTATGATGTTAATTTTGACGGTGGCTTTTATAATAACTTTGGGCGTAAATATCGGCAAAGTTTTAAAAGGCGGAAGCGGTGAATTTTACGAATGTTTAGGCATTTTTATCGCCATATTTATATCCGTAACTTTAACCGTCGTTATGGAAGGCAAAAGCGAAAAGGCTTTTAAAGCCCTTCAAAAATTAGGGGATTCGGGCGCGGTTAAAATTTTGCGCGACGGCAAAATCGTAATCGTCAAAAAGGAAGATTTGGCGGTCGGCGATATCGTATTTTTGGAAGCCGGAAATAAAATTCCCGCAGACGGCAGAATAATCGCTTGCGACAACTTTTCGGTTGACGAATCCACTTTAACGGGGGAAAGCCTTAGCGTAAAAAAGGACGGTAACGCAGTGTTGCCCCAAGATACACCGCTTGCCGAAAGGGTAAACTTTGTTTTCGGCGGTACATTTTCCGAAAAAGGCAATTGCACTTACGTTGTAACCGCAGTCGGCGATAAAGGGGAAATCGGTAAAATAGCCGGCGACGTTACCGAAGAAAAGTCTATTTCCGCACCTTTAAACGAAAAGTTGTCAAGGCTTGGCAAAATGGTATCGATTTTCGGCGTAATATCCTCCCTTTTCGTATTCGCTTTATCCTTAATAAGGTTGATAATTACCAATAGTATAACCTTTGACAGCGTGCAGGATATATTTATTCAGTCAATAGTTTTAATCGTTGCCGCCGTACCGGAAGGCTTGCCTACCACGGTTGCCATATCCTTAACTTTAAACGTTTTAAGGCTGGCAAAATCGAATGCGCTCATCCGAAAATTAGTGGCAACCGAAACGGTAGGTTGCGTAAGCGTTATATGTTCGGATAAAACGGGTACGCTAACCAAAAACAAAATGACTTTGCAAAAGGTGGTAACCAACAACAAACGTTACTTGCAGGATAAAATTTCCGATTTAAAAATCATAACCAACGTTTGCGTAAACTCCACGGCGGATTTGGTTACAAACAACGGCCGTGAAGAATTCGTCGGTTCGCCGACGGAATGTTCTATGCTAACCGCAGTAAAACTTAGCGGTTACGACTACGCAAAAATACGCAAAAGCGGGGCTATAAGCCTGTTAACGCCCTTTTCTTCGCAGTTAAAGTATATGGAAACTTCCTTTTTAAGCGAAGGGAAAAGAACGGTTTATCTTAAAGGCGCGCCGGAAGTCGTGCTTAAAAAATGCTTAATATCCGAGCGTGAAAGGAATTCCGTTTTGGAAGAAATTTCTTCGGAACAAAAAAAGGGCGGCAGGGTAATCGCCTTTGCGTCGAGCAGTGAAGGCGCTTATTCTTTCGACGGATACGCCGTTATAGCGGACGGCTTGCGCGACGACGTAAAAGAGTCGATTTTAAGTTGTAAAAAGGCGGGCATAAGCGTAAAAATGCTTACCGGCGACAATAAGGAAACCGCAAGAAGAATCGCTTGCGAAGCAGGCTTAGACGACGGAGAAGTGGTAACCGCCGACTATATCGAAAGTTTAAGTTTAGATGAATTAAAAGAGCGTATTCCTTACATTACCGTTATCGCAAGAAGCACCCCCAAAACCAAATTAAGGGTGGTTTCCGCCCTGCAATCTATCGGGGAAGTCGTTGCTGTTACGGGCGACGGCGTAAACGACGCGCCGGCGATAAAGCATGCGGATATCGGAATCGCCATGGGGGACGGCTCCGAAATCACAAAACAGGCGAGCGACGTGGTTTTGTTGGACAATTCCTTTTCAACCATTTTAAAAGCCATTTCTTTCGGCAGGAACGTTTATTCCAACTTTCAGCGTTTTATAACCTTTCAGTTAACCGTCAACCTTGCCTCTATGACAATAATAATCGCAAGTTTGATTATGGGCTTGGAAAGTCCCTTTTCAAGCACTTGTCTGCTTTGGCTCAACATAATAATGGACGGACCGCTCGCCCTTTCTTTGGGGCTTGAAATGCGTCAGGTTAAGTACCTTTCCCGTAAACCCGTAAAACGCAGCGACGATATTTTGAGTAAAAAAATACTGCTAAGGATAGGACTGCACTCCCTTATAATGTGTTTAGTCATAACCTTTCAGCGGTTTTTCAACTTTTTGGGCGCGGCGGACTTTGAACAAAACACGGTGGTAATCACAATGTTTGTGTTTTTTCAGGTATTCAATGCAATAAATTGCCGTGAAGTAACTTCGGAAAGCGCCTTTAAGGGGATACTTAACAACAAACTTTTGCTTGCTATGATATGTTTGACCTATTTATTGCACATTTTGATAATAACCTTTTTCCCCGATTTTTTCGGAACGGTAAGGTTAAACGGCAAAATGATTTTAAAAATAACGGCGGTATGTATGGGAATAGTTTTGTTTTCCGAATCCTACAAGTGGGCATACAGATTTTTCCGTTCCCGCTTTAAAGGCGGAGCAAAATTGCTTGATAAAATTTCCATAAATGAAAAACGGCGGTTTACGTAAAATATGAATGAAATGAATTTTCTTATATCGGACTCGGATACACGCAAACAAAATATAAAATATATAGTAAACAGCACTTTTGAAACATTACGGCGTTTAAAGTGCGTAACGACCGTCGATAATACCGACGACAGGGTTGTTTTAACGGTAACTTTTCCGGAAGAATACTCGCAAATGACCGAACAGGTTTTGCTCGACAAAGTAGCGGACGTAATAGCGGTAAACTACAAGTACGAATATTTTATCCGATATATTCGTACCGGCGGTTTAGACAAAACCGATTACGAAATGCTTATCGCCGCCCTTATCGCCGCCGATTTGGAAGAAGATAAACGTTATGTTTTAAACGGCAATATATCTTTAAAGGATTTTTCCATAGACGGCTATTTTAATTTTCGTTTAAAACCGCTTAAAGAAAAGTGGGCGGAAATCGTAACTTATATTCCGACCTATTTCACAAGGGATAAACTTAACGAATTTATTTCATACATCGTTTGCGAAAAGAAGGGAAAGCGGGCAATCGTCTACGGCGACAAAGTATACGACAGCCATTACAACAGAATGATAAAAAGTTTGCTTATAAACAAAATAGAAGAAGGCAGCGTCGCAAGGGAGATCGTGCTGTGCGGTTTTTCCGAAGTGGAACTTTCCACGCGCCTTACCGAAGCGGACGAAAAGTACCTGATAAGTTTTTACGGCGATAAAATATTTTTTAAAAAGGAAAAAATCACTTAAAAAAAGTTGACAAAAATTTATAATAGCGTTTAAAATATAGATAACAACAAAATCTCGTTTATCGAAAGACAAGTAGCCTCGGGAAGACTTAAAGAGAGTGGCGTCATCGGCTGTAAGCGCCATAAGGGATACCGACAAGCGAAACCACTTTTGATCGGGGGTAGGCAACCAAAAGCCGAAAACAAGGCAGGCAAGTCCTGTAAAGTAAGGTGGAACCACGACTTATTATCGTCCTTATGCGTACGCATAAGGGCGTTTTTCTTACCTGTCTTAATTTACCGAGAATGGAAGCGACTAATAAATAAACGAAATATGGCAAAAATCGATAAAACCGAACCAACCGTTCGGTTTAAGGAGCAGTTTTATGAAAATCACGTTAAAAAACGGAAACGCAGTTGAATTTGAACAGCCTATAAGCCTGTACGAAATAGCAAAATCTATTTCTCAGGGTTTGGCAAGGGAAGCCGTTACGGCAAGCGTGGACGGCGAACTTTACGATTTATCCACGGTTTTGGATAAAGACGCGCAGGTTAATTTTTACACCTTAAAGGATAAAGAAGGTTTAAATGTATACCGTCATACATGTTCGCACGTGTTGGCGCAAGCGGTAAAAACCATATATCCCACCGCGCAACTTGCCATAGGCCCTACCATCGAAAACGGTTTTTATTACGATTTTGACTTTAAAACCCCCATTACGCAGGACGACTTGGCAAAAATCGAAGAGGAAATGCACGCTATTATAAAGGCGGACTTACCTATTTCCCGTTTTGAACTTCCGAGAAAGGAAGCCGTTAACCTTATGAAGGGCTACGGCGAATCCTACAAAGTGCAACTTATCGAAGATTTACCGGAAGACGCGCATATATCCTTCTATAAACAGGGTGCGTTCACGGATTTGTGCAAAGGTCCTCATCTTTCTTCCACAGGCAAAATAAAAGCCTTCAAACTTATGTCCGTAACGGGTGCTTATTGGCGCGGAAACGAAAAGAACAAAATGCTTACCCGTATTTACGCCACCGCGTTTGAAAAACGCAGCGAACTTGACGAATACGTTAAATTACAGGAAGAAATCAAAGCAAAAGACCATAACAAACTGGGCAGAGATTTAGGATTTTTCATGACTTCCGACGTAGTTGGTCAAGGGCTTCCCATCATTATGCCTAAGGGCGTAAAGGTAATGCAAACCATGATAAGGTTTGTCGAAGACGAAGAAGAACGCCGCGGTTTTATACCCACGCGTACTCCGATTATGGCGAAAAGCGACCTGTATAAGATTTCCGGACATTGGGATCATTACAGGGATAAAATGTTCGTAATCGGCGATCCCGATGCGGAAGGGGAAGTTTTAGCCCTTCGCCCCATGACCTGTCCTTTCCAGTATCAAGTCTTTAAAAACGGCTTAAAATCCTACCGCGACCTTCCCGCAAGGTACAGCGAAACGGCAACCGAATTAAGAAACGAAGCCTCGGGCGAAATGCACGGGCTTATCCGCGTCCGTCAGTTCACTTTATCCGACGGTCATATCATTTGTGCGCCCGACCAAATCGAAAGCGAATTTAAAAACTGTCTCGATTTAAGTCTTTACTTCTTAAAATGCCTCGGTATGGAAGACGATATAACCTTCCGTTTCTCTAAGCGCGGAAAGGATAACGATAAATATATCGATAACGACAAGGCGTGGAACGAAACCGAAGCGTTAATGAAGAAAATTCTTGACCACTTAGGGCTCGATTACGTTGAAGCGGAAGACGAAGCGGCATTCTACGGACCTAAACTCGACTTCCAGGCAAAGAACGTTTACGGCAAAGAAGATACCCTTATTACCATTCAACTTGACTTTGCCGCCGGCACGAGTTTTGAAATGAGTTATATCGATCAAGACGGCAACAAGCAAACGCCGTTTGTTATCCACAGAAGTTCAATCGGTTGCTATGAAAGGGTATTTGCAATGCTTATCGAAAAGTACGCAGGCGCATTCCCCACATGGCTTTCCCCCGTACAGGTCAAAATTTTGCCCGTAACCGACAGGTCGCTTGAGTATGCAAATTCCATAGCCGCCTCGATGCGTGAAAAAGGACTTCGTATAGAGATAGATACCCGTTCGGAAAAGATCGGCAGAAAGATCAGAGACGCTCAACTTGACAAAGTGCCTTACATGGTTATTATCGGCGATAAGGAAGTTGCAGACGGTACCGTCGTATCGGTAAGAAGCCGCAGGGAAGGCGAACTCGGTTCAATGTCAACCAAGGACTTTATCGAAAAGGTTTACGTCGAAGACAGAGACAAGGTAGTTTATAAAGACTAATCAAACAAGATATTGCAAAATAAATTAAATTTGATTTTTTATGGCGATTTTGCTTGACAAACAAAATTACAGATGTTATTATGTTTACGCTTGAAGCAGAAGTTAACCCTTCTCACCGCCAGATATTTAAAGCGGTACATAATTCGTCAAACGGCTTGTCGGCTAAATTAAGGCTATAATTATGTAATTATATCGGGTTTTCTTATGCGGAAGGCCCGATTTTATTTTGCCGGGAGGGGCTTACCATTAAAGTTTCTAACAACAACAATAGCCAAAACGTCAATGAGATGATAAGGCATGCCGAAGTAAGGGTTATCGGTGCAGACGGCACGCAACTCGGGATTATGAGTTCCGACACCGCGCTCGGTTTAGCGGAAGAGGCAAATTTGGACTTAGTCGAAATTTCTCCTAACGCCAATCCGCCCGTGTGCAAGATTATGGACTACGGTAAATACCGTTTTGAACTCTTAAAAAAGCAGAAGGAAGCAAAAAAGAACCAAAAGGTTATCGAACTTAAAGAAATTTGGCTTTCGATGACTATCGACGTAGGCGATTTAAACGTAAAAGCAAAACAGGCTTCAAAGTTTCTTTCGCAAGGCAATAAGGTAAAAGTTTCCATCAAAATGCGCGGCAGACAAAACGCACATTCCAATTTAGGTATGGAAGTAATGGCACGTTTTTACGAAATATTAAAAGACGTTGCCGTTATGGAAAAAAAGCCTCTTTTGGAAGGTAAAAACATCTTAATGATTTTGGCGCCGATAAAAGAGTAACTTTTGGCAAAATTCACCGTATTTTGCCCGCGGTTTCGGGCAAAAATCAATTCGCAAAAAAATATTAACATATAACGGAGGGCTTTAGTTATGCCGAAAATGAAATCCCACAGCGGTTCAAAAAAGCGTTTCAACCTGACTGCTACCGGTAAGGTAAAAAGAAGTCGTGTTGGAAAGGGTCACATCCTTGCTAAAAAGGACACAAAAAGAAAGAGAAGATTAAGAAGCGGTACTTATGTATCGAAGGCTCAAGAAAAGACAATCAGGAACATGATTCCTTATAAGGGCTAAGGGGGTATAAAATATGCGTATTAAAAGAGCAGTTAACGGCGTTAAAAAACGCAGAAAGATATTAAAACTTGCCAAAGGTTATTTTGGTGCGAAAAGTAAACTTTACCGTGTTGCCCGTCAGGCGGTAATGAAGTCTTTAACATATTCCTACGTTTCAAGAAGAACTCGTAAACGTGATTTCCGTAAACTTTGGATCGCGCGTATCAACGCAGGATGCCGTCAAAACGGTTTAAATTACAGCACCTTTATGCATGGTTTAAACCTTTTAGGTCTTAATCTTAACAGAAAGGTTCTTTCCGATATGGCTATAAACGATGCACAAGGCTTTACCGCGCTTTGCGACCAAGTAAAGGCAAAATTAGCATAATTCGTTTTTTAAGGACCGCTTTATCTTAAGCGGTCCCTTTGATTTATGGAAATATCATCACGGAAGAATCCGGAAATTAAAAAAATCGCCTCTTTAAAGGAAAAAAAGTATCGTGATTTATATGGCTTATATCTTATCGAAGGTGAAAAATCTGTTAAGGAAGCCATAGGTTTCGGCGTTGATATTTTAACAATCGTCGGAACTTCGGATTTGGTTGAACAATACAAAAACAGCGGTTTTCAGGTTATCGCCGCTACGCAAGACGTTGTTAAATCGATAAGCGATTCGGTTACTCCGCAAGGCATAGTCGCAGTGGCAAAAAAGCCCGATAACAGGCTTATAGCCCCGCTTTTTAACAGTATTTTACTTGATAACGTGCAAGATCCGGGCAATATCGGCACGATAATACGTACCGCCGTAGCATTAGGTATATCCGAAGTCTACACCGTTTCCTGTGCGGACCCGTATTCCCCGAAAGCGGTAAGGGCGAGTATGAGCGGTATTTTTAACGTTTCGGTAAGGTCCGGCAGTATCGAAGAAGTTTTGGCTGTTTTAAGCGACACGCCCCTTCTTCTCGGCGATATGCAAGGCGAGGACGTTTTCACCTTTACACCGCCAAAAAAATTCTGTTTGGCAATCGGTAACGAAGGCAACGGGTTAAGCGACGCGGTTAAACTTGCACCGCACAAAACCGTAAAAATTCCTATGAGCGATAAAATGGAAAGCCTAAACGCAGGCGTTTCCGCATCGATATTACTATATCAACTTACGTTTAATCAAAAAGGAGAATAATTATGTCAGGACATAGCAAATGGCACAATATACAGGCAAAAAAGGGTAAAGCGGACGCCGCGCGCGGCAGAATTTTTACCAAAATAGGCAGGGAAATCGCCGTTGCGGCAAAACAGGGGGCAGATCCTAACTTAAACAGTAAACTTGCCGACGTAATCGCAAAAGCGAAAGCGGCAAATATGCCTAACGACAATATCAAAAGAAGTATTGCAAAGGCTACGGGCGAACTCGGCAACGTCAACTTCGAAACTTTGGTTTACGAAGGTTACGGCGTAGGCGGAAGCGCAGTTATCGTTAACACTTTAACCGACAACAAAAACAGAACGGTCGGCGAAGTAAGGCATATTTTCGACAAATACGGCGGAAGCCTCGGCACAAGCGGCAGCGTAGGCTTTATGTTCACAAATCAAGGGGTAATCGTTATCGAAAGAACTCCCGATTTAGACGAAGACACGGTTATGGAATACGCTTTGGAAGCAGGCGCCGAAGACTGCATCGCGCAAGATGACGCTTTTGAAATCAGAACCACGCCTTCCGACTTTTCCCAGGTCCGTAAGTATCTCGAATCCAAAAACCTTCAATTTTTGGAAGCCGACGTTATGATGGTTCCAAACGACAAAATTGAACTTAACGAATCCCAACAAGCAACCTTTATGAAGATGATCGACGCTTTGGAAGATTTGGACGACGTTCAGGAAGTTTACCACAACGTTGACCTTCCCGAAGAGGAAGAGGAAGAATAATCTTTCGGGTTTGGATTTAAAAAAAGTTTTATCTTATTTTTTGAATATCGACAAACGGGTATTAAAGTTATTTAACGGTGATTTTAATATCCGTTTTTTTATCGTAAGTTAAAAAGAAAAATTTAACTTTAAGTCGTTAAAAAAATGTTAAAATTTTCCTGTTACAATCGGGTATATAAAGATATTTTTTAAACACAATACTATTACAACGGTAAAGATGGAACCGCAAGCGAAGTTTTAGCGATTTTATCCGAGCAATACTTTTTACCGACATAAGTTTTTTATCGGAAAATGCTTATAAAGCATAAACCGTTATAAAAAAGGTTTTAGGTAGGAAGAAAGAAGCAATTTACCGTTTTATAAAATCTGTCAAAAGGTATAGGCAAGTTTAAATTTATCTTTACTAAAGAAATGCCTCTGCCCTTTGGCAGAGGTTAATAGGGGAGGAAGCCGTAATCGGCTTCCTCCCTTCTGCCGTATTTTGTTAAAGAATTTCAAAATTCGATATTTTTTAAAAATATATTTCAAACACTTGACTTAACATAAATTTGATGTTATAATGTCAGCGCTGAATGAAAGTTGGGTGGTAACTGTTACTTCCGCACCGCAATTCGGCAAAGTTTTACGGTTAATCCGTAACTTAATTTGCTCACCCAAAAGTTTTTCCCCAAAAACTTTCTCCTTAATTTCGGCAGGTTCAACGAAAGTTGAGCCTGTCGTCTTTTTTACCGCTTTTTATTCTTGAAAAAACCAAAAAAATGCCCGATAATCGGCTTATAGCCCTATTTTTTGTGTTTTTTAATATAGGCTTAGCATAAAACGATTAGGCGGTAACTTTGCGTCCATATCGTTGACAACTTACAATTTATATAGTAAAATATATAAATAAACAAAAGGTGAGTTATGACGGTTTTAGGCATAGACCCCGGTTTTGCCACCATAGGTTACGGTGTGATACGGGATCAAAAAGGCAAAAAAACGCCGATAGATTACGGCGTAATAAAAACCCCTAAGGAATTAACTTTTCCCGAAAGGCTTGTGCTTATCGAAAGGGGCATAAACGCTTTAATCGACAAGTTTTCTCCCGATGAGATTGCGTTGGAAGAACTTTTTTTCAACACCAACATCACAACCGGTATTAACGTAGCCCACGCAAGGGGGGTAATAGTGGCAACCTGCTACAAAAAATGCAACAAACTTTTTGAATACACCCCTTTGCAGATAAAACAGGCGTTAACCGGTTACGGCAGGGCGGAAAAACGTCAAATACAGACCATGACGGCAAGTTTATTGGGGCTGGCAAAAATTCCCGGGCCGGACGACGCCGCCGACGCTTTGGCGGTTGCATTAACCCACCTTAACACAAACAGATTTTCATCTACTTTCGGCATAAAATAACCTATCGCTTAAAAGGAAACGGGTATGATCGGATACATAAAAGGCAAACTGCTTAATTACGAGGACAATTCCGTAATTTTGGAAAACAACGGCATCGGTTACGAAATAACCTGCTCCATATCTTTGTTTAACCGTCTTGTAAAAGACGGCGGAGGGGAGGCTTATACCTACCTTGCCGTAAAAGAGGACGGCGTCTTTTTATACGGTTTTGACAACTTAGCGGAAAAAAGTATGTTTTTAAAACTTTTAACCGTTTCGGGCGTCGGGCCTAAAATGGGCATAACTATTTTGTCGGGCACCCAACTAAACCAACTTGCGATGTATATTGCCGCAAGCGACGTAAAATCCCTTTCAAAAATCAAAGGTTTAGGGAAAAAGACGGCGGAGCGCATAATCGTGGAACTTCGTGAATCCATGCAAAAAATGCCTGTTTCTAAGACGGAAGTGCCCGTTACGAATATGACAAGCGAAGGGGAAAACGCCGTATTGGCTTTAATGAGCCTCGGCTATAACCGTACCGAAAGCACCGAAGCGGTAAGCCGTTCTCTTTCCGACGGCAAGACCGACTTAAACGAAATTATAACGGGCGCGCTTCGTTATTTTGCAAAATAACTTTTAAGCATTAAGTTGCAAGCAACTTTTTAGGCGTCCTTAACGGCGTTTTTGCGCTAATGACTATTTTACCGTTCGGTAAAAGATTGTAACTTGCGCACGTTTAAACAAAATAATTCATAGGAACTTTTGTAATGATAGATGACGAACTTATAACGTCCGCAATGGACTTTAACGACGACGAGCGTATTTTAGAGCCGGAAAAGAATTCTTTTGACGAAGTCGAAAACGTTCTCCGCCCCAAAACCATGGACGGCTACGTAGGACAGGACAAGGTCAAAGAAAATCTTTGCGTATTTATGCAGGCGGCAAAAATGCGTGGCGAATCTTTGGATCACGTGCTTTTATATGGTCCTCCGGGGCTTGGTAAGACCACGCTTGCCCACATTATCGCCAATGAAATGGGTACGTCCATAAAAATAACAAGCGGACCTGCGATAGAAAAATCGGGCGACTTAGCGGCGATATTGACAAACCTTAACGAAGGCGACGTACTTTTCGTCGATGAAATTCACCGTTTAAATCGCAACGTGGAAGAAATCCTTTACCCTGCGATGGAAGATTTTTCCTTAGACTTCATAATCGGCAAAGGACCGTCGGCAAGGAATATTCAAATTCCGTTAAAACCCTTCACCTTAATCGGGGCAACCACCAAAGCAGGGCTTTTGTCCTCGCCGTTAAGGGACAGATTCGGCGTAATTTGTCGGTTAGAGATGTATTCTGCGGAAGAACTATCCGAAATCGTCCGCCGTTCGGCAAAAATACTCGGAACGGAAATCTCTTACGAATCTTCGTTAGAACTCGGCAAGCGTTCGCGCGGTACGCCGAGGATAGCCAATCGACTTTTAAGAAGAATAAGGGACTTTTCTTTGGTGTCGGGGCATAGCGAAATCACTTTATCCGACACGGTAACAGCCCTTAAACGGCTTGAAATCGACGAACTCGGGCTTGATTATATCGATATAAAGATACTTCGTTCCATGGCGGAAAAATTCGGCGGCGGACCGGTCGGGTTGGAAACCATTGCGGCGACCATTAACGAAGACGCCGGCACCATTGAAGACGTTTACGAACCTTATTTATTGCAGTTGGGTTTTGTCGCAAGAACTCCGCGCGGCAGGGTTTTAACCGCGTCCGGATATAAACACATAAACGTAAAACAACCTAAAAAACCTCAGATAACATTTTTTGACGACGATGAAGACAAGTGATTTTTATTACGATTTACCTGAAAGGCTGATAGCCCAAACCCCCGTAGAACCGAGAGACAGTTCAAGACTTCTTTACTATCAAATGTCTGCCGACAGGGTAGAGCATAAGCGCTTTCACGATATATTAGACATTTTAAACAGCGGTGATTTGCTTGTAATCAACAACACAAAAGTATATCCTGCAAGGATTTATTCCACCACCAAATTCGGCGGAAAAATGGAAATCCTTTTACTTAAACGCTTAAACTATACCGATTGGGAAGTTTTGGTCAAACCGGGCAAAAAGGCGCACGACGGGGCGGAATTTACAGTTTCCGACCAACTTTCATTTACGGTGCTGTCTCATACGGACGCAGGCGGAAGGGTAATTCGCTTTTCCTTTGACGGCGTTTTCGAGGACATTTTAAGCAGAGTCGGCGAAATGCCCCTTCCCCCGTACATAAAGCAAAAGTTAAAAGACCAAAGCCGTTACCAAACGGTGTATTGCAAAAACGAAGGCAGTGCAGCAGCCCCGACCGCAGGGCTTCACTTTACCGCCGAACTTATCCAAAAATTGAAAGACAAGGGGGTACAGTTTGCCGAAGTATCTTTAAACGTCGGCTTAGGCACCTTCAGACCGGTAAAGTCGGAAAACGTCGAAAATCACGAAATGCACTCCGAATACTATTCTATAGACGATAAAAATGCGGAAATTATCAATAAAGCCAAGCGCGAAGGGCGGCGGATAATAGCGGTAGGCACTACTTCTGTGCGCACTTTGGAAAGCGTTGCGGACGAAAACGGTTTTGTTAAAGCAACCCACGGCAACACCGATATTTTTATCTATCCGCCTTACAAATTCAAGTGCATAAACGGGCTTATAACAAACTTCCATTTGCCGGAATCCACCCTTGTTATGCTTGTATCGGCGCTTGTCGGACGTGAAAAGATTTTAGAACTTTACAATTTGGCGGTAAAAGAAGAATACCGTTTCTTTTCCTTCGGTGACGCCTGTCTTTTCCTGTAAAAATTCGGCTGAAAAATTCGGCTGAAAAAGTCGGCTGAAACCGAAAGTTTTTTCGGCGTAAAATTATAACCTAAAACATTGTTTTGATAACCTAAAAAAAGGTAATACTTATATGGATAAATTTCATTTTGAACTAATAAAACAAGACCCCGACACGGGCGCAAGGGCAGGTATACTTCACACGCCCCACGGGGATATAGAAACACCTATATATATGCCGGTCGGCACTCAAGCCACCGTAAAGGGCATACTTCCGCGTGATTTAAAAACGGCGGGTGCGCAAATAATACTTTCCAACACATATCATTTGTATATGCGTCCGGGCGATGAAATCGTCAAAAAAGCAGGCGGACTTCATAAGTTTATGAATTGGGACAGACCTATTTTGACGGACAGCGGCGGATTTCAGGTATTTTCTCTTGCAAAACTCAATAATATAAAAGACGACGGCGTAACCTTTCAGTCGAACGTCGACGGAAGCAAACACTTCATTACGCCCGAGCGCGCTATCGAAATCGAGAACAATCTCGGCGCAGACATAATAATGCAGTTTGACCAGTGCAGCGAATACGGCGTAGACCGTTTGCGCGCGGAACAGGCCATGCAACGTACTTTAAATTGGCTTGACCGTTGTTATAATTACCACAAAAACGAAAATCAAGCCCTTTTCCCCATAGTGCAGGGCAACTTATATAAGGATTTAAGGCTTATAAGTTTAAAGGAAACAATTCCTTACGCCAAATACGGCATCGGTATCGGCGGTCTATCGGTGGGCGAACCTAAACTGCTGATGTATGAAATGCTTGAAGCCATGTATCCGTACTATCCGGTAAACGTACCGCGTTATTTAATGGGCGTAGGCAGTCCCGACTGTTTAATCGAAGGCGTTTTGCGCGGAGTGGATATGTTCGACTGCGTTTTGGCGACAAGGGTAGCAAGAAACGGTACTGCGATGACTTCCCACGGCAAAATCGTGGTAAGAAACGGCGTTTACAAGGAAGATTTTACGCCTTTAGACGACGAATGTGATTGTTATTGCTGTAAAAACTACACCAAAGCATACCTTCGCCACCTTGTAAACACGGGCGAAATGCTCGGCGGAATGCTTTTAAGTTTGCACAATACCACTTTTTTACTAAAACTTATGCGCGACCTTCGTAACTCGATAATAGGCGGTTACCTTAAAGATTTCGTCAAAGAGTTTTATAAAAAGTATGAAAATAATAAGTGAAGTGCGGTTGAAATCAAAAAATCGCTTGCCAAAAACTTAAAATTCGGTTAACATAATACCGTAAACAATAAAGGAGAAACAAAATGACCATATTAAACTTGCTTTTAGAAGCAGAAACCTCTCAAACCTCCAACAAAACTAACAGCGGTTGGCTGATTTGGGTAATATTCGGCGTGCTGATTTTAGTAATGCTTGTTCCGAGTTTTTTAAGAAGCAAAAAGGAAAAGAAGGCTTACGAAGAAAAAATGACAAACTTAGTTGTCGGCGCAAAAGTTCGCACGATAGGGCTTATCGTAGGTGAAATCGTTTCAATGAACGAACAAACGGTAACTTTAAAGACGGGCGACAGCGATAATTACAGTTTTATTACCGTTGAAAAACGTGCTATTTACGAGGTTATTCCGGAAGAAGTTCCCATTCCCGATGACGACGTTTATAAAGATTCTTCCTTAACGGAATCTTCCGATTCCGCCGCTTTAGAAGCGGAAACCACCCCTGAAACTGAAACCGAAACAACTGAAACGACAGACGTAGGCGAAACCGTTTCGCAAACGTCCGAAGAAAACTAAAATATCCGCCAATAAGCCGATTAAAGCGCATTTTTGTAAAATCTGGCAAGCCTTTAAACGGGTGATTTTTTCCGATTTTTACCAAACTATGACAAAAATTCGGCGACAATTATCGGGTTTTTCGGCAAATATATTTTCGATAAAAACATTTTAAACCTAATCTCCGCATAAAATTAACCGTAGTTTTATGCGGAGGTTTTTTATATGAAAAAATTTATCGGCTTTTTAACAGGGTTAATAGTCGGGATTGCCTTAACGCTCGGGTTGGAACTTTTATTTGCGCTTATCGTAAAATGGACGGGGATAGGGGCAAGCGTAATAAGACCTATAAACCAAGTGATAAAAGCAATTTGCATTTTGGTTGCCGTCTTTTTGGGCGTAAAGGAAAAGGGAATACTTTTCGGTTCTTTAACGGGCTTTTGCTATTCGCTTATAACCAATATAATTTTCGGTTTAATCGGCGGAAACCTTATTCTTGATTTGAGTTTCTTTTTAGATATACTTTTCGGTATTATCATAGGCTTGATTTCGGGCGTTATAAAAACCAACTTAAAATCCGACTGAAATCTGCGTTTCCGCCCCGTTACAACCTCATTATAGTCTTACCGTACGGTTATAAAGGTCTTATAAAGCGAGAAAGATTGTTTATTTGGGTTTCTTATGGAAAAAAGTAGGGAAAATTCGTTGAAAAGTAACGAAAATTCATTGACTTATCTTGCTTTTGATTATATAATATAAAAGCGTGTATAGGGCGATTAAATCTCTGTATGCGTACCGCAAAAAGCGGTTAAGTAAAGACTGACCCAAACATCAGGAGGCTATAATGAGTAAGAACAAATCAATAGTCGTACTTGTGCTGACTGTTTTGTTGCTCGCTTTTATAGGGGTTGCGTGCTTAGCAAGTTTCCCCGTAGGCAAAACAAAGCAGTACAATTCGATAATCAGCCTTATAGGAAAAGGCATCGATTTATCGGGCGGCTATTACGTAGTACTGACGCCGACGATTGATTCGGACGACGAAACAACCGCAAACGAAAAGATTGAAAGCGCAATGGAAATTCTCCGTACCCGTCTTGACGACAAAGGCTTCACCGAAGCAACCATTTCAAGACAGGACGGCGGTCGCATCAGAATCGAAGTTCCGGAAGTCGACAATGCAGATGAAATTTTGCAAATTATCGGTAATACCGGTTCGCTATCCTTCCAAGACAGCACCAAGCACGAATATTTGAACGGCGAAGACGACATCAAAGACGCTTACGTAAGTTACGACAATAACAACGGCTACGTTGTAGTTTTGGAATTTACAAACCAAGGCGTTGAAAGATTCAGTTACGCAACCGGCCATATTAAAGATATGGAAGACAACACGATGTATATTTACCTTGGCGACACCATGGTTTCAAGCCCTAAGGTAAACGAGCAGATTACAAACAGTTCTGCCGAAATCACCGGTTACGACGACTACGATTCCTGCGAAGCAATCGCTTCTGTTATCAAAAGCGGTAGGCTTCCTATCGAATACGAAATCTCCGAATCGAGAAGCATCTCCGCAAGGCTTGGCGAAACCGCTATTAACACCAGCGTTTTGGCGGCAGGTATAGCGATGCTTGTTATCTTCATTTTGATGATAGTTATCTATCGCGGAATGGGTATCGCGTCCAGCGTTGCTTTGATTTTATATGCTCTCTTATACATTATATTGCTTGCGATAATTCCTAACGTACAGTTGACCTTACCGGGCTTAGCGGGTATCGTTCTTTCAATCGGTATGGCGGTAGACGCTAACATCGTTATCTTTGAAAGGATTAAAGCCGCTTATAAAGAAGGCAAGTTGAACACTGCGTTTGACACAGGCTTTAAGACGGCTTTATGGACCATTATCGACTCTAACGTAACCACCATTTTGGCGGCTATCGTACTTTGGATTTTGTGCCCCGGCACCATTAAGGGTTTTGCAATCACGTTGCTTGTAGGTATCGTGCTTTCGCTTTTCACCTCTATTTTGGTAACGCGCGCATATCTCAAAGTTTTGTTCCCGCTTGCCGAAAATAAAGAGAAATTCTTCAACTTAAAAAAGGAGGTTGAATAATTATGTTAAGACTTCCTAAATACGCTAAAATAGTTGAAAAGTTTAGATACATTTTAATCGTTTTCTTAGCGGTTGTCGTTGCAGGTTTGGTATTCGGTTTCGTACGTGTCGGTACAGGCGACACTTTCCTTAATTTCGGTATCGACTTTACCGGCGGCGCTACGATAGAAATCACTTCCGACGAACAGATTTCTGCGGACAACCAGTCCAAAATCGTTGACTTTATCCAAGCCGACGGTTACAGGGTAAACGGCGACGTTCAGGAAACCGACGCAACCGAGGGTTACATTTACGAAATCCGTTTAAGTTACGAACGTAACGGCAAAACCATCACCGATGAAGTGGCTTTCCTTACCGAGATTTTTGAAAGCGGTAACGACCAAGACCTTTGCGGCAGAATCTACACCGAAGCAACCGAAAATCTTTCCATCAATTTGGAAGACAACAGCGTTCGTGCATACGCAGTCGGTCAAACGGCAAGCGACTCGCTCGTCCGCGCAGCGGTAATCGCTACTATAGTTGCTATCGTAGTAATGCTTATCTACATCGTAATAAGGTTTACATTCAGCAGTGCTTTGGCGGCTGTTTGCGCGCTTGCTCACGACGTAATTGTAATGATTGCTTTGATGTCTATCTTCAACGTAACCATTAACTCGACCTTTATTGCCGCGGTAATCACCATTATCGGTTACTCTATCAACGCAACAATCGTTATCTTCGACAGGGTAAGGGCGGAACTCAAACTTACCACGTCTGCGGATAAGACAGATAAAGAAATCGCAAACAAAGCCGTTTGCAGCACTTTGGCTGTAACTATATTATCAACGTTAACCACATTGATAATGGTTGTATTCCTTGCAATCTTCAGTGTTACCACTATTCAGGAATTCATCCTTCCCATCATCTTCGGCTTGGTTGCAGGTGCTATATCTTCAACGATAGTTGCCCCCGCACTCTGGATTCAGTTCAGAAAACTCGGCAAAAAAATCGTTAAAAACAAAAAAAACACAGGATACACCGGCGCTGCAAAGCAGGATTCCTAATTAAAACAAAATAATTCGGCGGGCGGGTATCTATTCGTCCGCCGTATTTTTCTTAAAATATAAATTCGGAGCGTATAATGAATTTCCGTATAAACAACCTAAATGACAACTTAATACGTGAAATTTCAGAGAATTTTCATCTCCGCCAAGAAACTGCCGCAATTTTGGTAAGTCGCGGTATCACGAAAGATGAGGATATAGAATATTTCTTAAACCCCGGTAAACACCATTTCGGCAACCCTTTTAAACTTAAAGGCATGCGTGAAGCGGTCGAAAGAATAAAAATCGCCAAAGAAGATGACGAAGTAGTAGTAATCTACGGCGATTACGACGCCGACGGCATTTGCGCAACCGCTATTATGACTTTGGCGTTGCGTGAATACGGCATTTCGGCAATACCTTTTATACCCGAAAGAGCGGGCGGATACGGGCTTTCGGTCGCCAATATCGACGATATTATGGAAAAGCACCTGCCATCTCTTATTATCACGGTAGACTGCGGTATAAGTAATTTTGAAGAAGTGGAATATTTAAAGGATTTGGCGGTTGACGTAATCGTTACCGATCACCACGAACTTCCCGAACGTTTGCCCGATACCTTAACGGTGAATTGCAAAATCCCGTCCGAATACGGTTTTGACAGTCTTTGCGGAGCAGGCGTGGCATTTAAAATCGCTTGTGCGTTGATAGGCGAAAGGGCTTATAAGTATCTCGATTACGCCGCTATTGCCACCATCGCCGACAGTATGCCGCTGATTAAGGAAAACCGCGATATCGTTTATGAAGGGGTAAAACTTATAAAAACGGGTCGCTGTTGTCCCGCCGTAAAGGAACTTATCGCTATCTCTAACGTTAGGGAAGTAACTTCGACTTCGCTTGCCTACGTAATAGCCCCGCGCATAAACGCGGCAGGCAGAATGGGAGATGCTTTTTCCGCTTTAAAACTAATGATTTCCGACGATAACGGGCTTATAGAGCGACTTTGTCTAAAATTAAACGAGTACAACCAAGCCCGTCAAGCGGAAAGCGAAGCCCTTTATAAAAGCGCAAGGGAAAAGTTGGTTTCCACCGCATACGATAAAAAAATCATCATTTTAGAGGACGACGGTTGGAACGCCGGATTGGTCGGAATAATAGCCTCAAAACTTGTCGAAGAGTTTTCTCGTCCCGTGATACTTTTCGTAAACAACAACGGCAAACTTCACGGTTCCGCCCGTTCTGTGGAATCCATAAATATTTTTGATGCAATCACAAGTTGCAAAGAGTATTTAACCGATTTCGGCGGACATTCTCAGGCGGCAGGAATATCCCTTAATATAGAAAACTTCCTGCCTTTCAAAAAGGCTTTGGAAAGTTATATCGACAAAAACTTTTCTTACGACTGTTTTACGCCCGTCAAGTGTGCCGACTTACTTATAACTTCCCGCTTTACTTTGGACTTAGCAAAAGAAATCAACCGCCTTGAACCTTTCGGAACGGCAAACCGCAAACCTGTTTTTGCAGTTACCGCCAGAAATTTAAAGGCTTCCCCGATAAAAATAGGTTCACCGCACCTTAATATAAAGTCCGACTATATCGAAATGCTTTATTTTAACGGGGCGGAATCCAAGTCAATGTTGGATCTTCCCTTTGAAAAGACCGTGTTATTCGAGCCTAACGTGTCCGTTTTTAATCACGAAGAATCTTTAAAAGGGTATGTTAAAGATATAGAATACACCATTTCTTCGACGGTAGGCACCAAACTGTGCGGTTTTAGGGAAAGTTTGCTTACTGCATTAAACGACAACGACGATTTTTTGTACGTTTCCGACGATTTGACCAAAACCGTCATCGAAGAAACTTTAAAAGACCACTTCGGCACAGTTTATGTTGCATATAATATCGATAATTTAGCCTCTTACGCAAATCTTTCGGGGCTAAATAGGTATTTATATTCTACGTCAGGCAAAAATTTAGTAAACAACGTAGTAATTGCCTTAAACAATTCTCCTTTTTCAGGTTATAAAAAGATTGTCTATTTGGATAGACCGTTGGGCAACGTCAATTACAACCCGAATATAACCGAAACTTTTATAAATCGAACCAAACGCGCGTTTGACTACACCGAACTTGACGTTACAAAGGAAACTTTTGCCGAAGTTTTCCGCCGTCTTTGTAAGTATAACCGCGCGCCTTTCGGCAATACCATCGATTTTGTCAGAAACTGCGACGTCGGTTACGACAAATTCCAAACCGTTTTCGTGTTAGAAGTCTTTATCGAACTCGGTATTTTTACCTTTATAAGAGGGGAATTCCGTTACAACAGTAACGTAAAAAGCAGTCTTTCCGCTTCAAAAATTTACACGGAAGTACAAAAACTTCAGGATTAGTTATGTACGAAAACGAACTTTTAGAGCAAATTAAAAATCTGTATTCGGATGAGGATTCCAAAAAAATCGTCAAAGCATTTTACTTTGCGAAACAGGCGCACGAAGGGCAAAAGCGTGCCTCGGGTGAAGAATATTTTATCCACCCTTGCGCAGTTTCTAAAATTTTAATGGACCTCGGTATGGATACAAGTACCATTTGCGCCGCCTTTTTGCACGACACCATTGAAGACACCTCGGTTTCCGAAGGTGATATTTTGCGTGAATTCGGCGATGAAGTTTTAACTTTGGTTCAAGGTGTTACCAAACTTGAAAAAATCGAGTTTAAATCCAAAAAGGAAGAACAAGCGGAAAACTTCAAAAAGATTTTCGTTTCCATGGCGAACGATATAAGGATAATAATTATTAAACTTGCAGACCGTTTGCATAATATGCGCTCGCTAAATTTTTTGTCCAAAACCCGTCAACTTGCCATGGCGCATGAAACTTTAGACATCTATGCACCGCTTGCCGGAAGGCTCGGTATTTCCAACATCAAGTGTGAACTTGAAGATTTGTGCCTAAAGTATTTGGATCCCGAAGCCTACGAATATTTGGAAAACAACGTCAACAACCGTGTTGACGAAAAGCAAAAATTTTTAGACACCACCGTTAATGAGATTAAGGAAATTTTATCTTCTTCCGACATAAAAGGCGAAGTCATCGGCAGAAGAAAGCACTTTTATTCCATCTATAAAAAGATGAAAAATCAGGGCAAAGCCTTAGACCAAATTTACGATCTTTCAGCCGTCCGCGTTATCGTCGAAACCATTGACGAGTGTTATGAAATTTTAGGTAAAATTCACAAGAAGTGGGTACCCGTACCCGGACGAATCAAGGATTATATCGCTATCCCCAAGCCCAATCTATACCAAAGTTTACACACCACCGTGGTTACCGATTTCGGTCAGATTTTTGAAATTCAAATTCGCACCTTCGAAATGCACAAAACCGCCGAATACGGTATCGCCGCCCACTGGAAGTATAAAGAAAACAAAACCGACGAGGACAGTTTCGACAAAAAACTTTCGTGGATAAGGGAAGTAATGGAATGGCAACCCGGCGTAAAATCCACCGAGTTTGTAGAGTCTTTAAAGGGCGATATTTATGATTTGGAAGTTTTGGTTTTCACCCCCAAAGGGGAAGTCGTAAGCCTATCCAAAGGCGCAACGCCCATTGATTACGCATATCGTATCCACACCGAAGTCGGTAATAAATGTGTCGGCGCAAAGGTAAACGGCAAGATAGTTCCTTTAAACGCCACCCTTCAAACGGGCGATATTGTAGAGATTATAACGAATAAAAATTCAAAAGGTCCGTCGTGGGATTGGCTTAAAATAGCAAACTCAACGTCAACGCGTGCCAAAATAAAACAGTTTTTTAAACGCACTATGGTTGACGAGCATATAAAAATCGGCAAATCCATGCTTGAAAACCAAGCAAAATTAAAAGGTTACAACTTTTCCACCCTTTTAACAAACGTTGCGTTCGACCGTGTTTCCGAAAAGTTAAACTTTAACACCGTTGACGAAATGTACGCCGCCGTAGGTTGCGGTGCGGTTTCGCCGCAACAAGTGGTATATAAGTTTATAGACATCGAAAAAAAGGCAACTCCGCTTATTCCCGACAGGATTCCGCAAAAAGACCTGCTTTCGCAAAAGCGTTCTCATATGAGCGGAGACGTTACAATTAAGGGGGTGGACGGGCTTTTAATCAGGTTTGCAGGTTGCTGTAATCCCGTACCGGGCGACCAAATTATAGGTTTTGTATCAAGGGGCAGGGGGGTAACCGTACACCGTGCCGACTGTCCGAATATGCAAAACGAAGATCCCGAAAGAATTTTACCTGCCGAATGGACGGGTAAGTCGAGCGATGGCTATGTAGTAAGCGTTAAGGTTACCGCAACCGAAAAAGCCCCCCTTATGGCGATAGTATCATCAAGTTGCCAATACTTAGGGCTTTTCGTGCTTTCCTTTAACGGCAGGATAGACGCCAAAAATCATTTCTGCTTAGCGGATATGACCGTAAAATTAAACAAAAAAGAAGATTTGGATATGCTCATTAAAAAACTTACCGATAATCCCGAAGTTTTAGACGCATACCGCACCATAGGTTAAAAAATGAAAGTTTTTACCATACAAAACACCCCTTACGACTCTCATATGTATGTAGTTGCCGAAGGGCAAAAATGCTTGATAATCGACCTCGGCGGGGACTTTTCTCTCGCCAAAGAGGTTTTGACGCGTGAAAATTTGACACCTGTTGCGGTTCTTTTAACACACTGTCATTTCGACCACGTCGCAGGCATAAAAAGCGCAATAGATAACGGCGTCGACGTCTATATTCACACTGCGGACGCAAAACTTTTGGAAACCAAGGAAGGCACTTTGGCATATTACGTAGGTACCGACTATACGCCCGTTTTCGATTATAAAACTTTTGAAGAAGGCGATTACGATTTCGACGGCATAAAGGTTAAAGTTATCTTAACTTCGGGGCATACAAAAGGCTCGGTTAGTTTTCTTATCGAAGATTGCCTTTTTACGGGCGACACTTTATTTAGCGGCTGCGTCGGCAGGTGCGACCTTCCCGGCGGAAGCGAAGATGATATGAAAAACTCAGTTAACAGGCTTATAGCCCTACTTTTTGACGAAACAGTCAACTATAAAGTCTACCCCGGCCACGGCAGATTTACCGATTTACGTCATGAGGCGGAAACAAATCCGTTTGTTTTAAATGCTAAAAACTAATTTTGAAAATTTTACAAGCGACTTAAACGAAGTTTTAAACGAGTTTATTTCAATAAACTGCGACATCCAAGTAAACGGCAAAATCGTAGGCGAAACTTTTTATGCGGAAGTTATAATCGACGACAAAACGTATAACTACGATTATTCCTATACCGCAACTTTTCCTATCGAAAAAAAGCGTTTGCAAAAAAGATTTTTAAAACTGTCTTTGTATAAGGCATTATCAAACTTTACTGGCGTAAGCCTGCCCTGGGGTGCGCTAACCGGTATAAGACCGACAAAACTTGCCTATCAACAGGGGGATAATTTTGAAAATTTCTTTTTAAACACCATGTTGGTAAGCCAAAGCAAGACGGATTTAATAGCAAAAATTCTTCAAACCCAACAGGGAATTTACCGTAAAAAGTCAGGGGACGGCGACCTGTTTGTGTCTGTTCCTTTCTGCCCGACAAGGTGTGCGTACTGCTCTTTTATATCCAACGAAATTTCCAAAGAAAAGTTGATTAACGGGTATATAGACGGACTTTTGCGTGAAATCGAGGCTTCAAAAAAACTGATAAAAAATCTTCGCAGCGTCTATATCGGCGGCGGTACGCCGGTAGCCCTTTCTGACGAACTTTTTTATAAACTTATGCAAGGCGTCGGCAAAATGAATGTGGAATACACCGTCGAAGCCGGCAGACCCGACGCCATCACCGAAGAAAAGTTAAAAATAATGAAGGAGTTCGGCGTAACAAGGGTTTGCGTAAATCCGCAAACTTTTAAAGACGAAACCTTGCTTCTTATCGGCAGACGCCACACGGCAAAGGACATAATGGATAAGTTTGCGCTTGTCCGCTCGTACGGGTTCGACGTCAATATGGATTTAATCGCCGGATTGCCCGACGAAAGTTTAAACGATTTTAAAAATTCTTTAAACGTCGCCCTATCGCTTAATCCCGAAAACATTACAGTCCACACGTTGTGCTTAAAAAGCGGTTCAAAACTTAAAGAAAGCATTTCAAAACTCAGCGAAGGCGAAGTTTCGAAAATGGTTGAATATTCCCATCAAAGGTTGCAAGATGAAGGATTTTTGCCCTACTATCTATACCGCCAAAAATATATGGCAGGCAACCTTGAAAACACAGGGTACTCTAAGCCCGACAAAGTTTGCGTTTATAACGTCGATATTATGGAAGAAACCGCCGATATCGTCGCAAACGGAGCAAACGCGGTTTCCAAACGGGTTACCGACACAGGCAAAATCACTCGCCTCGGCGCCCCTAAAGACACGGCGACCTATATTTCGAAAGTGGATAAACTTATCGAAGAAAAAATTTCCTTATTTAGCGAATAATCGGGTAAATTTGTTTTACAAAAGGGAAATAATTTGTTAATATATTAAAGGTACTTAGGCTTAGGCATACGGCTATCTCTGCGTCGGTGCCTCGGTTTAAAGCGAATAACACACTTTCCAAGGAGATTTAAAAAATGGAAAAAGAATTAAAAACCAACATTATCAACGAATATGCTGTTCATGAAGGCGACACCGGTTCTGTAGAAGTTCAGGTTGCTCTTTTAACGGCTCGCATCAATCACCTTAACGAACATTTATCGTTGAACAAACACGACAACCACTCAAGACGCGGTCTTTTAAAGATGGTTGGTCGCAGGAAGGGTTTACTTGACTATCTCAAATCCAAAGATATCGAGAAGTACAGAGACCTTATTAAAAGACTTAACCTCAGAAAATAATTCTGGGCAAAAAAGGGGGGCGTGTACGGTACAAGCCCCCGTTTTTTCTGTATTGTCCGCGCAGTCGCTCGCTAAAAGACGCTTTTTATTTATTCAGTCCGCAAAGTTCGTTTATCTTGCGCTCAGCACAGCGTTTCATTGTTAATTAGAAAGCCTTTCATTGTTAAGTTGTAAGCAATAATTTACAAGCGATAAGTTATAAGCGCGGCAGTCGGTAAGTCTGAAATTTCGGCAGGACGCAGGTTTAGCCGAACCCTTTTGATTATTGCGGAAAGCAAGGTTGTTTTCCGTTTCTGTATAATAAGAGTTACAAGTAGTAAAAGGAGTAAACATGTTAGAAAATCACAAAACATTCGAGACCGAAGTCGGCGGTAGAAAGGTTACCGTAGACGTCGGCAAGTACGCACAGCAGGCAAATGGCTCATGCATCGTAAAATGCGGTGAAACGGTTGTTATGGTAAACGCCACGATGAGCGATTCCCCTCGTGAGGGTATGGACTTTTTCCCGCTCTCCGTCGATTATGAAGAAAAGATGTACGCTATCGGCAAAATCCCCGGCAGTTTCAAACGCCGTGAGGGTAGGGCAAGCGACAAAGCCATTTTAACTTCACGTTTAATCGACCGTCCGATAAGACCTCTTTTCCCCAAGGGATTATTTAACGACGTAACCGTTGTTGCAACGGCGCTTTCCGTTGATCCCGACATCGCGCCGGAACCTTTCGCAATGCTCGGAAGTTCCATCGCTCTTTCCATTTCGGATATACCTTTCCAAGGTCCTACGGGTGCGGTAGTCGTCGGCATGGTTGACGGCAATTACGTTATTAACCCCACGCTTGAAGAACGTGAAAAATCCACTCTTCATCTTAACCTTTCCGGCACTAAGGACGCCATTATGATGGTTGAAGCGGGCGCAAAGGAAATCGACGACGAAGAAATGGTCGGCGCTATTTTATTCGGTCATGAAGAAATCAAAAAACAATGCGCTTTCGTTGAAGAAATCGTTAAGGCGTGCGGTAAACCCAAGAGAGAAATGGAACTTTACCACGTATATGACGAACTCGACCAACAGGTAAGGGCTTTTGCTTCCGAAAAACTTGACTGGGCGCTTGACACTTTCGACAGATTTGAACGTCAAAACAGACAAGACCAAGTGGAAGCGGAATGTATCGAACATTTTGTTTCGGAAGATTATCACGGCTTTGACAGTTTAAATTTAAGCGAAGCAGACGTAATTCGTCAAATTAAGGATTCCCTTTATTATATAACTAAGGAAAAGGTCCGCGCAAAAATCACCAACTTAGAAGTTCGTCCCGACGGCAGAAAACTTACCGAAATCAGACCTATTTGGTGTGAACACGGCGTTCTTCCCAGAGTCCACGGCTCTGCGGTATTTACACGCGGTATGACTCAGGTTATGTCAACCTGTACTTTAGGTACGATAGGCGATATCCAAAAATTGGAAGGCTTAGACGATGAAGTCGAAAAGCGTTATATGCACCACTACAACATGCCCGGTTACGCTTCAGGCGAAGCCAAACCCATGCGCGGTCCCGGCAGACGTGAAATCGGCCACGGCGCATTAGCCGAAAGATCCTTAGAACCTGTTATTCCTTCTATGGAAGAATTCCCTTACAGTATCCGTGTGGTATCCGAAGTTTTATCTTCTAACGGTTCCACTTCTCAGGCTTCCGTATGCGGTTCGACTATGGCGCTTATGGACGCAGGCGTTCCCATTAAACGCCCCGTTGCAGGTATTGCTATGGGCTTAATTAAGGACGTTGAAAGCGGAAAGGTTTCCGTTATGAGCGATATTCAGGGTTTGGAAGACTTCCTTGGCGATATGGACTTCAAGGTTGCAGGTACCGTTAAAGGCATTACCGCAATTCAGATGGATATCAAGATTAAAGGTATCGACGAACAAATTTTGCGTCAGGCGATTAAGCAGGCTAACGAAGGCAGACACTTCATTTTGAATAAGATGCTCGAATGTATTCCTGCACCCAGCGCAAATCTTTCCAAGTACGCACCCAAGATTTTGACTTTCACCATCAATCCCGAAAAGATTAAAGACGTTATCGGCAGCGGCGGAAAGACTATCAACAAGATTATTGCCGAAACAGGCGCTAAGATCGACATTACCGACGACGGTAACGTATTTATCGCTTCTTACGGCGAAACCATAGAACCGGCTCAACGTGCAAAAGACATTATTATGAGCATTGCTAAAGACTTAGAAGTCGGCGATATGTTCTCTACCACCGTTGCGCGTATTCTTCCCAAAGTCGGCGCTTTCTGCGAACTCACCCCCGGCCATGACGGTATGATTCATATTTCAAAACTCGGTACCGAAAGAAAGGTTAACTCTGTTGAAGACGTTTTGTCCGTAGGCGATAAGGTTAACGTAGAAATCATCAAGATCGGCGAAAAGGGTATCGACCTTAAACTTTTATCCAAAGTCGAAGGCTAAAAGTTTGAAACTAAAATAGTCTAAAACTAAAAATTAACTTTAAAGGGCTTGTCTTACATGACAAGCCTTTTATTTTTTGCAGACCTTATTAGGCGCCGATGTAGCAAAGGGCGCTGTCGCCGTATGGCGACTGAGGGATTGGCAAAAGTCCGCCTATAAGCCCGTTATCGCCGTTTTTTCACTTGCTACGAGCGTTCACACAAGTTAATCAATAGCACAACCTATCTATCCCACTCACCAAAAACAGTATCCTAAAGGGCAAAAAACACATAAAAAATATAGCACACCATACTTCAGTAAATGAAATATGGTGTGCTTTTGCATCCTAAAATGTACTTTATTTTTTTATTTATGTTTGCCACAGTGAGTGCAAAAAATTGCGTCCTTGACGATATCATATTCCAAAGACTTCTTCATTTTGTTTACTTTTAGGTTTAATACCATAAAGAAAACTAAACCAAGAAATGCGAAAATTATAGTCCATACAACAGAAATTTTAACGGACGTAATGAAACCGAAAAAGATAAGATCAACAGCCGTTACCATTAAAAATAATATTAGTCCGGCAACTTGAATTTGATTTTTTATTAGAGTATTTGTGCTTTCACATTGAGCAGATATTACTCCGTTTAAATATGTAATCGTCATATTGTTCTTGTTGGATAAATATGAAACGATATCTTTAATCGTCGAAATTAACGGCATCAATAAAAAGAGTATTGTTATGCCTACATATAAGTTCAATAATACGGAAACTTCATTCAACCATTTAAAGCCAAGCCTCTCGTAATCATAAAAAACAAGGTTTAAATAGGATAGCAAAGTTGAATTTCTGTATGCGAATACTAAATCTTTTTTTGCAGATGAAGATAATGTTCCGCCCGCAACCCCTTCTATACTTGTCCAAAAACTGTAATTAGATGTATCAAACACAATGTCGGGATCGGTTAACTTTTCAATATTGCCAAAGACATCTTCCATTTCATTTGACTGTTTCTTATAAGTTTTTTCTTGTTCATTAAAAAGTCGTGTTATATATTTTTCTTCGCTATTGGTTATTTTATATCCATACCGCTCACAAATTTCTTTTATACCGCCGCAAAATTTAAACATTGGTAAACAAACCAATAGTAAACATAATAAAGCCATTGCTATATCAAGTACAAACTTCCACAAAAAATAATTGTTAATTTGCTTTTCGTGTATTAAATAAATTTTATCTACTTGTTCATTTGCAATTTTCATAAAAATTCCTCTTTGCTGTTGCATAGATATTTTTTATCTATGTACATTATAATACAGACAATTTTTGTCTATGTCAAGCATCTTAGACTAAAATTGTCTATCATATATTTATGAAAATTGTATTTTTTGAAAGAGTTAAGCAACTTAGAATCGATATGGGGCTATCCCAAGGTGAATTGGCAAAAAAAATAAATACAACGCAGCGTAAAGTTTCTTATTGGGAAACAGGGAAAATCGAACCGTCCTTAAAAGACCTTTGCGACATAGCGTTATTCTTTTCAGTAACGACCGATTATTTAATCGGATTAAAAGATTATTAATAAATGAATACGCAAAAAAATTGCTTGCAATACCTTATTTAATTCTTAATTTAACGTTCTTAATTCTTAACTGAGGTCGGCATACGTCGGACCTTAAATTTCATATTAAAAATTTACAGGTTGCAAAAGGCAATCTT